>NZ_JBHVZO010000008.1:0-323931 GCF_042879855.1 Streptomyces sp. NPDC058326 | reverse complement strand
CAACGGAGCGATCAACGCCCACGACTCATCCGTCAGTTCATGTCGACGCACCACGAACAGAGCAACGAGCCACCAACTTTACGGACACGCCCTAGGGGGTGTCTTGTCGATAACCGGCGAGCATCCGCCGCATGCCGAGGGCGTGCCCGCCGCTGCGGATGACGAGGAGCCGGTAGACCCACCCCGCGGCCCCGGGAAAAACGGCCCGGGTCTCGGCCCGCAGCCGGCAGCGCCCTTCGGTCAGCTCCTCGATCCGGAATACGAGGCTGTACGAGGAGAACCGATGCCCGCCCCGGAGCGCCAGCTCCCGCCCGGGCACGACCGCGGCGACCCGGAACCCGGGAAACTCCGACCCCTCGGCAATCGGCCGGGCCCCACCGGATCCGCGGGGCTCAGCCCGGACGAGCCGCGCGTACCGAGCCCCGCTCTCCCGCGAGAGCGACCGCTCCACCCTCACCAGCAGCCGCTGCCACAACTCCTCGGCTCCGGCATCGACGACAACGGCATGCTCATCGACGAACGGCAACGCACTCACGACGCGATCACCCCCCGAAGCTACCCCCACCCCAACGCCCCATACCCGCCAGGGGCCTTCCCCCGTGACGGAGGAGGGGGTCGGTCCCGAGTTGTTGTCCGAAAGCCGGCTCACGGCCTTTCCTGCCGGTCACTGACGGGCGTTGGGCCGGGGGCCTACGGGAGACCCCTTCCCTCGCTCATCCTCCACGGAGACACTGCGACCATGCCCGCCGCACTCCGCCGCCCCGCCGCCACCCTGATCTGCGTGGCCGTCACCCTCTCCGCCACCGCGTGCGGTCCGGTCCTGGGCGACCTGACCAGACCTGAGATCCTCGGGAGGGCGATCGAGGCGACGGAGTCGGCGAAGTCCGTGACCCGTCACACCGACGTGCTCTCCTTGGCGGTGCCGATGAAGGGCCACGTCTCCCTCGACAGCCGGGGGAACTGCACCGCCACGATGTCCTACGGCACGGCGGGCACGGTCGAACTGATCAAGATCGACGACACGGACGTGTACCTGCGCCGCGACGAGCCGCTCCTGCGCATGCAGGAGCGACACCGGAGCCCGGAGGACCTGGAAGCCCTGCTCGACGACCTCAGGGGCCGCTGGACGAAGCCGCCCGTCGACGGCCCTGACTCCCCGGACGAACTGGCGCTCTGCGGCGGGAAGAGAACCCCCGCCGGGTTGGAGAACGGCTGGGACGACGACTCGGCGAAGAGCGAGGCGACCACGGTCGAGGGGCGGAAGGCACTGAAGCTGGCGAAGCCGGTCGGCAGCGACGGCGAGACGACCACCGTCTACATCGCCGCGGAGGGCCCCCCGTACCTGCTGAAAATCGTCACGACGGGCGGCGAGGAGCCGGGGACGATCACCTTCTCGCACTACGAGAGCCCGGTCGAACCGAAGGCCCCGCCGCCCGAGGACGTCGTCGCCACCGACTGACCACCAGGGGGCGTGCCGACCTCACACATCTGATGACTCGACGCTCCGGATGCACGCCAGGCCCGGAAGGACGGCAACCCGCCGCCTTCCGGCACAGGGGCGGCACGGCCCACGATCACGCAGAAGGGCCAGCGCCGGGGGAATGTCCCCCTGACCTGGCCCTTCCGGCTGTGCCCCCGGCAGGATTCGAACCTGCGACACCCGCTTTAGGAGAGCGGTGCTCTATCCCCTGAGCTACGAAGGCGGGGGCTTGCCGAAAACCGTGCCGGAAACCCCCAATGGGGGGTTGCCGAGGCGGTTGAGGCAAACGCCCTGGTCAGGCTCTCCTCGGAGCGTTGCCGGGTGGGTCCGGAGGGACACTCTCCCGGGCAGCTGCCCTGAAGGTCGACTGACCGCTGACAGCCTAGCGGATAGGGGTTGCCGAGGTCGCCTCCGTTGCCACTGCGCGCTGCCGCGCGTTCTTGCATGCCTTCTGACCTGCGAGTTTCCGGCGGGATGTCTGGGGATGGGGATCGATGTGGTCAGGTGTCGGCAGCGCGGGGGTGGGCGGCATCGGCGGCAGCCCGGCTGCACCGCGCCGTCCGATCGCGAATCGGAGTACTGCTTCCGGAGGCGTCTGCGGTTGTAGAAGGTCTCGATGAAGGCGAAGATCTCCGCGCGGGCAGTGGTCCGGTCGGGCCAGTGGCGGGTGCCGATCTCCTCTTTGAGTAGTGCGAAGAAGCTCTCGGCGGCGGCATTGTCGAAGCGGGAGCCGGTTCGGCCCATGCTCTGTCGCAGCCCCAACCTGGCTACTTGCCGGCGCGGTTCGTCAGAGGTCAGGTGGGTGGCTTCCCTGAAGATGAGCGAAGCGCCCCTGTGGCCACAGTCATTCAGGTCGAGCATACGTACAACTTCTTCGCCTGGCCGGAAGTCTGATCGGACGGCACGCATCGGTGCATGCCGCTCCGCTTGTCATAAGGGGTTTCCTTGACATACGTACGCACCACCCGGCGCCACCTCTGCGGCGCCGTCGCCACCGTGCTTGCCATCACCCTCGGTGCCGGCGCGCTGGCGGCTCCCGCGGCCCTGGCGGACTCTGCTGCGGCTGTCGGGGCTTCGGTCACGGCGGCGGAAGCTCTGAAGCTGCCGGCCGGCTCCTATGTCGTCGGTGCCGGCGCAACCGGCTTCCTTTCCGCGTACGACGGCGCTTCGCGCGGTGAGGGGGCCGAGTACCGCTGGACGCCGTATGACGGTGGGGCGGCGCGCACGATGCAGTGGGACCCGGCGCCGACGGCCACGCTCACCGAGGACTTGCTGGCCGTCCGCGACGCGCAAGGCTCCTCGGTCCGGCTTCGGGACGCTGCCACCGGCGAGGCCACGGCGTGGAGTGTCGAGGTCGCCCCTCTCGTCCCTGGCGTGACTTTTGCGGGTGCCGCCGGCAGGACGCTCTTCACCACCATGACGTCGGACGCCGGCGCTACGCTGCGGGCGCACTCACCGGCGGACGGCCTCCGTGAAGTAAAGGGCCTCCCCGTCGATGCCGAGGACGTGTCCGTGCGGCCTGGCACGGCCCGGCACGCCATCGTGTCCTACTCGACGTACACCGAGGAGGACGCACAGACCTACCGGGCCCTCGTCGACCTCACCACCGGCGAGATCACCGAGACATACCGCACGGGCGACGGGAACGTCGCTGTCTCGGACACCCATATCGCCTACCTCGAGGCGAGCAACGGGTGGGAGACGAAAGTGGTCGTGCGTGAGCGGGGTACCGACGAGAGCAAGGTCATCGACCTCGGCACGACGTCGGCGCCCTGGACACTGGAGATCGGGCTGGTCGGTGACTGGGTCACTTACAGCTATCCCGGCGGCAACGAACTTGTCCGGCCCTCATCTGCGGCGCACCTGCAGGCCCTCACCGCCCGCAGCCTGAAGGACGACTCGACGATCAAGCTGATCGACCACGTCCGACGGAGCGGTACACCCACAGTCGACGGCGGCCGACTCGTGAGCGGCGGCACCGTCGCACACGGCGAGGGTGTCTACCGGATCGCACTCGACGAGGCCACCGGTAAGCCGGCCGCCACGCTCCTCGCCAGCACCGGCGAGTCCACAGCCGTCGCCCTGACGAAGCCGGCAGGTGTGCCCACTTCGGTCGACCTGGACAAGAACGGCGGCGGGGCCACCTTCACGTGGTCCTTGAACCGCTGGAACGTGGCCTTTTCCGCCACCTTGCGTCACGTCCGCACCGGCAAGACCGTCTCGATGTCCACCTATCAGCCGCAGAACGGCGTCGCCGTCTTCGACTGGAACGGGGACCTCGGCGACCCGGGAGCCTGGAGGCCCGACCGCAGCGCCTATAACGGCGAGTACACGTGGGAGATCACGGCCATGCCGCTCAGCGGCATCGGCCCGACGCTCAAGGAGTCCGGCGCCTTCACCGTCACCCGCACGTCGAAGCCGCACGACTTCGACGACAACGGCGCCGCCGACGTACTCATCCGGGACGGGGCGGGCGCGCTGTGGCTGGAGAGCACCTACGACCACCCGGTCGAGAGGATGCTCACCTCCGTACGGACGAAGGTCGGCGGTGGCTGGCAGGTCTACGACAAGATAGAGGCCACAGGGAACATCGCCGGTTCCGCCCACCCGGACCTCGTCGCCCAGGACGCCTCCGGCGTTCTCTGGCTCTATCAGGGCAACGGCCGCGGAGGTTTCGCAACCCGCACGCAGATCGGCGGAGGTTGGCAGACCTATGCCCGGCTCGCCGGCGGCGGTGACCTCACCGGTGACGGCACGCCCGACCTTGTCGGCACCGACAGGGCTGGAGCCCTCTGGCTCTACAAGGGCACCGGCAACAGTGCCAAGCCCTTCGCGACCCGCCAGAAGATCGGTACCGGCGGCTGGCAGACCTACAATCTCCTGACCGCCACCGGCAACATCGCGGGTACCTCCGCCGGTGACCTGGTCGCCCGGGACAAGGGCGGTGTCCTGTGGCTCTACCAGGGCAAGGGCGACGGTACTTTCCACAGTCGCACGAGAATCGGCAGCGGCTGGAGCACGTACAGCGACATCGTGGGCGTGGGCGACGCCAACCATGATGGACGCCCCGACCTGATCGCCAACTCCACAACCCATAGCAGTGCGTACTTCTATGCCGGTACGGGCAACACGGCCACCCCCTTCAAAAACCGTGCTGCGGCCAACCTCCAGACAAACCGATCCCCTTACCACCACTGGTCCTGACCGGCAGCAACCGGGCGGTACGCACGGCGCGTACCGCCCGGAGTCGCTCGGACGTCACCGAGCTGGCTTCCGTGTCCGGTCCGTTCTCTCGGCGTCGTGATCACCACCGCCTGAGGCGGGGCGACGTTCAGCTCGGCCGGTCGTACGAGTCCCTGACCATGTCGTTCTCGCTTGGTCAGCAACGTAAAAACCTGTGACCACAGTCTGACGTGACGACAGGGCCTCCTGGACCCGCTGGGAAGACGTGTAATCCCGCGGCACCAAGAGGCCCTGTCGTCATTCCTCACTCACAGCAGCGTTGTCTTCTGCTCCTCAACGCTGCTCGATGACCCATCGTTCCAGGTCCGGATTGAACGACTGATCTCAGGCAGGGCTGTAGCGTTCGATCATCCGGACGCTGTTGAAGGTCCAGCTACCTGCTGAGCCCTCCCAGCTGTGGAGAGGTTCGTTGAAGTGTCCGCGTAGGAGGGGGTCGGTCTTGGCCGTCCATGTGAGCATCCTGACGCGGCCGTCTTCGTAGCCGTACATGGCTCCGATGTCGTCGAAGCCGTCGCCGTTGTAGTCACCGGTGACGATCTTCATGTTCTCGCGCCAGAAGCGTCCGGCTTCGCCGGTCCAGACTTCCTGGCGGTTGCCGAATGCACCGGTGGTGCCGCTGGGATTGAAGCTGATCACCGCGTCGTCACCGTTGCCGTAGTCGTACCAGGTGGCGATGTCGTCGCGACCGTCACCGTTGAAGTCACCGGAGTGGACGCTGACCTGCGAAAACGTCCAGCCACTAGGGGAACTCCAGCCGTGGATAGGCTCGTTGAAGCCGCCTTCGGGCCTTGTGGTGAAGGTGACGAGCTTGACCTCGCCGGTGGCGTAGCCGTACATGGCTCCGATGTCGTCGCGGCCGTCGCCGTTGTAGTCGCCGGTGGCGAACTTCATGCGTGCCGCTTCCCACCCGTCGGCACGGTAGAACGAGGAGAAGGGGTAGTTGAAGCCTCCCTTGACGTTGGCGGTGAAGGTGAACAGCTTGTCGCTGCCGTTGCCGTAGTCGTACCAGGTGGCGATGTCGTCGCGTCCGTCGCCGTTGAAGTCACCGGACTGGACGTGGATCGCGTTGAAACTCCAGTGGCCGGCCGGCACGCTCCAGGAGACGAACGGCGCGTTGAAAGTGCCGTCCCCCTTGCCCAGCCAGGTGCGCAGGTTCATCCGGCCGTCCCCGTAGCCGTAGAAGGCGGCGATATCTCCGATGCCGTCGCCGTTGAAGTCACCGGTGGTGTGCTTCATGTTCTCGACCCAGTAGTTGCCGGCCGCAGTGTTCCAGCCGTGGATCGGTGGATTGAACCTACCGTCTGAGGTGGTCGTGAAGGAGAGGAGCTCATCGTGGCCGTCGCCGTAGTTGTACCAGGTGGCTATATCGCTGCGGCCGTCGCGGTTGTAGTCGTGGCGGACAGAGGTGCCGCTTGACCACAGAGACTGGCTCTTGTCGTTGTAGATGACGAGGTCGCCGGAGTCTTTGAGAACGGCGAAGCCTGCCCCGGGGTTGGCGACGTTGGTCGTCCACAGGGGATCGTTAGCTGGGCTGTAGACGGTGAGGTTGCCGTTGTCATTGACGCGCGCGACAGCGTCTTTGACGCCGCGCGAGCTGCTCCAGACCTTCGCGCCGGATTTGGTGGTGATGAACAGATTGCCGTCGAATCCCATGGTCAGGGTCGAGGACTGGCCGGTGATGGAGTGGCCAGAGGCGATCTCGGTCTTGGGAATAAGACGGATGCCGCCGGTTATGCCGTCGATGACGTACGGGGCGTCGAGGCCGGTGAGGCTGGTGGGCGTGCCCTTGCCGCGCCAGCCGACCATGGTGTTGTCGGCCTTGCGGGCCCACAGGTCGATGATCTTGTCGCCGTCGACGATGCCGTCGCCGGAGCCGTCACCGTCAAGGTCACCGGAGACGCCGAGCTGGGGGTACAGGGACTTCTTCAGACCGCTGCCGATCTTGGTCCGGTCCCGCCCCCAGGTGGCGAAGTTCATCTTCGCCGGGTTGGCAGGGTCGGCGGTGGCGTGCGAGCGGAAGAGATCGCCGGTGGCATCGTCGCGGAGCAGCAGGTCCGGAAGCTTGTCCCCGTTGATGTCACCGGTGGAGACGATCGTGTACTTGTTCCACTCCGATGTGGCGTCGCCCAGCGGAGCGAAAGCGCCCGTGCCGAAGCCGATCGTGTCGGCGCGGGCGCCGCGGTAGAACCACAGGTTTTCTGCCTGCTTGACGAGGACGTCGGGCTTGGTGTCCGCGTCGAAGTCGCCGCCGATGACCTGATCGGCGTTGGACCAGCGGTTGTCCCTCGTCCTGGACGGCCGGAGGGTCTGCGGGCTCTCGTCGGTGTTGACGAGTCCGAAGCCGTTGTTCTTGTAGATCTGGAGATCCTTCGCGCCGCCCTGAAGCTCGTTGGGGACGAGGGCGAGCAGATCGTTGTAACCGTCCTCCCCTACCCAGTCGCCGACTGCGGAGACCTGCTGGCCCGGGAAGGTCGCTTCGCCGGAGGCGGCGTTCATGGTGGAGAAGACCCGGTTGCCGTGGCCCGTGTAGGCAATCAGGGTGCCGTTGCCGTCAGGGCTCCAGATGTCCTTGAACCGGTCACCGTTGACGTCATGGAACTCGTCGCGATCCTGCTCTTTGTTGGCGTAGTAGAGGTAGGTCGCGGTGTCAGATCGGTTGCCGGCCGTGTCGACGCTGTAGGCGTAGATCATGTGCGGGCCGTAGGAGGGGATCGACACCAGGCCGGAGTAGACGCCGTTGACGGGCGACACCTCCTTGACGTCCGGGTCGGTGTCGGTCCACCAGTTGATCTTCTTGATGTCCTTCTCGACCGGCAGGAAGGTGAAGGTCACCTTCTGGCGGGCCTTGCCTGTCTTCGCCGGCCATTCCAGGTCGCCGGAGGGGAAGATGGGCTTACCGTCGGCACCTATGGGCGAGACGATCACCGGCGGCTGCTTCGGACGCTGGCGGTCCACCTTGAAGGCGCAGGGCGCGTTCTTCCAACCGGAGTCCGACTTGTCGGAGTCGATGGCGCGTACACGCCAGGAGTAGGTGATGTCCTTGCCGTCACTGCCCTTGCCGCCAGGTGTCAATGACATGGGGACCGCGAGTGTGGCGACCCGTTCGTTGAGGGCGGGTATGGCCTTGGTGAGTACGCGGGTGGCGACGCCGGCCTTGTTCTCGTAGAGCTCGAACTCGGCGGTCAGGTTGCCCTTGTCCTCGTCCTTGATCGTGGCGTACAGGCTGACCGCCACGTTGCCGAGCATCCCGCCGCTGGCGCACGGGGTGAGCGGGCTGGTGCCGAGCTTGCTCGGGAGGTCCGGGGGAGTGTTGTATTCGGTCTCCAGGACGACAGTCTTGGGGTCGAATTTCTTCCAGCCGAAGGTGTCGTCCTCGTCGGCGTAGAGGCCGAAAGTGACGGTCTCCGCGCCCGCGGCCACCTTGGTCCTGACCCAGCTGGTCGCGTCGAACTCGAGGCTTTTGGCGGGGCACGCCGAGGAAGAACTGTTCTGCGACACCCAGCCCCTGGCGTCGTTGACCGTGTCGAGGGGCGAGGTCGTCAGCTTGCCTGGTTGGTTGCTCCAGTTGGTCTTGGAGTTGATCGCGCCGGTCGGGTACAGGTACAGCTCACGGGCCTCGCAGGACCAGGACCAGGTGTTCTTCACCCGGAAGGTCGCCGCCTTCACCTCGGTGTTAGCCAAGGGGGAGACATCGAGCTGGAAGAAGGAGCGGGAGATGCGGTCGGAACCACCGGTCTGGGCCTCGTAGCCCACGCGGACAGGATCCTTGGAGTTCCAGAACGACTGGCTCGCGTACTTCTTGTAGACGCGGGTCCAGTTCCACTTCTGCCGGTCGCCGAAGCTCCAGCTGGGATCGATGTAGACCGGGTAGGTGGTCTCGGTGCCGGTCAGCAGCTTCTGGTCCGGAGTGATGGTGAGTGTGTCCGGCGTCAGCTCGGTGGGCATCACGGCGTCCTGTGCGCCCAAGCCCGGGTCGAACGCGCTTGCGTCGCCTGTGGTCTCAGTGGTCTCGGTGGTCGCCGCCATGGCGCCGAGCATGGTGCTCAAACCGGTCTCGCCGCTTGCCGTCTTCGTGGAGTCCCACATCATCGGAGCGGAGCTGGAGAAGATGATCTCGCCGGCTGGGTCCTTGGCCGTCAGGCTTCCCGTCTCGGAGTCTTCCTCGACTGTCAGACCGTCGGCGGCGATACCGAACTGCAGCCTGGCGAGCTCGGGGTTCTGCGCGGCCTCCGGGGTCTTGACGACGAAGACCTGAGAGAAGCCCTCGACCTCCGCCTTCAACTGCAGATCGACACCGGGCAGCACCTCGGCATATGTGGCGACGTTGCCGTCCAGGGTCGGTGTCGTCAGCTCGTTCGGCCAGGTCAGCGTCAGCGTGCGGCCGTTCATGGCACCCTGGATCAGCGGCGCGGTCCCGCCGCCGGAGAACTTCACGGCGACGTTCGTGGCCTTGGTGACCACGGACCCGTCCGCGGCAAACTCCAGACTTGGGTCGGCGGGGACCCAGCCCCCGGCGCGCCACAGCCGTACGGGCGTTCCGTGCTCGCTGACCTTGAACGACCCCTCGGGCTGTGCCCAGGTATCGGAACTCTCCGTCCGTCGCGAGACCACCTCGACGGGCTGCCCCGTCGCCGCGGCCTGTTGCAGTGCGTAGTCCTCCTCGCTCAGCGACCCGTTGGCCACAGGGTCGTCGGAGACCTCCACGGCTGTGGCAACTGCGGGAGACATCTGCGGTGCGAGGGCCGTGGCAGGCACGGCCGCCATGATCGAGGTCATCATGGTGCCGGCCAGTAGACCCGGTATCAGAGCGGCCCCCCTGCCGCGTCTGAAGCCCCACTTTCTTGGCATGGACACGATTAATTTCCTCCCCTTACTTGTGTCCGAATTCGCATGCCGACGACTGAAAAATGACCCGGCGATGCGAAGTGGTCTGACTCTACAGGGGTGAATTATTTCCGTGATGACCCACAAGGAAGGGTGGGGAGATGGTGTGTTTGCGGTGTAAAGGTGGGCAAGTCAGGGAACCTGGGAGAGTCTGGATGCGAGGTGTCGATCACCCCTGACCTGGGACTCTGTGGGGCAGCTGTGGGTCAACGGGGGCTCATCGGGAGCTTGTGTCGGCAGATGCGTTCAATGGGAAATTGTTTCCAATTCCGCTTTCTCGGGACCCCCCCCTGTTACGCTTCCCCGGATTTATCGGATTTCAAGGGGTGGGAGTAAGTGAGTAATTTCCGTACGCGAGGGTGGGCCGTGGCGCTGTCCGCGGTGATGTCAGTGGGACTGCTGCCATCAACCTCCACCGCACTCACAGAACAGGACCCGGGCATCAGCACCTCGCTGCCCGGTCTCAAGCAGCCGAAGCCGGTCCCGGTCGAACCGGTCCGCGCGGGGGGAAAGAAGCGCCCGGACATCGGCGCCGTCAAGGCACCCGTCCGTGCCGCCTGGCCCGCACCCGGCGTGCAGACGGTCAGTGTCTCGGCACAGTCGCCGCTGAGCCGCGCCACCGGAGTGGCGCGCGAACTCCCGGTGTCGGTGACCGCCGTCGCTGATGCGGCGACGAAGGGCGCGCGGGGGGCCGCCAAGGCTCCCGCGCTGACGCGAGCAAGGGTCTCCGTCGAGACCCGCGCCGCCGCCGAGAAGGCCGGCGTCGACGGTCTTCTGCTCACCGTCGGCAGGGCCGATGGCGTGAACTCCGTCGGGCAGGCGCGCGTCAGCGTCGACTACGCGTCGTTCAAGAACGCCTACGGTGGCGACTGGGCGGCGCGACTGCGCCTGGTCCAGCTCCCGGCCTGCGCCCTCACGACCCCCGAGAAGCCCGGGTGCCGTGTGACGAAGCCGCTCGAGACGGCGAACGATACGAGCAAAAGCACCCTCACTGCCGTGGCACCAGTGTCGGCGGGGGCCCGTTCGGCTACTTCTGCGACCGCGGCGGCGTCCGGTATGACGGTTCTGGCCGCAACGGCAGGGGCCCAGGGTTCCAGTGGCTCGTTCACGGCGACCTCGCTGGAACCGTCCGGCGCCTGGAGCGCGGGCAGCTCCACGGGAGGCTTCAGCTGGAGCTACCCGGTCGGCGTCCCGAACGTCCCCGGCGGCCTCAAGCCCGGCGTCACGCTCGGCTACAGCTCGCAGGCCGTCGACGGCCGTACCTCGGCCTCGAACAACCAGGCCGGATGGATCGGTGACGGCTGGGGTTACGAACCCGGCTACATCGAGCGCCGCTACAAGTCCTGCGAGGACGACAAGGTCGGCGGTACTAACACCACCAAAGTCGGCGACCAGTGCTGGTACAGCAACAACGCCACCCTCTCGCTCGGCGGTAAGACCACCGAACTCGTCCTCGACGCCACCAGGGGCTGGCACCCCACGTCCGACGGCGGCGAGAAGATCGAGAAGCTCAGTGGCGCCGACAACGGCGACGAGGGCACGGGCACCGTCGCGGGCAAGGGCGAGTACTGGAAGGTGACGACGCTCGACGGCACACAGTACTTCTTCGGCAGGCACAAGCTTCCCGGGTGGGTCACGGGCAACGCCGTGACCAACTCGACCCTGACCGCACCCGTCTTCGGCAACCACACGAACGAGCCTTGCGCCACCTCTTCCTTCGCCACCTCCTGGTGCCAGCAGGCATGGCGCTGGAACCTTGACTATGTGGTGGATCCGCGTGGCAACGCGATGGCCTACTACTGGAAGCAGGAGACCAACAACTACGGTCTTAACGTCAACGCGACCACCGGCTCGGCGACGAAGACCCCGTACGACCGCGGTGCCTACCTCGAGCGCATCGAGTACGGCCTCCGGGACAGCGCGCCCTACGCCGCCAAGGCCATGGGTAAGGTGACCTTCACCTCCAAGCCCAGGTGCGACACGAACTGCACCTTCGACGTCTCCAACGCGACCTACTGGCCGGACACTCCGCTCGATCTGTACTGCAAGGACACGGCGACGGAGTGCAAGGGGCAGTACTCGCCGAGCTTCTGGTCAAGCATGCGGCTGACCGACATCTCGACGCAGGTCCTCACCGGCGGCGTCTACACGAACGTCGACTCCTGGCACTTGACGCAGACCTTCCCCCCGTCGGGTGACGGCATCTCCACCCCGATGTGGCTGCATGGCATCAAGCGGTCCGCAATGGAGGGCGCCGCTACGGCGGACGTCCCGATGATCACCTTCGTGCCGGTGCAGAAGCCCAACCGTGTCGACAAGCTTCGCGATGGTCTCGCCCCATTCATCCGTATGCGGATGTCGCAGATCATCACGGAGTCGGGCGGCACCATCGGCGTCGACTACTACGACCCCGACTGCACCGCGACCGCTCTCCCGCCGACCGATGACACCAACTCCACGCGCTGCTACACCGTCAAGACGATCATCAGCGGACCGGACCCCGAGCACGACTGGTTCAACACCTACCCCGTCCAGCGCGTCACCGAGGGCGACAACATCGTTGACAGCCCGGACGTCGTCACCGAGTACACATACGTGGGCGGCGCCGAGTGGGCCAAGAGCGAGGACGAGTTCACCAAGGCGGAGGACCGCACCTACTCGCTGCCCCGCGGCTATTACCTCGTCCAGACCCGCACCGGCGAAGGCTCCGACAAGAAGACGCTGAGCGAGTCCCGGTACTTCCGCGGCATCGACGGTGCCGCCGTGAAGAACTCCGCCGGTGTCGCCGTCACCGACCGTGAACAGTTCGCCGGCATGCTGCGCGATAAGGCCACCTATAACGGTGACGGCGGACCACTCGTCAGCGCCTCCTCCTACATCCCCTGGCGCTCCGCGGTCACCGGTACGCGCGCGCGTACCGGACTGCCCGCCCTTGAGGCGTATATGACGGGTACGCAGACGGAAGAGACGCGCGTCAAGATCACCGGTAGCGAGCGCACCACACGGTCGATCAAGACTTTCGACTCCTACGGACTGGTGAGCACCGTCTCCGAACTGGGAGACGTGGACAAGCCCGGTGACGAGAAGTGCACCACCACGACCTACGCCCGAACTGGCACCTCCACGATCCTGGACAAGGTCTCCCGTAGCGAAACCGTCGCCGTCGCCTGTGGTGAGACCGTGTCGCGTCCGGCGGACGTGATCGACGACGTCCGTACGTACTACGACGGTCTGGCCCTGCACGCGGCACCGGTCAAGGGCCTCGTGACCAAGTCCGAGCGCGTCAACGGCGCGGGCACCGGCTACGACGTCGTCTCCTCCACGCCGAGCGTCTGTGGCACCGGAGGCACCCAGCTCTGCTACGACATCTATGGCCGCCAGCTCGCCGAGGCGGACGCCTACGGCAAGGTGAGCCGCAGCAGCTTCACCCCCGCCACCGGAGAGGTGCCGACGAGCAGTGTCGTCACCAACCCGCTCGGCCACACGGTCACCACCGTGCTCTCGGCCCGGCGCGCCCTGCCCACCAAGGTCACCGACGCCAACGGCAAGGTCACCACGACCGTCTACGATCCGCTGGGCCGGGTGATCAAGGCGTGGCTGCCAGCCAGGCCCCAGGCGTCGTACCCCGCAGGACCGAACTTCCAGTTCGAATACCTACTGCGGAACAACGGGCCGACCGTCGTCACGACGAAGACCCTCACCCACGACAACCAGTACCGCACGAGCTACGCGTTCCAGGACGGCCTGCTCCGGGCGCTGCAGTCCCAGGAGGAATCCCCGGACCGGGCCGGCCGCCTGGTCACCGAGGTGTTCTACAACACCCGTGGCGAGGCGATCGTCAACTCCGGCACCTACTTCGCGGACGGCGCACCCGAGCCGGCCCCGGTGACCGGTCAGCAGACCATGTACCCGTCCTCGACGGAGACCGAGTACGACGGTCTCGGCCGACCCACCGCGGTGATCGCCAAGCGGTACACCGACGAGGAGAAGCGGACCACCTACGCATACACGGGTGACACGACCACGGTCGTTCCGCCGGCCGGCGGCATCGCCACGACGACCGTCGTCGACGCGCTCAACCGCACCGTCGAACTGAAGCAGCACACCGACGCGGCCCGTACCACCGCCCAGTCCACCCACTACACCTACGACGACAAGGGCCGACTGGCGAAGGTTACCGACCCCTCGGGCGCCGAGTGGACGTACGCGTACGACACTCGCGGCCGTCAGACCGAAGCCGTCGACCCCGACAAGGGCAAGGCCGTCACGGCGTACGACAAGGGCGACCGCCCGACCGACATCACCGACGCCCGCCAGGTCACCCTCCACACCGACTACGACGCCCTCGGACGCCCCACCGCGCTGAAGAAGGGCACCAAGGACCTGGCGGCCTGGAGCTACGACCCGGTCGGCGCCAAGGGCCAGCCGTGGAAGTCCACGCGCTACGACGACTCGGGCAACGCCTGGGTCACCGAAGCCAACGAGTACAACAGCTCCTATTTGCCGTCGATCACCAGGGTCACCGTCCCGCCGTCGGAAACGGGTCTGGCCGGCACGTACGAGTGGTACACCTCCTATAACGACAACACCGGCCAAGTCCAGGACGTCGAGCATCCCCAGATGGCCGACCTTCCCTACGAACTGGTCAGCAGCGGCTACACCGCCGTCATAGGTCTGCTCGACAGGGTCGGCACGATGACCGAGACGAGCAGCGCCACGCTCATCTCGGACATGACCTACGACCACTACGGCCGACCGATCCGTGCGGAATACGGCGAGTTCGGCCGCCACGTGTGGACGACCAGCCAGTACGACGAGCACACCGGTCAAGTGACGAACACGTTCACCGACCGGGACACCGCCCCCCAGAGGGTGGAGGACACCTCCTACACCTACGACCCGGCCGGCAACATCACCCGCATCGCCACCGGATACGACCAGGGCACAACCCGAACCACGGACACCCAGTGCTTCCAACTGGACGCCCTGCGTCGCGTCACCCAGGCCTGGACCAATACCGGCACGACCTGCGCCACCGATCCCTCCGAAAGCGTCGTCGGCGGGCAGGACGCCTACTGGACCAGCTACACCTACGACGCCGTCGGCAACCGTGACACCGAGGTTCAGCACAAGACCCCCTCGGGACCGTCCGCCGACATCACCCGCGACTACGCGGCCCCGAAGACCGGCACGCACAACCTGCCGTCCGTAACACAGACCGGCGCCGACCCGCGCACCGAGACGTACACCTACGACGCGGCCGGCAACACCCAGACCCGGAAGATCGGCAACGCCGACCTCCAGACCCTCGCCTGGGACGACGAGGGCCACCTCAAGTCCGCCACGAAGGTCACCGACACCACCAGCTACCTCTACGACACCAACGGACAACGGCTCATCCGCCGCGACTCCACCGGCACGACCCTCTACCTGCCCGGCGGCAACGAGCTACACAAGGACAAGACCGGCAAGATCACCGGAACCCGCTACTACGGCGGCTACGCCATGTACAAGGGAGGCAAGCTCACCTTCCTGCTCGCCGACCACCACGGCACCGGCAGCACCCAGATCACCAACGACGCGTCCCAGGCCGTCACCCGCCGCAAAACCACCATCTTCGGCGGCCCTCGCGGCACCCAGCCGGCGAACTGGATCGGCGACAAGGGCTTCGTCGGCGGCACCAAGGACCCGGACACCTCGCTCACCCACCTGGGCGCACGCGAGTACGACCCGGCCATCGGCCGCTTCATCAGCGTCGACCCGATCCTCGACCTGAACGACCCGCAGCAGTCCCAGGGCTACAGCTACGGCAACAACAATCCGGTCTCCTTCAGCGACCCGACGGGCCTGCGCCCCGACGGCCCGGTCGGCGGTGCCGACTACAACGACAAGCGGGAGACGGCTGCCAGCGGGTCATCCGCCGGGGGGTACAACGAGTCCACCGCGGGAAGCAGCTGGTTCCTGGACCAATACGGCGGCTGGAGCTACCGCTACAACCAGGTCTACGGCGGCGTCACACTTTCACAGACCATCTGGTCGGGCCGAGCCACATCCAAGGGGCACGGACTTGCGACACCGATGAAGGTCGTAAAAAATCCGCCTCCACCAGTGAACTTCTACGGCCGGTACATCGGCCCGATCGTCGGAAGCCTCATCCTTCCGGACGCCCAGGCATGGTCGGACTGCATCGGGGACGGGGCGTGGTCGCAGTGTGGCTGGGCAGCCACTGACCTTCCGGTTCTGAAGCCGCTCAAGGGTCTCAAACTCCTCAAGGGCCTCAAGGCTGGCGAGAAGGTGGAAGAGGGCGTGGAAGCCGCAGCCGTGGTGTGCGGTGTCAAGCACAGCTTCCTACCGGGCACGAAGGTCCTGCTGGCCGACGGCTCGTCCAAGAGCATCGAGGACGTCGCGGTAGGCGACACAGTCCTGGCGACGGATCCGGACACCGGCGAAACGCGCGGCCAGAAGGTCCTCGACGTCATCGTCACGGAGGACGACAAGGACTTCACCGAGCTCACGGTGAAGACCGAGGCGGGCGACTCGAAGCTCGTCGCCACGGACACGCACCCGTTCTGGTCGGTCAGCCTGAAGAAGTGGATCGAGGCTGGCGACATCACCCCGGGCACGACCTTGCGTGCGCCGGAAGGTTCAGCTGTCGAGGTTACGGCCGTCCGGCACAACACGAAACGGCAGCGCACTTACGACCTGACGGTCGATCGGATCCACACTTACTACGTGCTGGCGGGCGCTACACCCGTTCTCGTACACAACAAGCCGCCGGGTACGTGCTCCATCACCACTCCGGCGAACGCTCCCGTGATCAACAGCAAGACCGTGCACAAGTCCAAGGACGGCTCGTTCCGTGTGGACATTGAGAACCAGAATCCGGGCCAGCCGGGCGCAGGCATCCACCTTCAGTTCATGGGGCGTGGTGCGGATCCGAAGAAGTACTACTACGACCCCGCCAATGGCAGTTGGCGCACGGAGGTAGGGGATATCCTTTCTTCGCGAGTCGCCAAGCAGGTGCCGCAGAGTGCGATCAACAAGGCGTACCAATTCTTCGGTATGGAGGCACCGTGAGGGTAAATCCCTTGATGCAATCGTTGTTGCAGTCTGGCGCTGAAACCGAGAAGCCGGATGATCTGCCCGGCGAGCTGCGTGATCTGGTCGAATCTGGTTGGAAAGTTGGACCCGCGGATTCTCTGGTGATTGCCGGTTGCTACGGTGACGGGGCTGGTTGGCGTGACGACTGGCAGGCGGAGAACGTTCCGCAGTGTGAGTTCGAGGTCAACGATGTGAGCATCCCCTGCGACGACTTTCCGGAGGAGCGCGATTCCTTTCTCCGCAGTGCCGTCGCGCGGTCTCGTGCGTTTGCGCGTGCCATGCTGGGAGCCGCTGCCGGACTGCAGCACTGCGAACTTCTCGTAGCGATCGTGTCGGTTGGAGTGGATGATGACTACTTCACGCACGGTGCCACGGTGAAGTTCGCTACCAGGCGCACCGGGTTTCCCGGCGTCTATGGCGATCTTGATCGGTTTCAGTACGAAGCCATGGCTTCGATCGAGTATTGCGACGTGAGGTAGGTGGCCGCTCGCTCCGTTGAGTGAGCGGAATAGATGCCTCCTGAGGGAGAACCCCCGGTGCGCAAGGTGCGCGCCGGGGGATTTTCTCGTGAGCTATGGAGGCGACTACTCCACGACCTTGATGTTGCAGCGGGTCGCCTTGGAGTACGGGCATAAGGCGTGGGACTTCTCCAGGAGGGACTTGCCCGCCGCGCCCTGGAGGTGGTCCGGGAACTTGGCGCGCATGATGACCGCGAGGCCGAAGCCGCCGTTCGCGGGGTTCTTGCCGATGGAGACCTCGGCCGTGATGGAGGCGTCCGCGATGTTGATCTCCTCCTGGCGGGCGATCTCGCCCATCGCGCTGGCGGAGCAGGCCGCGTACCCGGCGGCGAAGAGCTGCTCGGGGGTGGTGCCCTGGCCGTTGCCGCCGAGGGCTTGGGGGTGGGCAAGGGGGAGGTTGGTGTGGCCGTCGGAGCTGACGGTGCGGCCCTCGCGGTCGTTGGTGGTGGCGACTGCGGTGTAGATCGCCCTGAGCTGCGGAGATGGGCATTGCGTTCCGAGGGATCCAGGGAAGCGTTTTCAGGGCCTTCCGCAGCAGGGCTCTGACCTGCAGCGATGGGGTTTTCTCCAAGCCCTACGAAGGCGGGAATCTGTAGGAAAATGTGGAGGGAATTGCGACGAAAGTCGCGATACCGGACACATTGACCCACTGGTCCAGAGGTGCGCCAGCGGACTGGCGCGCCGCCGTCAGTGTAGCGGGTGGGGGTGCGCAGGCGTGGTGGTTACCCCGCCCGGCTGGGGGGACAGCCGTCCAGCTGGGGGCCGGACCTGGGGCGCCCGCAGAGTGCGCCGTCTCAGGCCGTCTGAGAATTGCGTACCCCGTTGCGTGCCCGGTGCCACAAGGACCGGTACGAGGTGGATCTGTCGCCTCGTGCCGGTCCTTCCGGGTTTCGTGTCGGATCAGCTGTCCTTGGCCCCGTGCGTGGACCATTCGTCGGCGAAGTACTCCATCTGCTTCAGGACCAGCTCGATCGCCTCCGGGGCCTCGTCCGGTGGGTAGTTGCGGCGGGCCAGGAGGCGTTTGATGGCGCTGCGGAGGCGGGCGCGGACCGGTTCGCGGGCGATCCAGTCCGGCTTGAGCTTGCTGCGGACCTCCGCGACCAGTTCGCGGGCGATGCCGGCGAGGATCTCGTCGCCCATGACGGAGCGGGCCGTGCCGTGGTCGGCGACCGCGTCGTAGAAGGCGAGCTCGCGCCAGTCCAGCGGCGGCTCGAACTTCTCTCCGCGCCGGGCGTCCTCCATGACCTCCTTGGCCATCTCCACCAGCTTGGCGATGAGCTCCGCGCTCGTGCACTGCTGCCGCATGTACCGGACCATGAGGTCCTGCAGCCGTTCGGAGAACGTCGTGCGCCGGACGATGTTGTGCCGGGTCACCTCGCGCATCTTCCGCTCGATGAGCCGCCTCAGGGCCTCGGCCGCCAGGTGCGGGGTCTCGCTGCTCTGCAGCTTCGCGGCGAGCGCGTCGTTGAGGTGGGTCAGGTCGGCGGTCTCCAGGCCGGCCTCGGCGAGCAGGTCGGTCACTCCGCCGGTCTCGACGACCGAGGAGGTGAGCTGGGCCAGGTACAGCTCGACGTCGCGGGCGACGGGGAGGCCGCGGGCCTCGCGGTTCATCGCGTCGATCTTCGCCATGTAGGCGCGGACCTCGACGAAGAACTGGATGTCCCGCCGCCAGGCCGGGTGGTCCGGGAAGCGTTCGCCGATGTCGGTGGAGCTTCCGCAGAGCGCGTGGAAGCGTTCCAGGCGGTGGGCGTGCTCGCGGTAGCGCCGGCCGAGTGTCTGCCGGGGGTCGTCGAGCTTCTCCGGGTTGTTGCCGGGGGTGGCCGGGTCAAGGAGGTGGCTTGCGGCCCGCCTCGCGGCGTCGATGAACGCCGTCCTGGAAGGGATGTCCAGCCGGGTCCGCCAGTCGAGGCCGCGCAGGATGCCGTTGAGGATGTCGTACTCGTTGCGCAGCTCGTCCAGCGCCCGGTCGAGGTCCTGGCCGAGCGTACGGTCCTGCTGGTCCGCGTCCGTGTACTCGGCGATCGCCCGCTGGAGGTTCTCGGTGAGCGGCGCGTACCCGACGAGGAGGCCGTCCTCCTTGCCCCGGAAGCGGCGGTTGACGCGGGCCAGGGCCTGCATCAGGCCGGCGCCCTTGAGCGGCCGGTCCAGGTACATGGTGTGGACGGGCGGCGCGTCGAAGCCGGTCAGCAGCATGTTGTTGACGATGAGCAGCTGGAGCTCGTCCTCCGGGTCCTTGGCCCGGTTGATGACGGCCTTGCGGCGGCTGTCGCTCAGGGCGTGGGCGAGGAGCCGGTCGTCGTCCTTGCGCGTGTTCGAGGAGAACACGATCTTCATCGCGCCCTTCTCGAAGTCGTCGCTGTGCCACTCTTCCCGCAGTGCGCGCAGGGCGTCGTACACGCTGACGCAGATCTCGCGGGTGGCGCACACGATCATCGCCTTGCCGGGCGCGCCGCCCGTCCCGGAGCCGCCGACGAACGGCCGCATCGCCGTCCGGCGCGTCTCCCAGTGCTCCACGAGGTCGGCGGCGAGGTCCCGGATGCGGGCGGGTGCGCCGTACATCGCGTTCATCGTGGCGACGGCCTGTTCGACGCGGGTGCGCTCGACGTCGTCGAGGCCGTCGGTGATCCGGTCGGCCTCCTCGTCGATGGCCGCCGGGTCGACGTCCCGGTCCATGACGAGCTGGACGACCCGGCTCTCGTGGAAGACCTTGACCGTCGCGCCGTCGTCGGCGGCCCGCTTGAGGTCGTACACGTCGATGTAGTCGCCGAACACCTCGCGGGTGTTGCGGTCGGCCTCGGAGACCGGCGTACCGGTGAAGGCGAGGAGTGTGGCGTGCGGGAGCGCGTCGCGCAGGTGGCGGGCGTAGCCGTCGAGGGTGTCGTAGTGGCTGCGGTGCGCCTCGTCGACCACGACGACGATGTTCCGGCGGTCGGAGAGGAGGGGGTGGTCCGCGCCGGACTCCTTCTCCTCCTTCGTGCGCCCGAACTTCTGCAGCGTCGTGAAGAGGATCCCGCCGACCCGCTTGTCCGCGAGCTTCTCGCGCAGCTCGGCCCGGGTGAGGACCTGCTTCGGTTCTTCCGGGAGGATCTCGCTCTCCAGGAACGTCGAGTAGAGCTGGTCGTCGAGGTCGGTGCGGTCCGTGATGACGACGACGGTCGGGTTCAGGAGGGCCGGGTCCTTCATCACCATGGTGGCGGTGAGGAGCATCTCCTCGGACTTGCCGGAGCCCTGCGTGTGCCAGACGACACCGGCCTTGCCGTCGCTCGCGGCGGCCACGCGTACGGCCTCGGCGGCGCGGGTCACGGCGTGGTACTGGTGCGGCTTCGCGATCCGCTTCGTCCGCTTCGACGGAACGAAGTTGATGAAGGACTTGATGAGGGTGAGGAACCGGTCCCGGGTGAACAGGCCGTGCAGGGCCAGGTTCTGGCCCGAGTCGCCCATGTCCTCGGCGGCGAACGGGTCGACGGGCTCGCCGAACTCGTCCGTGTTCCAGGGGGCGAAGTGTTCGTACGGGGTGAACGGCGTGCCGTACTTGGCGGTGATGCCGTCCGAGACGAGGACGACCGCGTTGTACCGGAACGCGGTCGGGAACTCGGCGGCATAGCGGGTGACCTGGGTGTGCGCGTCCTGGAGGGTGGCGTCCTCGTCGCCGGCGCGCTTCAGCTCCAGGACGGCGAGCGGCAGTCCGTTGACGTACAGCACGACATCGAAGCGGCGGCGCTTCTCGCCGTCGATGACGGTCACCTGGTGGAGGACGCGGTACACGTTCGCGTCCCGGTCGTCGAGGTCGACGAGCCGGACGGTGGGGTTGTGCTCGGCCCCGAAGGCGTCGGTGTACGTGACGGACCGGATGCCGGCGGTCAGGTGACCGTGGGCGGTGCGGTTCTCCTCGTACGTGTCCTGGGAGGTCGGCGTCGCCGCGATTCCGACGACGTCCCGGACGGCGTCCGGCGGCAGGTCCGGGTTGAGCCGCTCGACGGCTTCCCGAAGGTCCGGGTACAGGATCAGGTCGTCCCACGACTTCCGGTGGCCGGAGCCGGGGGCGAACTCGTTCCCGGGGCCGGGCTTCCAGGCGGCCCGGGCCAGCTCTTCGAGGGCCAGGAGCTCCCAGTCGGACTCGTAGGGGCGGTGGTTCGTTCTGTCGTCGGAGGCGTGGTTCATACGTGATCCCCGATGGTCTTCTCGGCGTCACGCACGCGGAGGCGGCCGGACAGGAGCTGGACGAGGAGGGTGTCGCGGAGCTGAGCGAGGACCGGGTTCTCGGCTTCCGCCGCCGCTTCCCGCCGCGCCAGCGGCTCCAGCCGTGCGGTGAGCCGCCCCTGGTCCTCCGGTGCCGGTACGGCGACGGTCGAGGCCATCAGCGATTCGACGCGGATGAAGGGCTGCCCGCTGCCGGCCCGGTGGGTCGACATGTTGACGGTCTCCAGCGCGTACCGCAGCACCATGGCGTCGGCGGGGTTCTTCGGGACGATCGCGGAGGCGTTGTTGTTCACCCAGGCGGGAGACTCCGACCAGCGCGTGCTGCCGCAGTTGCTGCCGATCCTCGCCAGAACCGAGAACCTGCCCTCGTAGAGGTACTCCGTGTAACTGCCCATGACGCTGTTCGACCCGTAGACGGGGTAGGGGCCGCCCGCCGTGTAGGCGTCCTTCGAAAGATATTTCCCGGGCTTGTGGATGGCGATGTCGCTCAACGCGACGCTTCTGCCGCCGGGGTCCATGGCCGCCTGCCGGAACAGAGCGCGAGCCAGTTCCCGGCAGACGCGGGCGGTGTCTTCGTTGACGGCGATCTTGTCGTCCAGCGCGGCGAGGACCGACACGATCGCCCGCTGTTCACCGAGAGCGGGTACGCGGAGGGGCCATTCCGGAAGATTCACCAGAGGAATCCGGTCCACGGTCGCCCCGTGGACCGCACGCGCGGCGATGGTTCCCTGGAACTCCGGGCCGAGGTACGAGTAGAGAAGGAACCGCGGATCGACCACGTTCCTCTTCGGACGGAGGATTCCCATGCGCCGTCCGAGACAGGCCCGGATTCCTCCCGGCATCAGGGCCGCTTCACCGAGGCGGGTCTCGTACGAGAAGAGGACATCGTCCTGCTGCGGGGTGACCCGGCGGGTCCACTTCTCGAAGTCCTCCTCCGAGACGTGGGCGGACTCCTGGAGGTTGAGACGCCCCTTCTCCAAACTGGAGATACTGAGGAACCAGGGTCCTTCCCCGGTCTTCCTCGGGGTGGCGTGGGGGCCGTCGAAGACGGTGGCCACCTCACCGATGGTGGTCTCGGTCCAGTCAGACATCGACCCTCCCCATCTGCTCCCGCACGGTCTTCTCCAGATCCGCCGACTTCTCAAAGAGCCCGAACAGCTCCTCCGTCAGCGAGGCGATCCGCGCCGCCACCGCCTCGGCGCTCTCCTGCTCCGCGTCGACCGCCCCCACGTACCGTCCCGGCGTCAGCACGTACCCGTGCTCCCGCACCGTCTCCAGCCCCGCCGAGAAGCAGAAGCCCGGTACGTCCTCGTACGTCAGTCCCTCGGCCCTCGCCGACTCCGTGCCGCGCCACGCGTGGTAGGCGCCCGCGATCCTCGCGAGGTCCGCCCCCGTGAGCACGCGCTCCGTCCGGTCCACCATCTCGCCCATCCCGCGGGCGTCGATGAACAGGATCTCCCCGCGCCGGTCCGCCAGGCGCTTCTCCCCCTGCGGCGACTTGTCCTTCGCCAGGAACCACAGGCACGCCGCGATCTGCGTCGTACGGAACAGCTGCGGGGGCAGCGCCACCATGCACGCCACCAGGTCCGCCTCCACCATCGACTGGCGGATCTCGTCCTCGCCGCTAGCCTGAGAACTCATCGAGCCGTTCGCCAGGACGATGCCGGCCGTGCCGCGCTCGCCCAGCTTCGCGACCATGTGCTGGAGCCACGCGTAGTTGGCGTTGTTCCGGGGCGGGACGCCGTACTTCCAGCGGGCGTCGCTCTCGTCCCTCGCCCAGTCCTTGATGTTGAAGGGCGGGTTGGCCATGACGAAGTCGGCCCTGAGGTCCGGGTGCTTGTCGTCGGCGAAGGTGTCGCCCCAGCGCGCCGCCAGGTTGCCGTCGATGCCGTGGATCGCGAGGTTCATCTTCGCCAGGCGCCAGGTGCGCTCGTTGAGCTCCTGGCCGAAGACGGAGATATCGGCCTTGTGGCCCTTGCCACGGTGGGCCTCGATGAACTTGGCCGCCTGGACGAACATGCCGCCCGAGCCGCACGCCGGGTCGTACACCCGGCCGTGGTACGGCTCCAGGATCTCCACGATCAGCCGGACGACCGACTGAGGGGTGTAGAACTCGCCGCCCCGCTTGCCCTCCGCGCGCGCGAAGTTGCCGAGGAAGTACTCGTACACCTCGCCCAGGACGTCCTGTGCCGGCTTGTCCTCCGTGCCGCCGAAGCGCGCGTCGCTGATGAGGTCGACGAGTTCGGCCAGACGCTTCTGGTCGACGTTGTCGCGGTTGAAGATCTTCGGGAGGACGGTCTTCAGCGGGCGGTTCTCCCGCATGACCGCGTCCATCGCCTCGTCGAGGAGCTTGCCCACGCCGTGGCTCTTGGCGTTCGCCGCGATCCAGGACCAGCGGGCCGTCTC
This sequence comes from Streptomyces sp. NPDC058326, assembly GCF_042879855.1. Lineage (NCBI taxonomy): Bacteria > Bacillati > Actinomycetota > Actinomycetes > Kitasatosporales > Streptomycetaceae > Streptomyces > Streptomyces sp. NPDC058326. Next base: position 300,099 of record NZ_JBHVZO010000008.1, on the reverse strand, counting down.
CGGGACCCAGAAGACGTGGGCGCCGGTGTACTCGTCGCGGTCCTCCAGGAAGTCCCCGATCCGATCCTCGGAGATGCCGTCCTCCGCGAGCTCCTCGGCCAGCTCGTTGCGGCGCTCCTCGAAGGCGTCGGAAACGTACTTCAGGAAGATCAGGCCGAGGACGAACTCCTTGTACTGCGCGGCGTCGATGGAGCCGCGCAGCTTGTCGGCCGCCTTCCAGAGGATCGCCTGGATCTCCTTGGCGGTGGAGGCGCTGAACAGCTCCTCCTGCTCCGTGGGCTTCTTCTTGCGCGAGGGCATGGAGTGGGTCGTCTCCTTCAGCTGGCGGTTTCGGGGTGGTTCTGGATGGTCAGGGTGCCGTCGGCCATGCCGGCGGCCGTGATGCGGGCCAGGTCGTCGAGGGCCTCGGACTGCTGCCGCAGCAGCTCGGCCCGGCGCTCGATCCCGGCGAGCACGGCCTCGTACCGCTCCAGCTCCTCGCCCCCCAGGTCGGGGATGATCAGGTCCTCGATGCCGCGCGAAGCCCGTACGGCTCCGCTGGTGCGGCCGTGGTCGCAGGCGGCGGCCCGCAGGAGTGCCGCCAGCGCCCGGGGGCGTACCGGAGGATCGGCGTCGGGGCGGACGCGCAGGATGCGGGCAGGGGTGATGACGACCGACAGGCCCTCGGTGTCGACGTGGACGCCGAAACGCGGGCTGGTGGTGACGACGAGGTCGCCCGGTTCGGTGAACTGGACCTGCTCGTACGCCGTGAGGACCAGGCCCCGGTCGATGCGGCGGCTGCCGAACCGTGCGGCGCCGAGGATCTCCTCCGGTCCGATCACCGTGTAGTGGCCGTCGGAGGAGAGGTGTTCGGGGGCGACGCGGTGGCCGGGGCGGCGGCGCAGACGGCGGTCCTTGAGGAGGCGGCGGACGGTCGTGCGGCGGAGCTGCTGGTCCTCGGGGCGGAGTACGGCCCCGGTCCTCACAGAGCCGTCGGCCAGGCGCGTCGCCCGCTCGTCGAGTGCGGCGAGGTGCCGCTCCACGTCGGCGACGCGGGCGGGGCGTTCCACGACGGCCCGGGTGTACCGGGTCTCGGGGGAGCGGTGCTGGGGGGTGAAGGCCGAGCCCGGCCGGTCGTCGAGGTCCTTCGCCCGTACGACGGCCGCGTGGCGGGGCTCGTGGCGGCGGTCCCCGCGCCATGCCGAGGCCCGCCAGATGGCCATGTCCTCGGCGAGCGCGTCGAGGACCGGCTCGGTGAGCGGCTGGGCGGAGTAGTCGGCGAGAAGGACACGGCCCGCGCGCTCGTCCCGGGGCGTTCGGGCCAGGATCCAGACGGCGGTGCGGTAGCCGGGGCGGTAGGCGAAGGCTCCGTCGGGGAGGCTGATCGCCGCCTTGAGGAGCCCCTTGTCGAGGAAGGAACGGCGTAGCCGGTCCGCGTCGCCGTGCCGGGGCAGGGGGCGGACCAGTGCGTCGGCCGGGCCGAGAACGACCGCCGTCGAGCCGTCGCCGAGGTGGTCGGTGAGGTCCTGGATCCGTTCCAGGGCCTGGCGTGCGCTGCGGGTCTCACCCGCCTCGTACGGGAGCGCGCAGACCAGGACGTCGGGGTCGCCCCAGTCGTCCGTGGACAGCTCCTCGCCCTCGGTGACGTCGAGCGAGAACTCGAACACACCCCGGACGAGCATCCGGCGCCGGACGAGACGGGCGAGCGTCGGGTCGGGCTCGGCGGCGAGGTAGGTGTGGCCGGCGTCCTCGGGCGCGGCCGTGTGCAGGGCGGCGAGCAGGTCGCCGCTGCGGGCGTACGGGGTGGCGAGGACGGACTCGTCGGGCAGGCCGTCGATCCCGGCCAGGGCCGCGAGGGCGCGGGCCACCGCAGGGGTGGGCTCGTCGGCGGCCAGGTCGTGGGAGCCCAGGCGCCGGCGGGCCTCCAGGACCCGGTCGAAGGCTTCGGCGGGGGTGTGGGCGGCCTCGGTCAGCTCGTCGGCGAGTGCGCCCAGGGCCGGGCCCAGGTGGTCCGGGTCGGGGACGGCTCGCAGCTCGGACAGGAGGAAGGTGTCCTCCGCGTCGAGGTCCGCGGCCCGGTCGAGGAGATCACTCCAGGCGTGCTTCCCGACCGGTGCGTCGTGCTGCTGGCGCAGGCAGATCAGGGCCGTCAGCGCACCCACCAGGACGGGGGCGGGGAGGCCGGAGGACCGCCAGGCGGAGAGGGTGTGCAGGGCTGCCTCTGCCCGCAGGCGGCGGGGCTCGGCGTTGCCGCGGCCTGTCCGGATCAGCCAGTCCACGACCTCCTGGGCGTCGAAGAGCGGGCTTCCGCCCTCGCGGGTCACCGGCGCGGGGAAGCCGGGGTGACGCCGGCTCCACGTCGTGGGGACAGGTCGCTTCACCTGGGCGAGGGCGGCGATCTCGGCGTAACCGATACGCCAGGACAGCGGACCGGGCAGGCTGGGGGAGCCGTCGACCGGCGTGGGGCCGCTCATCGGTTCCCCCTTTCCGTGGGCTCCGTGGACGTCCACGAAGATCCGTGGAATCGCGACCGCCGTGACGGCTCGGGGCAGAGCCGCCGACGACGGACGACAGAAGCCTACTGTCGATCAAGGGAGGACCTGCTGGTCGCCTGGTAACCCCTCTTATCAACGTGATGGAGTCGACTCCTTCGTGGGGAGTGACAGGTTTCCGACCGCCCGAGCCCCCGTCCCGGCGCACGTACAAGACCGCCGGGACACGCTCCGCGCGGTCCCTGTCGGCCCCTGAGCCGCGAACTAGGATCAACCGGACGCAGTGGGTCCGATGCGTCCGGCCGGTATCGCCTCCTCCTGGAGCATCCGTGATCGAACATGTGACGCGCGCCCTGAAGGACCTGCTCGAGAACCACGCGGGCTTTCCGCCGGGCTGGGTCGAGATGAGCTCCCTCGAAGGCAAGTCCACTCTCGGCGAGCACAAGCTGCATCTCTGCCTCTACGCCGTGGAGCCGCACAGCCATGTGCGCAACAGCCCGCCGGTGAGCACGGCGGCCGGATACGAGCCGCCACCGCTCGGACTGGTCCTGCAGTACGTGATGACGTATGTCGGAGACCGCTTGGAGGCCCAGAAGCGGCTGGCCAGAGTGGCCCAGGTCTTTCACTCGACTCCCCGCCTCGGCCCCCCGGAGCTGGGAGCCGAGCTCCGTCCGGCCGTCCGCCACCTCGCTGTCCGGCTGAACTCACCGGGCTACGAGGAGCGCACCGGCCTGTGGAACGCCTACGGCCGGGAGTACCGGCTGGCGCTCTACTACAGCGTGGAGGTGCTGTCCCTGCCGCCGCTCCAGCCGGAGATCACCGGGCGGATCAACGGGCACCGCGTCGAATTCGGCACGGTCCGCGCATGAGCGGCCCGGCCGGAGCCGACGGGGTGACCATGATCGGCGAATCCGTCGGCCGGTTCCTGCGGCACGAGGTGCACGCCGTCCACGCGGGCAGCGGCGAACCGCTCGCGGTCTCCGCCGCGTTCGAGGGCCCGCCACCGCGTGGCTGGCAGGTCCGTACCGTGGCCGCGGGGCTCCTCGTCGTCACCGCACCCGATGCCACGTCGCCCGCGGGGCAGCCCGTACGACTGAGGCTCGCCGTCGGTGACTCCGCTGTCGCGGTGCGGCTGGCCAAGCCCGATCGGGTGATCAAGCTGGACCGGCGCGTGGTGACGGTCCGTTTTGTCCCGGTCAAGGCCATAGTGGAAGTCGTGCTCGTCGCCGGGGATCCGCAGCCCACCCCGCCCGGCACTGTGACCGTCACCGTGCATCCCACGAAGGGCACAGCGGCGACGGTGACCCTGACCGAGGTGTCCGGACAGCCGGGGTGCTACCGCTCGGCCCCCAGGGTCTGGACCGCGCCCTACCACCCGTTCGTCGTCCGTGTGAACGGAACCAGGCTGTGCAGCGCCTTCCCTGACACCGCCCGCCGGACCACGCGCATCCGGCTCGTCGACACCACGTGAGAGCTGGAGGCCACCCGTGATCAGTTACGACTCGCCCGGCGTCTACATCGAAGAGATCGCCTCCGGACCCCAGCCGATCACCGCCGCGCCGACGAGCGTGGTGGCCATCGCGGGGGCGACCGAACGCGGCCCCTACCAGCAGCCGACCCGGATCACCGGATGGGCCGAGTTCCAGGCCGTCTTCGGCCGCCCGGTCTCCGGCGGGTACACGGCGCACGCCATGTACGGGTTCTTCGAGAACGGCGGACCGGCCGCATACGTGGTGCGGTGCGACGACTCGGAGACCGCCACCTGGGCCGTGCACGCCGACGACGAGACCCCGCTGTTCGACATCAAGGCCGCGTCGCCCGGCGCCTGGGGCTCCCGACTGACTCCGTCGGTGGTCCCCGACCTCACGAACGGCAGCGGCAGGTTGTACGCCGGCGCTGTGGAGCTGGCGTCGAGCATCACCCTCCCCGCCACGGCCGGACAGCATGCGGTCGCGGTCGCCTCGGTCCAGGGAGTGGCGTCCGGAGACACGGTGCTGGTCGTCACGCCTGCCGGGCAGCGGCAAGCCACCGTCGCCTCCGTGGACACGGTGCAGTCCAAGCTCACCCTCGACGTCCTGGCCGGACCCGAGCTGACCCTGTCGCCGAAGGCGACCTGGGTCGCCGCGCAGGTGCCGAAGGGGGCCACCGCGCTCCGTCCGGCCTCGGGCGGCGGGTTCCACCGGGGTGAGGCCCTGGCCGTACTGACCCCCTCGATGAGGCGCCGCTCGGTGGTCGTCGGCGGCGTGACGGACGCCGCGACCGGACCGCTGCTGAGCCTCGCCGAGCCGCTGGACCCGGCGCTGCCGGCCGGCGAGTTCGCCGTACGGACCGTGCGGATGTCCGCCCGGCTGCCCAAGGTCGCCGTACCGGACGCGCGGATCCTCATGCTGACCGACTTGGTCTGGGATGACGAAACGGTCCCGCAGGACGGCGACCTGACGGAGGGTCATCATGCGGTGGCCTCGGACGGACTGCCCGGCGCGTGGCACACGGGCGACAAGCGGCTGAAGTTCTCCGCACGGGTGCCGGTGGGCCCGGTCGAAGTGGACGTACAGGTGGCGGCGCGGCCCTTCGAGGAGAAAGTGCGGCTCGAGCACCCGACGCGGGAGGAACTGAGGGACGCGTACTCCTTCGTCCCGAACGGCACAGACCTGACCCTCGATGACGACGAGGGCACCACGTTGACCCTCAAGCGCAAGACCGGCGCGGCCGACGGCTGGGAGCCCCTGCTCCCGGACCCCGCGGACAAGGTGTGGCAGCGGGTCCGGATCGGCAAGCCCGCCGACGCCACCGACGGACTCGTGGTGCGCTGCGTGCGGCGGCCGGAGCCGGGCACGGACTTCATCGAGCTGGAAGGCGACACGAAGCACGCGGTCAAGAGCGTCGAGAAGCACGGGAACGCGTACCTGGTGTTCGTCGAGGGCTCCGGGACCGTGGCGGTGGGCACCGGGCTCCGCTACCCGCTGTACAGATTCGAGCGGACCTCTCTGACCGCGCAGCGCTTCACCCTGAAGGTCTCCGAGGACGGCACGGCGGCCGAATCCTACGGGCAGCTCGCCCTGCACCCCGACCATCCGCGGTACTACCTCAAGGACGGCATCGTCAACGGCGTGTCCGCGCGGATCGCTGTGTTCCCGAAGAACCCCCCGGCCATGGACCCGGCCGCGAAGCCGCTGTTCGTGCACGACGTGCGGGCCGGATCGAACCGGACGGTCGCGGCTGCCGGGCTCAAACGGGGCTTCACCGAGCTGGAGCGTGTCACCGAGCCCGCCATGGTCATCTGCCCCGATGTGCTGTGCCTGGCGGACGAACAGCTCCAGACCGATGTGGTGGGGGCGATGACCAGGCATTGCGAGGAGTTCCGCCGCTTCGCCATCGTCGACCCGCCGCACTACGGGGACCAGGACCCGGAACGGGACAGGAAACTCGCGGAATGGCGGGGCAAGGTGGTCAACAGCATCCAGGCCGGGACCTACGCCCCGCACGTACGGATGGTCAACCTGGTCCCGGAGGCCGCCGAGCGTATCGTCACCGTCCCCCCGAGCGGGTTCGTCGCCGGTGTCTTCGCCCGTACCGACCGGGAACGGGGTGTCCACAAGGCTCCGGCCAACGAGCGGGTGCACGGCATCGTAGGACTGGCACAGGAGTACACGCAGCGCCGGCAGGACCTGCTGAACCCGGCGGGCGTGAACCTCATCCGGTCCTTCCCCGCCCGCGGCACCCGGGTCTGGGGCGCGCGGACCTCGACCGACGACGCGATGTGGCGGTACGTGAACGTCCGCAGGCTGTTCAACATGGTCGAGACCTCCATCGAACGGTCCACCAACTGGGTGGTCTTCGAACCGAACAACCAGGACACCTGGCTACGCATCCGGGTCTCGGTGGAGAACTTCCTCGACCAGCTGTTCCGAGCCGGGGCGCTGGCCGGGACCAGCCCGGAGCAGGCGTACCGGGTACGGGTCGGTCTTGGCGAGACGATGACCGAGACGGACGTGGACCTGGGTCTGGTCGTCACCCAGGTGGCGATCGCACCCGTCAAGCCCGCCGAGTTCGTGGTGTTCCGGTTCAGCCACAAGCGGCTGACGGAATGAGCGCGGCCGCCGACCGACGAACCGAGCGACGTCCCTAGGAGAGCAGCCCATGGGCTACCCGATGACAACACTCAACTTCAAGGTGGGATGGGGGGACACCACCTCCAGCTTCTCCGAGGTGAGCGGCCTGACCATGGAGGCGGAGACGGTCGAGTACCGCGGCGGGGCCCACACCGAGCGGACGGTGCAGAAGCTGCCCGGACTGCGCAAGTACGGCAGCGTGACGCTGAAGCGGGGGATCGTCCCGGAAGCCGGCGCCGGCCTGTTCCGGTGGTTCGCACAGGTGCAGGCGGGCGGCGAGTTCCGGCGGGTGGTGACCGTCACCCTGTGCAACGAGCAGCAGGAGAACGTGATGACCTGGACCATCAAGAACGCCTGGCCGGTCAAGCTGGAGGGACCGGGGCTCAAGGCAACCGGAACCGAAGTGGCCGTCGAGTCCCTCGAGATCGCCCACGAGGGCATCACGGTCTCGATTCCCTGACGATGGACGGCTTCGGGTATCCCTATGTCACCGCCTCCTTCCGGCTTCGGATCGACGGCATGACGATGGCGGACTTCAGCGAGTGCACCGGCCTCGCGTCGGAGACCGGCGTCGAGGAGTACGCCGAGGGTGGCGAGAACCGGTTCACGCACCGGTTCCCGTCCCGCGGCTCGGCGCCCAACCTCGTGCTCAAGCGGGGTGCCACCGCGGACCGGGGGCTGTGGGACTGGTACGCGGAGTACGCGCGGCTCGGCCGGGTCGGGCCCCGCGACGGACAGGTGCAGCTGCTCGGCACGGTGGCCGGCGAGACCGTCCCGGTGCGGGTGTGGTCCTTCCGGCGAGGCTGGCCGGTGAAGATCTCCGGCCCCGACCTCAACGCGATGTCGGCGGCCGTCGCCCTCGAGTCCGTGGAGATCGCCCACCAGGGGCTGGCCCTGGTCGCCCCGCCCGGCTGAACCACCTGACCGCCACCGGACCTCCCCGGTCCCATCCGACCGATCCGATGCGACCGATCCGACCCGACCGACCCGACAGGAGGCCGCGATGGCCGTGGTGATCAGCGAGATCGTGAGCGAGGTGACGCTCACCGGCACCACCGGGCCCGCCGGCCCGGCCGGGGCCGCGGCGCCGCCGGGGCCTGGCGCGGGCCCGGCGGAGGAGGAACTCCTGGAGCGGGTGGTGCGCCGTGCCGTCGAACGGGTCCTGGAACAGCTGCGCCGGGAGTGGGAGGTCTGAGCGGTGATCCTCGACGAGCAGCAGCTGGCCAAACTCACCATCGAGGTCTTCCGCGACCAGCGGTTCACCGAACCGGCCGGCCGCTGGCAGGCCCAGTTCAACCCGACCGAGCTCTCCTTCGGCCTGAAGAACCGCTACACCAACGAGCAGCCGGCCGGCGCCAGCAAACCGGCCACCTCGTACGCGGGCGGCGAACCCGACCAGCTGTCCCTGGAGTTCTTCTTCGACGGCACGGGGGTGGTGGACGCCGGTGACACGGTCCGCGCCCGGCTGCGTGCCCTGCTCGACCTGACCCGCTTCCAGCCGGACAGCCACGCCCCCTACTACCTACGGCTGCACTGGGGGGACTTCGTCTTCCCGGGGGTGATGCTGAGCGCCGATGTCACCTACCACCTCTTCGACCGGGAGGGCGAGCCGGTCCGGGCCCGGGTCAAGGCCACCTTCCAGGAGGTGGTCGAGCCGGAGGACCTGGCCAAGGCCGAGCGGCGGGAATCCGCGGACCTCTACAGGACCTGGCTGGTGCGCGAGGGCGACACCATCGACGGGATCGCCCACCGGGTGTACGGCGCGGTGGAGTTCTGGCGGCCGGTGGCCGAGGCCAACCGCCTGGTCAACCCGCGGCGGCTGAGCCCGGGCACGGTCCTCGTCCTGCCGCCCAAGGCGGTGTGAGCCATGGCGACCCCCGCCGCCGCCACCGCTTCCGAACTTGCCGGGGGCGTCCCCGACCTGCCCGAGTTCGCGGTGAAGCTGGCCGGGCAGCCGCTCGATCCGCAGGTACGGCTCGACGTGCTGGAGCTGGACGTCAGTGCGGAGGTGCTGCGGCACGGCCGCGCCGTGCTGCTCGTCCGCAACTGGAACCCGGACGCCCGGGAAGTGCGGTACTCCGACACCGGGCCCTTCGTGCCGGGGACCGCCATGGAGATCTCCCTCGGCTGGCGGGGCGCCCTGGAACCGGTGTTCCGCGGGGTGGTCACCGGCGTCACCGCCCGGTTCGGCACGGCCTCCGGCCCGGTGCTGGAAGTGGACTGCCGTACCCGCAGCGTGCTCCTCGCGGCGGTGCCCCGCGCCCGCGTCCACGAGGACACCACCGACGGCGAGGTCGTGGCGCACATCGCGGCCGCCTACGGACTCACCGCGGACGAGGCCCCCGGAATCCGGCAGCCCCTGGTGGCCTTCTCCGGCCGCTCGGACTGGGACTGGGTGACCGGCCGGGCCGCCGAGCTCGGCTACGTGGCCTACGTCGCCGACGACCGGCTGGTGTTCCGCCCGGCCGCCGCCCCGGGCGGGGACGACCTCAGCCTCGCCTATGGCACCACACTGCGGGAACTGAAGCTGACCCGGGAGGTATCGGGGCGCGCGGACCCCGTCTCGTACGCGGGTTTCGACTCCACGACGCTGGAGGCCGTGGTCGCCGAGGCCGACAGTGGCAGGGCCGAGCAGGGCGGCCGAGGACGGCCCACGCCGGCCGAGGACCTGCGCACGGCCCGCTGGCCGCTGCGCGCCGCCCACCTGGGGTACACCACCGGCATCTCCGTCGAGGAGGCCGACCGGCGTGCCGTCGCCGCGGCCTCCGGCGAGACGCTGCGCCATCTCCACGGCACCGGCAGCGCCCTGGGGATGCCCCGGCTGCGCGCCGATTCGTGGGTGCGGCTCACCGGGATCGGCTCCACGCTCGGAGGCAGCCACTACGTCAGTGCCGTACGGCACCGGCTGGGCCGGCGCGGCTACACGACGGAGTTCCAGGTGGGCTCACCACCACCGCTGCGCCCGCAGGCCCCGGCCGCGGCCCCGGGCGGTCGCGGAACCGCCGCCGCGGGCGCCTCGGCGGTCACCGACGGACTGGTGCTGGGCCTCGTGCAGGACCTGGACGACCCGCTGGGGCTGGGCCGGGTGAAGGTCGCCTTCCCCTGGCTGGCGCCGGCGGCCGAACCGGTCTGGTCGCGGCTGAGCACCCTGTCGGCGGGGTCCGGGCACGGCACCTGGTTCGTACCGGACGTCGGCCAGGAGGTGCTGGTGGGGTTCATCGGCGACGACCACCGGTTCCCGGTGGTGCTGGGCGCGCTGTGGAACGGCCGGGCCGCGCCGCCGGAGCGGATGGACCCGAAGACGAACGGCATCCGCTCGGTGGTCACCCGGTCCGGCCACCGGCTCACCTTCGATGACGCGGCGGGCGGCCGGATCGCCCTGACCACCGCCGCCGGGCACCGGCTCGAACTGGACGACGGGAAGGGCGAGGTGGTCCTCACGGAGAAGGGCGGAGGCTGCTCCGTGGCGCTCTCCTCCGGCGGTGTGGCCATCACGGCGCGGAGCGGGGACATCACGCTGTCGGCCCCGGCCGGGGCGGTGAAGGTGGCCGCCGCCTCCTTCACGGCCAAGTCCACCGGGGTCGCGGCCGTGGAGAGCGCCGCGGCCCTGGAGCTCAAGGCGGCGGGCGTGCTGTCCGTCACCGGCGCACTGGTGAAGATCAACTAAGGGGTACGACGATGACGGGTGCTCGCCACGTTCCTCGCGGCCGGCGCGGTGTCCGCGGGTCCGCCCACCCGGGCGGGCACAGGTGACGCCCCCCGCGGCCCGGGTCACCGACCTCACCGTGCACGGCGGGGTCGTGGCCGGTCCGGGCGTGGCCACGGTGCTGATCGCCGGACTGCCCGCCGCCGTCCTCGGAGACCTGCACGCCTGCCCGATCCAGCCCGGCCACCCGCCGAGCACCCCCTTCACCTCCGGCAGCCCGAAGGTCCTCGTCGGCGGGCGTCCCGCATTGCGGGCCGGGGACCTCTGCGGCTGCGGCGCCGCGGTCGCGGTGGGCGCACCCACGGTGGTGATCGGATGAACGGCCTGCCGCACCTCGGCGCGGGCTGGAGCTTCCCGGTGCGCTGGTACGAGCCGGTGGCGGAGTCCGGGAGCCCCTCGGCGGGCGGCGTCCGGGTCCGCACCGCGACCGGGGAGGACACCGTCGCCCAGGCCGTCGAACTGGTCGTCCGTACCGCCGTCGGTGAACGCGTGATGCGGCCGGACTTCGGATCCACCGCCCACCACCATGTGTTCGCGGCCTCGGACGCCGCCTCGTGCCACCGGCTCGCGCACGAACTGCGCACGGCCCTGCTGCGCTGCGAGCCCCGGGCCGTCGTGGAACGCCTGGAGGCGGTGGCGGACCGCGAGGCGGACGGGCGTGTGGTGGTGACGGTGGAGTACCGGACGGACCCGCACCGGCGCCCGACGAACCTGGTCCTGCCCTTCCACTTGGAGGGCGGCGCATGAGCGGCGACCCCACCGGGACCGGTCCTGGCTCCCGGTCCGCGAGCGGTCCCGGCCCGCACCACGTGTCGCAGGGCGACCAGATCGCCGCCATGGCCCGTTCCGCGGCCGCCGCCCGGCCGGTCCCGCACCTGCGCGGTCCCGAGGAGACCGCCCCTCCCTGGGCCGAGCTGCTTTTCACCCCCGAGGGAAGTCCCGGTACGGGCCCGCGGACCCCGGAACTGCGGCACCCCGACGATCCCTCCCAGGCACTCCTTATGGCCGTCGCCGCCTTGCACGAGGGGCTCGCCCGGCACAGCGCGGACCTGCCCGGCCGGGCCCGGCTGAGCTGGTTGGCCGACCGGCTCGGCATCCCGCGGCGCCCCATGGAACCCGACGAGGTGGTGGCCGTGTTCACCGCCCCGCCCGCCCCGGCCCCCGCACCCGGCGAAGCGGCCCGTCCGGTGGTCCTGCCGATCGGCACCGAACTGCGCGGCGGCCGCACGGACGACGGCGGCGAACGGACCTACACGACCACCGACCCCCTCACCCTCCACGGGACCGGAGTCCTCGGCGTCACCGGCACCCTGGCCACGCCGGACGGCGACCGGACAGCCGTTCGCCCGGCCTCCGGCACGCCGTTCGCGCCCTTCGCGGGGACCGCCGCCGTCCACCAGGCGGACTTCGCCAGCGAGGTGCTGGCCTTCGACGGCGGCACCGCCACCGTGACCGTCACCTTCCCCGGCCGCGACGCCACCGCCCTGGAGGGCGTGGACTGGCACTGGTCGACCCCCCGCGGCCTGAGCACCGTACTGTCCGGCGCCCCGGTGTACGCGGGCGAGAGCGTGACCCTCGTCCTCACCGAGGCATGCGGCCCGCTGCCCGGAGACGCCTCACCGCTGCCGTTCCTGCGTGCCTCCTTCAGCGGTGACACCCCGCTGCCCCGCGCCTTCGCCTTCGAGATGGGCGAGGTACGGCTGCGGATGGAACGCGCGGACGTGCGCCCCGAGGCCGGCGGCACCGGCAGCGGAACGGTCGACATCACCCGGGAATTCCAGCCCTTCGGGCCGGCCCCGCGCCGCGGCGACAGCTTCTACCTGCGCTCGGACGAATGCTTCGGCAAACCCCTGGAGAGCCTGACCCTCACTTTCGAACTCCTCGGCGACTCCGGTCAGGGTCTGCACGCCGTGGACTACGCCTCCCCTGTCCAGCGGTGGGTCCTCGAAGAGCTGAACGCCAAGGGCATCGACCTGTTCGGCAAGCTGACGTACGACGCAGCCGACCCGGGCATCCAGTGGCAGCGCCGCACGGGCGGCGGCTGGCAGACCTTCAGCTCGGCGGGCAGCACCCTGCACGGCAGCCGTACCGCCGCGGTGGACACCGGCACCGGTCCGCTGTCCGAGCCAGCCGAAGTGGCGGGCACCACGGGGAACTACGTACGCCTCTTTCTGAGCAGCGGCGACTTCGGCTGGGAGAACTACCTGCACCGGGTGGCACGGTTCGCCGAGCAGGTGGCGGCGTCACCCGCCAAGGCCAAGGCGGCCGACCTCCTCGCGCCCACCCCGCCCACCGCCTCCCGCGTCATGCTCGGCTACCGCACCCGCGAGGTCACCGTGCGGGACGTGCGGACCCACAACGGCCACGCGGTACGGCAGCTCGCCCTCCCCACCCCGCAACACCCCTTCGAGCAGCCCCTGGACACCACCGCGGGAGCCCACGGCACGGTCGCCCTCGGTCTGACCGGCCTCGCCCCCGGCGCCGCGGGCGCCCTGTCCCTGCACGTACGCGTCACCCAGGCGCCCGCCTGCGGCTCCACCGGGCACCCGCACCAGGCCTCGTGGGAGTACTGGAGCCAGGCCCAGGCATGGCAGCCGCTCACGGTCCTCGACGGCACCCGCGGTCTGCGGCAGAGCGGAGTCCTCAGGGTGCGGATCCCGGCCGACTGGGCGCAGGGTTGCGCCGCACAGGGCACGCAGGAGGGCCGCTGGCTCCGACTGCGCACCACGACCCCCCGGTCGGTGGGAGAGATCCTGGACGTCCGGACGGACGCCGTGACCGCCGTCTACCGGGGCCGGCCCGGCGGCGGCCGCGACCGCACACCGGAGCGGCCCCTGGCTCCCGGCGAGCTCAAGGGGCTGCTGCGGCCGCTGCCCGGGGTGAAGGCGGGCAATCCGGCGGCCGGCACCCCGGGACGGGCGGCCGAGGACGACGAGGCGTACCTGCGGCGCGCCACCGGCCTGGTCCGCCACCGCGGCCGAGCCGTACAGGCATGGGACTACGAGCGGATCGTCCGGGACTCCTTCCCCGAGGTCGCCGCGGTCCGCTGCCTGCCGCACACCGGCACCGACTGCCGTGCCGAGCCCGGTTCCGTCGCCCTGGTCGTCGTGCCGCACGGCCGCGAACGGCTGCCCTACCCGGGGGTGACCCTCGCGGAGCGCATCCTGGCGCGGCTGAAGCCCGTACGGTCCCCCCACGCCCGGCCGGTGGTGCTCTGCCCCCGGTACGCCGAGGTACGGGTGCACGCGCGACTGGCCCTGGCGCCCGGCGTCGCGGCCGCCGAGGCGCTCGAAACCCTGACCGCGGCGCTGGAGGACCGACTCCATCCGACCGGGCGGGGCCCGGCCGACTTCGGGCGCGCCCTCTACCCCTCCGCCCTGACCGTCCTGTTCGAGGAGCGGCCCGAAGTCGACCACGTACAGCTCCTGCGGCTGCTGCCGCCGCACGACACGGTGGCGAGGGTGGCCCCCGACCCGCACCGCGGCCTGATCGCCTCAGCCGGCGGTCACGAACTCGTCCTGGAGGAGCAGCTGTGACCCCTCCCGTGCCGCCCGGACCGGTCCTGCCCGCTCCGCCCGCGCCCCCGCCGCCGGTGAGCGCCGCCCCCGCGACGGCGCCCGACGGCGACTTCGCCACCCTGCTGGCCACCGCACTGGCGACGGTGCGGGCGCATGCACCGGGGTGGACCGACCACAACCCGGGGAACCCGGGCGTCACCCTGCTCGAATCGGTGGTGTGGTCGGTCGCCGACCTCCACTACCGCACCGGGAACCGGCCGCTGTCCGGCTGGTCGGCCGAGGCGGGGCTGTTCCGGAGCCGGGCCGAGCGGCACTGGAGCGGTGTCCCCCTGCCGGAATCCCCCGCGAGGCTGCGGCAGCTCGGCGATCTGCTGGCCGCACTGCGGCCGGCGGACCGCAAGGCGGTACGGGAGGCCCCCGACCCGCAGACCGCGGACACGCGCCTGGAGACCGTCCGGCTGCCCGGAGGCGCCAAGGTCACCAACGCGGCGGTGCGGGCGGCGGCGATCCGGCTGCTGCGGGCACCGCTGCTGCTCCGGGCCGCCATGGACGGCGACGAGGCCGCCGGTCCCCTCTTCCCCGAGGAACGGAAGCGGGTGGCGGAACGCCGTCGGCGCCAGGCGGTCGCCGAACGTCTGAGGGACGCGGAGGAGCGGATCCGCGCGCTGGTCGCCGGGGCGGACGACGCGGTGGCCCTGGAGGCCGTCCGGACCGCGCTGGCCGAGGAGTTCGGCCTCGGCGCACCCCAGGAGCTGGACGCCCTCGGCTGCCACCCCGCACCACCCGGAGCGCACCCGGAGGACTGGGAGGACGCCGCCGGGCGCACCCGGCACTGGCCTGCGCACCCGCTCCAGGCACGCACGGTCGAGCCGGTGACCACGGACGACTACGCCCGGCTCGCCGTCGGCCTGACCTATGACCCCCACGACGACGGGCAGCCGGGCCCGGAGGTGAGCGTGGGCCGCGCCTGGGCGGTACCCGGGGTGCTGCCGGGCATCGGGTTCGACGGGCGGCCCACGGGCGGGGGGAGCGGGAGGCCCGGGGCGGTCACGATCCTGGTGGAGCCCGAGCCGTCCGCACTCCAGGCCGACGAGGAGGCCGGCCACCGGTTCCTGCGCGCCGTGCTCGCCGGAGTACTCACCTACGCGCCGGCCGGGCAGCAGCAACCGTCGCGGGTGCGGGACCCGGGGGAGGCCGGGTTCCCCTCGGCGGAGGAGACCGGCGCCCAGCGGCGGCTCATGGGCGACGAGGTCGGTGCCGCGCTCCTGGAGACCTGCCCGGTGCGGCTGCGCGGTGTGCTGTACGTACCGGTGACGGCATCCGCCGGACGCGTGCTGCGCGATGCCCTGCACCGGGTCGGGGCCCTGCTGGACGCAGGCCGTCCCGAGTCCGCGGGGAGCGTCGCCGGAGACCATCCGGACCCAGCCCGCCCGCCCACCGTGGAGGGACCGTGGCCCCGCTCGGGGAAGCCGCCCGCGGCACCCGGGCGGGGCTGGCAGCCCGGCGAGCAGGTGCGCATCGCGGAACTGGCCCAGGTGATCGCGGCCGACCCGGAGGTGCTCGGCGTCACGGACCTGGCCGCGGCCATCAGCACCCGGGCGTCCGAAGGCAAGCCGACGTGGCACACGGACGCGCTGCCCGTCCCCGAGCACGGCGTCCCGGTGCTGGGCCCGGCCGGCGAGCACTGCTTGGTGGTCCGCCCCGAGCTGCCCCAGGAGGACACCCGTGGCTGCTGAACACCCGGCGGCCGAGTACACGCCGGTGGCCGCACACCTGCCCGCGGTGTTCTCTGCCGACCAGGAGAGCTTCGAGCAGCTGGAGGGCTACCTCGCCCTGGTCGACGAGCTCAACCGGGCGCATCTGGAGCGGCTGGCCGAACTGCCCCTCTGGTGCGGCCCGGACGCGGCCGCCTGGCCGCCCGACCTGCCGGAGAACGCGGGCGGCGAAGCCCTGCTGGCCCGGATCTCCGCCCTCTACGACGAACTGGCCGCATGGTGGGGCTTCTCGTTCCCCGGGACCTGGCGCGATCCGCAGGGGCTGGTTCGCAAGCGGAGGTTCCTGCAGCGGGCGGCGCGGCTGTGGCGGCGGCGCGGCACGCCCGACGGCTTCCTGGACTGGTTCTGCCTCTGGTTCGGCATCGAAAGGGCGGCTTCCCGGCCGGTGCTTGTGGAGCATTTCCGGTTCGCCGAGGACGGCGAGCGGGACGGGAAGCCGCAGACCGGACCGGACGGACGGGAGAGGCCGCTGCCCTGGCTGCGCGTGACCCTGTTCGTACCGCTCTCGACGAGGTTCCGGGATGCAGCGGCCCGGCGCGAGGCCGCCGCCGTCGTCGAGCGGTACGCCCCGGCCCACCTGCTGACGCGGCTGTGCTGGGTGCCCTCCGGCTTCGTCCTGCGCAAGGGCCAGGGACCAGGTGTGCCACCGGACGAGACCGATGCGGCTTTCCGTGAGCGGGTTCGCCGCCTGCTGTGCGAGGCGGTGGACCACGTCCCGCACAAGGACGGTCTGCGGCTGGGGAAATGCGTCGACGACGGCGCGCCCACCGACCGGCTGGACGTGGGGCGGTTGCCCTCCCCGGCCACGGAAGGATGAGAGCGGATGACGGGAAAGACCAGGGCGCGCTCCGGCCCGAACGGCACGGCCGGCGGCGACCGGCCCTATCCCTGCTTCACCGGCGGACAGGTCCTCACCCACCAAGACCTCAACCAGCTGCGCGATTTCCTCGACGGCCAGGACCGGCTCCTCGGGCAGGCCATCGGCTTCGGCATCACCGCCGGGCTCACCGGAACGGTGAGCACCCCCGATGCCGAGGGCAAGCGGCAGTTCACCGTTGATCCGGGACTGGGCATCGACCAGCCGGGACAGGTGCTGTGGCTGGGCACCGCCGTCCAGTGGCCGGATCTGGCAAAGGCGATCGAGGAGGCGCACGCGGCCCCGCCCCTCGAGACGCCGTTCGACTTCATCGAGGCCGGGCCCGGCGGGACCACTCCGGTCCTGGTCCTGGACGACAAGGACAAGGGCGTCCCGCAGTGCGGCGAGACGGACTGCGCCGGACACTCCGCCCTCAAGCTGCGCGTCGCGGAGGTCCTCCTCGTACCCGGCCGGCTGAAGTCCACGGCGGCGGACTTCGCCACCGAGCCGCTGCTGGACGAGGCGCCGCTGACCATCCAGGCGAACGGGGACGTCGGAGGCGACTTCGACCAGCTGCGGAACGCGGTCTCCGCGCGCCTGAACGCGGTGGGCATCGAGCTCTCAGCGGCAGCGGCGCAGCGCCTGAGCGGCCTGGCCCTCACCACCTCCACGCCGCTCGCGGTCGGTCAGTACCGGGCGGCCTTCCTCAACCACGTGTTCTTCGCGACTCTCGACCTGTTGCGGGTCCGCGCCCTTCACACGCCGACCTCCCGGGCCACCACACGACCGGGTATCGCCCTCGGCTGGCTCGCGACGGAAGGCGGGGTACACGTGTGGAAGCCGGCGTACCGGCACGACTTCGAGCCGCCCGTGGGGCTGGCGAACGCCCTGACCGGAGCCGGCCCGCTGGACGCGGTCGCACAGATGCGCAACCGGCTCGAATCGCTGCTGCTCAGCTACAACGAGCCGACGGTCCCCGGACCGGAGGTCCCGATGAAGCCGCCGCCCGGCAAGGGCGACTTCCACGTCTGTCCCAAGGGGGAGAAGTCGCTGGCTCGCCTGAGGATGTTGCTGGGCGTGAAGAATCCCTGCTTCGACGTCTACTTCCCGCCGAGCAAGCTCCCGGACAAGTGGCGCGACTTCTACCTCGAGGAAGCTCCCTTCATCAAGGGGCCCGGCCACGGTCTGATGGATCCCGTGGGTATCGACGTCCTCTACGGCACGGATCCGCTGGACTTCGCACAGGCCGGAGTGTTCTCCCTCGGCCCCGCGCTGGGCGCGAGCGCCGCCGCGACGGCGGAGTCCCTCAAGGCGTTCATCACGGACCAGGGACTCAGTCCGGATGTGCAGGTACTCACGGCGGACCAGGCCCGACAGCTGAAGGGCTTCTCGGTCCAGGGCGCGATCAGCCTCGGCGACAAGCTGGTCCTGGTCCATGACCAGGCCGGCAGGGTCGTGGAGGTCGGCCGGGTGCCCAACCAGCAGGCACTCAAGAGTGCCGGCGGCGTGCTGGCCGAGGCCGTGAACGCCGCCGCCGGCGCCCAGCAGGCCGCGCAGGAGGTCGCCGGGGTGCAGACCGCTGTGCAGGAGCTGAAGACGAGCCTGTCCCAGCTGAAGGTCAGTGACACGACGCAGCTCCAGCAGCTCGCGACGCTGACCGCCCGGGTCGAGAACGTGGTGGTCAAGGACGACCTCATCCAACTCCGCAAGGACCTCAAAGGCGAGATCGCGTACGCCCACCAGCAGGCCTCGGCATTGCAGCAGAAAGTCATCGACGCGGCCGCACAGGTCGCCGGCCTGTGGAACGAGCACACGAATCTCAAGGAGGACGTCGCCCTGAGTCTGGAGCTGGTCAAGAAGAACGATGGCCGGGTCGACCATCTCTTCCAGTACGGGACCTCGCGCTTCGCCTCTTCGGAGAGTTTCGTCCCCCTCCTCGGCGACTTCCTGGACACGCTGAGCGGTGCGCTGGCCGGCGCCGAGTCCTCACCGGCGGTGTCCGGGAGCGAGGAGCTCGTCGCACTGGTCGAGGCCCTGGTCGCGGCCGCGGAGGCCGCCGACCGGCCGGAAGCGGAGCTGACCCGAGTACGCCACTCGGCACGGACCCTCACCGCGCTGCTGCGCCAGGGGCCCTCGTGACGGCCCCTGGCACGGCGGAGGTCAGGCTGGAGCGCCTCACCATCCGCTGCCGGGCGGCCCCCGGAGACCAGGAACGTGCCCTGGCCGTACGAGCCCGGCTGTGCCGCCTGGCGGCCGAACGGCTGCCCGCCGTGCTCGGCCGGGCGCTGGGCGGCGAACCCGGCGGCGGCGAGCACGTGCCCGAAGTCCGGGTGGACCGCCTGGTGGTGCCGCTCGGCTTCGATCCCGCGGACCACGACGACGACACCGTGCTGCTGCTGTGGGCCGAACACATCCGGGCCGCCGTGGCGCACCGGCTGTCCGTCACGCCCGCGGGCCCCGTCACCCGCGGGCCGCGGGCACCGGGCCGCAGCCCGGCGAGCACCCCTGCTTCCCCGCCGCCGGAACCCGCGTCGACCGGCTCCGGCATGCCGTCCGTGGGGCCGGGCACGACCGGTCCGGCCACGGTCGTCCCGACCCGCCCGGCTCGCATCCCGGCCGTACGCCCGGAGGAAACCGATCAGCGGTGGGAGCCCTTCACGGACGGCCGGCACCGCCCGGTACCGCCCGCCCCCACGTCACCGGAAGCAGCGGACGGCGGCCCGGACCGGGCCGCGCCCGCCGGCCGGCCGGACGGCGGCGCTTCCGCGCCGCCCCTTCCGGCGGCCGGAGCCGAGGTGCGGGTCGACCTGCCCGGGCAGGCGCCCGCGGCTCGTACGGCGCGACCGGGCGAGCCCGCGCCGTACGAGCCGGCGGTCCCCTCCGGGCTCCGGGCCGTGCCGGCGGCGCCGGCCAGGACCGGCGTGCGGCCCGCCCCGGCGGGCGGACCGCTGTCCTCCCGGGCGGGCGGGGTCGTCCTGCTGCATCCCTGGCTCGCCGGCTACGTGCACGAAGCGACCCGCCTCCTGCGCGCGTCCGGGGCAGCTGCCCTCGCCACGGCGACGGAGACCGACCTGCGCCGGATCGCCCTGGGCGCTCTGGCCGGCCCGGCGGATCCCGGGACGCCGGGCGACCCGCTGATCCTGCTGCTCGCCGGGGCGGCACGGGCCTCGGAGGCGCCCGCCGACGGAGAGCCGGTCACGCGCGAGGTCCCGGAGGAGGTCGCCGGTGCCGCGGAGGGGGTGCTGCGGGAGTTCGCCGCCGCGCTGCCCGGCTTCGGGCGGTCGAGCCCGGGCTACCTCAGGGCCGGGTTCCTCCTCCGGGAGGCGGTGCTGGAGACGGCGCCCGGCGGGGTGATCCGGGTGGATCTCGCGCCCTTGCCGCTCGACCCCGTACTCGCCCGACTGCCCTACCCGGTGGGCTCGTTCGCCCTCCCGTGGTCGCCGCCCGTCCGGGTCACCCTCGACGGCGGCCCCCTGCCCTGTCCACCACGGCTGGAGGTCTGATGCTCCCGGCAGCCCACCAGGAGGAACTGCACCGTGCGCTGACCGCTCTGGAAGCGGTCATCGGGCTGAGGCTGGAGGAACGGCGCTCGTGTGCCGTCCGCGCCGGCCTGGACGCGGAGCCCGAGCGG
The DNA here is from genome assembly GCF_042879855.1 of Streptomyces sp. NPDC058326. Taxonomy (NCBI): domain Bacteria; kingdom Bacillati; phylum Actinomycetota; class Actinomycetes; order Kitasatosporales; family Streptomycetaceae; genus Streptomyces; species Streptomyces sp. NPDC058326. The sequence continues at coordinate 280,030 of NZ_JBHVZO010000008.1, read as the reverse complement.
GCGGTCGCCGCGCTGATGGCACGGCCCCTGGGACTTGAGGGGACGGAAGGACTCCCCGCCGTCCACACCTACGCCGGTGACGGGCCGCTGGCCCGGGTGGTGCGGGACTGCTCGCTCGACGCCGCCGAGGCACTCGCCCTGCTCGCCGCCGTGGCTCCGGAGATCGACGAGAAGTTCGCCCTCTACTACGGGCTGCTCGCCGACCGGCCCGGGGCGTCGCACCTCACCGGCGAAGTGCTCCGCACGCTGTGCGCCCGCACCTTCGCGGGCCGCCTCGCGGCCCGCGAACTGCTCGCCGCCCACGGACGGCTGCGCGGCGCGCGGCTGCTCGACCTGACGGCGGCCGAAGGGGGAACCCTCGCGGGCCGGGTGGTTCCGCACCGCGCCCTCGTGGCCTACCTCACCGGCGGTCCGGTGGCCGGCGGACCGCCGCCGGACCTGCCCGTGGACCTCATGGACACCGCGCACACCCTGGACGACATCGTCGTGCCGGGCCCGGTACGCCGTCGGCTGGCGACCGTACTGGAACGCGTCCGGCACAAGCACACCGTGCTGGAGGAATGGGGGTTCGCCCGGGCACACGACGGTGTACGGGGCACCCTGGTGCTCTTTCACGGCCCGCCGGGCACCGGCAAGTCCATGACGGCCGCGGTACTCGGCCGGACCCTCGGCGTCCCCGCGTACCGGGTCGATGTATCGGCGCTGGTCAGCAAGTACATCGGGGAGACGGAGAAGAACCTCGCCCGCGTCTTCGACTGGGCCGAGGAGGAGGAGTGCCTCCTCGTCTTCGACGAGGCGGACGCGGTCTTCGGCCGCCGCACGGAGGTGTCCGACGCGCACGACCGCTACGCGAACCAGGAGGTCAGCTATCTCCTCCAGCGGGTGGAACGCCACCGGGGCGTGGTGGTCCTGACCACCAACCTGCTGGGCAACATCGACGAGGCGTTCGCCCGGCGGATCGACCTGCGGGTGGAGTTCCCGGCGCCGGGGGCGGCCGAGCGGCTGGCCATCTGGCGGGGTGTGCTGCCGGCCCGGCTGCCGGTTGCCGAGGACCTCGGCCTGCCCGCGCTGGCGGAGCGCTACCCGCTGACGGGGGCGGAGATCCTGGACGCCGCGCTGGCCGCGGCGTACGCGGCGGCTGCCGACGGCCGGGTGGTGACCCGCGAGCACCTGACGGCGGGCATCGGCACGGCCTTCGCGAAGAGCGGGCGCACACCGCCGTCGGCCACGGGCTGAGGACCGGTGGAACGTACTCGCGTCGCCCCCGAGCAGCGGTCCGGGGTCGTGGACCGCGCACCCCGGACCGCCGGTCCGTCGCGGCGGTCCGGGGCCCGCGCGCCGGGGACGGACCGCGGCACGGCCACCGGGCCCGGGGGGACGGGCGCGGGCCGGGACTGGGTGTCCCGGCCGGTGGAGGCGGCATTCGTCCGCGGGTGGATGCGCTTCGAGGTCGGTGAGGACGGCGGGACCACAGGGCGGGTCGAGCTCGACGCGACCGTCACCGTGCTCGGCACGACGCTGGCGCGCTTGACGTACGAGTCCGACGCGGGCCGGGCACAGCCCCACCCGCCGGGCGAGGCCCCCCTGCCGTACGTGACCGTGGACGCGGGTGTCGCGACCGTGCGGCTGGACGGCCAGACCGCCGGGGGGCGCTGGGAGCTCGACACCGGCACGGGCGCGCGCCCGGCGCCGGCGTCGTCCTTCACCGTGCCGGTGACCCCCGCGGGGCCGGCGGGACCGGGGACGGCGGAGGGTGACGGGACCGGGGCGGACGGCACCGGCCGTGTCCCGCCGGCCGTGCGGACAGGGGGCGCGGGGGAGGGCCTCGGCCCTGGTCCGGCGTCGGACGCGGCAGCCGGACCGGCCGCCGCGGAGCCCTCGCGGCGGGGCGGACCGGGTGCCGGGCGGGACACCGTCCTTGACGCGGAGGCGGACGTCGGCGAAGCCGGCCTGCGGGTGGTGGCCGTGCCCGCCGTGGCCTACACGGCTCCCGTGGCCACCCCGGCCGGGGAAGCCGCTCCCGGCCCCGGGACGGGGCCGGCGCCGGAGGAAGCAGCCGTCCCCGAACCAACGGTGGTCGACACCGCTGCGGCCGAAGTCGCCGCCGGAGCCGAACCCGCCGCGCCCGAAGGGGCCGTGGAACTCCCGGGCGCGGCGGCGGCGGCCCCGGAGGCCGCGGCCGAAGCGGCGCCGCCCGGCCCGGAGGTGACCCTCCACATCCCGCCCGCCCCGGACGCCCCTTCCCCCGCCCACCAGGAGCGCATCGCGGGCGTGGTCCACGGAGCCGGGCGGGCAGCTCGTACCGCGAGCAGCCTGCCCGACGCCAAGGCGAGCACCGCCACGGCCCGCGGGGCCGTGACCGAACCGCCGACGGAAACCGCCGCCCGGGCCGGAGCCGCCCTCGCCGACGCCCTCGGCACCCGGCCCGCGCCGAGCTCGCAGATCCTCCGGCTCTGCGAGGACATCCGCAGGGCCATCCGCAGCAAACGGCCCGTCGACGAGGAACACCTCGTCGAGGCCGACCCCAAGACGATGGCCAAGGACGCCGGGCAGGCGCTCGGTTCCTCGGTCGAGGGGGACACGGCGAAGACGGCGGGCGCGTACAACGGGCTCCAGCAGCAGCCCGCGGGCACTCCCGCCACCACCCCGCAGCCGATCGCCCGCCCGGCCCCGGGCGTGGCCGACCCGGGGATCGCGGCGCCAGGCGCGGCCCCCGACCCGGTCCCGGCACAGAACGTCTCCCTCGACGCCGACAAGGCGGATGTCGACAAGAAGGTCGCCGACTCGCGGATCAACCGTCCATCCGCCGAACCCATCGGACAGCCGCCGTTCTCCACCGTCCGCGAGGGTCAGCAGGAACTCGGCACGATGGCGGCGAACGGCCCCGCCGAGGTCCTGGCCAAGCAGGACGAGGCCCTGGACCGAGCCCGGACGGGTATGGCCGAGCTCCAGACCAAGGCGCTGGAGACGCTCAACTCCTCGCGCGGAGGCACGGTCGGCGATGTCGCGTCGAAGCAGAACGCGATGGTCGGCACCGAGCAGCAGACCCGGGAATCCGTCAGCCGGCAGGCGCAGCAGATCTTCTCCGACGCCCAGAACCGGGTGGACGGTCTGCTGAAGCCCCTCACCCGCACGGCCATGGACAAATGGGCCGCCGGGGTGGAGCGGCACTCCACCGAATTCCGGCAGGCGCTGGACCGGGTGGCCAAGTGGATCGCCGAGCGTCACGAAGGAGTCGGCGGCGCACTCCTGGAGGGCCTGGACGCGCTCACCGGACTGCCCGCCTGGGTGAAGGAGGCGTACGACGCGGCGGAGAAGCAGTTCGGCGACCGGGTGTGCGGGCTGCTGCTGGAAATCTCGGCGGACGTCGAGTCGGTGATCGCGGCGGCGAAGGCCCTCATCGACGACGCCCGGCAGCGCCTCGCCCGGCTGTTCGCCGATCTGCCGGCGGAACTGCGCGAGTGGGCCGCGACCGAACAGGCCACCTTCGCCGAGCGGTTGAACGGTCTCGAATCCAAGGTGGCGCAGACCCGCCAGGACTTCACCAAGGACATCACCAAGCAGGCCGTGACCGCCGTCGCCGAGGTACAGCGGGAGGTCGAGCAGCTGCGCGAGGCCGCGGGCGGACTCATCGGCAAAGTCCTCAAGGCGGTCCAGCAGTTCGTCGACGACCCGGTCAAGGCGATCATCGAAGGACTGCTGCTCCTGGCCGGCATCCCGCCGCCCGCCTTCTGGGCCCTGGTCGAAAAGATCCAGCAGGTCGTGGCGGACATCGCCGACGACCCCGTCACCTTCGGCAACAACCTGGTCGCCGCGGTCGCCCAGGGATTCCGGCTGTTCTTCGACCACTTCCCCGACCACCTGATCAACGGTTTCTTCGACTGGCTCTTCCGGGGCCTGGGTTCGGTCGGTGTGCAGATCCCCACCGACCTCAGCGTGTCGAGCCTGATCACCTTCGCCCTCCAGCTGATGGGCCTGACCTGGCCGAGGATCCGCGGGATCATCGTCAAGCACGTGGGCGAGAAGAACGTGGCCCTGGTGGAGCAGGCGTGGAGCCTGATCTCCGCCCTGATCAAGAAGGGCCCCGAGGGCCTCCTTCAGATGCTCAAGGAGAAGCTCGACCCCAGGGCGTTCCTCGACCGGATCATCCAGGCCGCCATCTCCTACATCACCGAAACCCTGGTGAAACAGGTCGCGATGCGCATCCTGGGCATGCTCAACCCGGCGGGCGCCGTCCTCCAGGCCATCATGCTGATCTACAAGGTGCTGCGCTGGATCTTCGAGAACGCGGCCTCGATCTTCCGGCTGGTCGAGACCGTGGTCAACGGCGCCGCGGCCATCCTCGCGGGCGACATCGGCGGCATGGCCAAACAGGTCGAGGCCGCTCTGGCGATGCTGCTGCCCATCGTCATCGACCTGCTGGCCGGCCTGGTCGGCCTCGGCGACCTGCCCGAGAAGGTCGCCGAGAACATCAAGGGCTTCCAGGACTACATCTTCGGCCTGGCCGAAACGGTGATCGCCTGGCTGGTGACCAAGGGCCGCGCCCTGCTCGCCTCCCTCGGGCTGGGCGGGGGCGAGAAGAAGGGCGGGGAGGGGGACGAGGAGGAGATCGGCCAGACCGTCGTGTTCACGGCGGGCGGTGAATCCCACCGCCACTGGATCCGCGTCACCGGCGCCGCCGCCGACCTGATGGTGGCCAGCGAGCCCACCCCGCTGGAGACGAAGCTGGCCGCGTGGACCAGGGAGGCGCCGGATCGATTCAAGGACAATGAGGGGGAACTGGCAAAGGTGCGGGCGAACATCGCCGCCGTACGCGGATTGACGCAGAGCGCGGACCCCGAGGCGGACCGGCTGGCCAAGGAGCGTGCGACCACCCGGCAGTCGGCCCCTTCCGGGGAGGTACCGGCGCAACCGGCACAGGCTCTGGACGACAAGGCCCTCGAAGATCAGCAGAAGGAGATCGCCCGTCTGCTCGGCGAGCTGTTCGCGGCCTTCGGAGAGGGCCGCGACGACATGCAGAACCTGCTGGTCGAGATCTCTGCCCAGCTCCCCCTCTTCGGAAGGCGTTTCGCCGCTGGGGTGCACGAGGCTTGGTGGACGCGCCAGGTCAGCAAGCCCGTGCTGTACGTCCCGACGGACGGACGCGACGTCCAGGTCTGGCGGCCCGGGGTGCTGGGCGGGACCGAAGAGGAAGGTGTGGGCTACCTGGGCAGTGCCGACGCCGCGAGACTCGTGAAGTCCTACTTCTACGAAGCGGACTCCGGGGACGGGCCGGCGAAGCAGCCCAGCCGGAAGAAGGTCACCACCGAAGGGTTCTACGACTTCCTCTTCGCGCTGCCGCGAACGAAGAACGCGTACCCGCACATGGTGCGCGGCGCGTTCATCCGCCGCATCGGGGAGTCCGCGGCCGGCCACCTCAGGCTCGAAGCCGAGGGCACGCTGCCGGAGAACGCCGATCAGCACCTCCGCAAGGAGATCTCGGGGATCGGCTTCCGGCATTCGGGGGAGGCGGGCGAGAAGCAGTACGGCCGCTTCGACCCCTTCGTGGGGTCCAGGCTGCACCCGGGGTTGTGGGACGCGGTGAGGGCGTACGGCCCAGGAGATCCGGGCGCCGTGGTCGCCTTCTTCGAGGCACTCGTGGAGCGCGGCACGGCCGGCGGTCTGACATGGGACCAGTTCAGGACCCTGTGGAACACGGGCGGAGCCTCCAGGGGCTGGATCAAGACCCAGTTCCGCGCCGCCGCGCCCGGCCAGCACGAGTGGATCCCGGTCAACCGCATCGGCGACGTGCTGGAGCACGCGGTCGAACTGGCCCGTCAGGGCGACGTCCTGCGCGGCCTCCACTGGATCAGGTCGATGCACATCCTGCGGACACCGACCAACTGGGTGGTGTACTCCTTCGTTCCCGAGGGCGCAGGTGCCGGATACGAGCCCAAGAAGGAGCCGAAGACGCCCTCCGAGGTGCGCGTCCACTCGGGCGGCGGGTCGGTCGTCGGCGAACCGAAGCGCCCCGCGGGCACGGTGGGCCAGGCCGCCTTCCACGACGCGCTGCGGGAACGGGCCCGGGTGGCGTTCGGAGACCGGCACTCGCCCCGGGAGTTCGTCGCAGCACTGCGAGCGGCGCTGCGCAGCCACTTCGTATGGGACGGCAGCGGAATTCCCCCCGAGCGGCTGAACGAGCCGATCGGCATCGCCATCAGGGTGACCGGCCGGGGCCGGGTGGAGAACCTGATGTACGGGGACCTCGCGGAGATCCAGCGGGCCGTCATCCAGGAGATCGAGGCGTTCTTCGACGCCATCACCCAGGCCCTGCCATGACCTGCTCGGGGGGCGTGCCGCGGAGTTCTGCCAGGCCTCGGCGGGTGGCGGCGATGACCACTCGGTCTTCGGGGCGCAGGACGTAGCCGGGGTGCAGGTCCCAGAGGAGCTGGGGTTCCTCGCCCGCGCGGTGCGAGGAGGCCAGGTCGGGGCGGCGGATCGTGGGGGCGGCGGTGTCGAGGGCGAGGACGCGCCAGGATCCGGGACGGAAGGCGTCGGCGACGGTGCGGCCCTCGAACTGGGGGTGGCCCGCGACGAGGAGGGCGGCGAAGAGCAGGACCTTGCGTTCGACCGGGATGGCGCCGAGGATCTGGCGGCCCATCATCGCGCCCGCGAAGGCGGGTGCGGCCAGGTGGGAGACGCTGCGGCTGCGGGTGAGCGCTTCGGGATGGGCGGTACGCAGGGTGCGGTGGACGACGGTGGCGAAGTCGTCGTCGTACAGGCGCAGCGCCACGCGCAGGTCGGGCTTGACCGTACGGGCGTAGAGCACGGCCTCCAGGTTGGTGGTGTCGGAGCTGGTGAGGGCGAGCAGGGCGTGCGCACGGTGGATCTTGGTGGCCTCCAGCACGCCCTCCTCGGTGACGTCGCCGAGGACCACGGGGATGCCGAGGCCCCGGGCGAGCGGGATGCCGCGGGCGTCGGGGTCCTCCTCGACGCAGACGACGGGGATGTCCAGCTCCCGCAGCCGGGCCAGGACGCGGGAGCCGACCTTGCCGAGGCCGAGCAGGACGACGTGGCCGGACAGGCCGCGGGGCGGGCGGCGGAGCGCACCCGCGGCGCGGAAGGTGCCGAGCGCTTCCAGGGCTCCGGCGACGAGGAGGGGGAGCAGCGCGAGGCCGACGAGGCCGGAGAGGAGCTGGAGGATCTGGCGGGTGGCCGGCCCGTCGACGGCGGGGTCGTTGATCGAGAACAGATCCAGCAGGGTCAGATAGGCGGCGTGCACGGGATCGGCGTCGGTGAGGAGCGCCGCGGCCGTCGTCAGGGCGAGCACGGAGACCACGATGCCGGCGAGCGCCCACCTCAGACGGCTGGAGAAGAGCTCCCGCAGCGGCGCTCCGCGGCGGGCCAGGCGCCGTGCCGACAGGCTGGGACCGGCGTACCGCACGGTCTCCAGGACGACGCTGCCGCGCCCGCTCGCCCGCGCCACGGCCCGGTCGTCGGGCAGGAGGAGAGGGCCCTGGGGGCCGCTGCTCTCCGAACCCTCCGCGCCCGCCGGGTCGGTCGTGGTGGACGAGAGCAGTGCCAGGGTGCACAGGCCGGGGTCGGGGACCTCGTCGGGTCCGTGCGGGGCGCGTTCGGCCGCGCGCAGGAGTACGCCGTCGGCCTGGACGACCTTGCTCGTGCCGGCGACGGCGGTGGCGGCGAGCGCGGGGGCCGCGGTGTCCGCGTCGGACAGGACGGTGGTGGAGGCGTCGAGAACGGCCCGGTCGGTTCCGGGAGCGGTCAGCAGGGCGGCCTGGTCGAGGAGTTCCTCCAGGTGCTGACCGAGCTTCCGGTTGTACATGCGGACGACGAGCCGCAGGCCGGGGTTGAGCCTGCGGGCCGCGAGCGCGGCCCGCAGGTTGGTCTCGTCGTCCTCGTACAGCAGCGCCAGGGCAGCGGCCCGGTCCACCCCGGCCCGCAGCAGCGCCGCCTCCGCGGGAGAGGCGGACACGACGTCCCGCGGGTGCGGGGACGTGCCGGTGACGGTGCCGTCGGCCCGGCGCAGAAGGCGCGCCGCGCGGGACAGTACGGCGGACCTCTCCGTCTCCTCGGTCCCGTCGCCGGGCGCGACGAGGACGACCCGCTGGCGGTAGACGTCCCGCAACTCGGAGGCGAGCCGGAGTGCGAGCCCGTCGTCGCCGCAGACCACCATGTGGCCGCCGTTCCGTGCGTCTCCGGTGTCCTGGTGCGGTAGCGCGGTCACGATTCCCCCCCCGGTATCGGCCGGACCGCGGAGTTCCGCCGTGCGGCTGCGAGGACGGTGGGCCGCCGGTCACGGTCCGACCGCCCGGCTGTCGAACCTCGCAGAGACGAGCGTCAGTCCGGCGCCCCCCGCCGCCACGAGAGCGTAGGCCGCGAACGCCACCCGCTGCTCCTCCTTGCGCAGCGTCTCGTACGTGTCCCTGGGGACCTCGAACCGCATGCGTCGGGGGTCGGTGGGGTCGACGGCGAAGTAACGGCCCCGGACGGAGTCCGCCTTCTGGAGCGAGGAGTCGTCCGCACCGACACCGGTGATCAGAGCCAGGCCGGCCAGGCCCAGGGCGGCGAGCAGCGCCTGGACGCGCCGGGGCAGGGAGCGCAGGGCGCGCCACTGGTTCGCCCTGCTGCTCGCGAAGCGTATGTCCCGGAGCCCGACGGCGACGCCGCGGACGAGCGTCGCCAGGTGCAGGGGCACCAGCAGGGCGATGCCGGCGCCGAGGAGGAGCCACTCGTCCGCGAACGGTGGGAGGAGTGGCACGGCGGCGAGGGCCGCGGCGAGAAGTCCAAGACCGGAGAGGGAGAGCTGCGCCCCCGCGTGGATCCTGAAGCTGGTTCTCACCGCGTCCCCCGCCGTCCCTCAGTCGGTGATCTCGATGGCGCCGTCGGTGGACGGCGCCGGCTGGGCCGGTCCGGGGACCGGCTTCTTCTGGGTGATGCCCTGGAGGAGCTGGGCGAGGTCGACTCCGGTGGTGGAGGAGAGGAGCTCCATGCCCTGGGCGACGTTGTCGGCGACCGTACGGGACAACTGGCTCGCCCCGTCGGTGGAGATGACCGTCATCTTGTCGATGGCGGACAGCGGCTCGGACGCCTTGGCGACGACCTGCGGCAGGACCTCGACGAGCATCTGGAGGACGGCGGCGTCGCCGTACCGGGCGAAGGCGTCGGCCTTCTTCTCCATCGCCTCCGCCTCGGCGGAGCCCCTGGCGGCGATGGCCGCAGCCTCGGCCTCGCCCTCGATGCGGACGGCGTCGGCGAGAGCCGCACGGTGGGCCTTCTCGCCCTCACCGGTGAGGCGGGAACGCTGCGCGTCGGCCTCGGCCTGCTTGACCAGGGCGATACGGCGGGCCTCGGCCTCCTGCTCGGCCTGGTAGCGGGCCGCGTCGGCGGGCTTGCGGACCTGGGTGTCGAGCTGGCGGTCGGTCAGGGCGGCCTGGCGCTCGGCGACCTTCTCCTGCTCGGTGAGGATCTGCTGCTGGCGGTCGGCTTCGGCGAGCGGGCCGGCCGCGTTGGCCTGGGCGGCGGCCTCGTCGGTCTGGGCCTTGATCTCGGCCTGCTTCAGGTAGAGGGTGCGCTGCGCGATCGCGATCTCCTCCTCCGCCTTCAGCCGGGCCTGTTCGGCGGCGCGGCGGGCGACCGCCTCGGCGATGTCGGCCTCCTGCTTGGCGCGGGCGGCCTCGGGGCGGCCGAGGTCCTCCAGGTAGGAGCCCTCGGTGGTGATGTCCTGGATCTGGAAGGCGTCGAGGACCAGGCCCTGGCCCGACAGGCTGGCCTCGGCCTCCTCTGCGACCTGGCCGGCGAACGCGGCGCGGTCCCGGATGATGTCCTCGACCGACATCCGGCCGACGATGGAGCGCAGCGCGCCGGACAGCACTTCCTGGGTGAAGCCGACGATGCCGTCCTGCTGCATCAGGAAGCGCTGCGCGGCGGCCCGGATGGAGTCCTCGGTGCCGCCGACCTTGACGATCGCGACGCCCTCCAGGTTCGCCTTCACTCCGCGCAGGGTGACCGCGCCGCGGACGGCGACGGGGATGTGCCGGCTGGAGAGGTCGAGCGTGAACTTCTGCTGGACGAACGGGACGACGAAGACGCCGCCGCCGACCACGACCTTCTGGCCGCTGTTGTCGGTGAACACCCGCCCCGTGGCGGGATCGGTGGCCTGCTTGCCCCGCCGGCCGGTGATGATGAACGCCTCGCTGGGCCCGGCGACCTTGTAGCGGGTGATGACGACGAGGGCGAGCAGCACGAGAAGGACGACGATGCCCACCACGGACATCAGTACAGGGCTCATGGGAACCCCTTTCGATCAGAGATGAATCGTGAAGAACGGCAGGCGGAGGGTGGTCATCGCTCGACCGGCCGGACGGTGACCGATGTCGGTGAGAGCACGGACTCGACCCACACCTCGGCGCCGCGTGCGACGGGAGCGTCGGCCTTCGCCGCGTACTTCACCGGCTGGCCCGCGAGGTGGAGCAGGACCTCGCCGTACCCGTCGGCCGGGATCGCGGTGACCACCGAACCGCTCGTACCGGCCAGGTCCTCGCCCCGCGGCGCGGGTGCGGCCCCGTCGCGGGTCAGTGCCCGGCTGAACCGCCAGGTCACCCACCCCACGACACCCCCCGCGACCGCACCCGCACCGGCGGCGCCCCCCGCCCCCGTACCGGTGGTCCCGAGGACGATCGCCCCCGTGAACCCGAGCGCCGAGACGAACCCGGCGATCACCGGCAACGACAGAAACCCGTCAAGCCCCCCGCCGGCCCCGTCGAGGACCCCCTCCAGCACCCCGTCGAAGACCAGGGACAGCACGAGCAGCACCAGACCGACGATGCCGAGACCGAGAAACCAGCCCATGTGCGCCACCTGTCCCCGTGCGTTGTCTCTCCCGTTGTCCAGGGAGTTTGCCACGGGACAGCGCTGACGTTCACTGCATGGTTCCGGCAGTCTTTACGCGCTCTTGATGCCGCCTGTGTGCGTGAGGCTGCCTCCGCGCCGGCCGGGGCTCACAGCGGCTGGTCGGGCCAGTCAAGGAGGCGGGCGCCGACGACGGCGGTCTGGAGGGTGTAGCGCTGGACCGGGTCGCCGGGGTCCGCGCCGGTCAGTCGGTGGATGCGGTCGAGGCGGTACGTCATGGCCCGCACGCTGAGACTGAGTCGGCGGGCCGCCTGGGCGGTGACGCAGCCGGTGTCGAAGTACGCGCTGAGGGTGTCGAGGAGGGGCTTCGCGCCGCCGCGGGCCTCCTTGAGCGGGCCGAGGACGCTGCGGACGAGGTCGGCCATGGCCTGCCGGTCGCGGGTGAGGACCGGGTAGACCAGGAGGTCGGCGGCGTACAGGACCGGGTCGTCGAGGTGCATGCGGTCGGCGAGGTCGAGGGCGTTGAGGGCCTCCTCGTAGGAGTGGACGACGCCGCCCGCGCCCGGGTGCGCGCGGCCGACGGCGACCCGGCCGCCGTCGGTCGCCGCGTACGCCTGCTTGGCGAAGTGGGCGAGGACGTCGGGCTCGTCGGCGGGGGCTACGCAGATCAGCCGGCCGTCCTTGGTGGTGAGCAGGAGGCGGCGGTTGCCGAAGCGGGCGGTGAGCGAGGACTCGACGGTACGGGTGACCGCGTACCCGTCGTCGTACGGCTCCGGGCCCTGGGCGACGGCCACGGCGTGGGCGTGGGACAGGAGCAGCCCGAAGCGTTCGGCGCGCTCGGCCAGGCGGCCGAGGTCGCTGCGGCCGTGGAGCAGGTCGTCGATGAACTCACGCCGTGCGGCCTCCTCCTGGCGCACCGCGAGGCGCTGGGCCCGTTCGTGGCCCTCGGCGAAGGCGTCGACGGCCTGCCCGACGGCGCTCAGGAGGTGGTCGGCGGCGATCCTCGGCAGCCCGGGGCGCAGCCGCTCGGCGGCGGTCAGGTGGGAACGGACGGCGGCCCGCAGCCCGATGCCGGCCTCCGCGGCCCGCTCGCCGCGGGAGCGCAGGGCGTCGCGTTCGTCACGGGTGAGCCCGCGGCCGGTCGCGCAGACGTCCGCCAGGATGGCGGCGTACCCGTCGAGGTGTTCCTCGGCCGGTTCCCTCTCCGTCATGGTCCCCCCGTGTGCTCGAAGCGTCTCCGGTTCTCGAAGCGCGTCCCCGGTTCTCGGAGCGCCTCCGGTTCGTGAGGCGTCTCCGGCGTCATCTTGACGTGCTCTTGACGCGCGGACCAAGACGGGTCCCTTTCCGCTCCGGTGCGCCCCGCGGCGGGTCTGCCGGGGTTGACCCCGGGGAGGGCGGCGCATAGCGTCGCCGCGCTGGGGTAAGCGAGCGCTCAGGAGGTCCTCGTGATGGTGTCCGACGGGCGGTCGGGGGAAGCGCGGCTGACCGCGCCCGGAGCGCCCTTCGCCGTCGTGGACGGGGTGTACGCCGGTGGGCCCCGCACGCTGCGGGAGTTCGTGGAGGCCGTCTGGGGCTACGGGGACCGGGTGTTCCTGGTGTCCGAGAGCGGGCCCATGACCTACCGGGAGTTCTTCGACGCCGCCTGCGGGCTCGCCCGGCGGCTCGCCGGGGAGTACGGGCTGCGCCCCGGGGACCGTGCCGTCGTCGCCATGCGGAACCTGCCCGAGTGGCAGGTCGCCTTCTGGGCCGCGCAGCTCGCCGGCCTCGTCGCCGTACCCCTCAACGCCTGGTGGACCGAGGACGAGTTCGCGTACGCGCTCGACGACTGCGCGCCGGGCGTGCTGCTCGTCGACGGCGAGCGGGTCGGACGCGTGCGGGCATGGGCGCGGCGCAACGGTGTGCCGGGGATCGTCTTCCACGCCGGGAGCGGGGGCGTCTTCCCCCGGGCCGAGGCCGACGCCGGGGACGGAGACGGGGACGGGGGCGGCTTCGTCCCCTACGTCGCCGACACCGATCCGTTCCTCGGGCCGCCGCCCGTCGACGTCCTGCCCGAGCACGACGCCACCCTCATCTACACCTCCGGCACCACCGGCCGCCCCAAGGGCGCCGTCGCCACCCATCTCGCGCAGGCCGGAGCCGCCATGAACCCCCGGTACTTCGCCGCCGCCGCGGCCCTCGCTCGCGGGGACGTGCCGGGGACGGGGCCCGCGCCCGTGTCGCTGACCACGTTCCCCTTCTTCCACGTCGCCGCCTTCACCTCCCTCTACGCCGTGATGGCCGCGGGCGGCACGCTCGTCATGATGCGGAAGTGGGACGCGGGCCGGGCTCTCGAACTGATCCGGGAACACCGGGTCACCCACTACGCGGGCGTGCCCACCACCGCGCTCCAGCTGCTCGACCTCGCCCGCGCCACCGGCGACCCGCTGGAGAGCCTCACCCTGCTGAGCACCGGGGGCGCCGCCGCCCCGCCCGGCATCGTCGCCGGGATCAGCGCCGGATACGGGGACCGCGTCGAGCCCCGCAACGGCTACGGGCTCACCGAGACCTGCGGCGGGGTGCTGTCGAACGTCGGCGCCGAGTACCGCGCCCACCCCGGGAGCGTCGGCCGGCCCTCGCCCGTCACCGAGGTGCGGATCGAGCGGCCCGACGCCGAGGGCGTGGGGGAGCTGTGGCTGCGCGGACAGTCCCTCGTCCGGGGCTACTGGGGGAACGAGGCCGCCACCCGCGCCGCCTTCACCGACGACGGCTGGTTCAGGACCGGGGACCTCGCGCGCGTCGACGGGGACGGCCGGGTCGGCATCGTCGACCGGCTCACCGACATGGTGATCCGCGGCGGGGAGAACGTGTACTGCGTCGAGGTCGAGACCGTGCTGCACGAGCACCCGGACGTCGTCGACGCCGCCGTCCTCGGAGTGCCGCACCCCGTCCTGGGGGAGGAGGTCATGGCCGTCGTACGGCTGCGCGCCGGGGCGGACGCCGACACCGAGCGCCTGCGCGCCCACGTGGGGACGCGCCTCGCGGCTTTCAAGGTGCCCGCACGTGTCCTCGTACGCGAGGAGGAGCTGCCCCGGAACCCGACGGGGAAGATCCTCAAGCGGGAGCTGCGGGACGGGCTGTTCGGAGGCGGGTGACGGGGTCGCGCGGAGGCTCGTGACGGGGCCGCACGGAGGCTCGTACGGGGCCGCACGGAGGCTCGTGACGCGGGGCGGGTGACGCGGGCGGGTACGCGGGGCGGGTGACGCGGGCGGGTACGCGGGGCGGGTGACGCGGGCTCCTCAGTCGCGCGTGATGCGGACCCGGTACGTGCCGTTCTCGTCCTCGTCCAGCACGCTGATCCGTATGCCGTTCGCCCGGTCCGTGAACGTCTCGCCGGGGCGGTACGGAGCGTCCGAGAGTTCCGCGTGGACGTTGGCGCGCCGGGTGCAGCCGCCGCTCGCGCGCTCACTGTCCGACACGGTCACCGGGCCGTGGCCGGTGTCCACGTCGGACTCCACCCGGTAGACGAGGACGCCCTCCTCGCAGACGGCCTCGTCGTTGCCGCCCTTGCCGCGGACCTCGACCGCGTAACCGGAGGTGCCGGAGAGCGGGACGAACGTCAGCTTGGGGCCGCCGGGTACGGCCAGCGGGGTGAGGGTCCAGTCACCGGTGCCCGCGGCGGACGCGCAGCCGACCTGGTCGTTGTCGAGCCAGCCCAGCTTCCACTTGTGCCAGCCGAGCAGGTCGTTGTTGGCGCCCCAGTCCTCGGACATGATGTCCCAGTGCCCGACGGACCCGCCGCCGTCCGATGTGTACAGGTCGGGCAGTCCGAAGACGTGCCCGTTCTCGTGGGGCAGGACGCGGTAGCCGGTCTCGGCGAAGCTGCCGGACCCGTCGTCCTGGCGGCTGTAGACGAAGGACGTGTTGGCCAGCGGCACGCCGTCGGCGTAGGGGGCGTCGTCGTTGCCGGAGAAGGTCACGGACAGGACGGTGTCGAGGGCGGAGGGCCCGGCGTTCGGCGTGACCAGGACGTTGACCAGGTCGTACGCACTGAAGTCCACCTTGGCGTCGGCCGTCGTCACGATGTCCTCGACGAGGGAGCGGTACCCCGGCTCGTACGGTGAGCCGCGCTCGATCCCGTACGCGGAGAAGGCCTTGGGCATCCGCAGCCAGTCGGGTATGGGCGCCTCGGCCTGGTAGCGCAGACGCCCGTACGAGCTGACGCGGAACCATTCGGCGGTCTGCGGGAAGAACTCGCGGAAGCGGCCCATCGCCGTGCCGTCGCCGGTGGCGTCGGGGAAGTCGATCATCAGGTTGAGGGCCTTGACCTGGCCCGTGGAGCGGACGTACCCGGGGGCCGTGGGCAGCCCTTCCGACATCTGCACGCCGAGCGTGGTGGCGATGCGGCACGGGCCGAGCTGGGCGCCCCCGGGTGCGGTGGCCACGGGCCCCGCGGAGGCGGGGGCGGGCCCGGGGAGGGTGGTGCTCGCGGAGGCGAGCAGCGTGAGGGAGAGCGCCGTGGTCGCGGCCAGGGCGACGGGTCTGCGTATCCGTCGGCGGGAGTGCTGCATACGGTCGCCTCTCCGGTGGGGGCAGGTCGGCGCCACGGGCCCTTCCGGTCCGCGGGGCCCGCGCTGTCCGATCAGCCTGTGACGAGCGGTTCGTCCGCGCGCGCCGGGTGGCCCGATCGTGGGATCCCGAGCAGGGGCCGACGGTTGTGACCCAGGTCATAACGGGGGTGGGAAATAACCGGGGACTAGGTCCCCGTTCAGGACTGTGTTGAACGAAGTGGGGAGTCCCTCCCCGGATACCGAATCCGAGACGACCGAGGAGGTCGTGGCGTGACCACCAGTGCCGACACCGCACCCGCCCGTCGCGTGCCCCGCCCGCGGGCCGACGCGCTGCGCAACCGCGAGCGGATCGTGACGGCGGCGCGCGAGATGTTCGTCGAGTTCGGCCCCCAGGTGCCGTACGACGAGGTCGCGCGCCGGGCCGGCGTCGGGAACGCCACCCTCTACCGGAACTTCCCCGAGCGCCCCGACCTCGTCCGCGAGGTCGTCCTCTCGCTCATGGCCCGCGTCACCGAGGTCGCCGAACGGGCCGCCGAGGAGGAGGCCGACACCTTCGCCGCCCTCCGGCGCTTCACCCACGCCGCCGCCGAGGAACGCATCGGCGCCCTGTGCCCGATGCTCGACGGGGCCTTCGACAAGGACCACCCCGACCTGATCGCCGAGCGCGACCGCCTGGAGGAAGTCGTCCAGGCGCTCGTCGACCGCGCCCAGCGGGCCGGCCGGCTCCGCTCCGACGTCGGCGTCGGGGACCTCATGGTGGCGGTGTCCCAGCTGACCCGCCCGCTGCCCGGGACGGCCTGCGGCGCCGGCTGGGACCAGTTCGTCCACCGCCATCTGCAGCTGTTCCTCGACGGCCTCGAAGCGCCCGCGCGCTCCGAGCTGCCCGGGACGGCCGTGACCCTGGAGGACCTGAGGCGCGACTCCTGTCCGTCATGAGAGCCGGGGCCCCGCACCCCTTCACGTAAGCCTTTCCGTCCCTTTTTCACCAGTACGCGCCAAGAGGTGGCTACCCCCATGCCGAAAGTCCCCGACAGCTCCATGACCCACCCCGACCCGGGCCGCTGGAAAGCGCTCGTCTTCATCGCCCTGGCCCAGCTGATGGTCGTGCTCGACGCGACGATCGTGAACATCGCGCTGCCCTCCGCCCAGCAGGACCTCGGGATCTCGGACGGCAACCGGCAGTGGGTCATCACCGCCTACGCCCTCGCCTTCGGCGGGCTGCTCCTGTTCGGCGGACGCATAGCCGACCTGTGGGGCCGCAAGCGCACCTTCGTCGTCGGCCTGATCGGCTTCGCCGCGGCCTCCGCCCTCGGCGGGGCGGCGACGGGCGAGGCCATGATGCTGGGTGCCCGCGCGCTCCAGGGCGCGTTCGGCGCGCTCCTCGCGCCCGCCGCGCTCTCGCTGCTCGCCGTTACCTTCACCGACGCCAAGGAACGCGCCAAGGCCTTCGGCATCTACGGCGCGATCGCCGGTGGCGGCGGCGCCGTGGGTCTGATCCTCGGCGGTTTCCTCACCGAGTACCTGAACTGGCGCTGGACCTTCTTCGTCAACATCCCGTTCGCCGTCGTCGCCGCCGTGGGCGCGTACCTCGTCGTCCGTGAGCCGGCGGGCGGCCGCAACCGCTCGACGCTCGACATCCCCGGCGTGATCCTCTCGACCCTGGGCCTGGTCGCGCTCGTGTACGGCTTCACCCGCGCCGAGTCCGAGGGCTGGAGCGACGCCGGCACGGTCGGCCTGTTCATCGGCTCCGGTCTGCTGCTCATCGCGTTCGTCGTCACCGAGTCGCTGGTGAAGTCCCCGCTGCTGCCGCTGCGGGTCCTGACCGACCGCAACCGCGGCGGTGTCTACCTGTCGCTGGGTCTCGCGGTCATCGCGATGTTCGGCCTCTTCCTCTTCCTGACGTACTACCTCCAGATCGTGAAGGGCTACTCGCCCGTCATGACGGGCTTCGCGTTCCTGCCCATGATCGTGGGCATGATCGCCGGCTCGACCCAGATCGGTACGCGCCTGATGACCCGGGTCCCGCCGCGGCTGCTCATGGCCCCCGGTTTCCTGACCGCGGGCGTCGGCATGCTGCTGCTCACCCAGCTGGAGGTCGGTACCTCGTACGCCGGTCTGATCCTGCCCGCGCAGCTGCTGCTCGGTCTCGGCATGGGTACGGCGTTCATGCCGGCCATGTCGCTCGCGACGCTCGGCGTGGATCCGCGGGACGCCGGTGTGGCCTCCGCGATGGTCAACACCTCGCAGCAGGTCGGCGGCGCCATCGGTACGGCCCTGCTGAACACGATCGCCGCCTCGGCGACCACCGCGTACCTGGCCGACCACGCGGCGGGCGCGACCACCCCGGCCGGGCAGCGGCTGCTGCAGCTCCAGGGCATGGTCGAGGGCTACACGGCCGCCATCTGGTGGGCCGTCGGCATCCTGGTCGTCTCGGCCGCGATCGCCTTCGCCCTGATCACCACGGGGAAGCCGGACATGGGGGTCGTCGCCGGGTCCGGTGCGGACGCGGACGACGAGGTGAAGGTGCCGGTCATCGCCCACTGACCCCGGCCGGACCGGCTCTCCGTACGCATCCGGGCCGGCCTCCCGTCCGCACCCGGACCTGCCCTGGTTCCGCGAGCCGTGTGCTCAGCGGAGCCAGGGCAGGTCCGCGTCCGGGCCCGCGGGTTCGAGGCCCTCGGCCATCACCCGCATGATCTCGCCGAGCTGGTCCGCCTGTTCGGGGGAGAGCCGGTCGAACAACGCCTGGCGCACGGCCGCCACATGGCCGGGCGCGGTGCGGCGCAGCACCTCCATGCCCTCGTCCGTCAGCTGGGCGAACTGGCCGCGCTTGTCGGAGGGGCAGTCCTCGCGCCGTACCCAGCCGTTCTTCTCCAGGCGGGCGATCGCGTGGGAGAGGCGGGAGCGGGTGATCTTGGCGTTCCTGGCGAGCTCGGTCATCCGCAGCCGGCGGCGGGGGGCCTGGGAGAGCTGGACGAGCAGCCCGTAGTAGACGTGCGGCATCCCGGCGTCGCGCTGCAACTGGCGGTCGAGGTGGTCCTCCAGGAGCGTGGTGGCATGCAGGTAGGCGCGCCAGGTGCGCTGTTCCTCGTCGCTGAGCCAGCGCGGTTCGGTCATGTCTCCCATGGTTCCCATCGTACGACCCATCCTTGAAAGTTGAACTATTTAGGTCTACTCTGCAGATGCTGAGCTTGAAGTTTCAAGTAACACGAGGATGCCGGAGGTCTCGTCACCATGGACGCCACGCTGGAACGGATGCCCGCCCTCTACCTCTCCCACGGCGCCCCGCCGCTCGCCGACGACCCCGTCTGGCCCGGCGAACTCGCCGCCTGGTCCGCCGGCCTCCCCCGCCCCCGGGCGATCCTGATGGTCTCCGCCCACTGGGAGGAGGCCCCGCTCGCGCTCGGTGCCACCGAGACCGTCCCCCTCGTGTACGACTTCTGGGGCTTCCCCGAGCACTATTACCAGGTCCGGTACGAGGCCCCCGGCGCGCCCGCCCTCGCCGAGGCGGTCCGCAAGCTGCTCCGCGCGCCCGGCACGCCCGTCCAGGACATCCCCGACCGGGGCCTCGACCACGGCGCCTACGTGCCGCTCGTCGAGATGTTCCCGGACGCCGGCATCCCCGTACTCCAGATCTCCATGCCCACCCTCGACCCGCGCCGCCTCATGGACATCGGGCGCAGGCTCGCCCCCCTCCGCGACGAGGGCGTTCTCATCGTCGGCAGCGGGTTCTTCACCCACAACCTGGCCGCCCTCCGCCACACCGGCGGCGGCGTGCCCGGCTGGTCCGCCGAGTTCGACGCGTGGGGGCGTGAGGCCCTCGCCGCGCACGACGTCGACGCCCTCCTCGACTTCGCGCACAAGTCACCCGCCGGCCGCCTCGCCCACCCGCGTACGGAGCACTTCGCCCCGCTCTTCGTCACCATGGGCGCGGCGGACGCGGCCGGCGACCTCGACGCGGAGCGGTCGGTGATCGAGGGGTTCTGGATGGGCCTCGCCAAGCGGTCCGTGCAGTTCGGCTGAGACCGGTCGTCGGTCGGGCCCCTCGGGACACCGGCGCTCCTCAGAACACCGGCGGGTTCAGCTCGACCGAGCGCACGGCGGCGGCGAGCGCGAGCGGGTCGCCCACGTCGAGCGCCGTGTCGGTGAACTTGATCGTGTGGTCGTCGCCGTGCGCGGCCGCCCGCTCGAAGACCTCCTCCGGCGTCAGCGTGAGGGACGTGGGCGCGAGGGCCGCCGCCTCCGCCGGGGTGTACGCGGCCGTCACCGCGGCCGCCGCCGTCCACGCGGCCGCCAGGCTCGGCGCCCACAGCTCGCGGGGGAGCGCCGGAAGGGCGCGCAGGACCGCGTTCGGCGCCGTCGCCGCGTGGACCAGCATGATCGGCTCACCGTGGCCGTGCGTCGCGTACCGGTGCGTCGCCGCCGTCACCAGCTCCACGAGCCGCGCCCTCGCGGTCTCCGGATCTGGGGCCCCGCCCCAGACCGGGAACCCCGTCAGCTGGACGAGCCGCGCCCGGATCCCGCCGTCCTGGTCGGGAACCGGCGGTACGGCGTCCAGGGCGGCCGCCGCCGACGGCGCCGCGGCCAGCGGGGTGAGCGCGGGCAGCGGCTGGTGGCGGGCCGCCCAGTAGCCGAGCGCGTGGGCCAGCTCGGCGCGGCGCGGTGCCGTCTCCTCGCCGGACGTCAGGAGGGTCCGTACGGCATGACCGGTACGGATCACGGGATGCGTCGCCCCGCCGGCGATGCCCGGCAGCAGGCGGGGCCACCAGGCGGAGAGGACCTCGCGCCAGGGGTGCCCGTCGAGCTCGCGCCCGAAGAAGCGGGTCCAGTCGGTGATCCGGACGGGATCGCCGAGCGCCTCGCGCCAGTTGTCCGCCGTGACGGGGCGGGACGGGGGCGGCAGCTCCTCCAGTTTGTGCGCGTACCGGTCGAGCCAGCGGTGCACGGCCGGGGCCTGGCCGTGGCGGGCCAGGGCCTCGACGGCCATCGGGGCGTGATTGGTGAGCCAGCCGTTGCGCTCGGGGCCGGTGGTGTGGAGGCGTTCGAGGGCTTCGTCGAGGGTTCCGGTGGTGTCGCTCATCGCAGTCATGCCGCTCGCATTGCTCATGAGGGCGACGGTAGGGCGGGGAAGGGCGCCGCGTAACGGGCTCGCGACCTAGTCCGCGAGTCCGAGGCCACCCCCGCGCGGGAGTGAGGGCTCCCTGCCGGCGGGGCAACCTCCTGCCCCCTCCCGGCGTCCTGAAAGGTGACGCCGTATGTGATCGGGGTCTCACCGACGGTGTGGTCGGGGGCACCGCGAGCGGCGCCGGACCACCCCCCGTGCCCGGTCTGACCTGCGCCTCCGTGGGTGCCTGCGGCATGCCCGACGGGGCGACGGCCGCGCAGGATACTGCATGATCGCGAAAATCCATGTGCACGGTGGGAATTCTGTCCGGATTCCAGTCGTTGTTTCCGTCGGATGCAGGGCACTCGTAAGGGTGTCGCGACCTACTCAGCAAGGGAGCACGCATGGCAACCCGTGCCGTCGCCCGTCGTCAGACCTCCGCCCAGAGCGGGGCCGCACGGGCAAGCAGCGTTCGCGCCGTGGGCGGGGAGATCGCCGACCGCGACCTGGTCGGCATGTACCTCGACGAGATCGCGCGCACGCCCCTGCTCGACGCCGCCAAGGAGGTCGAGCTCTCCCAGACGATCGAGGCGGGTGTCTACGCCCAGCAGATCCTCGACCGAGAGGTGGAGAGCGAGGCGGGCGGCGCGTCCCGCGAGGAGCTCGAAGCACTGGTCGCCGAGGGCGAGCGTGCCAAGGACCTCTTCATCAAGTCCAACCTGCGGCTCGTGGTGGCCGTGGCCCGGCGCTACCCGCGCAGTGGGCTGCCGCTGCTCGACCTGATCCAGGAGGGGAACGCGGGCCTGGTCCGCGCGGTCGAGAAGTTCGACTACGCGAAGGGCTTCAAGTTCTCCACGTACGCGACCTGGTGGATCCGCCAGGCCATCACCCGGTCCATCGCCGACCAGTCCCGCACGATCCGGCTCCCCGTCCACCTGGTGGAGGAGCTCGGCCGGATCCGGCGGGTGCAGCGCGAGTTCAACCGGGAGAACGGGCGGGAGCCCGAGCCCGCCGAGATCGCCGCCGAGCTGGGCTCGACGCCCGAGCGGGTCGTCGACGTCCTGGACTGGTCCCGCGACCCGGTCTCGCTGAACATGTCGGTGGACGACCAGGGTGAGACGCAGTTCGGCGACCTCCTGGAGGACACCTCGGCGATCTCGCCGGAGCAGTCGGTGCTCACGCTGCTGCGCAGCGAGGAGCTCGACGACCTCATCGACAAGCTCGACCACCGCACGGCGTCGATCATCCGGATGCGGTACGGCATCGAGGACGGCCGCGAGCGGACGCTGACGGAGGTCGGCAAGGAGCACGGTCTGACGAGGGAGCGGATCCGCCAGATCGAGAAGCACGCCCTGCTCGAACTCAAGAAGATGGCCCGCGACACGGGCTTCGACGCGGCGGCGTGAGCCCTGGCTCCCGATGACCCGAGCGCCCGCGTGAGCCCTGGCTCCCGGTGACCCGAGGGCCGGGGAACCAGGGCCCGGCCCCTATCCGCGTGTCGACGCCGACAGACGGCTCGCCAGGTCCTCCACATAGGTGTGGAGGGCGGGCGGGCCGTGGATCGTGAAGGGGGCGTCCACCAGGGCGAGGCGGAGGGCCAGCCATTCCACCGAGTCCGTCGCCCGGACGCGCAGACGGCAACTGTCGGGCCCCGTCTCCGTGGGGACGAGATGGGAGGGGAGCCGCGCCGTGACGAAGCCGGCGGGAGCCTCGAAGCTGACGTCCAGCTCCATCTCGGGCTGGGCGCGGGACATGGAACGGAGCAGGAGCTGCGCCGCGTCGCCCGCCGGCAGCTCGCGCGGGGTGAAGCGGGCGCCGGTGGCGAGCGGTTCGCTCACCCGGTCCACCCGGAAGGTGCGCCAGTCCTCGCGCCCCAGGTCGTACGCCACGAGGTACCACCGGTGCCCCGTGGAGACGAGCCGGTAGGGCTCGACCAGGCGTTTCGTCTCGGCGCCGTCCCCCGCCCGGTAGCCGAAGCGCAGCCTCTCCCGGCCGGTGACCGTGCCCGCCAGGGCGGTGAGCGTGGCCGGAGCGACCGTGGCCCCGTCGCCTCGCGTGAGGGGGATCGTGGCGTTCTGGAGCGTGGAGACCCGGTGCCTGAGGCGCGCGGGCAGCACTTGTTCCAGCTTCGCCAGGGCCCGTACGGAGGCCTCCTCCACGCCCTCGATCGCGTGCCCGGCCCCGGCCCGGAGACCGACCGCGATGGCGACGGCCTCCTCGTCGTCGAGGAGGAGCGGAGGCATGGCCGTACCGGCGACGAGCCGGTAGCCGCCGACCGCGCCGAGCGTCGCCTCGACGGGATAGCCGAGGTCACGGAGCCGGTCGATGTCCCGCCGGATGGTGCGCGGGGAGACCGAGAGCCGTTCGGCGAGCTCGCTTCCGGGCCACTCGCGGGGGGTCTGGAGGAGCGAGAGCAGATTCAGGAGTCGTGCCGGAGTGTCCGTCATGGCATTCAGGATGAGGCCGATCTAGGACATTAGCTGACCTAGATGACTTCTATCTTCTTCGTATGAGTTCACACGACGCCGTCACGGAAGCGGCCCCCGTCGACGAGGTTCCGGCCGGTACGAGCGACAAGAGGCGCTGGATCGCCCTCGCCATCGTCATGACGGCCGCCTTCATGGATCTGGTCGACGCCACGATCGTCAACATCGCGATTCCCAGCATCGAGCAGGACCTCGGCGCCTCCTCGGCGGCCATCCAGTGGATCACCGCCGGCTACGCCCTCGCCTTCGCGACGGGGCTGATCACCGGCGGCCGGCTCGGGGACATCTACGGCCGCAAGCGGCTCTTCCTCCTCGGCACCGCCGCCTTCACGCTCGCCTCGGCGCTCTGCGGCTTCGCCGCCAACCCGGAGATCCTGGTCGCCTCCCGCCTGCTCCAGGGCGCGGCGGCGGCGATGATGGTGCCGCAGGTCCTCTCGATCATCCACGTCACTTTCCCGGCGCACGAGCGCGGCAAGGTCTTCGGGATGTTCGGCGCGGTCATCGGCCTCGGCGCGGTCTCGGGCCCGCTGCTCGGCGCGCTGCTGACGGAGTGGAACATCGCGGGCCTCGAGTGGCGCCCGATCTTCCTCATCAACCTGCCGGTCGGCATCGCGGGCCTGCTCCTCGGCCGGAAGTTCATCACCGAGTCGAAGGCGCCGAAGGCGCTCCGGCTCGACATCGTCGGCATGCTCCTGGTGGCGGCGGCGCTGCTGATGCTGATCTACCCGCTGACGCGAGGCCGTGAGCTGGACTGGCCGCTGTGGGGTCATCTGATGATGATCGGCAGCGCGTTCGTCTTCGCCGCCCTCGTCGCGTACGAGAAGTACAAGACGAAGAAGGACGGTTCGCCGCTCGTCGAGCTGTCGCTGTTCAGGGTGAAGAGCTTCGCGGCCGGCATCGCGGTGCAGCTGACCTTCGGTGTCGTGCTGGGCATCTTCTTCCTGGTCTGGACGCTGTACATGCAGGTCGGGCTCGGCTGGAGCGCGCTGAAGGCGGGTCTGACCGGGGTGCCGTTCTCGGTCGCGGTCTCCGTGGCGGCCGGGCTCTCCGTGCAGAAGCTGGTGCCGCGCTTCGGCCGGAAGGTGCTCCAGGCGGGCGCGCTGACGATGATCGCGGGCCTCCTCCTCTACTTCTTCGAGGCGGGCCGGTACGGGACCGGGATCGAGCCCTGGCAGATGGTCCCGCCGCTGGTGGTCATGGGCCTGGGCATGGGCCTCATCGTGGCGCCGCTGACCGACGCGGTCCTCTCCGAGGTGCCGAGGGAGCACGCGGGCTCGGCCTCGGGCCTCATCAACACGACGGGCCAGATGGGCAACGCGCTGGGGCTCGGCCTGGTGTCGGTCTTCTTCTTCGGTGTGATCGACGACTGGAACGTCCGGCTGCCGTCCGAGGCGGGGGCGGCCTTCACCGACGCCTTCCAGAACTCGCTCGGCTGGGCGGCGGGCGTCCTCGCGGTGATCTTCCTGGTGATGTTCGCCCTGCCGGCGAAGCCGAAGCAGCACCTGGAGGGCGGCGACGACGCCACCGACGCCGTGGTGGCCGAGGGCGACGCCACCGACGCCGTGGCGGTCGAGAAGGAGCCGGCGCTGACGCACTGAGCGCCCGAAGGCCGCCCCGAAGGGCCCTGGGTGCCGGGAATCCTCCCGGGACCCAGGGCCCTTCGGCGCGCTCCGGGACATCCGCCGATGTCCGTTCATGCCCGTTTGAATGCCCGAGTCCGTTTACTTTGCGGAAATCCGGGCGTACTCTGACCCCGAAACCACAGGTTCGGGCATCGAACGGACGTAAACCCCATGTACGCACCCGAGCGTCAGCAAGAGATCCTGCGGCTCGCCCGCGAGGGCGGACGCGTCGATGTCCTCTCCCTCGCCGAGGAGTTCCAGGTCACCGCCGAGACCGTACGGCGCGACCTCAAGGCCCTCGACCGGGCCGGGCTCGTCCGCCGGGTGCACGGCGGCGCCATCCCCGCCGGTTCGCGCGACTTCGAGCCCGACCTCACCGCACGCGAGTCCACCGCCGCCGACGAGAAGGACCGGATCGCCCGGGCCGCCCTCGCCGAACTGCCCGAGGAGGGCAGCGTCGTCCTCGATGCCGGATCGACCGTCGCCCGCCTCGCCGCCGAGATCCCCCTCGACCGCGCGCTGACCGTCGTCACCCACGCCCTCCCCGCCGCCGCCCGTCTCGCCGACCACCCCGGCATCGACCTCCACCTCGTCGGCGGACGCGTACGCCACCGCACCCGCGCCGCCGTCGACGCCTGGGCGCTCCGGGCGTACGGGGAGATCCGTGCCGACGTCGCCTTCCTCGGCGCCAACGGCTTCTCGCCCGAGCACGGCCTCACCACCCCCGACCTCGCCGAGGCGGCCGTCAAGCGCGCGGTCGCCGCGGCCGCCCGCCGTGTCGTCCTCCTCGCCGACTCGGCCAAGCACGGCCAGGAGCACTTCGCCCGCTTCGGCGACCTGACCGACGTCGACCTGCTCATCACCGACAGCGGCCTCAGCCCCGAGGACGCCGCCGCCATCGAGGCGGCGGGAACGGAAGTCGTCCGCGCATGATCCTCACCGTCACCCCCAACCCCTCCCTGGACCGGACGTACGAGATCCCCGCCCTCGACCGCGGCGAGGTACTGCGCGCCGGCGCCGAACGCGTCGACCCCGGCGGCAAGGGCGTCAACGTCTCCCGGGCCGTCGCCGCCGCCGGACACCGCACCGTCGCCGTCGTCCCGCTCGGCGGAGCCCCCGGCGCACTCGTCGCCCAGCTCCTCGCCGGACAGGGCATCGAGGTCGCGCCCGTCCCGGTCGCCGGACACACCCGCTCCAACATCGCGCTCGCCGAGCCCGACGGCACCCTCACCAAGGTCAACGCACCGGGCCCGGAGCTCACGGAGGAGGAGTCGGAGACCCTCCTGACCACCGTCGGCGCGTACTCGCCCGCCGCCGACTGGATCGCCTGCTGCGGCAGCCTCCCGCGCGGCCTCACCGCCGCGTGGTACGCCCGTCTCGTCACCCGCGCGCACGGCGCCGGCGCCCGGATCGCCCTCGACACCTCGGGCCCGTCCCTGCTCGCGGCGCTCGCCGCCCGCCCGGACGTCGTCAAGCCCAACGCCGACGAACTGGCGGAGGCCGTCGGCCGTCCTCTCCTCACCGTCGGCGACGCCGTCAAGGCCGCCGAGGAACTCCGCGGCCTCGGCGCGGGCGCCGTCCTCGCCAGCCTCGGCGCCGACGGACAGCTCCTCGTCTCGGCGGCCGGCGTCTGGTACGGCCACGCCACCGTCTCCGTGGTCCGCTCCGACGTCGGCGCCGGCGACGCCTCACTCGCCGGCTTCCTCACGGCGGGCGGCGAGGGCCCCGACGCCCTGGCCGCGGCCGTCGCCCACGGCGCCGCAGCCGTGCGGCTGCCGGGCAGCGAGATGCCCACGCCGGGCGACCTGGACCCGTCGGCGGTCACGGTGACCTCCGGCGTACCCCTCGACCGAGTACTCAGCGAGCAAGGGAGCCCGCGATGAGCAGGATGATCACCGCGGACCTGGTCGACCTCGACCTGTCCGCCGGCACCAAGGAAGCGGCGGCCCGTTCGCTCGCCGAGCGCATGGTCGCCCTCGGGCGGGTGACCGACCTGGACGGCTTCCTCGCGGACGTCGCGGCCCGGGAGGCGCAGATGCCGACCGGCCTCGACGGCGGCATCGGTATCCCGCACTGCCGCAGCGCCCATGTCACCGAGCCGACCCTCGCCTTCGGCCGCTCGGCCGCCGGTGTCGACTTCGGCGCCCCGGACGGCCCGGCGGACCTGATCTTCCTGATCGCCGCCCCGGCGGGCGCGGACGACGCCCACCTGACGATCCTCTCCGCCCTGGCCCGCCACCTCATGGACGAGGAGTTCACGAGTGCCCTGCGCACGGCGGCCTCCCCGGCGGGGGCGGCGGCGCTGATCGCGGGGGAGGAGGAGCCCGAGGCGGAAGAGCCTGGGGAGGAAGAGTCCGAGGAGCCGACGGGCGCGCCGGTCGCTCCCGTGGCCGAGGAGCCGTTCCGGATCGTCGCCGTCACCTCCTGCCCTACCGGCATCGCCCACACCTACATGGCCGCCGAGTCCCTGGAGAAGGCCGGACAGGCCGCCGGTGTCGAGGTGGCCGTCGAGACGCAGGGATCCGCCGGGTTCACCCGGCTCGACCCGGCCGTCGTCGCCGCCGCGGACGGCGTGATCTTCGCCCACGACGTGCCCGTACGGGAGAAGGAACGGTTCGCCGGAAAGCCGACCGTCGACGTCGGCGTCAAGGCCGGCATCAACCGGCCCGCCGAACTGATCGCCGAGGTCCGGGGCAGGGCCGAGCGCGGCGAGGTCTCCGCCGGCTCCGCCGCGAAGCCCACGCCCGTCGAGAACGCGGGCGAACCGCACGAGGGATACGGCACCAAGCTCCGCAAGTGGCTGATGTCCGGCGTCAGTTACATGGTGCCGTTCGTCGCCGCCGGCGGTCTGCTCATCGCCCTGGGCTTCGCCATCGGCGGCTGGGACATCGACAAGGCCCCGTCCGTCACCGAGTACTTCGCCTGGGGCCAGGCCGACAGCTGGGCCGCGCTGATGTTCCAGACCGGCGGTCTCGCGTTCAGCTTCCTCGTACCGGTCCTCGCGGGATACATCGCCTACGGGATGGCCGACCGCCCGGGCCTCGTCCCCGGCTTCGTCGGCGGCGCCATCGCGCTCACCGTCAACGCGGGCTTCCTCGGCGGTCTCGTCGCCGGCCTGATCGCGGGCGCCACCGTCCTCGCCATCCAGCGGGTGAGGATTCCCGCCGTCCTCAGGGGCGTCATGCCGGTGGTGGTGATCCCGCTGGTGTCCTCGGTCGTCGTCGGCTTCCTGATGTTCCTCGTCGTGGGCAAGCCCATCGCCTCGCTCCAGAAGGCGCTCACCGACTGGCTGTCCGGGCTCTCCGGCGCCAACGCGGTCATCCTTGGCGTGATCCTCGGCCTGATGATGTGCTTCGACCTCGGCGGCCCGGTCAACAAGGTCGCGTACGCCTTCGCCGTCGGCGGCCTCGCCAACCCCAACGAGGGCTCCCTCAAGGTCATGGCCGCCGTGATGGCGGCGGGCATGGTGCCGCCGCTCGCGATGGCCCTCGCCACGGTCGTGCGGGGCAGGCTCTTCACCCGGACCGAACGCGAGAACGGCAAGGCGGCCTGGGTCCTCGGCGCCTCGTTCATCTCCGAGGGCGCGATCCCCTTCGCCGCCGCCGACCCGCTGCGGGTCATCCCGGCGGCGATGGCCGGCGGCGCGGTCACGGGCGCCCTGTCGATGACCTTCGAATGCACCCTGCGGGCCCCGCACGGTGGCCTCTTCGTCATCCCCCTCATCGGGAACCCGCTGCTCTATCTGCTCGCCATCGTCGCGGGCACGGTCGTCAGCGCCGGTCTCGTCATCCTCCTCAAGGGGGTGCGCCGGACCGCCCCGGAGGGGGAGCCCGCCCAGGCCGTCGACACGAAGGTGACCGTGGCGGCCTGACCCCCGGGCCTCCGGACAGGAGGGGGCCCGGTCGAGAGGGGCGGTGCGCATCGCGAGCGCACCGCCCCTCGGCCGAGGCGGCCCTCCCCGCGCAGGTCCGACCGGCGCGGGAACGACCGGTGCGGGAACGGCCGACGGGGTGCGTACGCGCGAGGCGTCAGCGGACCCGGGAGCGGGACTCCATCGCCTCGCGGGCCGCGCCCTCGGACTCGTACACCTCGCACATGTGCCGGCCGTCGGGCGTCGACGTGTGCTCGACCTCCCAGAGGCTGACCTCACTTCCGTCGAGCAGCAGGAACTGGTGCTCGTAGAGGGTGAAGCCGGCGTCCCGGCCCCCCTCCGCGAGGGAGTGGCGTCCGAACGCCTGGGTGATGTGGTGGGCGAAGGCGAGCCGGAGCCGGCGGGCCGTCCGCTCGCCCGGCCGGTCCGCGTTCTCCGCGCGCCGCAGGACGCGGCGCGCATGGTCGGCGGAGTTGTCCGGCACGTACATCCGGGGCTGGGCGGGTATCGGGCGGGCGAGCAGGGCGCTCAGGAGCGCCAAGGCCTCGTCGTCCCCGTCCCCGTCCTCGTCGAGGGCGCGGCCGTCGGAGCGCTCCGCGCTCCAGCCCGGCAGGGCCCCGGACGGAAGACGCGAGGCGGCGAGCCGTGCCTCGGACTCCTCGGTGTACAGCTCGTGCTGCTCGGTGCCGTCCCGGCCGGCGTTGTGCGTGAGCTCCCAGAGGGAGAGCGCGCTGCCGTCGCCGAGCAGATACGTGTGGCGGTAGGTGGAGCGGTGCAGCGACGCGCTGTGGTGCGAGGAGTGCAGCGCGCTGGAGTGGGCGAGCGCCGTGCCGAGGCGCTCGACGGTCGAGTCGGGCAGATCGAAGGAGTTGAGCGCCCGGCCGAGGAGCCGCTCAACATGCGTCTCGGTCGTCTCGTACGGATCGTGAGGATCCTGCGGATCGTTCAAGAGGGTCTCCAGGCCGTCGCCGCATGTCACTTGGTGCTTGCTTAACGTAGTCCCTGGGTCTGACATCGTGTCCGGGGTTCCGGAAAACGAAGGGTGCCCGGGGGAAGTTCCCGGCCCGGGCGGGCCGTTCCGGGTCAACTCCCTTGAGCTTACCGGGAGTACGGGACCGGTTCCGTTCCGTACAGCTCGCCGTAGGAGGGGAAGTCCCCGCCGGGACCGCGCCGGCCGCCGGGGGCGGCGAGCACCGCCCGCACGATCGCCCGGGTCACCAGGTCCGCGCCCGCCGCGAGGACCTCGTTCAGGGCCAGCGGACCGGGGCCGTCCGGCAGCTCCCGCACACCGGTGGCCAGGGCGAAGACGGTGTCCCCGTCGTTCATCAGGTGCACCGGGCGCAGGGCCCGCGCGATGCCGTCGTGCGCCGTGCCCGCGACCTTCTGCGCCTGGGCCCGGGTCAGCGCCGCGTCCGTCGCGACGACGGCGAGCGTGGTGTTCAGCGGGGGAGGGACGCTCGCCGCCCGCGCCTCCGTGAGGCGCCGCACGGCCGCCTCGTGCACGGCCGCCGCGGGAAAGGGCGGCGGGCCGCCCTCGGCGTAGAAACTCCCGTACAGCGCACCCGTGGCCGGGTCGACGGCCGAGCCCACGGCGTTCACGACCACCAGCGCGCCGACCGTGATCCCGGACTCCAGGACCGCGCTCGCCGTGCCCACCCCGCCCCGGAGGCCGCCGACCACCGCGCCGGTGCCCGCGCCGACCGCGCCCGTCTCCACGCGCGCGTGGTCGCCGCTCGCGTCGGCCGCCTCGGCCGCCGCCCGTCCCGTCGCCGCGTCAGGCCGGGCCGCGAAGTCGCCGCCCCTGCCCAGGTCGAAGACGCACGCGGCGGGCACCACCGGCACCACGTGGGACGGGTCGGGCCCCACCCGCACGCCCCGGTGCCGTTCTTCGAGCCAGGCCATCACCCCGGTGGCGGATTCGAGCCCGTACGCGCTGCCGCCGGTGAGCACGACGGCGTCGATCCGCTGGACGACGTTCCGGGGGTCGAGCGCGTCCGTCTCCCGCGTACCCGGCCCTCCGCCCCGCACGTCGACGGCGGCGACGACCCCGCCCTCCGGCGCCAGCACCACCGTGGTGCCGCTGAGCGCCCCGTCCCCTTCCACGCGCGCGTGCCCCACGCGCAGCCCGCCGACGTCGGTGATGGCGTCCCGGCGGTTCGTCCCCTCGGGCTGTGTCATGCTCCCTGCCCACCACGGGGAGCGCGTGTCGCCGGGTTCCGGGCGGTCAGGGTCACGCCGACGGCGACCGTGGCCGCCGCGACGAGACCGGCGGCCAGGACCGCCCAGCGGCCCGCGAACGAGCACAGCAGGATCAGGAGCGCGGAGACGGGCAGGACGAGCTGCTGCGCGATGCCGACCTTGAAGTAGCGGGCGTGCAGCAGCCAGACCGACAGCAGGAACACGGCCGACGGGATCGTCACCGACGCCGAGGCGGCCAGCGTGGAGATGTGCGCCTTGCCCACGGCCTGCTCCACGGCGATCTCCAGGCCCGCGCCGACGGCGGCGGCGGACGCGAAGATCACGTAGTGGCCGTAACCCCACAGGAAGCCCTGACGGCTGGAGGACAGGCGGTCGTGCGCGGGGACGACGAAGTAGATCCACCAGGCGGCGAAGACCAGCAGCAGACCGCCGGCGGCGATCGGCAGCAGCTCGCCGAGGGCGTCGTTCTCGACGATGCCGGACTTCACGGCGACGGTCGCGGCGGCGACGGTCTCCCCGAGCACGATGATGGTGAACAGGCCGTACCGCTCGGCGATGTGGTGCGGGTGCCAGGTGCTGGGCTTGTCCTTCTCCGCGTACAGGGGGACGGCCATCTCGGCCAGCGCCATGACGAGGAAGACCCAGGGGCGGGCCGGTTCCGGCGCGAGGATCAGCGCCAGCCAGCCGATCTGCACCGCGACGACCCCGCCCGCGTATCGCCGGCACATCGCCCGCTCGGCGGGGTCGGTGGCGTGGTGGGCCGCGCGCAGCCACTGGGTGGCGAGCGCGAGCCGCATGACGAGGTAGCCGAGGTAGACGACGAGGAAGTCGTGCTCCTCGAAGGCCCGGGAGACGCCCGCGGCGAGGATCAGTACACCGGCGATCTGGACGAGGGTGACGACCCGGTAGAGAACGTCGTCGTTGTCGTAGGCGGAGGCGAACCACGAGAAGTTCATCCACGCCCACCAGATGGCGAAGAAGATCATCGCGTAGTTGATGATTCCCTCGCCCGCGTGCCCCTCGGCCACCGCGTGCACGAGCTGCGCGCCCGCCTGGGCGACGGCGACGACGAAGCACAGGTCGAAGAAGAGCTCCAGGGGCGTGGCCGCCCGGTGGGACTCCTCGCGGGAGCGTGCGGTGAGGGGCAGGAACGGTTGTGTCATGACCTCAGCACATCATGAGCCGGAGACCCTCCCGCGCTTCTGCCACGCGGAGTGACGCGCTCCTCCGGCGGCGAGTCACGCGGCCCGCGCGCCCCGGCCGTCTCCGGTCCTGACGGCCGCCGGCCCCGGCCGTCTCCGATCCTGGCCGCCGCCGGCCCCGGCCGCCCCCCGGTCCCTGCGCGCCACCGCCGCCCGGATCCTCTGAGCGACGCCCTCACCCCGCTACCTCGCAAAACAGGACGAAAGCGCACATACGGACTTACCGTAACCGCGTGACCGAGCCACCGAAGACAGCCGAGCCGCCCCCCGCGCCCGGACCCGCCCCGGGCCCCGCGCCCGGCAGCACGGCCGCCGACGTCCCCGCGCCGCGGACACCGGCCGCCGTGCGCCGCCGCGCCGCCCTCGCCGGCACCGCCGTCTCCGCCCTGCTGATCCTCGCGATCGTCTTCGGCAGCCGACTGCTCCGCGACTTCGACTCGGCCCTCCTGCCCTATGCCGTCGCCACCGTTTTCCTCGCCTTCGGCGTCGCCTACCGCTACACCGTCTGGGTCTCCGCGCCCGGCGCCCGCCGCCTCTTCAGGCAGGGGTGGCGCTCCTTCTTCTCCGTCGCGAACTTCCGCAGGGCGCCCACCGCCCTCCCGAAGATGATCGCCACCTACCTCGGCCTCCAGAAGTTCCTCGGCGCCCGCTCCCATGCCCGCTGGGCCGCCCACCAGCTCATCTTCTGGGGCTGTCTGCTCGCCGCCGCGATCACCTTCCCGCTCACCTGGGGCTGGTTCACCTTCACCTCCGCCACCGGCTCGGGTCCCGGGTACGAAATGCGGATCTGGGGCTTCAAGATCATCGGATTCGACGCCCTCGGCATCCTCGGCTGGCTCATGTTCCACGGCCTCGACATCGCCGCCGTCCTCGTCATCGCGGGCGCCGTCTACTTCCTCCGGCGCCGGATGAAGGACCGAGGGGCCGTCACCGGCCAGCGCTTCGCCTACGACCTCGTGCCGCTGATCGCCCTCGTCGTCATCTCCGTGACCGGGCTCCTGCTGACCTTCTCGTCGGTCTTCCTGCACGGCGGCGGCTACGAGTTCCTCGCGATCCTCCACATGGTGTCAGTCGTCTTCACCCTCATCTACATCCCCTTCGGGAAGTTCTTCCACATCGTGCAGCGGCCCGCCGCCGTCGGCATGCAGCTCTTCAAGTACACCTCCCGCCGCACGGACGAGGAGGTGCTCGCCTGCCGCCGCTGCCACGAGCCCATCGACACCGCGCCGTACGTGGAGAACCTCAAGGGCACCATGCGCGACCTCGACCTGGGCTTCGACGAGTGGGCCGAGTACTGCCCCCGCTGCAAGCGCGTCCTCCGCGGCAACGCCTACCTCGACCACGTCAAGAAGGGCTTCCGATGACGGCGACCGACCCCGCGACCACTCCCGGGCAGCCGGTGCCGCTCGACCCCTCCCTCGCCCCGCCCGGCACCCGCGCCTTCCGTGACGCCGGCGGCATCCCCGCCGACCGCTGGCACGCCGACCAGAACGGCGAGACCCTCGTCCCCACCCACTGCTGCTTCTGCGGCGTCCAGTGCGGCATGTACCTCCGGGTCGACCGCGGCGGCAAGGTCTTCGGCGTCGAACCCCGCAACCACGACATCAACCGGATGCGGCTCTGCCCCAAGGGCATCAACGCCTACCAGCAGGTCAACCACCCCGACCGGCTCACCGCACCGCTCATGCGCCGCAGTCGCGACGAGGAGTTCCGCGAGGTCGGCTGGGACGAGGCCCTCGACCACACCGTCGCCGAGATCCGCCGCATCCAGGGCGAGTACGGCAACGACGCCTTCGGTCTCCTCGGCGGCGCCAGCCTCTACTCCGAGAAGACGTATCTCGTCGGCAAGCTCGCCCGGGTCGCCCTCAAGACACGGCACGTCGACTACAACGGACGCCTCTGCATGGTCTCCGCCGCCGGAGCCAACAAGCTCGCCTTCGGCATCGACCGCGCCGGCAACCCGTTCTCCGACATCCTCCTCACCGACTGCCTCCTCATCGCCGGCTCCAACGTCGGCGAGTGCTTCCCCGTCATGACCCAGTACCTGTGGGGAGCGCGCGACCGGGGCGCCACACTGATCGTCGTCGACCCCCGCGAGACCGCCATCGCGCGCACCGCCGACATCCACGTCGCCCTCAAGCCCGGCACCGACTCCGCCTTCTTCAACGCCGTCCTCCACGTCGTCGTCGCCGAAGGCCTCACCGACGAGGCGTACCTCGCCGCCCACACCACCGGCTGGGAGGAGGTCAGGAAGACCGTCGCCGACTACCCGCCCGCCCGCGCGGCCCGGATCTGCGGCGTCCCCGAGGAACAGATCGTCCAGGTCGCCCGCATGTTCGCGGGCGCGGGCAAGGCCATGGCCTGGCACGCCCGCGGCGTCGAGCACCACTCCCAGGGCGTCGAGAACTGCCTCACGATCATCAACCTCTGCGCCGCCACCGGGAACATCGGCAGGCCCGGCGCCGGATACGGCACGATCACCGGCCAGGGCAACGGTCAGGGCGGCCGCGAGCACGGCCAGAAGTCCGACCTCCTCCCCGGCGGGCGCTCCATCACCAACCCCGAGCACCGCCGCCAGATCTGCGAGATCTGGGGCATCGACGAGACCGAACTGCCGCCCGCCGGAACCTCCATGATGGAGATGGTCTGGCAGATGCAGCGCAAGGAGATCCGCGGTCTCATCGGCATCTGCAACAACCCCTTCGTCTCCCTGCCCCACTACGCCACCGTCAAGGACGGCTACGACACCCTCGAGTTCCACGCCCAGTTCGACTTCTTCCTCTCCGAGACCGCGGCCAACGCGCACGTGGTTTTCCCCGTCACCGTGTGGGCCGAGGACGAGGGCGTCATGGCCAACGCCGAGGCCCGGGTCGTCAAGCACAACAAGGCACAGGAACCCCCCGCCGGCGTCCGCACCGACACCTGGGTCATGTGCGAACTCGCCCGGCGGCTCGGCGCGGGCGACAAGTTCGACTTCCCCGACTCCCGCTCCGTCTTCGAGGAACTCCGCGTCGCCTCCGCCGGAACCGTCAACGACTACTACGGCATCACCTACGAACGCCTGGAGGAGACCGGCGGGATCTCCTGGCCGTGCCCCACGACCGACCACCCCGGCACCCCCCGCCTCTTCGAGGACGGGCGCACCTACCACCCCGACGGCCTGATCCATCTGCAGGTCGTCGAGTGGCACCCGCCGATGGACCCGTACAGCGAGGAGTTCCCGCTGTCGCTGACCACCGGCCGGACCGTCGCCCACTTCCTCTCCGGCAACCAGACCCGCCGCCTCGGCGCCCTCGTCGAACAGACCCCCCGCCCCTGGGTCGAGGTCCACCCCTCCCACGGCTTCCGCAACGGCGACCCCGTCCGGGTCGTCACCCGCCGCGGCAGCGAGGTCTTCCCCGCCCTGGTCACCGAGGCCATCCGCCCCGACACCGTCTTCGTCCCCTACCACTGGCCGGTCCCCACCGCGGCCAACGCCCTCACCATCGACGCCCTCGACCCCCGCTCCAAGATCCCGGAGTACAAGGTCTGCGCCGCCCGCATCGAGCCCGCCCCGCACGTCGACGAGGTCCCGGCGCCGCCCACCGCCCCCGGACACCGGGCCTACCCGGAGACCCAGGTCTCCCGCACCGACCCGCTGCCCCCCACCTCCCCCCAGGGCCGCGGCACCGCGGAGAGGAGCTGACCCGCGCATGATGGGCCGCACGATCTTCATCGACCCGGGCCGCTGCATCGGCTGCCAGGCCTGCGTCTCCGCCTGCCGTGAATGCGACTCGCACCGCGGCAAGTCGATGATCCACCTCGACTACCCCGACGAGGGCCACTCCGTCGCCTCCCTCCCGACCGTCTGCATGCACTGCGAGGACCCCGTCGCCCCCTGCGCCGAGGTCTGCCCCGCCGACGCGATCCTCGTGACCGCCGACGGCGTGGTGCAGCAGGCCGACACCACCCGCTGCATCGGCTGCGCCAACTGCGTCAACGCCTGCCCCTTCGGCGTCCCCAAGATCGACCTCCAGGCGAAGCTCCAGATGAAGTGCAACCTCTGCTACGACCGCACCGCCTACGGCCTCGCCCCCATGTGCGCCACCGTCTGCCCCACCGGCGCCCTCTTCTACGGAACCCTCGAAGAGCTTCAGGCCGAACGCCCCGGCGTCCAGGTGGCCGACTCCTTCACCTTCGGCTCCACCACCGTCTCCACCGGGGTGGCCATGGTCGTCCCCGCCGACAAGGTCCAGTGGCCGGTGCCCGGCGGCCTTCCCGTCGTCGAGATCAATGGAAGGGATGTCCGTTGAGCGTCACCGACCCCCAGCCGCCCGCCGCGGACCCCGGCGCCGACACGGCCCGGGAGGCGCTCCACGACCGGATCGCCGCCGACTCCCTCACCACCCGCCGCGACTACCTGCGGATCGTCGCGACCGTCTCCGGCGGCCTCGCAGTCGGCGGCGTCGCCGTCGCCTCGGGCATCCTCCACCGGCACGGGGACGCCGAGGGCGCGCCCGAGATCAAGAAGATCGCCGACCGGATCGAGCCGGGGGAGTCCCTCGCCTTCCGCTACCCGGGCGCCGAGGACCGGGCCATCGCCGTCCGCATGGACGACGGCACCCTCACCGGCTACTCCGCCGTCTGCACCCACCTCGCCTGCGCCGTGCTGTGGCGAAAGGAGCGGGGCAGCGAGGGCGAGCTGTACTGCCCCTGCCACGAAGGTGTCTTCGACGCCCGTACGGGAGAGGTCACCGCCGGCCCGCCGCCGAGGGGCCTGCCGAAGGTGCTGCTCGTCGAACAGGCCGACGGCAGCGTCTGGGCGATCGGCACCGCCCGCTCGGGCGAGAGCGCCGTCGAGGGCTTCTGCCGCCAGAACGGCGAGGACCGCCCCGGCTGCCCCGGCTTCGGCGCCGGAGGACCGGCCCGGACGACGACGGAGAGGAGTGAGCGGACATGACGGGCGCCCCGTTCCCCCAGGATCCGGAGACTCCCCGGCCCCCCGCGTACCGCCCCGGCAGCGCGCAGCCCCGGCTGAACCGTCCCGTGCACGAGAGGTATCCGCAGATCCGCCCCACCAGCGGTTACGGCGATCCCCGCGTCCGGCACACCGGGCCGGGACCGGGAGCCGGCACGGAGCAGGAACCGGAACGCTCCTCGAAGCTGTCGGCCCGTCTGGCGCTGGCCCTCACGGTCGTCATCGGCCAGCTCTGGGCGCTGACGACCGTGGTGGACGAGTGGATGTCGGGCGACACCGGCACCGCGTGGTGGGGCGCGGGCTTCCTCGTCCTGTCGTTCCTCGTGGTGCTCGGCCTCTGGCTGGTGGACCCGAAGGACCGTTGAGCCGCTGGGCGCGGACCCGTTCCGGAAGTCCGCGGAGAGAGGTGCGGGGCGGGGCCGCGGGCGTACCCTGAAGACATGAGCACCGCCCCCGCCCACGGACCGCGAGACGCGAAGCGGCCCGGCCCGCATCCCACGACCGAGACGAAGCCGGTACTCGTCTTCGACGATCCGCTGGACCAGCAGTCCGCGGACGACACGGACCGTGGGTGGGGCGAGCGGCCTCCGGCCGGCGGCGGCAGTGCTGCCGACCTCGCGCGCTTCCTCGACGAGAAGCCGCCGCACCACCTCTGATTCCGGCCTGCGGCGCCGGTCAGGAGGTGGGGTGCGCCCCCGAACCGCCGCCCGTCCCCGAGCCACCGCCCGTGCCGGCGCCCGTTCCCGTCCCCGTGGACGGGCCGCGCTGCGAGACGAGGTGGTCGCGGATCTCCTTGAGCACCTCCAGCTCGCTGATCTCCATCGTCTCGGCGACGCCCTCCTTCGCCTTGTCGTGCGCGGCGCGCTTCGCGAGGATCTTCGCCATCGGCAGGACCATCAGGAAGTAGACGACGGCCGCCGTGATCAGGAAGCTCAGGATCGAGCTGAGGACGGTGCCCCACATGATCGGGATGCCGGAGACCGCGTTCCCCGCGTCGTCGACCTGGCAGGGGCCCTTGAGACAGGACTGGTAGCTCTCCAGGTCCTTCGTTCCGAAGGCTCCCACGAGCGGGTTGATGACGCCCTTGACCACCGAGTTCACGATGTTGGTGAACGCGGCACCGATGACGACCGCCACCGCGAGATCGATCACGTTGCCGCGCATCAGGAAGGCTTTGAAGCCCGCCATCACGTTTTCCTTCTTCTCGGCCACCAAGGTGCCTTTCGTTGTTTGTGTCGCTGTGTGCGCAGCCATTAGGCCGCGAACGGCGCAGAGGCGTCCAATCCGTACACTCGTAACGGTGACTTGACACGGAGTCAGTGCGAATCAGCACACCGTCACCGCCAGTTGTGAGGTGACCCCGGCACCCGCGAGGGCCGTCGCCGTCGACCGCGGCACGGACAGGACGACGAGCGCACCTCCGTCCGAACGAGTCTCGCCCGGGTGCGGTACTTCGGCCACTCGGGCGCTCGAGGCCACCACCCGGGCCTCACCGCCCGCGCCCAGCGAGGAGTTGGGCGCGGCGATCACGTCGACCCGGTCACCGGGGCGCAGCAGCCGTACGGTCGCGGCGTCGGCGATCCGGACCGGAGCGGACACCAGGCGGACGGCGACGGACGGCCGCGCGCGGGCGGCGACGGCGGAGGCCGGCGGCCCTCCGGCGTCGGGCGGCGGCGCCGCCGGGGCGCCGCTCGCGACGGTGAGGGCGGCCGCCGCGAGCGCGAGGAGCACCGCCGGCGCCCACCGCCCCCGCCTCAGCGCCCGCCGCAGCCGGCGCCGGGCACCCCGTACCCGGAGGGGCTCGAAGACCGGCACCGCGCACGGCGCCGGAACGGAGGGGTGAGGCGAGGGGCCGAAAGCCATGGAGGAGGCAGAGGAGCCGAAGGAGACAGAGGAGCCGGAAGAGGCAGGGAAGGCAGAGGTGCTGGGGGAGGGAAGGGGAGACGACATCGCGGGAACCGCCCGTCCTGGTCGGGAGTGGGATGCGCTCCCACTCTCCCGGCCCCGCCGTGTCCCCGCTCCGGCCTGGGTATCACCCGGCGCCTGTGGACAACTCCCTCACCCCTCGGGGCGATTCACGGCAGCTCGATCCCCAGGTCCCAGCCGTCGTGCGCGTGAGTGCACAGGCAGTCCCGGTCCAGGGTCGCCGGCAGCGCGCCCACCGCGTCGAACAGCACCTCGCGCAGCCGCCCCACGTTCTCGCCGAACACCCTCAGCACCTCCGTGTGGGAGACGCCCTCGCCGGTCTCGGCGCCCGCGTCCAGGTCGGTGACGAGCGCCAGCGAGGTGTAGCAGAGCCCCAGTTCGCGGGCGAGGACGGCCTCGGGGTGTCCGGTCATGCCGACGACCGACCAGCCGGCGGCCGCGTGCCAGCGGGACTCCGCCCGGGTGGAGAAACGGGGCCCCTCGACCACGACCATCGTGCCGCCGTCGACCGGCTCCCAGCCCCGCCCCCTGGCGGCCTTGACGGCGACCCGCCGCCCGTCGGGGCAGTAGGGGTCGGCGAAGGTCACGTGGACGACGCGGGGCACGGCCCCGTCCGCCCGCCGCTCCCCGTCGAAGTAGGTCTGCGCGCGGGCCTTCGTACGGTCGACGAGCTGGTCGGGGACGACGAGCGTGCCCGGCCCGTACTCCTCGCGCAGCCCGCCGACGGCACAGGGCCCGAGGATCTGCCGTACGCCCACGGAGCGCAGCGCCCACAGGTTGGCGCGGTAGTTGATGCGGTGGGGCGGGACGCTGTGGCTCCGGCCGTGCCGGGGGAGGAAGGCGACCCGTCGGCCGGCGATCTCGCCGAGGAAGAGGGAGTCGCTGGGGCTGCCGTACGGGGTGTCGACGGACACCTCCGTGACGTCCTCGAGGAACGAGTAGAAGCCGGATCCGCCGATCACACCGATGTCCGCGTACGCGTCGTGGGTCGCCATGGGGATCACCCTATGGGCCGGTCCCGGAAACGCCGAGGGCCCCCTCGCACACGGCGAAGGGGCCCACGGGGAGAGCGATGATCAGGCGGCCGAGCTTCCGGTGCCCGACGAGGACGTCGAGGAGGCGGAAGAGGAAGCCGCCGCGGTCGACGCGGCCGGCTTCGCGTCCGACGTCGAGGAGGCCGCGGGGGTCGACGGCTTCGCCGAGGCCGGCGAGCTGCTGGACGACGAGCCGCGGCTGTCGTTCCGGTAGAAGCCGGATCCCTTGAAGACGATGCCGACGGCCGAGAACACCTTCTTCAGGCGTCCCTTGCAGCTGGGGCACTCGGTCAGCGCGTCATCGGTGAACTTCTGCACCGCCTCGAGGCCTTCGCCGCACTCGGTGCACTGGTACTGGTAGGTCGGCACGTGTCTTCCTCCTGGCACTCACACTCATCGAGTGCTAACGACAATCCATAGTGACGTATTCCGGGGGTTCAGTCCACCGCCACCGGCACGCGGTGACCTATACCACGCGCCGCGACCCGGCTCGCCTCGGTCTGAGGACGCGGCCTGAGCCGCGACCGCAGGGCGAGGAGCGTGGCCAGGGCGAGCGCCGTGCCGGCCATCGGCACCAGGAAGCCGGTGCTCGCGCCATGGGCGTCGGCGAGGCGGCCGGCGACCGTGACGGCCGCGGCCTGGCCGAGCGCGACGGCGCCGGTGAGCCAGGTGAAGGCCTCGGTACGGGCGGACGCCGGGATCAGGGTCTCGACGATGGTGTAGCCGGTGATCAGGGCCGGGGCGATGCACAGGCCCACGACCAGGCCCAGGGCGCCGAGGAGCAGCACCGAGTGCGTCGTCCACAGCAGGGACGCGGCGACGGTGAGGCCCGTGTATCCGAGGATCAGGCGGCGGCGGGGGCCGGTCTTCCAGGCGACGGCGCCCATGGCGAGCCCGGCGAGCATGTTGCCGGCGGCGAAGATCCCGTACAGGAGGCCGTTGGCGCCGGGGTTGCCGATCTCCTCGGTGAAGGCGGTCAGGGAGACCTGCATGCCGCCGAAGACGGAGCCGATGCCGAGGAAGGCGACGATCAGGACGCGGACGCCGGGGATGGAGAGGGCCGAACGGCGGGGCTCGGCGGAGGCGGCCGCGGCGATGCCGAACGCGGGCTGGGTGGCGCGCTGGGCGGCGAAGAAGAGTCCGCCGACGAGGGTGAGGGCGGCCTCGGCGATCAGTCCGGCGGCCGGGTGGACGCCGGTGCACAGGGCGGTGGCGAGGACCGGTCCGACGACGAAGGTGAACTCGTCCGTGACGGACTCGAAGGCCGCGGCCGTCGGCATCAGCGGGGTGCCGTCCAGCTTGGCTGCCCAGCGGGCCCTGACCATCGGGCCGACCTGGGGCACGGAGGCACCCGC
Organism: Streptomyces sp. NPDC058326; assembly: GCF_042879855.1. Classification (NCBI taxonomy): domain Bacteria; kingdom Bacillati; phylum Actinomycetota; class Actinomycetes; order Kitasatosporales; family Streptomycetaceae; genus Streptomyces; species Streptomyces sp. NPDC058326. The sequence goes on along the minus strand of NZ_JBHVZO010000008.1, from coordinate 238,879 downwards.
GGGCACGGCGGCCAGGAACAGCGCCCAGAGCGGGGCGCCGGCCAGGGCGAGCACCACCAGCAGGGAGACGGACGCGGTGTGGACCAGGACGCCGGGGATCAGGACGGCGCGCTGGCCGAAGCGGTCGGCGAGCTTGCCGCTCTGCGGCGCGAACAGCGCCATGGAGACGCCGGTGACGGCGGCGACAGCGCCGGCGCTGCCGAAGGAGCCGGTGGTGTGCTGGACGAGCAGGACGATGCCGATGGTCAGCATCGCGAAGGGCTGCCGTGCGGCGAAGCCGGGGAGCAGGAAGGACAGCGCACCAGGTGTGCGCAGCAGCTGCCCGTAGCCGGGCCGCTTGTCCGAGTTGACCGTGGACGCCACGGTCCTGGCCTTTCTGCCGCCTGGTAGCGCGCCCCTGCACGGTGGTGCGGGTGTCGCCGAGAGCTGTCCTCATGCGCGTTACTGCGGTAGATACCGGGCCGGCCCCATTGTGGAGGGGCGCCACGGCCGCCATACGGTCGCGCCAGCTCTGCGTCAGGCAGAGTTGGTTCGATCAGGTGTGCCTTCATGGTACAGGGAGGAGCGTCTTCCTGCCTGGGAAAACGCTCCCACCCCGAATCAATGCCTCGGATCAACCGGATGTTCGCCTCAGCCGGAGGGCTTTTTCTCCCCGTGGCCGTGGCCGTGACGGTGGAAGCGCAGTGCCGCCCCTTCGGGGGTCGAGGCCGCCGTGGCGCCGCCCGTGCCCAGCCAGCCGGCGAGCTTGCCCCCCTGGCCGACCGCGCGCAGTCGGCGCTCGGTGGCGTCCCGTACGGGGTCGGTGGCGACGACGAGGAGTTCGTCGCCGCGCCTCAGGACGGTGGCGGGGCCCGGTACGAAGCTCTTCTCCTCGCGTACGACGAGGGTGACGGCCGCTCCGGCCGGGAGGCGCAGCTCGGCGACCTCGACGCCGTGCATCCGGGAGCCTTCCGGGATGGCGACGGAGAGCAGGTGGCCGCGGAGCCGCTCCAGGGGGGCGGACTCGACACCGAGGTCGGAGGCTCCGTCGGAGGCGCCGAGCTTCAGCGCCTTCGCGAGCCAGGGGAGGGTCGGTCCCTGGACGAGGGTGTAGACGACGACGAGGACGAAGACGATGTTGAAGACCCGCTCGCTGCCCTCGATCTCCGTCACCATCGGGATGGTGGCGAGGATGATGGGGACGGCTCCGCGGAGTCCCGCCCAGGACATGAGGGCCTGTTCCTGCCAGGGGATGCGGAAGGGCAGCAGGCTGACCAGGATCTCCATGGGCCGCGCGACCACCGTCAGGACCAGGCCGATGGTGACGGCGGGCCAGAAGTCGTGGACGAGCTCGGTCGGGGTGACGAGCAGGCCGAGCAGGACGAACATGCCGATCTGGGCGATCCACCCGAGTCCCTCGGCGAAGCCGCGGTTCGCGGGCGCGTGGGGCAGCTTGGCGTTGCCGAGGATCATCGAGGCGAGGTAGACGGCGAGGAAGCCGGAGCCGTGGGCCATGGCGCCGGCGGCGTACGCGACGACGGCGATGGCCATGACGGCGATCGGGTAGAGGCCGGAGGCGGGCAGGGCGACGTGCCGGAGGCCGTAGGCGCCGAGGAAGCCGACGGTGAGGCCGACGGCGACGCCGATGGCCAGTTCGAGGGCGATCGTGCCGACGAGGACGTACCAGTGGTCGACGGGTCCCGCGGTGGAGAAGGCGACGACGAGGATGACGACGGGGGCGTCGTTGAAGCCGGACTCGGCCTCCAGGACGCCGGTGACCCGTGAGGGCAGCGGCACCTTGCGCAGAACGGAGAAGACGGCGGCGGCGTCGGTGGAGGAGACGACGGCACCGATGATCAGGGCCTGTCGCCAGTCGAGACCGACGAGGTAGTGGGCGGCGGCGGCCGTGATGCCCACGCTGACGGCGACGCCGACGGTGGAGAGGACGACCGCGGCGGGCAGCGCCGGCTTGATCTCCTTCCACTTCGTGCCGAGGCCACCCTCGGCGAGGATCACGACGAGGGCGGCGTAGCCGATGACCTGCGTCAGCTCGGCGTTGTCGAAGGCGACGTTGCCGATGCCGTCCTGGCCGATGGCGATGCCGATGCCGAGGTAGAGCAGCAGGCTGGGGAGCCCGCTCCGGGACGAGATCCGTACGGCCGCGACCGCGATCAGCAGCACGAGGGAGCTGACGAGCAGGAGTTCGTTGAGCTGGTGGACAGTCAGTGGCCGTTCCTTCCCCTCACATGCAGCTGGATCGTTCCTCCAGCGGCCGACACTTCGTTACCTTACCTAATCTTTAACGTTTTCTTGACGCCCGCGGTGCGTCTCCTCGCTCATCAGTACGGTTCTCTTCCTGACACCGCGTCCGGGCCGTCCGGACGCTGCGCCTAAGGTTGCTCCCGTACTCCAGGACCACCCTGCCCCTCGAAGGACAGCGATGCCCTCCAACACGACCGCGCCTCCCGCCAAGAAGAAAGGGCGGCGCGCCCGCCTGATCCTCCTCGTCCTGGTCCTCGCCCTGGTCGCGGGCGTCGCGTACGGCGGGTACTGGGGTGTGAGCACCGTCCGGGCCTCGTTCCCGCAGACCACGGGCGAGATCCGGCTCGACAGCCTCTCGGGCGAGGTCGAGGTCAAGCGCGACGCGAACGGCGTCCCGCAGATCTACGCGGACAACGAGACGGACCTCTTCCGCGCCCAGGGCTACGTCCAGGCGCAGGACCGCTTCTACGAGATGGACGTCCGGCGGCACGTGACCGCGGGCCGGCTCTCCGAGATGTTCGGCGAGGGCCAGGTCGAGACGGACTCCTTCCTGCGCACGCTCGGCTGGCGCCGGGTCGCGCAGCAGGAGTACGACACGGTCCTGTCGGCCGAGACGAAGAAGTACCTCAAGGCGTACGCGGAGGGCGTCAACGCCTACCTGAAGGACCGGGAGCCCGCCGACATCTCCGTCGAGTACGCGGCCCTGGCCTTCACCAACGACTACGCGATCGAGCCGTGGACGCCGGTCGACTCGGTGGCCTGGCTCAAGGCGATGGCCTGGGACCTGCGCGGCAACATGCAGGACGAGATCGACCGCTCGCTGATGACGAGCCGGCTGAGCGCGAGCCAGATCAAGCAGCTGTACCCCGAGTACCCGTACGCGCTCCACCAGCCGATCGTCGGTCGGGGCGCGGTCGACGGGTCCACCGGCGCGTTCGACCCGAAGGCGAAGGCCGACGAGGGCGACGGGGCGACCACCGGCGAGACCCCGGGCACCGGCCCCGGCGGCTCCGGCTCCTCGCAGGGCGGCATCGAGTCGCAGCTCGGCGCCCTCTCCGAGGTCCTCGACGGCATCCCCGCCCTCCTCGGCCCCAACGGCAACGGCATCGGCTCGAACTCCTGGGTCGTCTCGGGCGAGTACACGACCTCCGGCAAGCCGCTGCTCGCCAACGACCCGCACCTCGCGCCGCAGCTGCCGTCCCTCTGGTACCAGATGGGCCTGCACTGCCGCTCGGTCTCGGCGACCTGCCGTTACGACGTCTCGGGCTACACCTTCTCCGGCATGCCCGGTGTGATCATCGGACACAATGACAAGATCGCCTGGGGGCTCACCAACCTCGGCGCCGATGTCACCGACCTCTTCCTGGAGAAGATCGGCCCCGACGGCTACCTCGTCGACGGCAAGGTCAAGCCCTTCGTCATCCGCGAGGAGACCATCAAGGTCGCCGGCGGCAGCGACCGGAAGATCACCGTCCGCTCCACCGGCCACGGCCCGCTCGTCTCCGACCGCTCCGCCGAACTGGAGAAGGTCGGACAGAAGGCCCCCGTCGGCAACTCCGCCCCCGACCGCAGCACCGGCTACGGCGTCTCCCTCCAGTGGACCGCCCTCCAGCCGGGCAGGTCGATGGACGCGATCTTCGCGATCGACCGCGCCAAGGACTTCACCACCTTCCGGGCCGCCGCCAAGAACTTCGAGGTCCCCTCGCAGAACCTGGTCTACGCCGACACCGACGGCCACATCGGCTACCAGTCCCCGGGCAAGATCCCGCAGCGCTCCAAGGGCTTCGACGGCACCGTCCCGGCGCCGGGCTGGGACTCCTCGTACCGGTGGAAGGGGTACATCCCCTTCGAGAAGCTGCCCTACGAGTACGACCCGGAGCGCGGCTACATCGTCACCGCCAACCAGGCCGTCATCGACCCCAGGACCTACCCCGACCTGCTCACCAAGGACTGGGGCTACGGCTCCCGCAGCCAGCGGATCAACGACCTCATCGAGTCGAAGACCAAGGACGGCGGAAAGATCTCGCCGGACGACATGCGGACCATGCAGACGGACAACCGCAGCGAGATCGCGACCCTGCTCAACCCGCTCCTGCTGAAGATCGACATCGCCGACCCGTACGTCCGTGAGGCGCAGAAGCTCCTGGAGGGCTGGGACTACACCCAGGAACCCGACTCAGCCGCCGCCGCCTACTTCAACGCGGTCTGGCGCAACGTCCTCAAGCTGTCCTTCGGCGACAAGCTGCCCAAGGAACTGCGCGCCGAGGGCGACTGCATCAACGTGCGCCCGGCCGACGCCACCGGCCCGGTCGACGAGCAGAACAAGCTCGTCCGCGAGTGCGGCCAGCGCGACCCCGACTCGGCGCAGCCGGACGGCGGCGACCGCTGGTACGAGGTCGTCCGCCCGCTCCTCAAGCAGGAGAAGAGCGAGTGGTGGGTCACCCCCGGCAACCGCACCGACCAGGCCACCGAGACCCGTGACCAGCTGCTCGCCCGCGCCATGAAGGACGCCCGCTGGGAGCTGACCGCCAAGCTCGGCAAGGACGTCTCCACCTGGAGCTGGGGCCGGCTGCACCAGCTGACCCTCGAGAACCAGACCCTCGGCACCGCGGGACCCGACGCCGTGCGGCGGATGCTCAACCGCGGTCCCTGGAACCTGGGCGGCGGCGAGGCGGCCGTCGACGCCACCGGCTGGAACGCGGCCGGCGGCTACGAGGTCATCTGGGTGCCGTCGATGCGGATGGTGGTCAACGTCGGCGACTGGGACAGGTCCCGGTGGATCAACCTGACCGGAGCCTCCGGCCACGCCTTCCACTCCCACTACACCGACCAGACGGACGCCTGGGCGAGGGGCGAGCTCTACGACTGGCCCTACGGCAGGGCGGCGGTCGACGCGGCCACGAAGGACACGCTGGTCCTCAAGCCGTAGGCGCCGCGGAGAAGCGGGTGACCCCCTCCGGGGTCACCACCGCGTGCACGGGGTGGTCGTGCGGTTCCTCCGGGACCCGGGCGACCACCTCGTCCGCGTAGAGGAGCACCACCAGGGCAGGGTCCTTGCGCGCGCGTGCGAGCCGGGCGAGCACCCGGTCGTACGAGCCGCCGCCCCGCCCGAGGCGCATCCCGCGCCCGTCGACCGCGAGCCCCGGCAGCAGGACGGCGTCCGCGGCGCACACGGCGTCCGGACCGAGCCGGGGCCCCATCGGTTCGAGAAGCCCCCGGCGGGCCTTCGCGAGCCGCTCCGGACCCTCGTACACGGCCCAGTCCAGGTCGTTGTCGGGGAGCAGGACGGGCAGCAGGACCTGCACCCCGCGCGCGTGGAGCGCGTCGAGCAGCGCGCGCGTGCCCGGCTCGCGGCCCACCGACACATAGGCGGCGACGGTGGACGCCTCGGCGAGCTCGGGCAGCTCCACTCCGTGGCCGGCGAGCGACTCGGCCGTCCACGTCAGGGTGGCGGCGTCCAGGGCGGCGCGGGCGCCCAGAAGTCGACTGCGCAGCAGGGTCTTTTCGGACATCTCAGGGGTCATGACGGCCTCGTGTGTATGCGCAAAACGCTTGCAACTGTCTTTATGTGGAGGAAGTTAACCAAACCCACATCTTCCTCTCATTCCCAACGACTAAGGTGCTCGTATGAATCAGTCGCTCCCCAGGCTCGGCCGGATCAGCAAGGCTGTCATCCCGGCCGCCGGCCTCGGCACCCGCTTCCTCCCGGCGACCAAGGCGACGCCGAAGGAGATGCTGCCGGTCGTCGACAAGCCGGCGATCCAGTACGTCGTCGAGGAGGCCGTCGCGGCCGGCCTCTCCGACGTCCTGATGATCACCGGCCGGAACAAGCGTCCCCTGGAGGACCACTTCGACCGGAACTACGAGCTGGAGGAGGCCCTGAGCCGGAAGGGCGACGACGAACGCCTCTCCAAGGTCCAGGAGTCGAGCGACCTCGCCACCATGCACTACGTCCGCCAGGGCGCCCCGCGCGGCCTCGGCCACGCCGTGCTCTGCGCCGCCCCGCACGTCGGCGACCAGCCCTTCGCGGTCCTCCTCGGCGACGACCTGATCGACCCGCGCGACCCGCTGCTCGCGCGGATGGTGGAGGTCCAGGAGCGGGAGGGCGGCAGCGTGATCGCCCTCATGGAGGTCGACCCCTCCCAGATCCATCTGTACGGCTGCGCGGCCGTCGAGCCGACCGCCGACCAGGACGTCGTGAAGGTGACGGACCTGGTCGAGAAGCCGGACGCGGACGAGGCGCCCAGCAACTACGCCATCATCGGACGCTACGTACTGGATCCGGCCGTCTTCGGGACGCTGCGGGAGACCGAGCCGGGCCGCGGCGGGGAGATCCAGCTGACGGACGCCCTGCAGACGCTCGCCTCGGACGAGAAGATCGGCGGCCCGGTGCACGGCGTCGTGTTCAAGGGCCGCCGTTATGACACCGGTGACCGCGGTGACTATCTGCGTGCCATTGTCAGACTCGCGTGCGAACGTGAAGATCTGGGACCGGACTTCCGGTCCTGGCTCCGGAGATACGTCAGCGAGGAGATGTAGAACCTTGAGCAGCAGCGCGGCACCGTCGCCGTCCCACGACGACCACGACGACCGGGAGAAGGGCGCGCCCGACCCCTGCGCGGGCCCCGCCCGCGGTCTGTGGTCGGTGGACGAGCACCTGGCCGACATCCTCGCGACCGTCGGCCCGCTCGAACCCATCGAACTGCAACTCCTCGACGCGCAGGGCTGCGTCCTCGTCGAGGACGTGACGGTGCCGGTCGCGCTGCCCCCCTTCGACAACAGCTCCATGGACGGGTACGCGGTCCGGGTCGCCGACATCGCCGGTGCCACCGAGGAGTTCCCCGCCGTCCTCACCGTCGTCGGCGACGTCGCCGCGGGCGCCGAAGGACTGCCCGAGGTCGGCCCGGGTCAGGCCGCCCGCATCATGACCGGCGCCCCGCTGCCGCCCGGCGCCGAGGCCGTCGTCCCCGTCGAGTGGACCGACGGCGGTACGGGCGGGGGCGCGGCCACCGGCATGACCGCCGCGAGCGCCGCCCCCGAGGGCGCGGCCGGCGAGGTCCGGGTGCACCGGTCCGCCGAGGCGGGCGCTCATGTCCGCAGGGCGGGCAGTGACGTACGGGCGGGCGAGCTCGCCCTCGCGGCGGGCACGGTCCTGGGCCCGCCGCAGATCGGCCTGCTCGCGGCCATCGGCCGGGGCACGGTGAAGGTCCGTCCCCGTCCCCGCGTGGTCGTCATGTCCACCGGCAGCGAGCTGGTCCAGCCCGGCGAGCCGCTGGGCGAGGGCCAGATCCACGACTCCAACAGCTTCGCGCTCGCCGCGGCCGCGCGGGACGCGGGCGCCCTCGCCTACCGGGTGGGCGCCGTCGCCGACGACGCGGAGTCGCTGCGCGCCACCATCGAGGACCAGCTCATCCGGGCCGATCTGATCGTGACCACGGGCGGGGTGAGCGTCGGCGCGTACGACGTGGTGAAGGAGGCGCTGACCGCCGACGGCCAGGTCGACTTCCGCAAGCTGGCCATGCAGCCGGGCAAGCCGCAGGGCTTCGGCGCGATCGGCGCCGAGCAGATCCCGCTCCTCGCGCTCCCGGGCAACCCGGTCTCCTCGTACGTCTCCTTCGAGCTGTTCGTCCGCCCCGCCATCCGCGCCCTGATGGGCGTCGAGGACCTGCACCGGCCGCGGGTGCGGGCCGAGCTCGTCGCCGACAAGGCGCTGTCGTCACCCTCCGGGCGCCGGCAGTTCCTCCGGGGGAGGTACGACCCGGAGGCGGGCACGGTCACCCCGGTGGGCGGCGCCGGCTCCCATCTGATCGCGGCCCTCGCGCACGCGGACTGCCTGCTCGTGGTCCCGGAGGACACGGAGACGGTGGAGCCGGGCACCGCGCTGGAAGTGGTCCTCCTCGGCTGAGGGGGCGAGGGTGGGGGTACGGTGTCGTCCCACACAGCGACCGGGAGTGTCACGGCGATGAGCACGCAGCAAGGTCTCACCCACATCGACGAGGCGGGCGCGGCCCGCATGGTCGACGTATCGGCGAAGGACGTCACGTCCCGCACGGCGCGCGCCAGCGGGCGGGTCCTCGTCTCGCCGCGCGTGATCGAGCTGCTGCGCGGTGAGGGCGTCCCGAAGGGCGACGCGCTCGCGACCGCGCGGATCGCCGGGATCATGGGCGCCAAGAAGACGCCGGACCTCATCCCGCTCTGCCACCCGCTCGCCGTCTCCGGCGTGACCCTGGACCTGGCGGTCACCGACGAGGCGGTCGAGATCCTGGCGACGGTGAAGACCACGGACCGCACCGGCGTCGAGATGGAGGCCCTGACGGCGGTCTCCGTGGCCGCCCTGACGGTCGTCGACATGATCAAGGCGGTCGACAAGGGCGCGGTCATCTCCGACGTACGGGTGGAGGAGAAGACGGGCGGCAAGTCGGGCCACTGGACGAGGGCCGAGGCGTGACGCGCGCGGGCCGGGTGGCGGGGGCACACGAGCACGAGGAGCCCGCGGGGCCGCCGGAGGAGGTCCCGGCCGCGGCCTACCGCGCGCTGGTCGTCACCGCCTCCAACCGGGCATCGGCCGGGGTCTACGAGGACAAGGGCGGTCCGCTGATCGCGGAGGGCCTGACCCGGATGCGGTTCGCCGTGGACGGCCCGCAGGTCGTCCCGGACGGGGCGCCCGTCGAGGCGGCGCTGCGCGCCGGGGTCGCCGCCGGGTACGACGTCATCGTCACCACCGGCGGTACGGGCATCTCGCCCACCGACGAGACCCCCGAGGTGACCCGCCGGGTCCTGGAGCGGGAGATCCCTGGCATCCCGGAGGCGATCCGCGCGTACGGCCGGGAGAAGGTCCCGACGGCGGCGCTCTCGCGTGGCCTCGCGGGGGTCGCCGGAGGCACCCTGATCGTCAACCTGCCGGGATCGTCCGGCGGGGTACGGGACGGTCTTGCCGTCCTGGAGCCGATCCTCCGGCACGCCGTCGACCAGATCCGTGGCGGCGACCACCCGAGACCGTCGTGATCCCGTCCTGGCCGGTCGTCCTCGTGGACGGCGATGTGGTGCTCCGTCCGATAAGGATGCGCGACCACGCGGCCTGGCGGGAGGTGAACCGGCGCAACCGCGAGTGGCTGCGGCCCTGGGAGGCGACCGTTCCGCCGCCTCCTCCTGACGGGCCGGTCGCGCGGCGGCCGACGTTCCGTCAGATGGTCCGCCATCTGCGGTCCGAGGCGAACGCGGGCCGGATGCTGCCGTTCGTCATCGAGTACCGGGGGCGGCTCGTCGGCCAGTTGACGGTCGCCGGGATCACCTGGGGCTCGATGTGCTCGGGGCACGTGGGCTACTGGGTGGACAGCGAGGTGGCCGGGTGCGGGGTGATGCCGACGGCGGTCGCGCTCGCCGTCGACCACTGCTTCCGCTCGGTCGGGCTGCACCGCATGGAGGTGTGCATCCGCCCGGAGAACGGGCCTTCGCGCCGGGTCGTGGAGAAACTGGGATTCCGCGAGGAGGGGCTGCGGCCCCGCTATCTCCATATCGACGGCGCCTGGCGGGACCATCTGGTCTTCGCGCTGACGGTGGAGGAGGTGCCGGAGGGGCTGCTGCGCCGCTGGCATCAAGCAAGAATAAAATGAATGTTCGAATTCAGCGGTCGCTGACGGTCAATCGATCTGAACAATCACAAAAAACTTCAGTGATATCAGCCAGATCGTGCGACACACCGGGCCAATTGGCCGATGCCGTCACGCGAACCCCTCTACCGTGTGAAGCGTGAGCAGCAGCGGCCTCATCTACGCAGTCATCGTCGGGGCCTGGGCCGCCTACTTGGTGCCGATGTGGCTCCGCAGGCAGGACGAGCTGAACGAAGCCCGTCCGACGGAACGCTTCAGCACCGCCATCCGGCTGCTTTCCGGACGGGCGGGCATGGAGCGCCGGTACGCCAAGGAGCTCAGGGAGCGGGACCGTACGGCGGAGGGTCCGACGCCCGACGTGGACCCGGACGCGGAGACCGAGCATCTGAGCTCGGTCGACGTCCGGGCCTTCTCCGCGCCCCCGGCCAGGACCGAGGCGCGCCTGGAACTCCCGGAACCCGAACCGGAACCCGCGCCGAACCCCGCGCCCTCGCCGGCCCGCCCCGCCACCGGAGCCGCCGCCGAACGCGCCCGCCGCGGCAAGGTCCTGGCGCGCCGCCGCCGCACCACGACGCTCCTCTTCGCGGCCTTCACCCTCGGCGCCGTCGTCGCGGCCGTCGGCGGAATCCCCTTCCTGTGGGCGCCGGCAGTCCCCGCGCTGCTCCTCAGTGCGTACATCGTGCATCTGCGGGTCCAGGAACGACGCCGCTTCGTGTACGTGATGGACCGTCGGCGCGCCGAGGCGGCGGCGGCCCGGCTCCGCGAGAGCAGGCGCCCCGCCCCCACGCCCGAGCCGGCGCCCGACGCCTCCCAGACTCCCTCTCCTCAGGAGGCGGACCGCCGCGCCCTGGTCGAGCAGACCGACCACGCCGAGTGGGTCGACCAGCAGCGCGACCGCGGCCCGGCCCGCGGCGACAGCTGGGAGCCGGTACCGGTCCCGCTCCCCACGTACGTCACCGCCCCGGTCGCCCCGCGCGCCACCAGCGGCATCGACATCACGGATCCGGAGACCTGGAGCGCGGCCCGCTCCTCCACGGCGGCCGACCCGGCCCCGGCCCCCGCGCCGGCCCCGCGCCAGCGCGCCACCCCGCCGCGCCGCGGCCGCGACCACGGCCGCACCCCGCTCTTCGACCAGTACGCGGACGACGACCGCCCCCGGGCCGCCAACGAATGACCCCCGGCCGGGGGCCCCGACCGCCCCCGGCTGACCTGCGGCGGAAGCGATTTTTGTTCTCCCCGGCCGGGATGCTAATGTTTCACACGTCGCAAGGGCCTGTGGCGCAGTCTGGTAGCGCACCTCGTTCGCATCGAGGGGGTCTGGGGTTCAAATCCCCACAGGTCCACAGACACCGAAGATCCCGTCCGATCGCAAGATCGGGCGGGATCTTCGTCGTTTTCGGGGGTCGTACGACGGCCTCCGCGTTCTCGCCCGTGCGGACGGCCGGAGTGGCCGGGCCGAGGCCGAGGCGGCGCTGCGGGCAGGAGGGCGCCTGCGGCCCTTCGTGGCCCAGACATGTCCGGCACGGTGCCCGCGAGAGGGCGGACAGCCTTGGAGATGGACGATCTCCTCCCCGGGGCGCGGCGACACGGCTCTTCCCATCATCGGGACGGACCGGCTGATCCATGCCGCGACACCGGCCCCTGATTCCGGCGTCTGAGTCCCGGCGCGGACCGGCTGCTCGTCGCGGTGACCAGCCGCGCCACCCGCCCGGTCTTCCGGAGCGCCACCCGCTGCTCCGGGCCGGCTGTGCTCAGGTCAGCGGCTTCGCGTAGCAGCGGCTGGTGGGGTGGTCGCGGTAGTAGCCGAACTTGGGGCAGGGTTCGTAGCCGCTGGAGGCGTAGAGGGCTATCGCCTCCGGCTGGGCGACGCCCGTCTCCAGGACCATGCGGGTGCGGCCGGCCGCGCGGGCGTCGGCCTCGAGGGCGGCCAGGATGCGGCGGGCCAGGCCCAGGCCGCGGGCCTCGGGGATCACGTACATGCGCTTGAGCTCGGCGTCGCCGTCCTCGTAGCCCTCGTCGTTCTTGTCCTGGGTGCGCCAGCCGCCGCTGGCGACGGGGCGGTCCTCGGGGTCGTACGCGAGGAGGTAGAGGCCGCGCGGAGGGACGAACATCCCGGCGTCCAGCGGTGTGACATCGCCCTCGTCGTCGTAGCGGACGGCGTACTCGGCCTGGACGGCGTCGTTGAGTTTGACGGCGTCGGGGTGGTCATAGGGCGTGGGCTGGATGTTCATGCGGAGTATCGTACATGTATGCGACCGTTTGGTGCCGGTATTCTCCCCGGATGCTCACTGTCACCACCGTGAATGTCAATGGTCTCCGCGCCGCCGCAAAGAAGGGCTTCGTGGAGTGGCTGGCCGGGACCTCCGCCGACGTCGTCTGCCTCCAGGAGGTGCGTGCCGAGGAGGCGCAGCTGCCCGTGGAGGTGCGGGCGCCCGAGGGCTGGTCCACCGTCCACGCCCCCGCCGCCGCCAAGGGCCGCGCCGGGGTCTCCCTCTACACGCGGCGCGAGCCCGACCGGGTGCGCGTCGGCTTCGGGTCCAGTGAGTTCGACGGCAGCGGCCGGTACGTCGAGGCCGACCTGCCCGGCGTCACCGTCGCCAGCCTCTACCTGCCCTCCGGCGAGGTCGGCACCGAGCGCCAGGACGAGAAGATGCGGTTCATGGGGGAGTTCCTCCCCTATCTGAAGGACCTCAGGGGCCGCGCCGCCGCCGACGGCCGGGACGTCGTCGTCTGCGGCGACTGGAACATCGCCCACCGTGAGGCCGACCTCAAGAACTGGCGGGCCAACAGGAAGAACGCCGGGTTCCTCCCCGAGGAGCGGGAGTGGCTCGGACGGGTCCTCGGCGAGGGCGACGGGGGCTACGTCGACGTCGTGCGCGCGCTCCACCCCGAGCAGGAGGGGCCCTACTCCTGGTGGTCCTACCGCGGGCGGGCCTTCGACAACGACAGCGGCTGGCGGATCGACTACCAGATCGCCACGCCCCGTCTCGCCGCCAAGGCCGTGAAGGCGTACGTCGAGCGGGCCGCGACCCATGAGGAACGGTGGAGCGACCACGCCCCCGTCACCGCCGTCTACGAGTTGTAGGCGAATCCCGCGCGGTACCGTTCGATACGAATGGGCGGAACCGGGTGGGGGGCATCGTTGAACGCGCGCATTCTGATCGCCGAGGACGACGAAAAGCAGTCACGGCTGATTCGGATCTATCTGGAGCGGGAGGGGAATACCGTCCAGGTGGTCGCGGACGGACGTTCCGCATTGGAACGGGTCCGGACCGTACGACCGGATCTCGTCGTCCTCGACGTGATGCTTCCTTTCGTCGACGGACTCGACGTGTGCCGCATTCTGCGCTCCGAGGGATCCGACGTCCCGATCCTGCTGCTCACCGCGCGCAGCACCGAGGAGGACATGCTCCTCGGCCTCGACCTCGGCGCCGACGACTATCTCACCAAGCCGTACAGCCCCCGGGAGCTGACCGCCCGGGTCCGCGCCCTCCTCCGCCGGTCCCGGGCGAGCGGCGCGGCAGCCCGTGACGAGCTGCTGCGGGTGGGCGACGTCGAACTCGACACCGCCCGCTTCGAGGTCCGGGTCGCCGGCCGCCCGGTCGCCCTTACCTCGAAGGAGTTCTCCCTCCTCGAAGTCCTGGCCCGCGAGCCGGGGCGGGTCTTCACCCGCGCGCAGATCATCGAGCGGGTCTTCGGCTTCGACAGCGACGTCCTGGAACGCACCGTCGACGTCCACGTGCGCAATCTGCGGCTGAAACTGGAGCCCGACCCGGCCCGCCCCCGCCGCCTGGAGACCGTGTACGGGCGGGGATACCGGCTCTCCGACGGGCCGGCCGGGGAAGGGGCGGGCGCGTGACTTTTCGGCTGCGGGTCTTCTCGCTCGTCCTGCTCGTCGCCCTCGCCGCCACCGCCGCCACCGCCTGGCTGACTCTCCGTCAGGCCGCCGGGCAGCTCCGCGAGTCCGCCGCCGCCGACCGGCAGTCCGTCGCCCGGATCACCGAGGAGCTGCGCGCCTACGGGGCGACCCGGGGCACCTGGGAGGGGATCGCCGGCACCGTACGCGCCCTCAGCGAGGAGACCGGGCAGCGCATCCGGATCAGCACCGGCGGCCAGGGGCAGATCGCCGACTCCGACGCGCTCCTCGGCCGCGACCCGCGCCCCGGCGGCACCGCGCCCCCGCTGCTCGTCGACCCCCGGCCCGCCCTCGGCCTGCCCCCGTCCTTCGACCCCGGCTCCCTCGGCAAGGTGACCGGCCACATGATCCACGAGTACGCGGCGGGAGTGACGTACGCCGCCTGTCTCACCCGCGCCGGGCACACGGTCACCGTCGAGCGCGGGAAGTACGGGGTGCCCGTCTTCACGGACGGCGGGAAGGCCCCCGGCGGCGGCCAGGGCTCGGCGTCCTGCGTGCGGGCCGGGGAACCGCCGGCCCGCACGCAGGACGAGAACTTCGCCGCCACCGCGGTCTGCCGCGCCCAGCAGGCCACCGCCGCCCTCCACAGCTGCCTCCAGCGGGTCTTCACCGAACGGACCGCGGCCGTCGGACCCCAGCCGCTCACCGTGCGGCTCGGCGCCGTCGACGATGCCGGACAGACCCTGGAGGTCGGCCCGACCGTCGTCGTCGCGGCCGGCGTCGCCGCCGCCGCGCTCGCCTGCGCGCTGCTGCTCAGCCGCGCCGTGCTGCGACCCGTACGGGCCCTGACGGCGGCCTCCCGGGGGCTCGGCGAGGGTGACCTCGGCCGCAGGGTGCCCGCCTCGGGCCGGGACGAGATCGCCGAGCTCGGCCGGTCCTTCAACCGGATGGCCGGCTCCCTCCAGGACAGCGAGGAACGGCAGCGCCGGCTCGTCGGGGACATCGCCCACGAGCTGCGCACCCCGCTGGCCAACCTCCGTGGCTATCTGGAGGCGCTGAGGGACGGTGTCCTCGCCGCCGACGCCGAGCTGCTCGACTCGCTCCACGAGGAGGTGCTGCTCCAGCAGCGGATCGTCGACGACCTCCAGGACCTGGCGCTCGCGGAGGCGGGCGCACTCACGTACCACCGCAGGACCCTCGACGCCCGGGAGCTCGTCGAGGCCTGCCGGACGGCGCACAGCGCGCGGGCGGCGGCGGCCGGGGTGACCGTCGAGGTGGTCGGGGCGGGCCCCGGCACCGTACGTCTGCACGGGGACCCGGACCGGCTGCGTCAGGCCCTCGGCAATCTCGTCGGCAACGCGGTGCGGCACACGGCTCCCGGGGGTGGTGTGCGGCTCGAACTCGCGGAACGGGACGAGTTGGTGCGGATCGCGGTCAGGGACACCGGCAGCGGGATTCCCGCCGCCGACCTGCCGCGTCTCTTCGACCGTTTCTGGCGGGCGGACGCGGCCCGCGGGCGGGCGACCGGAGGCAGCGGTCTCGGTCTCTCCATCGCCCGGCAGATCGTGGCGGACCATCACGGGGCGGTCGAGGTGACGTCCGAGGTGGGGGTGGGGTCGGTGTTCACGGTGGTGCTGCCGGCCCCGCGCGGCGGGGCCGGCAGCGGCGTGCGGGATCAGCACTGAGCGTTGGACCCGTATCCGTTGAGCAGGCTGTCCTTGATCCAGCCGGAGACGCCGGTGGTGTTGTCACGGACGTGCGACCACGTGCCGTTCTGGCCGGAGACCCAGCAGTGCAGGGTGAGGCTGTGGCTCATCTGCGCCTGCCCGTGCGAACCGCACTCGGTCGTCGGGCCGGAGCGGATGTTCACGTAGTTCGTGTTCGTGCTGCCGGCCCGGCCGTCCTTGTTGGACCAGCCGGGGCTGTAGCACGCGGCGGTGCCTTCCGGCGCGGCCACGGCCGCCGTGGTCGGCAGGACCAGGCCGCCGGTGGCCGCGACGGCGCCGAGCGCCACCGCGGCGAGCTTCGTCCGAAGACGCATCGATCTCTCCTGAACTCTTGGTCGTTCCCGTCCGTCGGGGCGACGGGCGGGCCGGTTCGTTCGAGTGCGGAGAAAGAATTGCCGGGGGGTCGCTCGCTTTCAATGGGGGAAAGGGCGGTCGGCTGCTTTTCGCGGGTTCGGTGCGGGAAGCTTTTTCGGACGCGTTGGGGGATGGCGGAGAGGGTGGGAGATCGTCTTCCTCTTCCGGTTCCCCGGCCTTTTCCGGTGCCTTCGTGCGGGGTGGTGGCCGCCGGTCGGGGTGGCGGAATTCCTTCCGTTCCTTCGGAGTTCAGAATTCCGTACCGGAGGGAAAAGGCCAATCCGGTCCGTGCGGTACGGGACCGGATTGGCCGCTTCCCGGGGGACGGAGAGCCGCTGCGGGATCACGTTCCCGACAGGGCCACCGTCGGGGCGAGGCGGCTGGCCCGCACCGCCGGATAGAGGCCCGCGAGCGCGCCGATCACCAGCGTCGCCCCCACGCCCGCCGCCGTCGCCCACACCGGGACCACCGTCGGCCACCCTCTGCTCAGGGCGTACGCCGCCGTGATCAGCGTCCCCAGGACGGTGCCGCCGAGACCGCCGATCACCGAGAGCAGCAGCGACTCGGTGACGAACTGGCCCCGGATCTGGCCGCGGGTGGCCCCCAGCGCCCGGCGAAGCCCGATCTCCGGCCGGCGCTCCAGGACGGAGATGACCATGGTGTTGCCGACGCCGACCCCGCCGACGAGCAGCGCGACCCCGCCAAGACCCAGGAGCAGTCCGGTGAGCGCCGACTCGGTGGCCTCGCGGGCCGCGAGCGCGTCCGAGGGGCGGGACACCTGCACCTCGGCGGGCTTCGCCGGGTTCGCGGTGGCCGGGAGCACCGCCCGTACCGCTGTGATCGCGCTGTCCTCGGTCCGGACGTACACCGTCGACGGATGCCCGTCGAAGCGCAGATACGTCCGCGCCGCCGGCCAGCCGACGAGCGCCGCCGCGTCGAGCTCCGGAGCGAGGGGTACGGGGTCGAGGACGCCGACCAGGGAGAACCAGCGGCCGCCCAGCCAGACCCGGGTCCCGGGGGTGTACATGTCGAGTCGCTGGGCGGCCGTCGCGCCGAGCACCACCGCCGGGTAGCGCGCGGTCGCCGCGTCCAGCCAGCGGCCCCTGCGGAGCTCGCCGCCGACCGCCGGGAGGAGTCCGTCGTCGGCGGCCAGGACGGTGAGGGAGCCGGTGCGTCCGACGGCGATCCGGTCGTTGCGGTAGACCTTCGCCCCGGTCGTGCCGGTGGCGGCACCGTCGTCGACCGGGGGGATGCGGCCGATCATCGCCACCGCCTCGGCCGGGAGCCTGGTCCGCTGCCCGCTGAGCGTGGCACCGGGGGCGACCCGCAGCAGGTTGGTGCCGAGCGCGTCGAGCCTGCGGTCCACCTCCGCCTGGCCCGAGCCGGAGATGCCGACCACCGCGATCATGGCGGCGACGCCGATCGCGATGCCGAGCGCGGAGAGGAACACCCGCAGCGGGCGGGTGCGCAGGCCGGTGCCGCCGAGGCGGATCACGTCGGCGGGGCGCAGCCGGGCCGGACGGAGCGCGGGGCCGGGGTGCCCGGCGCGCCGGCCCCGGCGTCCGGGCCCGGGGCGTCTGCCTCGGGGAGCGGGGATCATCCGAGCGCTCCTCTCGTGGGTTCCGTGGCGGTGTCGGCGACCACCCGGCCGTCCCGCATCTCGATGCGGCGGGGGAGGGCGGCCGCGATCTCCCGGTCGTGGGTGATGACCACGACGGTCGTACCGGCCGTGTGCAGCTCGCGCAGGAGCGTGAGCACCGCCGTCCCGGACGCGGAGTCCAGGTTTCCGGTCGGTTCGTCGGCGAGCAGCACCGCCGGTCCGCCGACCACCGCCCGTGCCACCGCGACGCGTTGCCGTTCGCCGCCGGACAGCTGGTGCGGCAGGTGGTGGACGCGGTGGCTCAGGCCGACCCTGGCGAGGGCGGCGGCCGCGCGGGTCCGGCGGCGGCGGGCGGGGACCCCGGCGTAGAGGAGGCCGTCGGCGACCGAGTCCAGGACCGGGACGCCGACCGCCAGGTGGAACTGCTGGAAGACGAAGCCGATCCGGGTGGCCCGCAGTGCGGAGACCTCCCGGTCCGTGAGGGTGGCGACGTCGTGTCCGTCGACCAGGACGTGGCCGGCCGAGGGGCGGTCGAGGCTGCCCATCAGGTTCAGCATGCTGGACTTTCCCGAGCCCGACGGGCCCACGATCGCGACGAGTTCGCCCCGCCGGATCCGCAGGCTGACGTCCTGGACCGCCCTGACCCCGCCGGGGTACGTCTTCGAGACCGACCGGAACTCCACCACGGGGGCGGGGTCCGTGCTGTCGCTCACTGCGGGATCCTCACTTTCAGGCCCTCGCGGAGCTTCGGACCGCTGACCTCGACCAGGCCGTCGGCGAAGAGGCCCGTCCGGGCCGCGACGAAGCGGCCGTCCTCGGTCTCCAGGCCGTGCCCTCCTTCGGCGAGCGCCACCAGGGCGGCGACCGGGACGGCCAGGACGTTCTCGCGCTCGCGGCCCACGTACTCGACGCTGACCGGGCCGCTCTCCAGGCGGCCCAGGGCCCGCTGGTCGGGGACGGTGATCGTGATCGGCACGGTCGGGGGCCCGCTGTCTCCCTCGGGCGCGGTCGCCTGCCTGCCGATGGCCGCGACCTCGCCCTTCACCGGGGTTCCGTCGGGCAGGCCGACGGTGACGCCGGCGCCGCGTACGGCCCAGGAGGCTTCGAGGGCCGAGGCGTTGACGACGACCTTGCGGGTCGTGCCGGTGTAGGTGAGGACGTCCTCGCCGGCCGCTGAGCCGAGCCGTACGCCCGCCTGGCCGAGGCGCACCCGGCCGGAGGCGTACACGATGTCGCCGAGGCCGATCCGTCCGGTCCTGGGCACGCCGAGCGCCTTCTGCCAGTCCTTCACGGCCCGTTCGGTGGCGGAGGTGAACTTCTCGTCGACGGTGAAGCCGCCGTAGCCGAGGGCGGCGAGGTTGGACTCGAACTGGAGGACGTCCATGCCACGGAGCGGCTGCGGGGGCGGGGGCGGCTGGGTCGGCGTCGCCGGTGGCGGGGCCGTGCCCTTTCCGGAGCCTGTACCCCCGCCCGGGTCCGAGGCGGAGCCCGTACCCCCGCCCGGGTTAGAGGCGGAGCCCGTACCCCCGCGTGGGTCCGAGGTGGAGCCCTCGTCTCCGGTGCCCCCCGGCGTCGGAGGCGGGGAGGCCCCGGTCTCCGGCGCCGTCGCGGCTGCCGTGAGGCCCAGTTCGCGGTACATCGGCAGCGTCCCGTAGAGCAGGACCACCGGCCGGTCGTCGACCCGCAGCAGGGTGTCCCCGCGCTCGGCGGTCGCGCCCGCCTCCGGGAGCCAGGTGACCGTGCCGGTCGCCTTGACCGGCAGCGGTGTCTCCGTCCCGTACCCCAACGTGCCCTCGACCTTGGTCCGTTCGACCAGGGTGGTGCGGGTGACGGCGACCGTGGCACCCGCTCTCGGCGGGGCCTCGGGGCCCTCGGCGCCGCCACCTCCGAGGCCGAGCGCGCCGACCACGGCGACCGCCGTGACCACCACGAAGGCGGCGGCGACGAGGACGGTACGGTGCCTCCGGCGTCCGGGGGTGCCCGCCGGAGCCGTCCCCTCCGGCAGCGGCTCCGCCTCCCTGACCTCCCCGTTCTCCCCGCCGGCGGCAGGGTCCTGGCCCGGGCCCCCGGCCGTGGACCCGTCGTCCCTGTCCGTGAACATCCCGCTCATCGCTCAGCCCTTGCCCGGGCCCTGCTCGACGGGGTCTCCGATGATCGGGGCGCAGGTGCGGGCGGCCTGCTTGGCCGCGGCCGTCGTCGAGTCCCACTGGATGTCCCCGTACACGTTGCCGTCGGGCTCCGGATCGGGGAAGTCGGGGGCGCCGTTCTTCTGCATGCACTCGGCGAACGCGAACTGGGTCTTGATCTGCTCGGGGGTGAGCTTGGGCGCCAGCCTGCGTTCGATCTCCTTGGGGACCGTCCGGTTGAGCGGCGCGCACTTCTCCGAGGCCTTGAGGAAGGTCGGGTTCTTCTTCAGGGCCACGCCGTCGCCGAGGTCGACCTGGCCGTTCGCGTCGGGGTCGGGGGCGTCGACGCCGTTCTCGCGCAGGCAGGACACCCAGGCGCGCCGGGCCTCGACGTACGCGGCGACCTCGTCCTTGCCGGCGGCGGAGCCGCTGTCTCCGCCGGTGGCCGTCCCCCCGCCCGTACCGGCGGACGCGGTGCCGTCCGCGGCCGTCGGGATCTTCCCCGACCCGTCGCTCCCGCCGCCGCAGCCGGTCAGCGCGAACGCCACGACCGAGGCCGCCACGGCCGTCAGCACCCGCTTGGTTCTCATCGGTTCTCCCGTTCCTCGGTGGGTGGGGCGACCGTAGGACGGGGGTGATGAAGAACTGTTGAAGAACCTGTCAGGCGATCATGAGGCCGGTTCGCCGGGGGGCGCGGGGCGCAGCCGCCGGTCGAGCGCCATCGAGAGTTCGGCCTCCACCACGCTCTTGGCGAGCGGGCGCAGCCGCCACAGGTCGTCCTCGGCGGCGTGGGTGCGCAGCAGGTCGGTGAAGAGCTCCGCGAGGGCGTCGGCGTGCTCGCGGACGCGGGCGCCCGCCTTGAGGACCTCGGCGAGCGGGACGCCCTCGCGGACGAGGGCGGCGGAGACGTCGAGCAGGCGTCGGCTGATGTGGATGATCTCCTCGCCGTCGGTGACGAGGTAGCCGAGGTCGAGGGCGGCCGCGAGGTTCTCCGGGGTGACCTCGCCGGCGAAGTGGTCGGCGAGTTCCTCGGGGGTGAGCCGGACGGGCTCCTCCTCGCTGGGGGTGTCGAGGGCGAGGACCTCGCGGACGTTGCGGCCGCTCTCGAAGGCGGTGGTGAGGTCGGCGATGCCGTTGAGGGTGTGGCCGCGCTCCAGGAGGGCGGCGATGGTGCGGAGCCGGGCCAGGTGCTGTTCGTCGTACCAGGCGATCCGGCCCTCGCGGCGGGGTGGCGGGATCAGGCCGCGCTCGCGGTAGAAGCGCAGGGTGCGCACGGTGATGCCGGCGGCTGCCGCCAGCTCCTCCATGCGGTACTCGCGTACGCCCGGGTGCGCGCCCGTTGCCGGTGCCTGTTCTCCGTCTGATCCTTCAGCCACACACGCCAGCCTATGTTGTACCGCCGGTAACTTTCCCTCGCCGTACCCCTACCGCTCGGTATGGAGCTGCTCTACAGTCCCGACTGTGCCAGTGATTGCTGGCGTGATTGGTCGGGTGTACGGGAGGCGGCATGGCGAAGCACGAGCACGTACGGGTGGCGGTGATCGGATCGGGATTCGGTGGCCTCGGCGCCGCGGTCCGGCTGCGCCGCGAAGGCATCACCGACTTCGTGGTCCTGGAGCGGGCCGGCTCCGTGGGCGGCACCTGGCGGGACAACAGCTACCCCGGCTGCGCCTGCGACGTCCCCTCCCACCTCTACTCCTTCTCCTTCGCGCCCAACCCCGACTGGCCGCGGACCTTCTCGGGGCAGCGCCACATCCGGGCGTACCTGGAGCATGTCACGGACACCTTCGGGCTCCGCCCCCACCTCCGCCTGAACCACGAGGTGCTGCGGATGGAGTGGGACGCCGAGACGCTCCGCTGGGAGATCGAGACCGGCGCGGGCTCCTTCAGCGCCGAGGTCGTCGTCTCCGCCACCGGACCGCTCTCCGACCCCAAGATCCCCGACATCCCGGGGCTCGCCGACTTCCCCGGCAAGGTCTTCCACTCCGCCCGCTGGGACCACGACTACGACCTCACCGGCAAGCGCGTCGCCATGATCGGCACCGGCGCCTCCGCCATCCAGATCGTCCCCGCGATCCAGCCCCAGGTCGCGAAGCTGACCCTCTTCCAGCGCACGCCCCCGTGGGTCATGCGCCGCATGGACCGGGCCATCAGCGGCCCCGAGCGCTGGCTCCACCGCACCCTGCCCGTCACCGGCACCCTCCGCCGCGGCCTGCTCTGGGGCATCCGCGAACTCCAGGTCGGCGCCTTCACCAAGCACCCGAACGAACTCGGGCTCGTCGAGAAGCTCGCCAAGGCCAACATCGCCAAGTCCATCAAGGACCCGGTGCTGCGGGCCAAGCTGACCCCCTCGTACCGCATCGGCTGCAAGCGGATCCTGCTCTCCAGCACGTACTACCCGGCGGTCGCCAAGCCCAACGTCGACGTCGTCGCCTCCGGCCTGCGCGAGGTCCGCGGCTCGACCGTCATCGCCGCCGACGGCACCGGGACCGAGGTCGACGCGATCGTCTTCGGCACCGGCTTCCACGTCACCGACATGCCGATCGCCGAACGGGTCGTCGGCGCCGAGGGGAAGACCCTCGCCGAGAGCTGGAAGGGCGGCATGGAGGCGCTGCGCGGCGCCACCGCCGCCGGCTTCCCCAACTTCATGACGGTCATCGGCCCCAACACGGGCCTCGGGAACTCCTCGATGATCCTGATGATCGAGTCCCAGCTGAACTACATGGCCGACTACCTGCGCCAGCTCGACGTGCTCGGGGGGCGCACCGCCCTCGCCGTCCGGCCCTCCGCCGTCCACGCCTGGAACCGCAAGGTGCAGGCCCGGATGGAGCGGACCGTGTGGAAGGCGGGCGGCTGCGAGAGCTGGTACCTCGACGCCAACGGCCGCAACACCACGCTCTGGCCGGGCACCACGGGCGAGTTCCGCCGCGAGACCCGGCAGGTCGACCTCTCCGAGTACGAGGTGCTCCGCGCGCCCAAGCCCGTCACCGGGGCGAAGACCCGTACCGCCTCCCGGAAGAAGGAGGCCGCCCAGTGAGCCGCCACCTGACCTCGCTGCCCGTGTCCCGCGAACTCACCGCGGTCTCCGCCGACGGCTCCCCGGTCCCCATCGAGGTCTACGGCCCCGAGGGCGCCCCCGCCGTCGTCCTGGCCCACGGCTGGACCTGCTCGACCACCTTCTGGGCAGAGCAGATACGGGCGCTCGCCGCCGACCACCGGGTCATCGCCTACGACCAGCGCGGCCACGGCCGCTCCCTGGTGCCCGGCCCCGGCGGGTACTCGACGACGGCGCTCGCCGACGACCTGGAGGCCGTGCTCGCGGCCACCCTCGGCCCCGGCGAACGGGCCGTCCTGTCCGGTCACTCCATGGGCGGCATGACGATCATGGCGGCCGCCGGACGCCCCCGCTTCCGGCAGCACGCCGCCGCCGTCCTGCTCTGCTCGACCGGGCCCTCCCGGCTGACGGAAGAGGCCACCGTGGTGCCGCTGCGGCCGGGCGGTCTGCGCACCCGGCTCACCCGGGCCGTCCTGGGAGCGAAGGCCCCGCTCGGGCCGGTCAACGCCGTCTCGAAGAAGATCCTCAAGTACGCGACGATGGGGCCCGGTTCGGCGCCCGAGCGGGTCGACGCCTGCGCGCGGATCGTGCACGCCTGCCCGCGAGCCTCCCGGTACGGCTGGTCGCAGGTCCTGGCCGGACTCGATCTCGGCGAGGGGCTGCGGGGGCTGCGGCTGCCCGTGGCCGTGCTCGTCGGCACCGCCGACCGGCTCACCCCGGCCGTCCACTCCCGCGCGATGGCGGAGGCGCTGCCGCACTGCACGGGCCTCGTCGAACTGGCCGGCATGGGCCACATGACACCGGTGGAGGCCCCCGAGGCCGTCACCGCGCAGATCCGCGAACTGACCCTCACCTACCTGGGCGTGACGTCCGGGGACGGGGAGCAGGAGAAGGAGAAGGAGAGGGAGCAGGCATGAGCAGGGTGAGTCTGGAAGGACAGGTCGCGGTCGTCACCGGAGGGGCGCGCGGGGTCGGCGAACTCCTCGCCCGCAAGCTCTCCGCGCGCGGCGCGCGGATCGCCCTTGTCGGCCTGGAGCCGGAGCAGCTCAAGGACGTCGCCGGGCGGCTGCACACCGAGGCCGACTGGTGGCACGCCGACGTCACCGACCACGAGGCGATGGCGAAGGTCGCGGCCGAGGTGAAGGAGCGGTTCGGCAAGGTCGACATCGTCGTCGCCAACGCCGGTGTGGCGGCGGGCGGTCCGTTCGTCGACTCCGACCCGGACGCCTGGCGTCGGGTCATCGAGGTCAACCTGATCGGCGGCGCGGTGACCGGCCGGGCGTTCCTGCCGGTCCTCATGGAGTCCCGCGGGTATTTCCTCCAGATCGCCTCGCTCGCCGCCCTCACCCCGGCGCCGATGATGACGGCGTACTGCGCCTCCAAGTCGGGCGTCGAGGCCTTCGCGCACAGCCTGCGCGCCGAGGTCGCGCACAAGGGGGTGAAGGTCGGCGTCGGCTATCTCTCCTGGACCGACACGGACATGGTGCGGGGTGCCGACCAGGACGACGTGATGAAGGAGCTGCGGCAGCGGCTGCCGTGGCCCTCGAACCGCACGTACCCCCTCGGCCCGGCCGTCGACCGGATCGTGGCGGGCATCGAGCGGCGCTCGGCCCATGTGTACGCGCAGTGGTGGCTGCGCGGGATGCAGTCGGTCCGCGGCGGTCTGCCGGGCGTCATCGCCACGGTCGGGCAGCGCGAGATGAAGCGCTTCGAGCCGCGCCTCGCCTCGGTGTCCAAGGGCCTGGTGGGCGCGGGCGGCGCGGCCGACGAGCAGGCGCGGTCGGAGCGCGCCTGACGGCCGGTGCTCGTGCACGTGCCTGACGGCCGGTGCTCACGCTCCGTGACTGATCGACATGCGTGGGGTGCTCGCCCATGCGACGCTGATCGTGGCCCGAGGGGGCACGAAGTCCCCTCCCACACAGCCTTCTAGGAGTGAAATTCCATGGGCATGCAGGACCAGTTCAAGGACAAGGCGGCGCAGGCGAAGCAGCAGGCCAAGGAGGCCATGGGCAAGGCGAAGGACGAAGCGTCCTCCCGCGCCTCCCGTGGCCGCGAGCGCTCCGACGACGCGAGCCGCAGGGGTCAGCAGGATGCCCAGGAGCGTATGGAGCAGGACCGCCTGGAGCAGGAGCGCGCGGACCGCGAGTCCGGCATCTGACCCGGCGTTCCACCAGCGAGGCGCACCCGCGACACCGGGTGCGCCTTCGCGTGTGCGACCTGCGGACCGGCACCGGGCCGAAAAGTTGTACGTGTCCCGGGCCGGATCTTCGTACGGTGGCGACCATGGCCGTACTTGAGCGACTTCGATCCGATCACGCCCCCGCCCTGCTCGTCTTCGAGCGGGAGAACCGGGGGTACTTCGCCGCGTCCGTGCCCGACCGGGGGGACGCGTACTTCAGTGGGTTCGAGGAGCGGCACCGGGCGCTGCTCGACGAGCAGGAGACCGGGGCGATCCACTTCCATGTGCTGGTGGGGGAGGACGGGGAGATCCTCGGGCGGTTCAATCTGGTCGACGTCGCCGACGGGGGCGCGGAGCTCGGGTACCGGGTGGCCGAGCGGGCGACCGGGCGCGGGGTGGCGACGGCCGGGGTCCGGGAGGTGTGCCGGCGGGCGCGTGAGGAGTACGGGCTGAGCCGGCTGACCGCCGTCACGACCCTCGACAACGAGGGGTCGAGGACCGTGCTCGGGCGGGTCGGCTTCGGTGCGGTCGGGAGCGTGACGATCGACGGGCGGGCGGGGATCTCGTACGAACTGGACCTCGGCCTGACCGCTTAGGGGGGTCCTGTCGGTCAGGCACCCCCCTGAGACCTACGCGTCCGGCCTCGGCGGCAGCTTCGGGCGGGAGCGGTCCGGGAGGTTCTCGTAGCCCGGGGGGCTCGCCGCCGGGGTCTCCGTCAGGAGGGCGAGGGCCACATGGACCGCGTCGTCCAGCTGGGCGTGGCGGCCCTCCGCCCAGTCGAGGGGGGTGCGGAGGACCGCGAGGTCGGGTTCGACGCCGTGGTTCTCCAGGGACCAGCCGTACTCGGGGAACCAGGCCGCGTTCATCGGGACGGTGATCTGGGTGCCGTCGCCGAGCCGGTGGCGGCCGGTCATGCCGACGACCCCGCCCCAGGTGCGCTGGCCGACGACGGGGCCGAGACCGAGGAGCTTGAACGCGGCGGTGATCATGTCGCCGTCGGAGGAGGTGGCCTCGTCGGCGAGGGCGACGACGGGGCCGCGCGGGGCGTTGGAGGCGTAGGCGACGGGCTGGGCGTTCCGCGTGAGGTCCCAGCCGAGGATCCGGCGGGTGAGCTTCTCGATGACGAGTTCGCTGATGTTGCCGCCGGCGTTGCCGCGTACGTCGACGATGAGGGCGGGCCGGGAGACCTCCATGCGCAGGTCGCGGTTGAACTGGGCCCAGCCGGAGCCGCCCATGTCGGGGATGTGGAGGTAGCCGCAGCGGCCGCCGCTGACCTCCCGTACCACCGCCCGGCGTTTGGCGACCCAGTCCTGGTAGCGCAGCGGGCGTTCGTCGACGAGGGGGACGACGGCGACGCGGCGGGCCCGGCCCTCGCCCTCGGCGGGGGTGAAGGTGAGTTCGACGGTGGTGCCGCCGGTGCCGGAGAGCAGCGGGTACGGGCCGGTGACCGGGTCGACGGGCCGGCCGTCGACGTGGGTGAGGACGGCGCCCTCGCGGATGCCGGTGCCGGCGAGCGGCGAGCGGGCCTTGGAGTCGGAGGACTCGCCGGGCAGGATCCGCTTCACCGTCCAGCCGGCCTCGCGCGGGACCAGGTTGGCGCCGAGGAGCCCCATGGGCCGCTGGTAGTGCGGCGGTCCCTCGTTGCGGCGTGCGGGGGTGACGTACGCGTGGGAGGTGCCGAGTTCGCCCATCACCTCCCGCAGCAGGTCGGCGAACTCGTCGGGGGACGCGACCCGTTCGACGAGCGGCCGGTACTGGTCGAGGACGGCCGTCCAGTCGACCCCGCCCATGCCGGGTTCCCAGAAGTAGGCGCGGACGATCCGGCCGGCCTCGTCGAAGGCCTGCCGCCATTCGGCGCCCGGGTCGACCTCGTGCAGGATGCGCCGCAGGTCCAGGTAGACGGTGGAGTCGCCGTCCCCGGGCTCGGTGGCGGGCACGGCCCGCAGCTCGCCCTCGTCGGCGACGACGAGCCGGGTGCCGTCGCCGCTGACCGCGAACCAGTCGAGGTCCTTGGCGAGTTCGCTCTTGCGGGCCTTGACGATGGAGAAGTGCTCCAGGGTGGGGCGGCCCGAGGTGTCGGCCGGGTTGGCGAAGGTCTCGCCGAGGGCGCCCGAGATCGGCCAGCGCAGCCAGACGAGGCCGCCGCCGCTGACCGGGTGCAGGCCGGAGTACTTGGAGGCGGCGACGGGGAAGGGGGTGACCCGTTCGGGGAGCCCCTCGATCTCGACGGTGACGGTGCCGTCGCCGGTGTCCGTGTCGTCGTCGGCGGGGTCGAGGCCGCCGGCCGCCGGACGCCCGTCGGGGAGCAGCGCGAACGGGGAGGGCGTGGCGGAGGAGAGCGGGACGAGGTAGGGGCGGCAGCCGAGCGGGAACGACAGGTCGCCGGTGTGGACGTCGTACACCGGGTCGAAGCCCCGCCAGGAGAGGAAGGCGAGGTAGCGGCCGTCGCGGGTGAAGACGGGGTTCTCGTCCTCGAAGCGGCCGTTGGTGACGTCGACGACGGTCCGGGCGCCGGGCCCCGCGATCCGGGCCATCTTGATGGAGCGCAGGGAGCGGCCGATGCCGGGGTGGGACCAGGTGATCCAGTCGCCGTCGGGGGAGAACGCGAGGTCGCGGACGGGGCCGTTGACCGAGCGGATCAGCTCCGTCACCTCGCCGTTGGAGTCCTCCGTCGCGTCCAGGAGGAGGAGCCGTCCGTCGTGGGAGGCGATGGCGAGGCGTTCGCCGTCGGGGTCGGCGACGAGTTCCTCGACGCGGCCGAGGTCGCCGGAGGCGAGCCTGCGCGGCGGCCGGTCGCCGCTGGCGCGCGGCAGGTAGCCGACCTCGACGGCGTCCTCGCCCTCGGCGTCGGTGACGTACGCGACCTGTCCGCCGCTGCCGAGCATCTCGGGGAGCCTGACGCGGACGCCCGGCTCGTCGATGATCGTGCGGGCCGGGCCGTCGCGGTGCGTCAGCCAGTACAGGCTGCCGCGCACGGAGACGGCGCTGGCGCGGCCGGTCTCGTCGACGGAGAGCGAGTCGATGTGGTGGGCGGCGGGCACCTGGTAGGCGCGCCTGCCGACGCGCTGGCCGCCGAGCCGCACCTCCAGCTTCCGGGGGCGGGAGTCGGCGGCGAGCGAGTCGACGATCCACAGGTCGCCCGCGCACTGGTAGACGACCCGACGTCCGTCGCTCGATGCGTGCCGGGCGTAGAACTCGTCGTGGTCGGTGTGGCGGCGCAGGTCGGTGCCGTCGGGCAGGCAGGAGTACAGGTTGCCGATGCCCTCGTGGTCGGAGAGGAACGCGATCCGCCCGTCGACGGCCATGGGGCAGTCGAGGTGGCCGCCGATGTCGGGCAGCAGCCGTTCGCCGTGCAGCCAGAGACGTCCGGTGGCGCCGCCGAGGTACCGCTTCCAGGCGGCCGGCTCGTGCGGGGGTTTCCCGGTGAGGAGGAGGGTTCGGCGCTCTCCCTCGTGGTCGTCGATGACGCCGATGTCGGAGACCGGGCCCCAGGGCAGGCGCCTGCCGGGGGAGCCGTCGGTGGGGACGGTGTAGGCCCAGGAGTAGTACGAGAAGGGCTGCCCGTGCGAGGAGACGGCGAGGATCTCGGAGCGGCCGTCCTTGTCGGGGGGCGTCCAGCCGCAGACCCGGGTGTCGGTGGAGCCCCAGTAGCTGAGCCGCCGGGCGGGTCCGCCCTCGATGGGGACGAGATGGATCTCGGGGTCGAGGCTGCGCCAGTTCGTGTACGCGATCCGGCGCCCGTCCGGCGAGAAGCGAGGGTGGCCGACCCGTGTCCTGTCGACGGTCAGTCGCCAGGCCCGGCCGGGGCGCCGGCCCTCGGGGACGAGCGGGGCGATCCACAGATCGTCCTCGGCGGCGAAGCACAGCAGGTCGTCGTGGAGATGCGGAAAGCGGAGGTACGCGACGTCGTGGCTCACCTCCTCATGCTTTCCGCGCGGAGGGGGTCAGGCAACTCGTACGTGTATGCGGGCGTCCTGTGAGGTGTGGGCCCCGGGCGCGGCCCGTTCGTGTGGCCCAGAACACGTACGAAACGGTTTCGTTTCGCTGGGGGCGGGGGTATCTTCGTACTGTACGAAACCGTTTCGTACGAGCACTCGACCGGAGGCACCGGCCATGGCACGCAGCAGACTCACTCCCGAGCGGGAGTCCGAGCTGTACGCGGCCGTGCTCGACCTCCTCCGCGAAGTCGGCTACGACGCCCTCACCATGGACGCCGTCGCCTCCCGCACCCACTCCAGCAAGGCCACCCTCTACCGCCAGTGGGGGAGCAAGCCCGAGCTGGTCGCCAGGGCGCTGCGCGACAACAAGCCGGCCGATATCTCCGAGATCGACACCGGCTCGCTGCGCGGCGACTTCCACGAGCTGATGTCACGGACCGACGACTGCCAGATGGAGAAGGACTCCGCGCTGATGCGGGGTCTCGCCCATGCCGTCCACACCAACCCCGAACTGCACCGGGCGCTGCGCGAGCTGCTCATCGAACCCGAGATGAACGGCCTCGACGAAGTGCTGCGCCGAGCGGTCCGCAGGGGAGAGGTCGACGCCGCCAACCCGGCGCTGAGGCTCATCCCCCACATGCTGATCGGTGCGTTCGTCGCCCGGCCGCTGATCGACGATCAGCCGGTCGACCGCGCGTTCCTCACCGCGTACGTCGACGCCGTCGTGCTCCCCTCACTCGGCGTCTGAGCCCCACCAGCACCGCCAGAACCTTCGCTCCACCTGACGTCGAACCGCTCACGCCGTCGGGCCGGCTCCCCATGCCCTGTCCCACCCCACAATGGGAGTACGCCCCCGTGGCCACGTTTCTCTACAAGCTGGGCCGTTCCGCCTTCCGGCGCCGACGGCTCGTCGCCCTCCTCTGGGTGGCCCTCCTGGCGGTCGCCGGGATCGGCGCCGCCACCGCACCCGTCGCGACCTCCAGCTCCTTCTCGATCCCGGGCACCGAGGCCCAGCGCGCCTTCGACCTGCTCGAAGAGCGCTTCCCCGGTGCCGGCGCCGACGGCGCCACCGCCCGTGTCGTCTTCAAGGCCCCCGAGGGCCAGAAGATGACCGACCCGGCCCACAAGGCCGTCGTCGGGGAGACCGTCGCCGCGCTGAAGTCCGGCTCGGACCAGATCGTCTCGGTCGCCGACCCCTACGCCGCGCAGGCCGTGTCCCGCGACGGCTCCACCGCCTACGTCTCCGTCGCCTACAAGGTCAACGCGATGGAGCTCACCGAGGAGACCCGCGAGGCCCTGACCCAGGCAGGTCACAACGCCCAGGGCAAGGGACTCACCGTCGAGGTCGGCGGTGACGCCCTCCAGACCATGCCGGAGCAGGGCGCGAGCGAGGCGATCGGCGTGGTCATCGCCGGCATCGTGCTCGTCCTGACCTTCGGCTCGCTCGTCGCCGCCGGACTCCCGCTGCTCACGGCGATCATCGGCGTCGGCATCGGCGTCTCGTCGATCGCCGCCCTCGCGAACGTCCTCGACCTCGGCAACTCCACCTCCACCCTCGCGATGATGATCGGCCTCGCGGTCGGCATCGACTACGCCCTCTTCATCGTCTCCCGCTACCGCGCGGAGCTCGCCGAGGGCCGCGAGAAGGAGGAGGCCGCGGGCCGCGCGGTCGGCACGGCCGGCTCCGCCGTCGTCTTCGCCGGACTCACCGTCGTCATCGCCCTGGTCGGCCTGGCCGTCGTCAACATCCCGATGCTGACGAAGATGGGCTTCGCCGCCGCCGGCACGGTCGTGATCGCCGTACTGATCGCGCTCACCCTGATCCCCGCCCTGCTGGGCTTCGCCGGCGACAAGGTCATCGGCCGCAAGCAGCGCAAGGCCGCGGCGGCCGGTGATGGCGCCGCGACGAGCGACGAGAAGGCCGGCAGGCCCAACGGCGGCACCCGCTGGGCCCGCTTCGTCATCCGCCGTCCCGTGATGGTGCTCGTCGTCGGCGTCCTCGGCCTCGGCGCGATCGCGCTGCCCGCCGCCTCCCTGGAGATGGGCCTCCCGGACGACGGCGTCAAGCCGACCTCCACCAGCGAGCGCCGGGCGTACGACGCGCTCTCGGACGGCTTCGGACCCGGCTTCAACGGCCCGCTGCTCGTCGTCGTCGACGGCGACAAGGCGACCGCCGACCGGGCGGTCTCCACGATCAAGGGCCTCGAAGGCTGGGCGGCGGTCACCCCGGCGACCCCGAACAAGGCCGGCGACGCCGCGATGATCACGGTGGTCCCGAAGGACCGGCCGTCCTCGGCCGCCACCGAGAGCCTGGTCCACGACATCCGGGACGCCACCGGCGACGAGGTGCTCGTCACCGGCGCCACCGCGATGAACATCGACTTCTCGCAGAAGATGAACGACGCCCTGGTGCCCTACCTGGCCCTCGTCGTCGGACTGGCCTTCCTGCTCCTGACCCTGGTCTTCCGTTCGGTCCTCGTCCCCCTGAAGGCGGCCCTCGGCTTCCTGCTCTCGGTGGTCGCGGCCCTCGGCGCGGTCGTCGCGGTCTTCCAGTGGGGCTGGCTCGGAAGCCTCTTCGGGGTCGAGCAGACCGGCCCGATCATGTCGATGATGCCGATCTTCATGGTGGGTGTCGTCTTCGGTCTCGCGATGGACTACGAGGTCTTCCTCGTCACCCGGATGCGCGAGGCGTACGTCCACGGGGAGCGGCCCGGCGAGGCGATCGTGACCGGCTTCCGGCACAGCGCCCGGGTGGTCACCGCCGCCGCGGTGATCATGATCGCGGTCTTCGCCGGCTTCATCGGCATGACGGACCAGATGGTCAAGATGATCGGCTTCGGCCTCGCGGTCGCGGTCCTCTTCGACGCCTTCGTGGTCCGGATGGCGATCGTCCCGGCCGTGCTCGCGCTCCTCGGGCACAAGGCCTGGTGGCTGCCGAAGTGGCTGGACCGGATCCTGCCGAACGTCGACGTCGAGGGTGAGGCTCTCGCGAAGCGCACCGAGGAGGGCACCGGCGCGAAGCCG
Source organism: Streptomyces sp. NPDC058326 (assembly GCF_042879855.1). Taxonomy (NCBI): domain Bacteria; kingdom Bacillati; phylum Actinomycetota; class Actinomycetes; order Kitasatosporales; family Streptomycetaceae; genus Streptomyces; species Streptomyces sp. NPDC058326. The sequence continues at coordinate 207,169 of NZ_JBHVZO010000008.1, read as the reverse complement.
GACCTCGTGAAGGTCTGACGTGGCGGGCGGGCGAGGAGGCGCCCGCGTCCACCGCCCGCCCCGCCCCGCGCGTACGCCGTCAGTGTGTCGTCATCGACGCACCGGCGGCGTACGTGTGCCGGAGGAAGCGCAGCAGGGCGGCGGTGTCGAACTGGACGACGGCGACCCCGTCGTCCGCGTGGAACTCGACGACCGTCTGCACCCGCCCGCACGGCCACACCTCGATGTCGCCGCGGCGGGACGGGACGCGGAGCCCGTGCTCCAGGAGGGCGCGGGGGAAGGACCACTCGACGTCGTGGGGGAAGACGAACCGGACGGTCGCCGGGGAGGAGTCCGGGTCGTAGCGGAGGGCCACCGGGACGGGTCGGGAGAGCGGTGCGTCGCTGATGATCCGGCCCTTGGCGTGGTCGTCGACTTCGCGGTCGTGCGCGGCGGCCATCGGGGGCTCCTCACGGTTTGTCCTCTTATCGACTAATGTTTCACTCCTTCCCTTCGGGCGCGCGGCGCATGCGTGGAGGGCCCCGGGTGTGGGCGGGCTCACGCGTGACCGCGCCCCGGACCCGGAGGGATGGGCGGGCTCACGCGTGACCGCGCGCCGCCGTTCTGTGACCCGAGCGCTCTTGCAAGTGCTTCGCAAGAGCGCTCATCATTCAGTACGTGCATGTACCTGACGGATTCATCAACGCCCCCGTATCGGTCGCCGCCGGTGTCGTCGCCGCCGGCGCCGTCGCCGTGAGCCTGCGGGGCGCCCGCCGCGAGCTGGACGACGGCCACGGGGGAGACCGCACGGCCCCGCTCGCCGGGCTCGTCGCCGCCTTCGTCTTCGCCGTGCAGATGCTGAACTTCCCGGTCGCCGCCGGGACCAGCGGACATCTGCTCGGCGGCGCGCTCGCCGCGATCCTCGTCGGGCCCTGGACCGGCGTCCTGTGCATCGCCGTCGTCCTGCTCATGCAGGGCCTCCTCTTCGCCGACGGCGGCCTCACCGCCCTCGGCGTCAACATCACCGTCATGGGCGTCGTCACCGTCGTCGTCGCCTACGCGCTCTTCCGCGGCCTCGTCCTCCTGCTGCCCCGCACCCGCGCCTCGGTGACCGTGGCCTCCTTCGTCGCCGCGCTCGTCTCCGTACCGGCGTCTGCCGCCGCCTTCACCCTGCTCTACGCGATCGGCGGCACCACCGACGTCCCGCTGGGCAAGGTCCTCACGGCCATGGTCGGCGTGCACGTCCTCATCGGCGTCGGCGAGGCCGTCATCACCATGCTGACCGTCGGCGCGGTCATCGCCGTCCGCCCCGACCTCGTGTACGGCGCCCGCGGCCTGACCGCGCCGCTCAAGCTCCGCGTCGACGGCGAACTGGTCGACGCCGCACCGGCGGCCGCTCCCGCGGCCGGCGGGTCACCGAAGAAGCTGTGGATCGGCGGCGTCGTCACCGCCCTCGTCCTCGCCGGCTTCGTCTCCTTCTACGCCTCCGCCAGCCCCGACGGCCTGGAGAAGGTCGCCGCCGACAAGGGCTTCGACAGCAAGGTCGAGGAGCACGCCGCCGCCGGCTCACCGCTCGCCGACTACGGCGTCGAGGGCGTCGAGACCGCCCGCCTCTCCGGCGGCCTCGCCGGAGTCATCGGCGTGGGCGCGACCCTCGCCGTCGGCACGGGCGCCTTCTGGGTGGTCCGCCGCCGCAGGAACGAGACCGGGGCGCAGGTCTGACGTGGGAGCGGGGCACGCACACCAGCTCTACCGGCACGCGCGGTCGCCGGTCCACGAGCTGCCCCCGCACACCAAGCTCGCCGCCGTCCTCGGCTTCGTCGTGGTCGTCGTCTCGACGCCCCGCGAGGCCGTCTGGGCCTTCGCCTGCTACGCCCTGCTCCTCGCGGCCGTGGCGGCGAAGGCCAGGATCCCGGCCGGCTTCCTGCTCAAGCGGCTCCTCATCGAGGTGCCGTTCGTCGCGTTCGCGCTGCTCATGCCCTTCGTCGTCCCCGGCGAGCGGACGACCTTCCTCGGGGTGTCGCTGAGCGTCCCCGGTCTGTGGGGCGCCTGGAACGTCCTCGCCAAGGGCACCCTCGGCGTCGCCGCCTCCGTGCTCCTCGCCTCCACCACCGAACTGCGCGACCTGCTCCTCGGCCTCCAGCGGCTGAGGCTGCCGCCGATGCTCGTCCAGATCGCCTCGTTCATGATCCGGTACGGCGACGTCATCACCGACGAGATGCGCCGCATGTCCGTCGCCCGCCGCTCCCGCGGCTTCGAGGCCCGGGGCGTACGGCACTGGGGCGTCCTCGCCAAGTCGGCGGGCGCGCTCTTCATCCGCTCGTACGAACGCGGGGAGCGGGTCCACCTCGCCATGATCAGCCGGGGCTACACGGGCACCATGCCGGTCATCGACGAGGTGACCGCGAGCCGCCCGCAGTGGGCGTACGCCGCCGCGCTGCCCCTCACCGCACTCGTGATCTGCCTCCTGGGATGGACGCTCCGATGACCCTTGCCCCGTCTCTCGAGGTACGCGGCCTCGCGTACGCGTACCCCGACGGCCACCAGGCCCTGTTCGGTGTCGACCTGACCGTCGGGCGCGGCGAGCGGGTCGCGCTCCTCGGCCCCAACGGCGCCGGCAAGACCACCCTGGTCCTCCACCTCAACGGCATTCTCACCGGCGGCGCGGGCGGGGTCACCGTCGCCGGGCTGCCCGTCGGCAGGAAGCACATGGCGGAGATCCGCCGCAAGGTCGGCATCGTCTTCCAGGACCCCGACGACCAGCTGTTCATGCCGACCGTCCGCGAGGACGTGGCCTTCGGCCCGGCCGCGGCGGGCCTCAGGGGCGCCGACCTGGAGGCCGTCGTGACCCGGGCGCTCGAACGGGTCGGCATGGCGGAGTACGCGGACCGGCCGCCGCACCACCTGTCCTTCGGGCAGCGCCGCCGGGTCGCCGTCGCGACCGTCCTCGCCATGGAACCGGAGATCCTCGTCCTCGACGAACCCTCCTCCAACCTGGACCCGGCCTCGCGCCGCGAACTCGCCGACATCCTCCGCTCCCTCGACGTCACCGTCCTCATGGTCACCCACGACCTGCCGTACGCCCTGGAGCTCTGCCCGCGCGCGGTGATCCTCAGCGAGGGCGTGATCGCCGCCGACGGCCGCACCGGCGAGATCCTCGCCGACGAGGAGCTGATGGCCCGGCACCGCCTGGAGCTGCCGTTCGGCTTCGTACCGGCCTCGGTGGTCTGACCCCGGAATCCGGCCGTCTCCCCTCACGTTGCACCATGGAGCCGGTCGGAGCCGGCCGTGGTCCGGTCGTGGTCCGGTCGAACGAGAGGGAGCGTGGCACAGGTGGACGTCCAGGGCACGGTGGCGGCGGGCTGGGAGCCGGTCAGGGACGCGTTCCTGCGCAACTTCGAGCAGCGCGGCGAGCGCGGGGCGGCCGTCGCCGTCCACCGCGACGGAGTGAAGGTCGTCGACCTGTGGGCGGGCAGCCGTGACGTCGACGGCACCGACCCGTGGACCGAGGACACCGCCCAGGTCGTCCGTTCGGCCACCAAGGGCGTCGCCGCCACCGTCCCCCTGCTGCTGCACCAGCGCGGCCTGCTCGACCTGGACGCCCCGGTCGCCGCGTACTGGCCCGGCTTCAAGGCGGCAGGGAAGGACCGGGTGACCGTGCGCGAGCTCCTCGCGCACCGGGCGGGCGTCCCCGTCCTCGACCGCCCCCTGACGCTCGCCGAAGCGACCGACCTGCCGACGGCGACCGCCGCCATCGCCGCCCAGGCCCCCGTCTGGGAGCCCGGCGCCGCCCACGGCTACCACGCCCACACCTTCAGCTGGCTGCTCTCCGGACTGGTCCACCAGGTCACCGGCCGCACCATCGGACGCTGGGTCGCCGACGAGATCACCGGCCCCCTCGGACTCGACCTGTGGATCGGACTGCCCGAGGCGGAGACCCACCGGGTCGGCAGGATCGGCCCGGTCGAGGAGATCGAACCGGCCGGAAGCGGCGCCCTCAAGCTCCGGCCCAAGCGGTCCGTCTCCGAGGCCTACAAGGACCCGGAATCCCTCACCCGGCGCGCCTTCGGGGTCATCGACCCCAAGCCCGACGAGAACGACCCCGCCTACCGGGCCGCCGAACTGCCCGGCTCGGCCGGGGTGGCGACCGCCCGCGCCCTCGCCGCCTTCTACGCGGCCACGCTCGGCGGGCTTCTCACCGCGGACACCCTCACCCTCGCGCGGACCGAGGAGTCCGCCGGCCTGGACAAGGTGCTGCTCGTCGGCACCCGCTTCGGCCTCGGCCACATGCTGCACGGCCCGGCGTCCCCGCTCCTCGGCCCGTCGTCCTTCGGCCACCCCGGCCGCGGCGGCTCCCTGGGCTTCGCCGACCCCGACTCCGGGATCGCCTTCGGATACGTCACGAACGGCATGCGCAGGACGGTGACGGCGGACCCGCGCGCCCAGTCCCTCGTGAGGGCGGTGCGGGCGGTGGCGTCGCCGGTGGACTGACCCGCCGGATCAGGCGACGGCCGGCGTCAGCGCGAGCACCATCCCGAGCCCGACGAGGACGGTCCCGATCACCTTGTTGAGCACGGCCTGCTTCCGCAGCAGGCGGGCGCGCAGGCCCTCCTGGGAGAACAGGACGGCGGCGAGACCGAACCACACCAGGTGCGCGAACGACATGAACAGGCCGTAGCCGATCTGCTGGACGACGGGGGTGTCGGCGCTCACGACCTGCGTGTACGTGCTCAGGACGAAGAGCATCGTCTTCGGGTTGAGCGCGTTCGTCAGGAACCCGGTGCGCAGCGCCCCCGCCTTGGACAGGCCCGCGCCGTCCGAAAGGTCGACGTCCACCCGGGACTTGGTGACGAAGGTCCTGTACCCGATGTACACCAGGTACGCGGCGCCGATCAGCTTCATCGCGGTGAACAGCATCGGCGAACGGGACACCAGCAGGCCCACGCCCAGCATCGTGTACGTGACGTGGACGAGCACGCCGAGGGCGATGCCGACGGCCGCGAGCACGCCCGCCGTGCGCCCGTACAGATAGCTGTTGCGGACGGTCATGGCGAAGTCCGCGCCGGGGCTGATGACAGCCAGAATGGTGATGACCGCCACGGCGATCAGCTGAGTCATGTTTCCGTCCCCCGCACCCGCGCGCCCCGCGCCTCAGGACGGCCCTGTGACGCTAGCCGATCGACGGCCCGCCGCGCGAGGGCGAGATGACAGAGTCGGGGCGGCCTGGCGCGGCCGGGGCGTCGGTGCTGAGATCGGCCCATGGAACTCACCAGGCGGTTCGACGGATACGGAGTACTGGTCACGGGCGCGGCACGCGGCATCGGCGCGGCCACCGCCCGGCGCCTCGCGGCGGAGGGCGCCAGGGTCCTGGTCACGGACGTCGACGCGGAGGAGGCCGGGAGGACGGCGGCCGGCATCCCCGGCGCGGCGGCCCTGCGCTGCGACGTGGCCGACCGGGCCTCGGTGGAGGCGGCGGTGGCGTACGCCGTGGAGACCTTCGGCGGTCTCGACGTCCTCGTCAACAACGCCCTCGCGCCCGTCGCCCCCGACCGGGACCGCTTCGAGGACGAGCCCGACGACGGCTGGACCGCCCAGCACGACGTCACCTTCATGGGCGCCGTCCGCTGCTCCCGTGCGGCGCTGCCGCACCTGGCGGCGGCCGGCGGGCGCGGGGCGATCGTGACCATCGGCTCGGTCAACGCCGAGGCGGACTTCGGCGGCCACGCCTACAGCGCGGCGAAGGCGGCCCTGGCGTCCCTCACCCGCACCCTGGCGGGCGACGCGGCGCCGCGCGGGGTCCGCGTGAACCAGATCGACCCGGGCACGATCGCGACGACGGCCTGGGCGGGCCGGGAACCCCAACTCGCCGCACTGGCGGACCGCGTCTACCCCCTGGGCCGCGTCGGCGCCCCCGAGGACGTGGCCGCGGCCGTCGCCTTCCTCGCCTCCCGCGACGCGTCCTGGATCACCGGCACGGTCCTGCGGGTGGACGGCGGACTGCTCGCGGTGAACACCCACTTCGCGGAGGTACTGGGCGACGACACCCCCTAGGTGTACGGGTGATGCCAGGGATCCCGCGAGCCGCGACCGCTCCCGGGCATCCGGCGGCCGTACGGTCGAATCCCCCCACCGAGAGGACTTCTGATGCGCAGCGTGACCTATTCGATGGGCGTCTCGCTCGACGGTTACACCGTCGGGCCGGACGGCGGCTTCGACTGGTCGGAGCCCGACGAGGAGCTCCACCGCTTCTTCAACGACGAGCTGCGGCAGATCGGCGTCCATCTGATGGGACGCCGGCTGTACGAGACGATGCTGTACTGGGAGACCGCCGACCAGGACCCCTCGCTCGGCGACGCCATGCTCGAATGGGCCGCGCTCTGGAAACCGCTCCCCAAGGTCGTGTTCTCCACCACGCTGTCGGAGGTGCAGGGCAACGCCCGTCTGGCCACCGGCAGCGTGGCCGAGGAGATCGCGCGGCTGCGGGCCGAGCCCGGGGAAGGCGAGATCGCGATCGGCGGCGCCACTCTCGCCGCCGAGGCGGCCGCACACGGCTTGATCGACGAGTACCGGCCCAGGGTCTACCCGGTCTTCGTCGGCGGCGGCATTCCGTACTATCCCCGGCGCGAGCAGCGGATGGACCTCGAACTCCTCGAAACCCGCACCCTCGGCTCACAGGTCGTCTGCCTCCGGTACGGCGTGGTGCGCCAGGAGGCCGGAGGGCTTGCCCGAAGGGCGGGGCGGCCCGCACCGTAGTGGTGGTGGTACGGGCCATGCGGCCGGGTTCCGATGCGCGGTCAGCCCGCCTTCAGGACCGTCCCCACGACCTTGCCCGCCGAGTCGCCGCCGTGGCCGCCCTCCTCGACGACCGCCGCCGCCGCGAGGTCGCCCGAGTAGCCGGTGAACCAGCTGTTGGACGTGGCCTGGCCGTCGACCTCGGCGGAGCCGGTCTTGGCGCCCTTCGGGAAGGGGACACCGGCCATCGCCTCCGCCGCGGTGCCGTGCCCCGTCGCCGCCGCGTTCATCATCTTCTGCAGCCCCAGGGTGACCTCGGAGGAGAGCCGGTCGGCCTGGGCGAACTCCCGGTCGTCGAGCGACCGCGCCACCAGGTACGGCTGGAGGAAGCCGCCGTTCTTCGCGGTGGCGGAGAGCGAGGCGACGTTCAGCGCGCTCATCGTGATCCTGCCCTGGCCGATGTACGAGGCCGCCGTCTCGCCCCCGGACGACTCGGGCACGTTGCCGTCCTCCGTCGGGACGCCGACCTTCCAGGTGAGGCCGATGCCGAAGGAACGGCGGGCGGTTTCGCCGAGGACGGTGTCCTCGATGTCCTTGTCGCTGAGAGGGCCGAGCGACTTGATGAAGGCGGTGTTGCAGGAGCGGCTGAAAGACTCGGTGAACGTGCCGCCGTCGATCTTGAAGTTGTCCAGGTTGTGGAAGGGGACACCCTTCCAGAAGACCTGGGCGGGACACTCCACCGTGCTCCCGGGCGTCGCCAGACCGTTCTGCATCATCATCGCCGCCGTCACGATCTTCATCGTGGAACCGGGGGCCTGCTTGCCCAGGAACGCCGTGTTGTAGCCGCCCGCCGGGCTGTTCGCGACCGCCCGTATCGCGCCCGTCGACGGCTCGATCGCCGCCACCGCCGCCTGCCCGTACGCCTTGACCGCCTTCTCGGCCGCCGCCTGGACGTCCGGGTCGATGGTGGTCTTCAGGGTGCCGGGCTTGCCCTTCTGCAGGACCAGTACCGTGGTGTCGGGGACGGTCTCGCTGCCCGAGTCGATCCACGTCTCGATCCCGGTCGTGCCGCCGGTCCTCGCCCCGTACCGGGTGCGCAGGTCGGCGATGATCGGCGCGAGCGAGGGGTACTTCTCCACCGACAGCTCGTCGCCGTTCTTGTCGACGGCCTTCACGGTCGCGGTCTTCGCCTCGCCCGTGCGCAGGGTGGCGTCGGCGCCGAGCAGCTTCGGGTGGAGCACGGACGGCGCCCACTTCACCAGCGGCCGGCCCGTGGACTCGCCCCGCACCACGGTCAGGGCGGAGGCGTACGACCAGGGCTTCGACACGCCCTCGTAGGTGACGGTCGCCTTCACCGTGAACGGGACCTTCGTCCCGACGGGCGTCCCCGGCGTGATGGTGGCCTCCGAGACGCTCGCGCCCTCCCGGTACGCGGCCACGGCGGGGCCTGCCGTGACCGGGTCGTTCGTCAGCTGCCCGGCTTTCTCGGGCTCCCCTGCCGCCCAGGCCGCCAGGAACTCCGCCGCGGTGGTGGTGACCTCGTCGGGAGTGACGGGCCCTGTTCTCGGCGCGTCGCCGGACTGGGACCCCACGGACGTGTCGCCGCCCGTGATCCCGTTCCACAGGTTGTAGCCCCCGTACCCGACCCCGCCCGCCACGACGGCGAACACTCCCCCGACTATCGCGACCTTGGCTCCACTGCGCATGACTGCGGTTCCCCTCCCCAGGTGGCCGTCCAGTCAAGCAGCGTCCCTTCCGTGTGTCGAGCAACTAACGGCACATCCGTCACGTGGTCCGGGCGCCTCCGTGAGGAACGTTCAGGCGCGGGCCCGCTCCAGGCCGGAACCGTCGAAGGGCGGGTAGTTCTCGTCGCTCACGCGTTCGGCCGCGTCGATGTAGACGGCGAGAGCGGCGCGCGACCGGGCCAGCTGCTCCATCCGGTCGTCGATCCGCCGCATCCGTGACCGCATCGCGGTCAGCAGCTCCGGGCAGCCGAGCAGCTCCGGCGTCTCCCCGACCGCGCAGGGCAGCAGGTACGCGATGTCCTCGGAGGACAGTCCCGCGTCGAGCAGGTGCCTGATCTGCCGCACGCGCAGCACGGCACTCTCGTCGTAGTCGCGGTATCCGTTCGCGCCGCGCCCGGCCTCAAGGAGGCCCTGGGCCTCGTAGTAGCGCAGCTGATGCGTGTGGACGCCCGTCCGGCGGCTCAGCTCTCCGATCCGCATCGAAGCCTCCCTTGACCTTCACACCGGTATCAACGTCGACGATGCTGCCATGACCGACAACAACGCCTCCGCATCCCCTACTCCCGTGACCGTCATCGGACTTGGCCTGATGGGCCGGTCGCTCGCCGGCGCCTTCCTGAAGGCCGGCCACCCCACCACCGTGTGGAACCGCACGGCCTCCAAGGCCGATCTCCTGGTCGCCGAGGGCGCCCGCCTGGCGCCGACGGCCGGCGACGCGGTCAGGGCCGGCTCCCTGACGATCGTCTGCCTCACCGACTACCGGGCCGTGCGCGAACTGCTCGGCGCGAGCGACGTCGACCTCGACGGCACGACGCTGGTCAACCTGACCTCGGGCGACTCCGCCCAGGCCCGGGAGGCCGCCCGCTGGGCCGGGGAGCGCGGCGCCCGCTACCTGGACGGCGCCATCATGGCCGTACCGCCGGTGATCGGAACCGCCGACGCGGTGATCCTGCACAGCGGACCGCACCAGGCCTTCGAGGAGTACGAGTCGGCGCTCGGCGCGCTCGGCACCGTGACCCACCTCGGCGAGGACCACGGACTCGCGTCGCTGTACGACATGGCCGGCCTCACCATGATGTGGAGCGTCCTCAACGCCTGGCTCCAGGGCACCGCCCTGCTCAGGACGGCCGGCGTCGACGCGGCGACGTACGCGCCGTTCGCCCGGCAGATGGCCGCCGGGGTCGCCGAATGGCTGCCGGGGTACGCCGGGCAGATCGACCGCGGCTCCTACCCGGCGGAGGTGGCGGCCCTGGAGACCGACGCGCGGGCGATGGCCCACCTCATCGAGGAGAGCGAGGCTCTCGGCGTCAACGCGGAACTGCCGAAGCTGTTCAAGGCGATGGCCGACCGCGCGATAGCGGCCGGACACGGCGGGGAGCAGTACCCGGTCCTCATCGAGGAGTTCACGAAGCCCGCCGGCGCCTGACGGCCGACGGCCGGGGGCGCGTGCGTCGCACCCCCGGCCGTCACCGTCACACCCAGGTGTCGAGCCACATCCGCCCGCGCCACTCGTCCATCGGGATCGGGGTGCCCGTGTAGATCGGCCAGAAGTAGATGAAGTTCCAGACGATCAGCAGGACCAGGCAGCCCGCCGCCACCGCGCCGAACGTGCGGCGCCGTTCCGACGAGCCCGCCGGGCCGATGATCGCCCCCAGCATCATCGCCACGGCCAGGCACAGGAAGGGCACGAAGACGACCGCGTAGAAGAGGAAGATCGTGCGTTCCTGGTAGAGGAACCAGGGGACCCAGCCGGCCGCGACGCCGCAGGCGATCGCGCCCGCGCGCCAGTCGCGGCGGAACGCCCAGCGCCACAGGACGTACAGGATCGCGAAGCAGGCGGCCCACCACAGGAGCGGGGTGCCGAGCGCCAGGACCTCCTGCGCGCACTTCTCCTTCGTCGTGGCCGGGCAGCCCGCGGTGCCGGGGGCGGGGGACTCGTAGAAGTAGGAGACGGGCCGGCCGAGGACGATCCACGACCACGGGTTCGACTCGTACGTGTGCGGCGACGTCAGGCCGACGTGGAAGGTGTACACCTCGGTCTCGTAGTGCCAGAGGCTGCGCCACCAGTCCGGCATCCAGCCCCACATGCCGCCGCCGTCGAGCTTGTCCTGCTGGGCGGCCCAGCCGCGGAAGTACCCCTTGTCGCTGACGATCCAGCCCGTCCACGTCGCCAGGTACGTGACGACCGCCACCGGCACCACCGACACGAATGCCGGGACGAGGTCCTTCGTGATCACCGCGACGTACGGGCGGACCGCGCCCGCCGTGCGCCGGCCGCCGATGTCCCACAGGACCGTCATCAGGCCGAAGGCCGCCATGACGTACAGGCCGTTCCACTTGGTTCCCGCCGCGAGCCCCAGCATCACACCCGCCGCGATCCGCCACGGCCGCCACCCCAGGCGCACGGACTCCGCGATCTCCGCGTCGGGCCGCAGCACCCCCTCCTCGTCCTCCGGGAGCGCGCCCGCGAGCCGTTTCCGGACCCGGTCGCGGTCGAGGACCAGGCAGCCGAACGCGGCGAGCACGAAGAACATCAGCACCTGGTCGAGGAGCGCGGTACGGCTCATCACGAAGTGCAGCCCGTCGACGGCGAGCAGCAGGCCCGCCAGACAGCCCAGGAACGTCGAGCGGAAGAGACGCCGGCCGATCCGGCACAGCATCAGCACGGACAGCGTGCCGAGCAGCGCCACCATGAAGCGCCAGCCGAACGGCTCGAAGCCGAACATCCTCTCGCCGAGGCCGATGACCCACTTGCCCATCGGGGGATGGACGACGTAGCCGGGTTCGGTCGGCACGATCACCGAGCCGGGGTCCGCCAGGATCGTCTTGTCGATGTCCTTCGGCCACGCCCCTTCGTAGCCCTGGTTGATCAGGGCCCAGGAGTCCTTGGCGTAGTACGTCTCGTCGAATATCACCGCGCGCGGCTTGCCCAGGTTCCAGAACCTCAGCAGCCCCGCGACCGCCGTGACCAGGAGCGGACCGCCCCAGGCCATCAGCCGCCACAGCCGCTCCGCGGGCCCCGGGCCGAGGCCGATGAGCGACATCACGCGCTCGGAGGGGCGGGTGTACGCGGGGACGAGCCGCTCACGCAGCCCGATGGGTGCGGCGCTTCCGGTGGGCGGCGCGTAGCCGAAACGCCGGAGCCGCTGTTGCCACGAAGAGGGCTCTGCCACGGCGTGCCGGCCCTCCAGGGCCTCGGGTGCGGTACTGGTCACCGCGCCATCGTAGGGAACGCGCCTGTGCGCGTCGCCTGTCCGGGCTGGGAGGATGACCCCTGTGACAGGAACGCTGGTACTCGCAGGGACCCCCATCGGTGACATCGCGGACGCTCCGCCCCGACTCGCCACCGAGCTGGAGAGCGCGGACATCGTGGCCGCCGAGGACACCCGGAGGCTGCGGGGTCTGACCCGGGCGCTGGGCATCCACACCACGGGACGGGTCGTCTCGTACTTCGAGGGCAACGAGTCCGCCCGTACGCCGGAACTCGTCGAGGCCCTGGCCGGCGGCGCCCGGGTGCTGCTCGTGACCGACGCGGGCATGCCGTCCGTCTCGGACCCCGGCTACCGGCTCGTCGCCGCGGCCGTCGAGCAGGACATCAAGGTCACGGCCGTCCCCGGCCCGTCGGCCGTGCTCACCGCGCTCGCCCTCTCCGGGCTGCCCGTGGACCGTTTCTGCTTCGAGGGCTTCCTGCCGAGGAAGGCGGGCGAGCGCCTCGGACGGCTCCGCGAGGTCGCGGACGAGCGCCGCACCCTCGTCTACTTCGAGGCCCCGCACCGGCTCGACGACACGCTCGCCGCGATGGCCGAGGTCTTCGGTGCCGAGCGCCGCGCCGCCGTCTGCCGCGAGCTGACCAAGACGTACGAGGAGGTCAAGCGAGGCCCGCTGGCCGAGCTCGCGGCCTGGGCGGCCGAGGGCGTACGGGGCGAGATCACCGTCGTCGTCGAGGGCGCCCCGGAGACCGGCCCGGCCGAACTCGACGCCGAGGAGCTGGTGCGCAGGGTGCGGGTGCGCGAGGAGGCGGGGGAGCGGCGCAAGGAGGCGATCGCCGCGGTCGCCGCCGACGCGGGGCTGCCGAAGCGGGAGGTGTTCGACGCCGTGGTGGCGGCGAAGAACGCGGAGGGACCGGCGAAGAGCTGACGCCGGCTGACCGCCGTCACGCCCTTCGGCCGGATGACGACCAACCTGTACGCGGGCGAGGGCTCGACGTTCAACAGCGTCGCCCAGGCGCGAGTGAGGTACCCGGCCGCCCCTCCCCCGAGCTCCACGGGGAGGGGCGGTCAGGGCGTCCTGTGCTGATTTATTCTGAAAGGTAAAGCCGAACCCGGCGCCGGGACAATTCCCAGGGGCGCTTGGCAAGGGAAGAGCCAAAAGCCTCCCATGGTTCGATCCCCGCTGATGCGCTCCGGCCCGAAAAGGCGTCCACTGATCAGTGGAGAGGAGCTGGCATGAGCGAGATCACCGGCACCGGCATATCCGTCGCCCACGAGGCGTACGCCTTCGCCTGCATGCGCTGTGGATACGGCTGGGAGCAGGCGTACGACATCGAGCACCACGTCGACGCCGCCGGCCATGAATTCGTCGTCTACAAGGCCGAAGGCGAGCGGGTCCCGTCCCCGCTCTCCAGCCCCACCTGCATGAACTGCGGCGGCCACGTCGTCCGCATCATGCGCGCGGGGCAGGTGTCGTCGGTGCTCGACCTGATCGCCGCGACGGAGAAGCACCAGCACGGTGCGAGGGCGACCAAGCCCGTCTCGCCGTCCGGGCCCATCGGGCAGGAACTCACCGAGAACCCCTCCCGGCCGGGCCGGCGGGAACGCGGCGAGGACCTCTCCCGGCCCCAGGGGCGCGAACCCGGCGAGGAGACCCCCGAGAGCCCGCCGGTGCCGCACCACTGGCACCTCTCCGACCTCCTGCACCCCTTCCGGCGGCAGCACTGACCGGCTCCCGGCGCCGCGGGTGACCCGGCGCGCGGGCGCTCCCGGCCCGGCCGGCGGGAGACCCCGCGCGCGGGCACTCATCGCCCTCGTACGATCGGGGGCATGAGTGCCAAGGACGCCCCGCCCCCGCTGCCCGAACCCCTCCTCGTGGAGGTCGCGGACTCGCACACCCACCTGGACCTGCAGTCCGGGACCGTCGAGGAGGCCCTCGTCAAGGCCGCCGCCGTCGGGGTGACCACGGTCGTGCAGGTCGGCTGCGACGTGAAGGGCTCCCGCTGGGCCGCGGAGACCGCCGCCGCCCACGAGCACGTCCACGCGGCCGTCGCCCTGCACCCCAACGAAGCGCCCCGGATCGTCCTCGGGGACCCCGACGGCTGGTCGCGGCAGGGTGCCCGCGACGGCGGCGGTGACGCGGCCCTCGACGACGCCCTCGCCGAGATCGACCGGCTCGCCGCCCTCCCGTATGTCCGCGGGGTCGGCGAGACCGGCCTCGACTTCTTCCGTACGGGCCCCGAGGGCATCGCCGCGCAGGAGCGTTCCTTCCGCGCCCACATCGAGATCGCCAAGCGCCACGGCAAGGCGCTCGTCATCCACGACCGCGAGGCCCACGCCGACGTGCTGCGCGTCCTCGACGAGGAGGGCGCCCCCGAGCGGACCGTCTTCCACTGCTACTCCGGCGACGCCGCCATGGCCGAGATCTGCGCCGCCAAGGGGTACTACATGTCCTTCGCGGGCAACGTCACCTTCAAGAACGCCCAGCACCTGCGGGACGCGCTCGCCGTCGCCCCGCTGGAACTCGTCCTCGTCGAGACGGACGCCCCCTTCCTCACCCCGGCGCCCTACCGGGGCCGCCCGAACGCCCCGTACCTGATCCCGGTCACCCTCCGGGCGATGGCGGAGGTGCGGGGCATCGGGGAGAACGACATGGCCGAGGCGATCGCCGTGAACACCGCCCGCGCCTTCGATTACTGATGCATAACGGTTACGTGTCGTAGTCGGGTCGTCCGGGAGAGTCACCGGGGCCGGGGCTAGGGTCCCGGCCTCGTGAGCACTTCCCAGGGCAGTCACCGAGCCGGACGGCGGGGCGCCGCGGCCACCCTGCCCCTCCACGAGCAGCAGACGCTGGCCGCGCCGCTCGTCCTTCCCCCCGCCGGCCCGCTCCCCGGCGCGGCCCCGGGAGCCGTCCCCGGGCAGGGCTCCCGTGCCGGGTCCCGGCGTGCCGCCCGCCGCCGCAGGGCCTCAGGGCCCGCCGGGGAAGGCCTGCGGCGGCTCGTCCCGCAGGCCCTTGTCGTCGCCTTCCTCGCCGGCGGCACCAGCGCCTTCGTCGCCGACGACAAGGCGGTCCGGCTCTCCGTCGACGGCGTGCCGCGCACCCTCCACACCTTCGCCGACGACGTCCACGAACTCCTCGCCGACGAAGGGCTGACCGTCGGCGACCACGACATCGTCGCGCCCGCCCCCGCCGAGGCGCTGACCAGCGGCGACGAGATCGTCGTCCGCTACGGCCGCCCCGTCGCCCTCACCCTCGACGGCCGTCGCCGCCAGGTGTGGACGACCGCCCGCACCGTCGAGGGCGCCCTGCGCCAGCTCGGGGTCCGCGCCGAGGGCGCCTACCTCTCGGCCTCCCGCGGCGCCCCCATCTCCCGCCAGGGCCTCGCCCTCGACGTCCGCACCGAGCGGACGGTCACCTTCCTCGCCGACGGACGCGAGCGGACCGTCCGCACCAACGCCGCCACCGTCCGCGAGGCCCTCACCGAGGCCGGGATCACCCTCTCCGGGCAGGACGCCACCTCCGTCGCCCCCGACTCCTTCCCCCGCGACGGCCAGACCGTCACCGTGCTGCGGATCACCGGCTCCCGGCAGGTCCGGGAGGAGGTCATCCCGTACGCCGTCGAGCGGACCCGCGACCCCGACCTCTTCGCCGGCACCGAGGCCGTCGAACGCCAGGGCGCCCAGGGCGTCCGCCGCGTCACGTACAGCCTCCGCACGGTCAACGGCGTCCGCCAGAAGCCCCGCAGGATCGCCGAGGAGATCGTCCGCGAACCGGTCACCCGGAAGGTGCGGGTCGGCACCCGGCCGCTCCCCACCTCCGTCGCCGGCGCCGACGGCCTCGACTGGGGCGCGCTCGCCGCCTGCGAGTCCGGCGGCCGCCCGAACGCGGTCGACCCCTCGGGCACGTACGGCGGGCTCTACCAGTTCGACCCCGGCACCTGGCGCTCCCTCGGCGGCAGCGGCACCGCCCAGGACGCCCCCGCCGCAGAACAGACCTTCCGGGCCAAGAAGCTCTACGTGCAGCGGGGCGCGAGTCCGTGGCCGCACTGCGGCCGGAGGCTGTACCGGTGAGCCGTAGGCTGTACCGGTGAGCACCACCACCGGCCCCGAAAGCCCCGACGCCCTCCTCGGCCCCGCCGACATCCGTGAGCTGGCCGCCGCCCTCGGCGTGCGCCCCACGAAGCAGAAGGGCCAGAACTTCGTCATCGACGCCAACACCGTCCGGCGGATCGTCCGCACGGCCGGGGTGCGCCCCGACGACGTGGTCGTGGAGGTGGGGCCAGGACTCGGCTCCCTCACCCTGGCCCTCCTGGAGGCCGCGGACCGGGTGACGGCCGTCGAGATCGACGACGTCCTCGCCGCCGCGCTGCCCGCCACGATCGCCGCCCGCATGCCCGCGCGCGCCGACCGCTTCGCGCTCGTGCACTCCGACGCCATGCACGTCCAGGAGCTGCCGGGCCCGGCACCGACCGCGCTCGTCGCCAACCTGCCGTACAACGTCGCCGTGCCGGTCCTCCTCCACATGCTGGAGCGCTTCCCGAGCATCGAGCGGACCCTCGTCATGGTCCAGGCGGAGGTCGCCGACCGGCTCGCCGCCAAGCCGGGCAACAAGGTGTACGGCGTGCCGTCGGTCAAGGCCAACTGGTACGCCGAGGTCAAGCGCGCCGGGTCCATCGGCCGGAACGTCTTCTGGCCCGCACCGAACGTCGACTCCGGCCTCGTCTCCCTGGTCCGCCGCACCGAGCCCCTCGCGACCACCGCCACCCGGCAGGAGGTCTTCGCGGTCGTCGACGCGGCCTTCGCCCAGCGCCGCAAGACGCTGCGCGCGGCCCTCGCGACGTGGGCGGGCTCACCCGCGGCGGCCGAGGAGGCCCTGGTGAAGGCCGGGATCTCGCCGCAGGCGCGCGGCGAGGCGCTGACGGTGGAGGAGTTCGCCCGGATCGCGGAGGCGAAGGCGTGAGCGGGGCCGTCACCGTCCGCGTCCCCGCCAAGGTCAACGCGCAGCTCGCCGTCGGCGCGGCCCGCCCCGACGGCTTCCACGACCTGGCCAACGTCTTCCTCGCCGTGTCGCTGTACGACGAGGTGACGGCGACGCCCGCCGAGACCCTCACGGTCACCTGCGAGGGCCCGGACGCCGACAAGGTGCCGCTGGACCGCACCAACCTGGCCGCGCGCGCCGCCGAGCTGCTCGCCGCCCGGCACGGCCTCTCCCCGGACGTGCACCTGCACATCGCCAAGGACATCCCGGTCGCCGGCGGCATGGCGGGCGGCAGCGCGGACGGTGCGGGCGCCCTCCTCGCCTGCGACGCCCTGTGGGGCCTGAACTCCTCGCGCGAGGAGCTCCTGGAGATCTGCGCGGAACTCGGCTCCGACGTGCCGTTCAGCCTGGTCGGCGGGGCGGCGCTCGGCACCGGACGCGGGGAGATGCTGACGGAACTGCCGGTCGGCGGGACCTTCCACTGGGTGTTCGCCGTCGCCGACGGCGGCCTTTCGACGCCGACGGTGTTCGGCGAGTTCGACCGCCTCACGGCGGGTGCCGAGATCCCCGAACCCACCGCTTCCCCGGCCCTCCTGGACGCCCTGCGCACCGGCGACACCACCGCCCTCGCGGCCGCCCTCACCAACGACCTCCAGGCCCCGGCGCTCTCCCTGCGCCCGTCGCTCGCGGACACCCTGACGACGGGTACGGAGGCGGGGGCGCTGGCCGCCCTCGTCTCCGGCTCGGGGCCGACGACGGCGTTCCTGGTGAAGGACGCGGAGTCGGCGAGGACGGTGGCCGCGGCCCTGACCGCCTCGGGCACCTGCCGCACGGCGCGCGTGGCGACGTCCCCGACACAGGGCGCGGTCGTCCTCCCGGCCTGACCCGCCGCGCCCGCCGGGGCCCGCTGCCCCCGTGGGGCAATCGCCCCGCGAGGCGGGAAAGGCGGCCGGATACTCAGGGCGCGGTGAGTACTCCCGCCCTTTCGCCCGTACGGGCCGGCGCGGGACCGTACGCCCATGGGAAACCGTCTCCGCGCGCGCGACCTCGCCGCCGCCACCCCCGCCACCCGCGACCGGTACGTCGACCTGCTCCGGGTCGCCTCGCTCGCCGTCGTGGTGCTCGGGCACTGGCTGATGGCTGCCGTCACCGGCGACGGGCAGGTCGGCAACCTCCTCGCCGTCGTGCCGGAACTCCAGCTCGTCACCTGGGTGTTCCAGGTGATGCCGGTGTTCTTCTTCGTCGGCGGCTTCTCGCACGCCCTCGCCCACCGCTCCCGCCCCCGGTACGCGGCCTTCCTGCGGGCCCGGCTCCAGCGGCTGCTGCGGCCGACGATGGTGTTCGTCGGGGTGTGGGGCGCGGCGGCGCTCGTCCTCCAGCTGTCCGGGGCGGACGGCGGCCTGACCGGCGTCGCGCTGCGGCTCGTCACCCAGCCGCTCTGGTTCATCGGGATCTACCTGGCGATGGTCGCGTTCACCCCGCCGCTGCTGCGGCTGCACGAGCGGTACGGGTGGGGCGCGTTCGCCGGGCTCGCCGGGGCGGCGGTCCTCGTCGACGTCCTGCGGTTCGCGGCGCACGTCCCGTTCGTCGAGTTCCTGAACTTCGCGTTCGTGTGGCTCGCGGTTCACCAGCTCGGCTTCCTGCGCGCCGACGGCATGATCCGCCGCCCCGCTCTCCTGGCAGGCGCGGGACTGATCGGCGCGACCGCGCTGGTCGCCCTCGGGCCGTACCCGCTGTCCATGGTGGGGATGCCCGGCGAGAAGGTCTCCAACATGGCCCCGCCGACCCTCGCTCTGCTCTGCCACGGCCTGTGGCTGGTCGGCGCGGTCGAGCTGCTGAAGGGGCCGGGGGCACGACTGGTGGCCCGCGCCGGGGTCTGGCGGGCGGTGGTCGCCGCCAACGGGATCGCCATGACCGCGTTCCTCTGGCACCTGACGGCCATGCTCGGGGTGTACGGGGCGATGCTCGGGTCCGGCGTCGGCCTGCCCGCTCCGGCCTCGGGCGCCTGGTGGGCGCAGGTGCCCGTCCGTATCGCGGCGGCGGCCGTCCTCACGGCGCTGCTCGTCGCCGCCTTCCGCCGCTTCGAGGCCCCGGGCCCCACCCGCAGGGACGGCGGCTCAGGGCCGCTCGCGGCCCTCGGCGTCACCCTGGCGCTCTTCGGCGTCCTCGGCCTCTCCGCGACCGGCCTCGGCGGCATCCTGGACGGCCACACCGCGACCCTGATCGCGTTCGAACTCACCGCCCCGGCGGCGGTGGCGCTGGCCCTCGTGGGCTGGCTGCTCGTCGAGTGGCCTACATCTCGTCGATCGCGGTGAGGTCGATGCGTCCACCGTCCAGCCGTCCTGCGGGGCTGCGGCCATTGCTTTGCTCCGCCCTCGGCCTTCGGCCCGGTCGTCGGCTCGGCGGTCAGGGTTCCTCCCATGCTGGGATTCTTCGGCCTGCCGTCCACGGTAACGGCAGAACGTCGATCGCGTCGTCACAAAGAGTGACCGGGCCGTCCAGCGTCTACCCTGGGGCGTCGAACGATCCCCCCGTACAGGAGTGAAATGGCCGTCAACCTCGTCAACGTCGAGGCCGTCAGCAAGGTCTACGGCACCCGTGCCCTCCTCGACGGGGTCTCGCTCGGTGTCTCCGAGGGGGACAGGATCGGGGTCGTGGGCCGCAACGGCGACGGCAAGACCACCCTCATCCGGATGCTCGCCAGGCTGGAGGAGGCCGACAGCGGCCGCGTCACCCACAGCGGCGGGCTGCGCCTCGGGGTGCTCACCCAGCACGACTCGCTCGACCCGAAGGCCACCATCCGGCACGAGGTCATCGGCGTCATGGCCGACCACGAGTGGGCCGGCAGCGCCAAGATCCGTGACGTGCTCACCGGGCTCTTCGGCGGGCTCGACCTGCCCGGCTTCGAGCACGGCCTGGACACCGTCATCGGCCCGCTCTCCGGTGGCGAGCGGCGGCGCATCGCGCTCGCCAAGCTCCTCATCGACGACCAGGACCTGATCGTCCTCGACGAGCCCACCAACCACCTCGACGTCGAGGGCATCGCCTGGCTCGCCCAGCACCTCCAGACCCGCCGCTCGGCGCTCGTCTGCGTCACCCACGACCGCTGGTTCCTCGACCAGGTCTGCACCCGCATGTGGGACGTGCAGCGCGGTGACGTGCACGAGTACGAGGGCGGCTACTCCGACTACGTCTTCGCGCGGGCCGAACGCGAGCGCATCGCCGCCACCGAGGAGACCAAGCGGCAGAACCTGATGCGCAAGGAGCTGGCCTGGCTGCGGCGCGGCGCCCCCGCCCGTACCTCCAAGCCGCGCTACCGCATCGAGGCCGCCAACGAGCTGATCGCCGACGTGCCGCCGCCGCGCGACACGTCCGAGCTGATGAAGTTCGCCAACGCCCGCCTCGGCAAGACGGTCTTCGAACTGGAGGACGTGACCGTCACCGCGGGACCCAAGACCCTTCTGCAGCACCTCACCTGGCAGCTCGGCCCCGGCGACCGGATCGGCCTCGTCGGCGTCAACGGCGCGGGCAAGACCTCACTCCTGCGCGCACTCGCGGACGCGGCCGTCAGCCAGGGCGAGATCCAGCCCGCGGCCGGCCGGGTCAACGTCGGCAAGACCGTCCGGCTCGCCTACCTCTCCCAGGACGTCACCGAACTCCCCGGCACCCTGCGGGTCCTGGA
This sequence comes from Streptomyces sp. NPDC058326, assembly GCF_042879855.1. NCBI lineage: Bacteria > Bacillati > Actinomycetota > Actinomycetes > Kitasatosporales > Streptomycetaceae > Streptomyces > Streptomyces sp. NPDC058326. The sequence continues at coordinate 186,844 of NZ_JBHVZO010000008.1, read as the reverse complement.
GGCCGTCCAGCAGATCCGCGACCGGGTCGACCTCGGCAAGGGCCGCGAGATGACGGCCGGTCAGCTCTGCGAGCAGTTCGGCTTCACCAAGGAGAAGCAGTGGACGCCGGTCGGCGACCTCTCCGGCGGCGAGCGCCGCCGTCTCCAGCTGCTGCGCCTCCTCATGGACGAGCCCAACGTCCTCTTCCTCGACGAGCCCACCAACGACCTCGACATCGAGACCCTCACCCAGCTGGAGGACCTCCTCGACGGCTGGCCGGGCTCCATGGTCGTCATCTCCCACGACCGGTTCTTCATCGAGCGGACCACGGACAAGACGCTCGCGCTGCTCGGCGACAGGACCCTGCGGATGCTGCCGCGCGGCATCGACGAGTACCTGGAGCGGCGCCGCAGGATGATCGAGGCGTCCGTCCCGGCGCCCGCCGCCGCGCCCGCCCCGCAGAAGGCGGGCGTCTCCGCCGCGGACTCCCGCGCCGCCAAGAAGGAGCTGCAGAAGGTCGAGCGGCAGCTCGACAAGGTCTCCCAGAAGGAGACCAGGCTGCACGCGCAGATCGCCGACAACGCCACCGACTTCGAGAAGGTCGCGAAGCTCGACGCGGAGCTCCGGGAACTCGCCGGGGAGCGCGAGGAGCTGGAGATGCGCTGGCTCGAACTGGCCGAGGACGCATAACGAGGGCATCACAGGCCGGTCCTCCCTTGGGTACAAGGGACGGACCGGTCGCTTTTGCGCCACGGCGTGAGTGGTAGAAAGAAAACCCGTTCACGTCAAGGGGGAACCGCTGATGACCCAGCCGCCCAGCAACCAGCCGCCGGGGGGCTTCGGAGTCCCCCAGGACCCGAACCAGGGCCCGTACGCCGGCCAGCCTCAGGGCACGCCGCCCGTCCCGCCCGTCCCGCCCGTCCCGCCCCAGAGCCCGCCGGCCGCGCCCGGACCGTACGGGCAGCAGCCGCAGCCCGGTTACGGATACCCGCAGCAGGCCCCCGGGCCGTACGGCCAGCAGCCTCCGCAGCAGCCGTACGGCTACCCGCAGCAGGGCCAGCCCGGGTACCCGCCGCAGGGTGGCCCTGGCTATCCGCAGCAGCCGGGCCCGTACGGCCAGCAGCAGAACCCGTACGGCGGCTACCCCGCCCAGCCGGGATACCCGGGCGCCCCCACCCCGCCGTCCGGCGGCGGACCCCTCAAGGGCCGTACCGGAATCGTCGCGGCCGTGGCCGCCGCCGCCGTCCTGGTGGCCGCCGTCACCACCTGGGCCGTCGTCGGCGGTGACGACGAGAAGGACCCCGTCGCCGGTCCGACCGCCACCGCCCCCTCCTCCACCGGCGCGCCCAAGCCCACCGAGTCCGTCGACAAGGGCGATGGCTCGGGTGACGGCTCCAACGGCGAGGAGGACCTCAACGCCGGCCGCAAGGACGGCGAGGCCAAGATCAACTGGCTGCTCAAGAACAACGTCGACCTGCCCCGCAACGGCGCCGACGTCTACGGCCCCTGGATCGTCGGCGACACGGTCGTCAAGGCCATGTACAAGAGCATCGCCGGTTTCAGCCTCAGCGACGGCTCCTCGAAGTGGCAGGTCGACGTGCCGTTCGAGCTGTGCGCGGCGCCCGCGAACCCGTCGGCGAACGGCGTCATGGTCTTCGGCTACGCCGAGAGCGCCAAGGACGGCGCCAAGTGCAGCCAGCTGCAGATGGTCGACCTGAAGACCGGCAAGGCGGGCTGGAAGAAGGCCGTGCCCAAGCCGAAGGGCCTGTTCGCCTTCTCGGACAACACCCTGTCCATCAGCGGCAACACGGTGACCGTCGCGGGCACCAGCAGCGCCTACGGCTTCTCGCTCGCCGACGGCAAGCAGCTGTTCACCGGTCCCACCACCGGCTGCAAGCCCTTCGCGTACGCGGGCGGCAGCAGGCTGATCGCCGCCATGGACTGCCCCTCGGGCAGCACGAGCAAGAAGCTCCAGGCGGTCGGCGAGGTCAACCCGGCCACCGGCAAGCCCAAGTACACCTTCAAGCTGGAGGCGGGCTGGGAGGTCGACAAGGTCTACTCGATCGACCCCCTGGTCGTCTCCGCCACCCAGCGCGAGCAGAAGAAGTGGACCGTCTTCGCGCTCGACGCCAACGGCAGGCTCCGCTCGCAGATCCAGGGCGGCAAGGACAAGTTCGCCCCGTCGTGCGGCGGCGGCTTCGTCATCTTCGGCAAGAACCTCGAGGGCTGCACCGGTGTCGCGGCCGACGCGAACACCTTCTACATGGCCACGGAGACCTCGTACGGCACTCCCAACGAGGTCGTCGCCTTCGACCTGAAGACCGGCAAGGCCAAGTGGCGCTCCAAGGCGCCCGGCAAGCAGTCCATGATCCCGCTGCGCATGGAGAGCGGCCAGGTCCTGGTCTACGTCGACCCGTCGTACGACACGGGCGGCGCCGTCGCGACCATCGCCCCGACCGGCGGCGCGCCGAAGATCCTGCTCCAGCACCCGGCGTCCACGGCCCAGGTCGAGAGCAGCTTCTACAGCCCGGGCTACGCCTACGGCGGCGGCACCTTCGTGGTGGCGAGCGGGCGCGTGTCCGCCACCAACGACGAGGCCGAGAAGCAGGTCAAGACGATGATGGCCTTCAGCAAGTGAGGTACACGGACCGATGACGCAGCCACCCCCGCCCCCGCCGAACCAGCCCCCGGACCCCCAGGGCGGCTTCGGCGCGCCGACGCCCCCGCCGCAGCAGCCCGAACCGGGCTACGGCTTCGCCAAGGAGCAGCCGGGCTACGGCTACCCCCAGCAGCAGCCGGAGCCGGGCTACGGCTATCCGCAGCAGCCGGAGCAGGGTTACGGCTACCCGCAGCAGCCCGGCCAGGGCTACGGGCAGCCGCAGCAGCCGCCGACGGCCCCGCAGCAGCCTCCCGCGCCGCCGCAGCAGCCGTACGGCTACCCGACCGCGCCGCAGCAGCCGCAGCAGCCCTACGGCGGCGGCTACCAGCAGCCGGTCCAGCCCCCGTACGGCTATCCGACCCAGCCGCAGCAGCCCTACGACGGCTACCAGCAGCCGGCCCCGGCCCCGGCGGCCGGCGGGGGCGGGAAGCTGTCGGCACAGCTGCAGATCATCATCGCGGCGGCCGTCGCCGTCGCCCTGATCGTCGGTTTCGGCATCTGGTACGCCGGTTCCGACGGTGGCGAGGACCCGGGCAAGGAGGCCAAGGGCACGGCCGGCACCTCGCAGGGCACCGACGGCGGGTCCGGCGGCTCGAACGGTCTGGGGGGCGACGGCAAGGAGAAGGCCCCGGCGGTCACCCAGTCGAAGCAGGTCTTCCGCCTCGCCCTGCCGAAGGTCCCCGACACCACGGACGTCTCCGGCTCCTGGATCACCGACAAGGCGTTCGTGAAGACGGGCGTGAACTCCGTCGTCGGCTACGACCTCGCCAAGGGCACGGTCCTGTGGACCCTGCCGCTGACGGGCCAGGTCTGCGGCGCCTCGCGCCACATGACCGCCGACCACAAGGTGCCGATCCTCTTCGAGGCCAAGAAGCGCGTCGCGCCGCGCTACTACCAGCAGTGCACCGAGGTCGGCCTGGTCGACCTGAACACCGGCAAGCTGCTCTGGTCCACCTCCGTCACCGGAGGCAACGCCGGCGACCAGAAGGCCCGGTTCAGCGAGGTCACGCTCAGCGGGAAGACCGTCGCGGCCGGCGGCACCGACGGAGGCGCGGCCTTCGACGTCGCCAGCGGCAACCCGCGCTGGAAGCCGCAGGCCGACGCGCAGAGCTGCTACGACCTCGGGTACGGCGGCGGCGAGGGACTCGTCGCGGTCCGCAAGTGCGGTCAGTACGACAGCCAGTACGTGATGATCCAGAACCTCGACCCGATGACGGGCGCCCCGGTCGCGCAGTTCAAGATGCCGACCGGTGTGAAGTACGCGTCGGTGGTCTCCGCGAAGCCGCTGGTCGTCGCGGCCGACGTCGGCGACAGCGCCGGTGACGGCAGCGGCATCTCGGACTTCTTCTCCATCGACGAGAAGACCGGAAAGCTGAAGGCGAAGATCACGGCGGACGCCGACCAGTACGGGGCCCGCTGCCGCTCGACCAAGGTCGAGTCCTGCACGCAGGTGCTCGTCGGGAACGGCCGTCTCTACGTGCCGACCGAGGAGCACGAGGGCTCCACCGGCGAGTACGGCGACGAGACGAACGAGATCATCGCCTTCGACCTGGCCACCGGGAAGACGGTGCCCGAGAAGGCCGACGCGGGCGACACGTACACGCTGGTCCCGCTGCGCATGGACGGCGGCGACCTGATCGCGTACAAGGTGCCCCCGTACGACAAGGGCGGCCGGATCGTGTCCATCAACGGGGGCACGATGAAGGAGACCCTCCTCATGGAGAACCCGTCGGAGAAGTCGGTCCGGGAGACGGAGCGGAGCTTCGGCGTGACCGGCAGCGAGTACCTCTACGGCGGCGGCCGCTTCTTCGTCTCGCGCACGTACGTGAGCAAGACCCGCGACGGCGGCACCACGGCCGGCCGGGAGTACCTCGCCGTCTCGTACGGCACCGGAGGCTGACGGCCGCCGGCCGAGACGAAAGGGCCCCTCCGGCGATGCCGGAGGGGCCCTTTCCGTCGGCTCGGCCCGCCGCCGGACGGCGCGCGGCCGCCGACGTGCCGCCACGGTGTCACCGGGAAGGGTGAGGTGACGTCCCGTCGGACCGGGACACGGTTGGCGCGTCATGGTGCGGGGGAGCGTGTACCTTGCCGGGTCAGGCGTGCCGGGGGACGGCGCGGAGGATGGGGGATGACCGGGATGGGCGTACGCCTCGTGGTGGTGGACGACCACCGCCTGCTCGCGGAGGCGCTCGCCTCGGCGCTGAAGCTGCGCGGGCACCGGGTGCTCGCGGCGGCCGCGCCGGTGGCGGGTGCGGCGGAGCTGGTGGTGAGCCGGGCGCCGGAGGTCTGTCTGCTCGGCACGGCCTCGCCGGCCGAGCCGGGGGTCTTCGACCCGGTCGTACGGATCAAGCGGGAGCGGCCGCAGGTGGCCGTGGTGGTCCTCGGTCCCGTGCCCTCGCCGCGCGGGATCGCGGCGGCGTTCGCGGCCGGGGCCTCGGGCTACGTCCGGCACGACGAGCGCATCGAGGGCGTCGAGCGCGCCCTGGTGAAGGCCAGGGCGGGGGAGTCGGCGGTGGCGCCGCAGCTGCTCAGGGCGGCCTTCGCGGAGCTCCTGCACCCCTCGGCGCAGCCCGACGACGAGGGGCTGCGGCTGCTGCGGCTCCTGACGCGGCGGGAGGTGGAGGTCCTCGTCCGGGTGGCGGAGGGGGAGGACACCCGGCTGATCGCGGCGGGGATGGGGATCGCGCCGAGCACGGCGCGGACGCATGTGCAGCGGGTCCTGATGAAGCTGGGGGTGGGGTCCCGCCTGGAGGCGGCGGCCCTGGCCGCCCGTACGGGGCTGCTGGACCGCGCGGTGCCGGGGCCGCGGGAGCCCTTCTGACCCGAGGTGTCGATGGGCCGGTCCTGCCGTGTGGGGGGACCGGAGCTCCGCCGTTGACGGCGATGTTGGAATGTGATTCCTTGTGCGTGGTTCTGTTTGATCCCGCCCGGAGGGCACCGCCGTGAAGAAGACCGTCACCACACTCGCCGACGGGCGCGAGCTGATCTACTACGACGCCCACGACGACACCGTCCGTGCCGCCGTCGACCCCCGCCCCCTCACCCCCGTCGTCTCCCGCTCCGAGATCCGGCACGACGCCCTCACCGGCGACCCCGTCGCCATCGCCTCGCACCGGCAGGCCCGCACCTACCACCCGCCGGCCGACGCCTGCCCGCTCTGCCCCGCACGCGACGGACGCGAGAGCGAGATCCCGGAGGAGAGCTACGAGGTGGCGGTCTTCGAGAACCGTTTCCCCTCCCTCTCCGGCGGCGTCGGCCGCTGCGAGGTCGTCTGCTTCACCGACGACCACACCGCGTCCTTCGCCGACCTCCCCGAGGAGCGCGTCGCCCTCGTCCTCGACGCCTGGACCGACCGCACCGCCGCGCTCTCCACCCTGCCCGGCGTCGAGCAGGTCTACTGCTTCGAGAACCGGGGCGCCGAGATCGGCGTCACCCTCCCGCACGCCCACGGCCAGATCTACGCCTTCCCGTACGTCGCCCCCCGCACGGCCGCCATGCGCCGCCGCATCGACGAGCACCGGGCCGAGACCGGCCGGAACCTCTTCGACGACGTCGTCGAGCGCGAGCGCACCGAAGGCGAGCGGGTGGTCCTGGAGACCGAGCACTGGATCGCCTTCGTCCCGTACGCCGCCCACTGGCCGTACGAGGTCCACCTCCACCCCAAGCGCCGGGTGCCCGACCTCCTCGCCCTCGACGGCGCGGCGCGCACAGAGTGCGCACAGGTCTACCTGGAACTCTTGAGGCGCTTCGACCGGATCTTCGGCCCGGACGAGTCGCCGACGCCCTACATCGCCGCCTGGCACCAGGCGCCGTTCACGGACGCGCGGCGGGAGGACTTCGGACTGCACCTGGAGCTCTTCACCGTCCGACGGGCCTCCGGCAAGCTGAAGTACCTCGCGGGCACCGAGTCCGGCATGGGCGCGTTCATGAACGACGTACGGCCGGAAGACGCGGCCCGACGACTCCGAGAGGTGGCAAGCGCATGACACAGAGGTATCTGGTGACCGGCGGGGCCGGATACGTGGGCAGCGTCGTCGCCGCCCACCTCCTGGGGCGGGGCCACCGGGTCACCGTCCTCGACGACCTCTCCACCGGCTTCGCCGAAGCCGTCCCGGAGGGCGCCGAGTTCATCGAGGGCCGGATCCAGGACGCCGCGAAGTGGCTGGACGGCTCCTATGACGGCGTCCTGCACTTCGCCGCCTTCTCCCAGGTCGGCGAATCCGTCGCCAAGCCGGAGAAGTACTGGGAGAACAACGTCGGCGGCACCATGGCGCTGCTCGCCGCGATGCGCGCCGCCGGCGTCCGCAGGCTCGTCTTCTCCTCCACCGCCGCCACCTACGGCGAGCCGGAGAGCGTGCCGATCACCGAGTCCGCGCCGACCGCCCCCACCAGCCCCTACGGGGCGAGCAAACTGGCCGTCGACCACATGATCGGCGGCGAGTGCACCGCCCACGGCCTGGCCGCCGTCTCGCTGCGCTACTTCAACGTGGCCGGGGCCCACGGGCCCCTCGGCGAACGGCACGAGCCCGAGTCGCACCTGATCCCGCTCGTCCTCCAGGTAGCCCTGGGCCGGCGCGAGGCGATCTCCGTGTACGGCGACGACTACCCCACCCCCGACGGCACCTGCGTCCGCGACTACATCCACGTCGCCGACCTCGCCGAGGCCCACCTCCTGGCGCTCGACGCCATGACCGCGGACACCGTGCCGGCCGGCGAGCACCTGATCTGCAACCTCGGCAACGGCAACGGCTTCTCCGTCCGCGAGGTCGTCGAGACCGTACGGAAGGTCACCGGCCACCCGGTCCCGGAGATCACCGCCCCGCGCCGCGCCGGAGACCCCGCGGTGCTCGTCGCCTCCGCCGAGGCCGCCCGGGAACGGCTCGGCTGGACGCCGTCCCGGCCCGACCTCGCGGACGTCGTCGCCGACGCCTGGGCCTTCGCCCGTCGTGAAGAGGAGAACGGCTCATGAGCGTCGCCGCCGGCTTCGAGGCGCTGTACGGCGCCGCCCCCGACGGTGTCTGGGCCGCCCCCGGACGGGTCAACCTGATCGGTGAGTACACCGACTTCAACGACGGCTTCGTGCTGCCGCTCGCGCTGCCGCACACCACCGTCGCCGCCGTCTCCCGCCGCGACGACAACGTGCTGCGCCTGCACTCCGCCGACATCGACGGCGGCATCGTCCAGCTGGAGGCCGACGCCCTCGAACCGCTCTCCGGCGGCGGCTGGGCGGCCTATCCGGCCGGTGTCGTCTGGGCCCTGCGGGAGGCCGGACACCCCGTCACCGGCGCGGACATCCACCTCACCTCGACCGTGCCGACCGGCGCCGGGCTCTCCTCGTCGGCCGCCCTCGAGGTCGTCACGGCCCTGGCCCTGAACGACCTGTTCGCGCTCGGGCTCTCCCGGCCCGAACTCGCCAGGCTCGCCCAGCGCGCCGAGAACGCCTTCGTCGGCGTCCCCTGCGGCGTCATGGACCAGATGGCCTCCGCCTGCGCCGAGGAGGGCCATGCCCTCCATCTGGACACCCGGGACCTCTCGTACCGCCAGGTCCCCTTCGACCTGGCCCGCGAGGGGCTGCGGCTGCTCGTCGTCGACACCCGCGTGAAGCACGCGCTCGGGGACGGCGCGTACGCCGTACGGCGCGCCGGTTGTGAAGCCGGTGCGCGGGCGCTCGGAGTGCGGACCCTGCGTGACGTCAGCGCCGCGCATCTCCCCGCATCCCTCGCACGACTGAGCGACGAGACGATTCTGCGGTACGTCCGGCACGTCGTCACCGACAACGCGCGCGTGGAGCGGACCATCGCGCTCCTCGACGCGGGGGACACCCGGGCGGTCGGCCCCGTCCTCACCGAGGGCCACGCCTCGCTCCGGGACGACCTGGGCGTCTCCTGCCCCGAACTGGACCTGGCCGTCGAGGCGGCGAACGCCGCAGGGGCGCTCGGCGCCCGCATGACCGGCGGAGGCTTCGGCGGCTCCGCCCTCGTCCTCGTCGACACCGAACGGGCCGAAGCCGTCGCCGCCGCCGTCGGGAAGGCCTTCGCCGACGCCGGATACGCGGCCCCCGGCATCTTCACCGCCGTGCCCTCGGCGGGCGCCCGCCGCCTCTGAGCGCCGGCCCCCAGGCCCGCACGACTTCGGACAGTTCCGCGAATCGGCCCCCACCGCGACGCCCCGCCCCTACTGTGTGGGGCAGCGCCGGTGGGGGCCGGTGCTGTTTCAGGGTGCGAGACCCGGTCGGGTACGGCGCCGGCAGCGGGGTAACTCTCATCGCACGGCGGCGGCCGCGCGAGTGACGGACCCGCTCCGGCGCCGTGCCCGCGTCGGTCCGTTCCTCGACACTTGGGGGTGTCCGTGGCACGTATCCGTGTCCTGGTGGTGGACGACCACCGCGTCTTCGCCGAATCGCTGGCCGCCGCGCTCGCCGCGGAACCCGACGTCGACGTCGCCGCCGCGGGAAGCGGCCCGGCCGCCCTGCGCTGCCTGGAGCGCGGTGCGGCGGAGGGGCGCAGGTTCGACGTGCTGCTCGTCGACGCCGAGCTGGGCGGGTCACCTCCGGGAGCGGCCGTGGCCCGGGCCGTGCCGGACGACGCCGAGGGCGTCGTCGACGGGATCTCGCTGGTCGCCGGGGTGCGCCAGATCCACCCTGCCGTACGGACCGTGGTCCTCGCGGAGAAGGACGACCCGCGGCGGGCGGCGCTCGCCCTGCAGTCGGGGGCCTCGGGCTGGGTGGCGAAGGACTGCTCGCTCCAGCGGCTCCTCGCGGTGGTCCGCGGGGTGCTGCGGGACGAGACGCATCTGCCGCCCGCGCTGCTGACCGGCGTCCTGCGGGAGCTGACGGCGGCCCGTAAGCACCGGACGGACAGCGAGCGGCTCGTGGAGTCGCTGACCCCGCGCGAGCGGGAGGTCCTGTGCTGCATGGTCGCGGGGCTGGGCCGCAAGGCGGTCGCCGAGCGCCTCTTCCTCTCCCCGCACACCGTCCGTACGCACATGCAGAACGTGCTGGGGAAGCTGGGCGTGCACTCGACCCTGGCGGCGGTGGCGCTGGCCCGCCGCGCGGGCGTGGGCCCGGCGCAGCTGGACGAGGTCCGGCTAGCCGGGGATGTTGTCGAACGGGGCGGTCAGCCGGCGTAGCAGCCCGGCCAGTTCGCCGCGCTGCGCGCGGGAGAGCTGGGACAGGATGGCCCGCTCCTGGGCGAGGAGCCCGGCGAGCGCCTCGTCGGCGCGGTCGCGGCCCTCGGGCGTGAGCCGGACGAGGACGCCGCGCCGGTCGCTGGGGTCGGGGAGCCGCTCGACAAGGCCCTTCTTGGTGAGCCGGTCGATGCGGTTGGTCATGGTGCCGGAGGTGACCAGGGTCTGCGTCAGGAGCTGGCCGGGGGAGAGCTGGTAGGGGGCGCCGGCCCGGCGCAGCGAGGTGAGGACGTCGAACTCCCAGGGCTCCAGCTGGTGCTCGGAGAAGGCGAGCCGCCGGGCGCGGTCGAGGTGCCGGGCGAGCCGGGAGACACGGCTGAGCACCTCGAGCGGTTCCACGTCGAGGTCGGGGCGCTCGCGGCGCCATGCTGCGACCAGTCGGTCGACCTCGTCCTCCATGACGATCAGTGTAGAGGGTCTGTTGACATAAAGTCTCTTGGGTTCAAGTTTCTTGATGTCGAGTATCTTGTGTTCAAGATATATTCCGCTGGACTATGGGGAAGGGACCCGGCCGGAACTCCATTCCGTTTCGGCCATTCGTTCCAGCAAGGGGCATCGAACATGCATTCCGTGGAAACCGCCGCACCCACATGGGACCCGCAGCAGTACCTCCGTCACGCCGGCCACCGCACCCGTCCCTTCCTCGACCTGCTCGCCCGAATACCCCGTCTCCCCGCCCAGGACCGGCCGGCCAGGATCGCCGACCTCGGCTGCGGCCCGGGCAATGTGACGGCCCTCCTCGCCGACCGCTGGCCCGACGCCCACATCACCGGCTTCGACCTCTCGCCCGAGATGCTGGAGCGGGCCGAGAAGGACTGGTCCGGCACCACGCGCGGCGGCGGGTGGCTCGACTTCCGCCCCGCCGACGCCGCCCACTGGACCCCCACCGAGCCCTACGACCTGATCGTCTCCAACGCGGCCCTCCAGTGGGTGCCCAACCACCCCGAGTCCTTCGCCGGCTGGATCGACGGACTCCACCCCGGCGGCACCCTCGCCTTCCAGGTCCCCGGCAACTTCACCTCGCCCAGCCACGCCCTGCTCGGCGAACTCTGCGAGACCCCCGAATGGCGCGGCCGCGTCGGCGACCAGGGCCGCCGCTTCGTCCACATCCTCGGCGCCGCCGACTACCTCACCCGCCTCACCGACCTCGGCTGCGAGACGGACGTCTGGGAGACCACGTACTGCCAGCTGCTCCAGGGCGAGGACCCGGTCCTCGACTGGGTCAAGGGCACCGCCCTGCGGCCCGTGCTCACCGCCCTCGGCGACGACCAGGAGGCGGTCGACGCCTTCCTCGGCCAGTACCGCACCCTCCTCCGCGAGGCCTACCCACCGGGGCGGCACGGGACCGTCTTCCCCTTCCGCCGCATCTTCGCCATGGCCACGAAGCCCCGCTGACGCCGCCCGGAGACAAGCCCGCCCCGCACCGGACGATCCGGTGCGGGGCGGTCACGGGTGGTGTCGGGGCGTCAGGAGAACAGGTCGTAGATCGAGTACGACCACTCGGTGGGGGTCCGCCCGGAGAACTTCCCCGGGGTGGTGCCCAGGTAGCGGTACATGGTGCCGGTCGTGGTGACGCCCAGCACGTCGCTCCTGCCGTCGGCGTTGAGATCACCGGGGGAGAACAGGTGCTTGTACGTGTTCCAGCCGGAGCCGATCTTCGCGCGGGGCTTGAAGGGGGCGGTGGCGTTGCCGGTGCCCGCGTACAGGTACAGGTCTCCGCCGGTGGTGCGGGCCAGCAGGTCGGCGCGGCCGTCGCCGGTGTGGTCGCCGGTGCCGAAGATCTTGTTGTAGCCGCCCCAGCCCGAGCCGACCTTCACGCGGGCGGCGAGCGCGGTGCCCAGGCCGTTGCCCTTGTACAGCCACAGGACGCCGCTCTTGTCGCGGGCGAGGATGTCGGCCTTGCCGTCGCCGCTCAGGTCACCGCTGCCGGCGAGGGCGTCGTAGATGCTCCAGCCGCCGCCGATGTACTCCATGTCGGCGTACAGCGCGCCCCCCGAGACCTGGAGGACGTCCAGCGTGCCGTCCCCGTCCAGGGAGGCGACGCTGGTCCAGGAGAGCCCCTTCCAGCCACCCCACTCGCTGTACTGGACGGGGGCGTCGGCTTCGAACGTGAGGCCGCCGGACAGGTACAGCGTCCCGATGTCGTCGCGGGCGACGAAGCCGTCCCGTCCGGTGTACGCGTTGTTGCCGGCGCCCGCGAACTGCGCGACGTACCGCTCGGCGCCCACGTCGCCGGAGCGCACGCGCCCGTTCAGGGTGCCGTCGCCGCGCGAGGCGTAGTGGAACAGCGTGCCGTCGCCGTCCCGCCCCCACAGCCCGCCGTCACCGGCGCGCAGGATCTGGGTGTACGTGTTCCACCCGCCGCCGACGGACGTGCGCGTGCCGAAGGGCTTGGCCGGGTCACCGCTGCCCGCGTACCACCAGAGGGTGCCGGTGGTGTCGCGCGCGTACAGGTCGCCGCGTCCGTCGCCGTTGCCGTCGCCGAGGCCCACGAGCTGGTCGTAGACCCCCCAGCCGCCGCCGACCAGGACGCGCGCGCCGAACGGCTTCGCCAGGTCGCCGGTGGCCGCGTAGGCGTACAGCTGCCCGTCCTTGGTGCGGGCGAGCAGGTCGGCGCGGCCGTCGCCGTTCATGTCACCCGGCGAGGTGATCTTGTTGTAGACCTGCCAGCCGCCGCCCACCCGGTGCGCGGTGCCGCTGCCGTCCAGGGTGGCGTCCGCGTACAGGGTGAGCGTGCCGTCCTCGGAGAGGACGAGCACCTCCGGGTGGGACGTGGCGCCGCCCTGGTCGCCGATGGCGAGGAAGTCCCTCGCGATCTCCTTCCGGCCGAGGTCGAAGAGGGAGGATTCCGGCACGGCGGGGGACGACGCGTACAGCTCGCCGTCGTAGTAGCGGTAGAGGAGGTCCTCGGCGCCGTCGCCGTCCAGGTCGGACAGCCGGGCGGAGGACGCCTCGGCGGCGAGGCGGCCCGCGCCGGTGTCGGCAGTCGGCGGGGCCACCGGCCTCGGCGGCACGGCGGAGGGCGCGGACGGTGTCAGCAGTGCGGGTCCCGGCACGGGGTCCTGGGCCGACGCGGGAGCCGCCAGCAGCATGCCGGCGGAGAGGGCGAGGGCGGTGCACGCGGCGACGCGGCGGCCACGCCCGGAGAACACGGAACGCAAGAAGGGTCCTCTTCGGGAGGGAGGGAGGGAGGGATGGAGGGGCGGGGGAACGGGGACGGGGTCCCTCGCCGGAAGCACCGGTGAGGGACCCCGTCGGGTGCCGGGAGGCGTCAGCCGATCTGGTTGTAGATCTGGAAGCCGCCGCCGAACCGCGCCCGGGTGGAGAACTTGCCCGGGGTCGTGTTCAGGTAGGTGTACAGGTCGCCGGCGGAGGTGATGCCGACGATGTCGCCCTTGCCGTCCGCGTTCAGGTCGCCGGCGGCGGCCAGGTGCTTGTAGGTGCCCCAGCCGGAGCCGATCTTCACGCGGCCCCCGAAGGGGGTGGTGGCGTTGCCGGTGCCCGCGTACAGGTACAGGTCGCCGCCGGTGGTGCGGGCCAGCAGGTCGGCGCGGCCGTCGCCGGTGTAGTCGCCGCCGCCGAAGATCTTGTTGTAGCCGCCCCAGCCCGAGCCGACCCGGATGCGGGTGGCGAACTTGTCGCCCTCGCCGTTGCCCTTGTACAGGTACAGGACGCCGGAGCGGTCGCGGGCGAGCAGGTCGCCCTTGCCGTCGCCGCTCAGGTCACCCGGGCCGGCGAAGGCGTTGTAGATGCCCCAGCCGGAGCCGATGTAGTACGCGCCGTCGATCCACAGGTCACCGTCGAGGTTCTGGACGGTGTCCTGCATGTTGTCGGGGTTCATCGACGAGACGGCGGTCCAGACGGCGTTCTTCCACTCGCCCGTCCCGCTGGCGACCTGGCGCGGGGTGACCTTGCCCGTGGTCGAGGGGCCGTACCAGAACAGCGTGCCGGCCGTGTCGCGGGCGAGGAAGCCGTCCTTGCCGGTGTACGGGATGTTGCCGCCGAGGGCGAACTGCTCGATGCCCGCGAAGTCACCGGTGTCGCCGGCCTTCTGGCGCGGGTTCAGGGTGCCGTCGCCCTTGCCGATGTACAGGTACATCGTGCCGGAGTTGTCCCGGGCCCACAGGGCACCGTTGCCGGCGGGCAGGATCTGGTTGTAGGTGTTCCAGCCGCCGCCGATGGACTTGCGGGTGGCGAACGGGTGGTTCTTGTCACCCGTGCCGGTGTAGAACCACAGGGTTCCGTTCCGGTCGCGGGCGTACATGTCGGCCAGGCCGTCGCCGTTGCCGTCGCCGAGGCCGACGAGCTGGTCGTACGCGCCCCAGCCGGAGCCGACGAGGATGCGCGCGCCGAGCGGCTTGGTCACGTCGCCGGTGGCGATGTACACGTACAGCTGACCGGCCGGGGTGCGGGCGATCACGTCGGCCTTGCCGTCGCCGTTCACGTCACCGGGCGAGGTGATCTTGTTGTAGGCCTGCCAGCCGCCGCCGACCGAGTGCTCGTACGGGGTGCCGTACTCGGCGACGTCCCTGTACAGCGTCAGGGTGCCGTTCTCGGACAGGACCAGCATCTCGGGCTCGGCCTCGCCGGCCTGGTTGCCGATCGGGATGATGTCCTTGGCGACGTCGACGCGGCCGAGCACGACCTCCTCGCCCTCGCCGGCGGTCGTGTAGATCCCGTCACCGGCGCGGAAGACCAGGTCCTCGATGCCGTCGAGGTCCAGGTCCGACAGGAGCGGCGAGGTCGCCGCGGCCGCCTGGGCGCCGGCGCGGGCGCCGTCCTGACCCGGGCGGACCAGCTGCGGCGGCGTGAAGGACGTGTCCTTCTTCTGGATCGTGGGCTGCGGCGCCGGCGAATCGGCGGACGCGGTGCCCGAGAAGAGCATGCCTGCGGAGAGGGCGAGAGCGGTGCAGGCGACGAGGCGGCGAGCACGCCGGGAATGCGTGAAAAGCAAGAGATCCCCCCAGGGACCAGAGATTCGGCAGGACCGAACAGGGGGTTCGCACAGCGTCGAACGGCGTCAGCGCAGGCCATCGGGCACGCGGAGACGACCTCGTTCGAAGGTCGGGAACACCCCCCCGGATGTTGAACGTGATTCTACTCATGCGCGCGCCGTATGCCAGCGGTCTTTTCGTGAACGTGAGACGCCCCGCACCGGAATTCCGGTGCGGGGCGTCCGAGGGCTCCTAGTACAGCTGCGTGTAGGTCTGGAAGCCGGTGCCGATCTTCGCCCGGGAGCCGATGGCCGAGCCGGTGCCCGTGCCCAGGTAGCGGTACAGCTCGCCCGCCGCGTTCACCCCGAGCAGGTCGGCCTTGCCGTCGCCGTTCAGGTCGCCCGGCGTCGCCAGCTTGTTGTACGTGTTCCAGCCGGTGCCGATCTTCACCCGGCCGGTGAACGGGGTCGTCGCCGAGCCGGTGCCCTTGTAGAGCCAGAGGGCGCCGGCGCCGTCACGGGCCATCAGGTCCGTGCGCCCGTCGCCGGTGAAGTCGCCCGCGCCGAGGATCCGGTTGTACGCGCTCCAGCCGTCCCCGACCCGGATCCGGGAGGCGACGCCCGTACCGGAGCCGTTGCCCCGGTACAGCCACAGGACGCCGGAGGTGTCGCGGGCCAGCAGGTCGCCCTTGCCGTCGCCGCTCAGGTCACCGGGGCCGATGAGCAGGTTGTAGATCTGCCAGCCGCCGCCGAGGTCCCGGTCCGCGTTGTACAGGTGGCCCCGGTAGATCTCCAGGAGGTCGGCGAACGCGCCCTCGTCCAGGGCGGAGACGTACGAGATGTTCGCGCCGGCCCAGCCGCCGGTGCTGCCCCACTGCGCGCGTGCGGTGAGCTTGCCGTTGTTCTGGTCGCCGTACCAGAAGAGCGTCCCGGCGCGGTCGCGGCCGATGAACCCGCTCCTGCCGGCGGTCGGGATGTTGCCCGCCCCGCCGAACTGGTCCACGCCGAGCCAGCTGCCGGAGAGCTTCACCGGCGCCGAGTACGAGCCGTTGCCGAGACCGCTGTAGGCCCAGAGCGAACCGGCCTGGTCACGGGCGAGCAGATCGGCCCTGCCGTCACCGTTGCGGTCGTCCGGGGCGACGATCTGGTTGTACGCGTTCCAGCCCTGGCCGAGCACCCTGGGCGGCTTGAACGGCGACGCCGGGTTGCCGGTGCTGCCGTAGAAGTGCAGCCGGCCGTCCGTGGTGCGGGCCACGAGGTCACCGCGGCCGTCGCCGCTGTTGTCACCGACGCCCACGAGCTGGTCGTAGACGCCCCAGCCGGCGCCGACCTTGGCGCGGCCGGTGAGCGGTTGCGTGGGCTCGCCCGTCCCCCGGTAGGAGTAGAGCTCGCCGTTGTACTGGCGGGCGAGCAGGTCGGCCTTGCCGTCACCGTTGATGTCGCCGGGCGAGAACACCTTGTTGTAGATGTTCCAGCCCCTGCCCTCCCAGGCGGGCCAGCCGTAGTTCGTGCCGGCCTCCTCGTACAGCCGGAGGACGCCGTCCCGAGCGAGGGTGAGCACCTCCGGCTTGCCCGTGCCGTTCTGGTCGCCGATCGGGATGAGGTCGAGGTCCAGGAGCGCGCCCGAGGTATCGAACTCGCCGGTCGTCGTCGCACTGCTCGTGGCGACGTACGTCCGGCCGTCCTGCTTGCGGTGGATCAGATCGGTCCTGCCGTCGCCGTCCACGTCGAAACGGGGCGCCACGACGGCCGTCGCGCCGGCGGTACGGGCTGTGCCCGTCTCGACGGCCGGCTGCGACATGTCCAGCTTCGGCGTCGTCGTGTCAGCGAACTGCGGCTGCTCCACGACGGGCCGGGGGCCGGTCTCGGCAACGGCGGGTGACGCCATGACCATGCCGGCGGACAGGGCGAGCGCGGTACAGGTGGTGACACGACGAGCACGCCCGAAGAATGCGGAACGCAAAAGATCCCCCCCTGGGGAACGTGAGAACCAAGGACCGGAACGGGGGGTCCGCGACGCCCCCGCACGGCCGAGGGCGCGTACGGGGGGCGAACACCCCCCCGGATGTGGGGAGGAGTGTACCCCTGCGCGATCAAGGGGAGTCGAACGGGTTTCCGCACTCCGTCAGCTCTCGGCTGCGTCGGTTCTCGCGGCTCCGTCAGCTCTTGCGGTGCCCTATCAGCCGCGGCTTCGGCTCCAGACCGTCCAGACCGTGCCACGCCAGGTTCACCAGATGCGCCGCGACCTCCGCCTTCTTCGGCTTGCGGACGTCGAGCCACCACTGCCCCGTCAGCGCCACACTGCCCACGAGGGCCTGCGCGTACAGCGGAGCCAGCTTCGGATCGAACCCCCGGGCCTTGAACTCCAGACCCAGGATGTCCTCCACCTGCGTGGCGATGTCACTGATCAGCGACGCGAACGTACCCGTCGACTGCGCCACCGGAGAATCCCTCACGAGGATCCGGAAGCCGTCCGTGTAGTTCTCGATGTAGTCGAGCAGCGCGAACGCCGCCTGCTCCAGGAGCTCCCGCGGATGCCCGGCCGTCAGCGCGCCCGTCACCCCGTCGAGGAGCTGGCGCATCTCCCGGTCGACCACGACCGCGTACAGACCCTCCTTGCCCCCGAAGTGCTCGTACACCACCGGCTTGGAGACCCCGGCCTTCGCCGCGATCTCCTCCACCGACGTGCCCTCGAAACCCTTCGCGGCGAAGAGCGTGCGGCCGATGTCGAGCAGCTGCTCCCGGCGCTCCGCGCCCGTCATCCGCACCCGGCGCCCGCGCCGGGGCTTCTGCTCGCCGCTGCCGGTGCCGCTGGTCCTGCCGTCGATCGCCACGTCTTCCATCATGCCGCGTCTGCGGACGCGGTCTGGCGGCGGGCTTCGATGCGCTCCTTCGCCGGCCAGCGCACGTCGTACGCCCAGCCCAGCTGCTCGAACCAGCGGATCAGCCGCGCGCTGGAGTCGACCTGACCGCGCAGCACGCCGTGCCGCGCCGACGTCGGGTCCGCGTGGTGCAGGTTGTGCCAGGACTCGCCGCAGGACAGCACCGCGAGCCACCACACGTTGCCCGAACGGTCCCGCGACTTGAACGGACGCTTGCCCACCGCGTGACAGATCGAGTTGATCGACCAGGTCACGTGGTGCAGCAGCGCCACCCGCACCAGGGAGCCCCAGAAGAAGGCGGTGAACGCGCCCCACCACGACCACGTCACCAGACCGCCCACGAGCGGCGGGATCGCGAGGGAGAGCATCGTCCAGAAGATGAAGTCACGGGAGATCCGCCGGAGCGCCGGGTCCTTGATCAGGTCGGGCGCGTACTTGGCCTGCGGGGTGCGCTCCTCGTCGAACATCCAGCCGATGTGCGCCCACCACAGGCCCTTCATCAGCGCGGGCACGGTCTCGCCGAACCGCCACGGCGAGTGCGGGTCGCCCTCCGCGTCCGAGAACTTGTGATGCTTGCGGTGGTCCGCCACCCAGCGCACCAGAGGCCCCTCCACCGCGAGCGAGCCCATGATCGCCAGAGCGATCCGCAGCGGCCGCTTCGCCTTGAAGGAACCATGCGTGAAGTAACGGTGGTAACCGATCGTGATGCCGTGGCAGCCGATGTAGTACATCGCCACCATCAGCCCCAGATCGAGCCACGACACACCGCCCCAGCTCCAGGCCAGCGGCACGGCCGCGACCAGGGCGGCGAAGGGCACCGTGATGAACAGCAGCAGCGTGATCTGTTCGATCGACCGCTTCTTGTCCCCGCCGAGCGTGGCGGCGGGCAGCTCCTGTTCGGATTCGAGTGTCTCGGGGCTTGTGGTCATAAGGGTCCCCTGGGGATGAGGGAAGAGGGATGAAAGTGAGCGGAACGGTAGGAAACGGGCGCGTAGCTACGCCTCCGTAACCTACGGCGTCGTAAGTATGGCAGCGCCGGGGCGCGCGGCAAGAGGGCACAAGAGGACCCTGACCGCTGTCCGGCAGATGGACACCTATCCTGGGTGCGTCGGACAGCGCGGTCCGCAAGCCTCCAGAACCCCTCCAGACGTGCTGAAACACTGCAAGGAGCCGCACCTGTGAGCAGTGCCGACCAGACCCCCACCGCCAGCGCCGAGCTGCGCGCCGACATCCGCCGACTGGGCGATCTCCTCGGCGAGACCCTCGTCCGCCAGGAGGGCCCCGAACTCCTCGACCTCGTCGAGCGGGTCCGCGGCCTCACCCGCGAGAACGGCGAGGCCGCCGCCGAGCTGCTCCAGGGCGTCGAGCTGGAGACGGCCGCCAAGCTGGTGCGCGCCTTCTCCACCTACTTCCACCTGGCGAACGTCACCGAGCAGGTCCACCGCGGCCGCGAGATGCGCGAGAAGCGCGCCGCCGAAGGCGGCCTCCTCGCCCGCACCGCCGACATGCTCAAGGACGGCGACCCCGAGCACGTCCGCGAGACGGTCAAGAACCTCAACGTACGGCCCGTCTTCACCGCGCACCCCACCGAAGCCGCCCGCCGCTCGGTCCTCAACAAGCTCCGCCGAATCGCCGCCCTCCTGGAGACCCCGGTCATCGAGGCCGACCGGCGCCGCCACGACCTCCGGCTCGCCGAGAACATCGACCTCATCTGGCAGACCGACGAGCTCCGGGTCGTCCGGCCCGAGCCCGCCGACGAGGCCCGCAACGCCATCTACTACCTCGACGAGCTGCACGCCGGCGCCGTCGGCGACGTCCTGGAGGACCTCGCCGCCGAACTGGAGCGCGTCGGCGTCGAGCTGCCCGCCGGCACCCGCCCGCTCACCTTCGGCACCTGGATCGGCGGCGACCGCGACGGCAACCCCAACGTCACCCCCCAGGTGACCCGGGACGTCCTGATCCTCCAGCACGAGCACGGCATCACCGACGCCCTCGAACTCGTCGACTACCTCCGCGGCCTCCTCTCCAACTCCATCCGCTACGCCGGAGCCACCCAGGAACTCCTGGACTCCCTCCAGCGCGACCTGGAGCTCCTCCCGGAGATCAGCCCCCGCTACAAGCGCCTCAACGCCGAGGAGCCGTACCGGCTCAAGGCCACCTGCATCCGGCAGAAGCTCGTCAACACCCGCGAGCGCCTCGCCCAGGGCACCCCCCACCAGGACGGCCGCGACTACCTCGGCACCGCCGAGCTCGTCCACGACCTCACCCTCATCCAGACCTCCCTGCGCGAGCACCGCGGCGGCCTCTTCGCCGACGGCCGCATGGACCGCACCATCCGCACCCTCTCGGCCTTCGGCCTCCAGCTCGCCACCATGGACGTCCGCGAGCACGCCGACGCCCACCACCACGCCCTCGGGCAGCTCTTCGACCGTCTCGGCGAGGAGTCCTGGCGGTACGCCGACATGCCCCGCGACTACCGGCAGAAGCTCCTCGCCAAGGAACTGCGGTCCAGGCGTCCGCTCGCCCCGACCCCGGCCCCGCTGGACGCGGCCGGACAGAAGACCCTCGGCGTCTTCCACACCGTCAAGGAAGCCTTCGAGCGCTTCGGCCCCGAGGTCATCGAGTCGTACATCATCTCGATGTGCCAGGGTGCCGACGACGTCTTCGCCGCCGCCGTCCTCGCCCGCGAGGCCGGCCTCATCGACCTGCACGGCGGCTGGGCGAAGATCGGCATCGTGCCGCTCCTGGAGACCACCGACGAGCTCAAGGCCGCCGACGTCATCCTCGACGGCATGCTCGCCGACCCCTCCTACCGGCGCCTCGTCTCGCTCCGCGGCGACGTCCAGGAGGTCATGCTCGGCTACTCCGACTCCTCCAAGTTCGGCGGCATCACCACCAGTCAGTGGGAGATCCACCGCGCCCAGCGGAGGCTGCGGGACGTCGCCCACCGTTACGGGGTGCGGCTGAGGCTGTTCCACGGCCGCGGCGGCACCGTCGGCCGCGGCGGCGGCCCCTCGCACGACGCCATCCTCGCCCAGCCCTGGGGCACCCTGGAGGGCGAGATCAAGGTGACCGAGCAGGGCGAGGTCATCTCCGACAAGTACCTGATCCCCTCCCTCGCCCGCGAGAACCTCGAACTCACCGTCGCGGCCACCCTGCAGGCCTCCGCCCTGCACACCGCCCCGCGTCAGTCCGACGAGGCCCTCGCCCGCTGGGACGCGGCCATGGACACCGTCTCCGACGCCGCCCACACCGCGTACCGCAAGCTCGTCGAGGACCCCGGCCTGCCGGCGTACTTCCTCGCCTCCACCCCCGTCGACCAGCTCGCCGACCTGCACCTGGGCTCACGGCCCTCCCGCCGCCCCGGCTCCGGCGTCTCCCTCGACGGACTCCGCGCCATCCCCTGGGTGTTCGGCTGGACCCAGTCCCGCCAGATCGTCCCCGGCTGGTTCGGCGTCGGCTCCGGCCTCAAGGCCCTGCGCGAGGCCGGACTCGACCCGGTCCTCGGCGAGATGTACGAACAGTGGCACTTCTTCCGCAACTTCCTCTCCAACGTCGAGATGACGCTCGCGAAGACCGACCTGCGGATCGCCCGCCACTACGTCGACACCCTGGTCCCCGACGACCTCAAGCACGTCTTCGACACCATCGAGGCCGAGCACGCGCTGACCGTCGCCGAGGTCCTCAAGGTCACCGGCGGCGAGAAGCTCCTCGACTCCAACCCGGTCCTCCAGCAGACCTTCGCCATCCGCGACGCCTACCTGGACCCCATCTCCTACCTCCAGGTCGCCCTGCTCGACCGTCAGCGCAGCGCGGCCGAGCGCGGCGAGGAGCCGGACCCGCTGCTCGCGCGGGCCCTCCTCCTCACCGTGAACGGCGTCGCGGCGGGCCTCCGCAACACCGGCTGACCGCCTGCCCGCAGACACGAAGGTGCCCCCGTGGAGATCTCCACGGGGGCACCGTCATGACGGGATACGTCAGCCCTGCTGGGCGGCCTTGCGGCGACGGGTCACCAGGTACGCGCCGGCACCCGCGAGGGCCAGGGCCACGGCGGCGAGAACACCGACGGGCGCGCTGGAACCGGTCTCGGCCAGGTCGCCATCGGTGTCGCCGGCGCCGCCGGTGGCGGTCTCACCGGAGGTGGAGCCACCGGTGGCCGAGCCACCCGACGTGGTGTCACCGGTGGTGGAGCCGCCGGTGGTCGTCCCACCGGTGGCCGAGCCGCCCGTGGTGGTCGCACCCGTGGTCTCGCCCGTGGTGGAACCGCCGGTCGCGCCACCGGTGGTGGTCTCACCCGTGGTGGTCCCACCGGTGGTGGTGTCGCCGGTCGTGCCACCGGTCGTGGTGTCGCCGGTCGTACCACCGTTGGTGGTGTCACCGGTCGTACCACCGTTGGTGGTGTTGCCCGTCGCGCCACCGTTGGTGGTGTCGCCCGTCGTGCCACCGTTCGTGCCGCCGGTCTCGGTGGCCGCGCAGGTGTGCGACAGGTTGAAGAAGCCCTGCTTCACCTCGCCGTCGACCAGGGCGACCGCCGAGGTCAGCTCGGCACCGGCCTCCGAGGCCACGTAGGCGTGGTCGTCCTTCGGCGGGCCGAACTCCTTGATCGTGATCGGGGCACCGTTGTCGAAGGTGACCGTCAGCTCGACGAAGTTCACACCGCCGCCGGGGAGGATGAAGTGCCAGCCGTCCTTGCCCGCCGGAATCGTGTCCGGGCACTCGCCCTGCTGGAACTTGGCGGCCGTGATCGGCGTCGGCTGGTGCAGCGGAAGCTCGTACGTCTTCGGGCCGTCGGACGCCGAAGCCAACGGCGCCAGGACCAGAGAACCCGCTACGGCAGCGACGAGCGCGCCGGAAGAGATGAGGGTACGTCGCATGTGCAGTCGTCCATCTGTGGGATGAGGATGATGCCGTGGGAGGTGGCGGACGCAGCCTATCCGTCGCCTTAAGTCACCCTTAACCCAGTGGCTCATAACGATCGGGCCCCACTCGGGCGGAACCTCTCAGAGCGTCAGGAACGCCGCCACGAGCAGCGCCCCGCCCGCACCCGCCGCCGACCACGCCACCCGCGGCAGCCGCAGACCACCGCCGATCAGCGGCGCCGCGAGCAGCAGCGCCCCGCCGAGCGGCAGCCACGCGTGCAGACCACCGCCCCAGCCCGTCCGCACGCCCTCGCCCGTGCCCGGCTTCACCACCACCGGGATCGTCACACCCCGCTCCGCCGCGACCGACCGCGCGATCGTCAGCGTCCGCCGCGTCGACGACGGGTCCTCCGGGACATAGCGACCGCTGCACGTCTTCTCGGTGCAGCCGGTCACCGTCAGCGTCCCGTGCTCCCGCCCCTTGCCGAGCAGGACGTGCTGGGCCGAGTTCCAGGAGGCCCAGGCGCCCGCGACGAGCAGCAGGAGGGCGACCAGGGCCATGGCGGCGTTACGGACGTGCGTCATGACCCGCGATCGTACAGTCGTACGTTCCCGGGGCCGGAGGCCCTACGAGTTGTACGCCGACTGGGCCCGCTCAAGGCCCTCCGCCACCAGACACTCCACCGAGTCCGCCGCCCGGTCCACGAACCAGTCCAGGTCCTTGCGCTCCGCCGACGAGAAGTCCTTCAGGACGAAGTCCGCCACCTGCATCCGGCCCGGCGGGCGCCCGATCCCGCACCGCACCCGGTGGTACTCCGCGCCCATCGCCTTCGTCATCGACTTCAGACCGTTGTGCCCGTTGTCGCCGCCGCCGATCTTCAGCCGCAGCACCCCGTAGTCGATGTCCAGCTCGTCGTGGACCGCCACGACCCGCTCCGTCGGCACCTTGTAGAAGTCGCGCAGCGCCGTCACGGGACCGCCCGACAGGTTCATGTACGACATCGGCTTCACGAGGATCACCCGGCGGCTCGAAGGCCCCGGAGGACCCATCCGGCCCTCCACGACCTGCGCCTGCGCCTTCTGGGCCCGCTTGAACGAGCCCCGCATCCGGTCGGCGAGCAGATCCACCACCATGAAGCCGATGTTGTGGCGGTTGGCCGCGTACTCCGGCCCCGGATTGCCGAGGCCGACGATCAGCCAGGGGGCGTTCGCGTCGTCCGTCATGTGCGTCAGGTCTCCTCGTGTCCGTCCGTACAAGAGAAACGGGGTGACGGGCCGATCGGCCCGTCACCCCGTCACGTCAAGCAGAGCCCGCAAGGCAGGCCCGTCAGGCAGAGCCTACGGCTCAGGCCTCGGCACCCTCGGTGGCGGCCTCGGCGGCCGGCTCCTCGGCCTGGGCGGCCAGGATCTGGATGACGACGGCGTCGGGGTCGGTCACCAGGGTGGTGCCGGCCGGCAGCTCGACGTCCTTGGCGAGGATGGAGGCACCGGCCTCCAGGCCCTCGATGGAGACGGTGACGGAGGTCGGGATGTGCGTGGCCTCGGTCTCGACGGAAAGCGTGTTCAGCACGTTCTCGACCAGGAAGCTGCCCGGGGCCAGGTCACCCTCGGTCTCGACGACGACCTCGACGGTGACCTTCTCGCCACGACGCACGAGGAGCAGGTCGACGTGGATCAGGAAGCCCTTGATGGCGTCACGCTGGACGGCCTTCGGGATCGCCAGCTCGTTCTTGCCGTCGACGTCCAGGGACAGCAGGACGTTCGGCGTACGAAGCGCCAGGGCCAGGTCGTGGGCCGGGAGGGTGACGTGCGCCGGCTCCGAGCCGTGGCCGTAGACGACGGCGGGAACCTGGCCGTCACGGCGGATCGCACGGGCGGCGCCCTTGCCGAACTCGGTACGGACGGCAGCGGCGAGCTTGATCTCGGACATGGTGCACTCCTCGTAGAAAGGTGACGAAAAACGATGAAGAAGTGCCACCCGGCCACGACTGGCGATGGCCTGCTACGAAGAGCGCGTCGATAACGGACCGCCGTGACCCTGTACATCCGTACGGGTACGGCCTCCCTCGCCGAGCAACTACGGCAGTCTACCGGCCGACCCCCCTACCACCCAATTCGATCACCGAAACACGGCGGAGGGCCGCTCCCCCGAACGGGGAAACGGCCCTCCTGGGGTCACTCCGCGGCTCAGTGCTCCTCGAAGAGGCTCGTCACCGAACCGTCCTCGAAGACCTCGCGCACCGCACGCGCGATCGTCGGCGCGATCGAGAGCACCGTGATCTTGTCCAGCTCCAGGGCGCCCGGCACCGGCAGCGTGTCCGTGAACACGAACTCGCTGACCTTCGAGTTCTTCAGACGGTCGGCCGCCGGACCCGACAGGATGCCGTGCGTCGCCGTCACGATGACGTCCTCCGCACCGTGCGCGAACAGGGCGTCCGCGGCGGCGCAGATCGTGCCACCGGTGTCGACCATGTCGTCCACCAGGACACAGACGCGGCCCTTCACGTCACCGACGACCTCGTGCACGGTCACCTGGTTGGCGACGTCCTTGTCGCGACGCTTGTGCACGATCGCCAGCGGCGCGTCCAGACGGTCGCACCAGCGGTCGGCGACCCGCACGCGGCCCGCGTCGGGGGAGACGATCGTCAGCTTCGCGCGGTCGACCTTCGCACCCACGTAGTCCGCGAGCACCGGCAGCGCCGACAGGTGGTCCACCGGGCCGTCGAAGAAGCCCTGGATCTGGTCCGTGTGCAGGTCGACGGTGAGGATGCGGTCCGCACCCGCCGTCTCCAGCAGGTCCGCCACCAGGCGCGCCGAGATCGGCTCACGGCCGCGGTGCTTCTTGTCCTGACGGGCGTAGCCGTACGACGGGATGATCACCGTGATGCTCCGGGCCGAAGCCCGCTTCAGAGCATCGACCATGATCAGCTGCTCCATGATCCACTTGTTGATCGGAGCCGTGTGGCTCTGGATCAGGAAGCAGTCCGCGCCACGGGCCGACTCCTGGAAGCGGACGTAGATCTCACCGTTGGCGAAGTCGAACGCCTTGGTGGGAACGAGACCGACACCCAGCTGGTGTGCGACCTCCTCGGCCAGCTCGGGGTGGGCGCGGCCGGAGAAGAGCATCAGCTTCTTCTCGCCGGTCGTCTTGATCCCGGTCACAGCACTGTCTCCTCAGACGTGTTGTCTGGTCGCGAACCACGAGCTGTCGTGCGCGTGTGCGAGCCAGCCGAATTTGTGTGCACGTATCACGGTACGCCGAGTTCGACGTACCCGTTTCCGGTCAGCTTTCGCCGGCGGAGTCCTCAGAGGAGGCCTGAGCGGCCTGCGCGGCAGCGCTTCCGGGCCGCTTCCGGGCCACCCAACCCTCGATATTCCGCTGCTGGCCCCGGGCGACGGCCAGCGAACCGGCCGGTACGTCCTTCGTGATCACGGACCCGGCGGCGGTGTACGCGCCGTCCCCGATCGTGATGGGAGCCACAAACATGTTGTCCGAGCCGGTCCGGCAGTGGGAACCGATCGTGGTGTGGTGCTTCGTCTCGCCGTCGTAGTTCACGAAGACGCTCGCGGCGCCGATGTTCGTGTACTCGCCGATCGTCGCGTCACCCACGTACGACAGGTGCGGGACCTTCGTGCCCTCGCCGACCGTCGCGTTCTTCATCTCGACGTACGTGCCGGCCTTGGCCTTCTTGCCGAGGTTCGTCCCCGGACGGAGGTACGCGAACGGACCCACGGACGCGCTCTCGCCGATCACGGCGGAGTCCGCGACGGTGTTGTCCACGCGGGCGCCCTTCCCGACCGTGGTGTCCTTCAGGCGCGTGTTCGGGCCGACCTCTGCGTCCTCGCCGATGTGCGTGGCACCGAGCAGCTGCGTACCCGGCAGGATCACCGCGTCCGGCTCGAAGGTGACGGTCACGTCGACGAACACCGACGCCGGGTCGACGACGGTCACGCCGGCCAGCATGGCCCGCTCGATCAGCCGCTGGTTCAGCAGGCCCCGGGCCTCGGCGAGCTGCACCCGGTTGTTGATCCCGAGGATCTCCCGGTGGTCGCCGGCGACCGACGCGCCCACCCGGTGACCGGCCTCGCGCAGGATCGACAGCACGTCGGTGAGGTACTCCTCGCCCTGGCTGTTGTCCGTCCGCACCTTGCCGAGCGCGTCCGCGAGCAGCCGCCCGTCGAACGCGAACACGCCGGAGTTGATCTCCCGGATCGCGCGCTGCTCGCCCGAGGCGTCCTTGTGCTCGACGATCTCCGTCACGGCCCCGGACGCGTCCCGCACGATCCGCCCGTAACCGGTCGAGTCCGGCACCTCGGCGCTCAGCACGGTGACGGCGTTGCCGTCGGCCGCGTGGGTGTCCGCCAGGGCCCGCAGGGTCTCCCCGGACAGCAGCGGGGTGTCGCCGCAGACCACGACCACGGTCCCGTCGGGCGCCTGCCCGAGCTCCTCCAGGGCCATCCGCACCGCGTGCCCGGTGCCGTTCTGCTCCTCCTGGACGGCCGTACGGGTCCCGGCGTAGTGCTCCTCCAGGTGCCCCCGCACCTGCTCGCGGGCGTGCCCGACGACCACGACGAGATGCTCGGGCTCCAACTCCCGGGCGGCGGAGACGACATGCCCGACGAGCGAACGTCCGGCGATCTCGTGCAGGACCTTGGGGGTCTTCGACTTCATGCGGGTGCCCTCACCCGCTGCGAGGACGACGACGGCTGCCGGGCGATTGGCGCTCACGGGAATGCCCTTCGGCTTTGGGTGGTGGACGCACGAAGGATACCGGGGGGCAAGGGGGCGGACATGAGTGCGGGTCCTGACCGTGACGGCCAGGACCCGCAACGTGTGGCTCCCCTGCCAGGGCTCGAACCTGGAACAAATCATCCAAAGTGACCCGTGTTGCCGATTACACCACAGGGGATGGCATTCCTTGCCAAAACGGACAATTTGTCAGCCCGCCGGCTTGATGGCCCCCACTATGCCGTACCAGGACCCCTCGATGCGACGGTACAAGTGGCAGCCGGCGGACACCCGGATGATCAGGCATCCCCGATAGTCGGACCCGGTGTTCTTGCGGACGGTCTTCGGGTTGTGCTTCTTGAGCGTCGTCTTCTGTAGCTGCGACCTGGGGATGCCGACGAGCTCTGCCCAGTACTCCTCCGCTCCGCTCACGTCGGCGGATTCGTGGATCATCACCCGGAACCGGAGCCGCTCGCGTGGGATCTGCAAGAGGTCAAGCCAAGCGAGGTAGACGCCGATGACACCAGGGTCGCTGTTGATGAAGGCGACGGTTTCGTCGCGGCGGTAGGGCTTGCTCTTGGATCCTTCCGCCCAGTAGAGGGCCACTCCGGCAAGGAATAGCTCTCGATCACTGAGAGCCCCGACCGCCTCCCGTGCCTCGCGAATGGCTGCAGTACGTGCGGCCTCGCGGAGGGGGCCTTCGTGAGCCCATCGCTTCAGCGCGGCCTCCCTGCCCTGCTCGGCGGGTGTTCGGTGGTCCACCTTCGGCAGGTCCCTGACCCACAGCGAGATCGAGCTCTTCGAGCAGCCCAGCTCGACCTGGATCTGGTCGTACGTCCTGCCTTCCAGGCGCAGCTCCCTTGCGCGGGCGCGGAGGTCGTCCTTCGCGTTGGGGCGTTTCGTCCACTCCGGTGGGGGCTCGCCCTTCACCAGGCGGTGGAGGAGGTCGTTGTTGTAGACCTGCAGGCGGTCGCGGATCTGGCGGAGGCTGAGGCCCCTCGCGTCGGAGGGCGACGGCCTGTTTCTGGAGGCTCTCGAAGTCGGCGTACCGGCTCGTTTCGGCTGTCATACGAGCACCATCGTCCGGAATGCGGACGTCCGGGTCGAAAACTCTGGCGATTCAATAGTTCGAGGGACTGGTGTACGCAGGGTTGACGTTCCGTGCTGCGGTCGGGGCCTCGCCCGTAGGGTGGGTGGCATGACCGTAACGGGGGCAGACCGGGACGCTGGGGGCGTCCGGAGTTGGTTGTGGTGGGGGAGACGGCGGAGTGCCGTTCTCGATGTGGGGCTTGGGTTCGCGTCCGCGCTGGAGTGCGCGTTCGAGGGGATCGGGTTCGCCGAGAAGGCCGGGCTTCCCGTGCCCGTGGGGGTGCTGTTCGGGCTGGTCGTCGGGTCCGTGCTCGTCTTCCGGCGGCGGTGGCCCATCGCTGTCGTGCTCGTGTCGATCGCTGTCGCGCCCGCCGAGATGGGCTTCCTCATGGGGATCGTCGGGCTCTACTCGCTCGCCGCGTCCGAAGTGCCCCGGCGGATCACCGCCGTCCTGGCCGGCATGTCGACGGTGGCCGTGTTCGTCGTGACCGTGGTGCGGATGCGGCAGGACGTGGCCCAGGTCGACGACGGTCCGCGGGACATCGACCCGAGCGGCTGGTACGTGCCGGTCGTCTCGCTCTTCATGACGCTCGGGTTGAACGCGCCGCCGCTGCTCTTCGGCCTCTACATAGGAGCGCGGCGCCGGCTCATGGAGAGTCTGCGGGAGCGGGCGGACAGTCTGGAGCAGGAGCTGTCGCTGCTCGCGGACCGGGCGGAGCAGCGGGCGGAGTGGGCGCGGCGGGAGGAGCGGACGCGGATCGCGCGGGAGATGCACGACGTGGTGGCGCACCGGGTGTCGCTGATGGTGGTGCACGCGGCGGCGTTGCAGGCGGTGGCGTTGAAGGATCCGCAGAAGGCGGTGAGGAACGCGGCGCTCGTGGGGGACATGGGGCGGCAGGCGTTGACCGAGCTGCGGGAGATGTTGGGGGTGCTGCGGGAGGGGGCCGCTCCGGCGGCTCCGGCCGTGGTGCCGCTGGCCGCCGTCGGCAGGGCCGCCGCCGCCGCTGCCGAGGCGGCCGCCGACGACGGGCCGTGTCTGGACGCCCTTGAGGCCTTGTGCGAGCAGTCGCGGCTGGCGGGGGTGGTCGTGGATCTCGTGGTGTCGGGGGAGGTGCGGGCGTATCCGCCGGAGGTGGAGCGGACGGCGTACCGGGTGGTGCAGGAGGCGCTGACCAACGTCCACAAGCATGCGGCGGGTGCGAAGGTCGTGGTCAGGCTCGCGCATCGGGAGGCCGAGGTCGCGATGCAGGTGGAGAACGGCCCGTGTCCCTCGGACGCGGGTGCGGCGGACGTGCGGCTGCCGAGCGGTGGGAACGGTCTGGTGGGGATGCGGGAGCGGGTGCTGAGACTCGGGGGTGTGTTCGTGTCCGGGCCGACCGACGTCGGCGGGTTCAGGGTGTCGGCCGTGCTGCCCGACGGGTCCTAGGCACCCTGTCGTCCCCCTGCCCGCGACTCCTGGGCCGTGTCGTCCGCCTGTCCGTGACTCCTGGGCCCTGTCGTTCCCCTGCCCGCGACTCCTGGGTCCTGTCGTCCCCCTTGCCCGCGACGACAGGGCACGCCCTAGCCCGCCGTCAGGCGGGTCGGCTGGGCGCCGGTGACCAGGGTCGAGAGCGCGGCGTCGATGTCCTTGCCGAGGTACCAGTCGCCCGCGTGGTCGAGGCTGTAGACCCGGCCTTCGGCGTCCATGGCGAGGATCGCCTGGTGGTCGCCCTCCTCGCCGAGGGGGGCGAGTTCCGTCTCCAGGGCGCGGCCGAGGTCGGCGAGGGTGCGGGAGAGGTGGAGTCCGGCGAGGGGGTCGAAGCGTACGGCCGCGGGTGCTATCTGCCGCCCGTGGCCGGGTGCGGTGATGCGCAGGCCGCCGAATTCGGCCCAGGCCTCGACGGCGGCGGGGAAGACGCTGTGGCGGTGACCGGCGGGGGAGACGTGGGCGCGCAGGGTGTCGGCCCATTCTTCGGCGAGCTTGATGTCCCAGCGGCCGGGCTGCCAGCCGGCCTCGCGGAGGGCGGCGTCGACGTTGACGGGGAAGCGGGTGGTGCTGAGGTGGTCGGGCATGGGGTGTGGGGTCAGCCGTTCTCGACAGGCGTGGTGGGGTCGACGGCGCGGACGCCGAAGTGGGCGAGCATCGCCGTGCAGGAGCGGCAGGGGGCGGCGTAGCTGCCGTGGAGCGGGTCGCCGTCCTCGCGGATGCGCCGGGCGGTGATCTTGGCGTGTTTGAGGGAGCGGCGGGCCTCGCTGTGGGTCAGCGGTTTGCGCTGGGCGCGCTTGGAGCGTCCGTTGTCGGCGGCGGTGAGGTGCCGGGACAGCAGGATGGCTTCGGGGCAGCGTCCGGTGAAGCGTTCCCGCTGGCTGCTGGTGAGGGTGTCGAGGAAGTCCTGGACGAGGGCGTGCAGGGCGGGCGGGCGGTCGCCGCGGCCCGCGGTGCACGTGAGGGTCTCTCCGCGCACGGAGAGGGCGGCCCCGACCGTGGGAAGGATGCCGTCGCGGCGGTGACGCAGTAACGGCGCGCGGGTGGCCTCGGCGCTGCTGCTCCAGTTGAGGCGTGGGTCACCCTGAGTGGGCGTAGGTGCTGCGTGCATGGTTCTGGTCTTCCCCTCCTGCAATCCCCCGAGTTGCGGGGACAGCCTGCCAAATAGGGAGCCATATGGGGAAGCTGGGGCGGCGAAACGGGGCTTCGGTGTGTCGGAATCATGGTGCGCCTGTCATGGGGTCGTGACACTTGGTGACCGCCGGATCGGGCCGGTTCGGGCCCTTGTGGCAGCGCATAGGCTGTGCGGCATCAGTCAGGAGCAGCCAGCGGCTGCGCGTAGTAGCAGTCAGCGACGCCAGTGCAGGGGGCAACCGCCATGACGACAGGTCGGCTCGGGCAGGACACCGCGCCACCGAACGCGGCCTATGCCGGGCAGGTCGTGCACTTCCCGGACCCGGTCCGTGCCTCCCGTCACCCGAGAGGGGTGCGGGTGGACGAGTTCGGTCATCCGGATTTCTCGCCGTACGCGCGTGCGGCGGCGGAGATCGCGGATCCGCCGGAGGGTTTCGGTGTCGACGAGCTGCGGCTGACGGACTACGTGTCGGCGAACGCGGCGATGGCGGCGACGGGGCATGAGCTGTGGGACACCATTCCGGCGGTGGCGACGCCGCACGGCTGGACGTGGCACCACGTGGCGCGCAGTCGCCGGATGGAGCTGGTCCCGGTCGAGGTGAAGGCGCTGCTGCGTCATCACGGCGGAGTGGCGACGGCCGCTGTCGATCACGGGAAGCGGGGTACGCGTCCGCTGCAGGAGACGCGGCCGGTGCACTTCGGGCTGCCGAAGGGTCTGGTGTCGGTGTCGGAGCAGCAGCTCCAGGGGGTCGAGGAGGACCTGGGGTACCGGCTGCCGGGGGCGTACCGCTCGTTCCTGAAGGCGGCGGGTGGCTGCGCTCCGGTGGGTGCGGCGCTGGACGCGGAGCTGGGGCTCCTCGTCGACCAGCCGTTCTTCACGGTGCGGGAGGAGGCGGGTGTCAATGACCTCGTCTATGTCAACAAGTGTCTGCGTGACCATCTGACGAAGGACTATCTGGGCGTCGCGTTCGTCCAGGGCGGTCTGATCGCGCTGAAGGTGCGGGGTGAGGCGGTCGGTTCGGTGTGGTTCTGCGCGTACGACGACGCCCGGGACTCCGGTGAGGTGGCGGCGGGCTGGTCGGTGGCCGAGCGGGTGGAGCGTCTGCTGCTGCCCTGTGGTGCGGACTTCGACGCGTTTCTGCAGCGTCTCGCGGGCAATCCGCCGGAGCTGGAGACGGTGGCGAACCTGATGGTGGACGGTGGCTTCGCGCGTGCGGTGCCCGTGGTCCAGGTGGGGGAGTGAGTGGGCTGTGGTGACGTTCGCGCAGGCGCAGGAGCGCGCCGAGGAGTGGATCAACGGCGATCTGCCGTCGTATCAGCACCGTGAGGTGCGGGTGCGGGAGTTCGAGCTGGGGTTCGTGGTGTGGGCGGAGGACCGCGAGGGCGGTCCGACGTCGGACGGCGGGCGTCAGCGGCTGGTGATCGCCCGGGACAGTGGTGAGGCGACGCTGTGGCCGGGACTGCCGGTGGGTGAGGTGATCCGGCGGTACGAGGAGGAGTACGGGGCGGCGGAGGACGTTCCGGCGCAGGCGGCCGTTCCGGCGGCCCGGATCGATCTGAACCAGACGTCGTTCCTGCTGAGTCCGCCGGAGTGGCTGCAGGACGCGGCGGACAAGATCGGTCTGCCGAAGCAGCCGAACGCGTCGCAGGAGAGCGGGAGTTCGTCGCCTCCGGCGGATGACGCCTCGGATCCGGTGGGTGCGGTGGCGGGGCCTTCGGCCTCGGTGGCTTCGTCGTCGTCGGGGTCCGGGTCCTTCCCTTCGGCGGCCGCGCCGGCGCCGGCTTCCGCCGTCGCGTACGAGCCGACGGCGATGGACGGGGTTCCGGCGGAGACGCCCGCGGCTCCGGTGGCCGCCGCGCCGGTCGCGCCTCCGGCCCCGGCGGCGGTCCCGGCTCCGGCGGCGCCCGCGCCCGTTCCCGCCTCCGCGTCTGATGCGGCGCCCGCGCCTGTTCCCGCCTCCGCGTCTGACGCGCCGCCCGCGCCCTCGTCCCCGTCCGGGGGGAGTCCGTGGGTCGACGCGAACGCGAGTTCCGGTGGTGCGGACGGCGCCGTGCCGTTGCCCGCGACCGTCTTCGCGCCGGCGCTTTCGGGTACGGACGACGAGGACGCCCCGCCTCCGCAGGTGGGTGCCGACGCGCCGACGGCCCTGATGAAGGGGGGCAGCGCGCTGCCCCCGACCGCCATCGCGCCCCGGCTCGACCCGGCCGCGCCGCCGCCGGGCGGCGCCCCGGCGGCCCCGCCCGTCCCGCCCGCGCCGCCCGGCCCTCCGACGCCCGTGCCCCCGCAGGCCGGCCCGCCCTCTCAGGGGGGCGGCTCTGCCGGTCTGAGCGGTCCTGGCATGCCGCCGCCTGCGCCCGCGCCGTCGGGGCCGGGTGCCGGGGACATCGCGGACGCCGCGACCAGCAAGGCCGCTCTGCCGCCGAAGAGCGGGCGCGGCCCGGCGGCGCCGCCTCCACCGCCGGGAGCCCCCGGGGTTCCGGGTGTTCCCGGTGCGCCGGGTACGCCGGGCGCCTCGTCGGGTGCCGCTGCGTACCTCCCCACGCAGCTGGTGTCGCAGCTCGGGCCCGACGGGCCCCAGTCGCCCGCGCCGCCCGGTCCGCCGCCCGCTCCGGCGCCGCCCGGTCCGGTGACGCCGCCTCAGCCCGTGCACCACGCCGCGACGATGCTGGCGCACCCGGGCCAGGGCGGTCCTGGCGCGCCTCCGCCGCCCCCGCCGCCGCCGGGTGTGCCCGGTACGCCCGCGGGCGGTATCGCGCACGCCGCGACGATGCTGGCGCACCCGGGTCCGGGTGGCCCTTCGGCGCCGCAGCCTCCGGGCCCGCCGGCTCCTCCGCCGCCGGTGCACGGCGGGCAGACGCCTCCGCCCCCGCACGGCGGGCACACGCCTCCGCCGGTGCACGGGGGGCAGGCGCCGCCGCCCGCGCCCGTACCTCCGGCGTACGGCTATCCGCACCCGGCGGGGCAGCCGACGGTCGGTCCCGGCTACCAGGCGGTGCTGCGCTATCGCGCGCCCGACGGTTCCGAGGCGCAGATCATCCGGCGTTCGGCGCCGGGCACCCCGCACCCGGAGTGGCAGATCCTGCACGAGCTGCGCGCGATGAACGTGCCGCCGCAGCAGGTCCTCGAACTGCACACGGAGCTGGAGTCCTGTGAGCTGCCGGGCGGTTACTGCGCGCGGATGATCCGGGAGACCTGGCCGCAGGCGCGGATCACCAGCATCGCCCCGTACGGTCGTGATCACGCGGGCCGGCAGCAGGGCATGCGGCAACTTCTCACTCATCAGGGTGAGTTGCACCAGGTCGCTGACGGTCCCGCGCGGCCCGCCCCGGTACGGGCGCCGCTGCCGCAGGTGCAGCCGGCGCCGCCGGTCCCGCCGGAGGCGATCGCGCAGGAGCTGGCCGGGGCGTTCGGTCCGGGCGTCCTCCGCTTCGACCAGCGCGCGGTGTCCCGTCAGGGCGTGCCGGAGCTGGTGGCGCGCACGCTGGTGTGGGCGGGTCTGCCGGCGGACTTCGGGCCGTTCTTCTGGGCGCAGCCGGCCGTGCCGGTCGTGCCGACGCTGGCGGAGCTGGCGGCGCAGCGGCAGGTTCCGGCCGCGCCGGACGCGGGCTCGTACCTGGTGCTCGGTTCGGACTTCGGGCGGGCGCTGTGTGTCCAGTACGGAACCGCGCACATCGTGGCGGTGCCGGTGGAGGCCGGTCCCGGCGGGCAGTCGGTGCCGCCGCAGTTCGTGAACACCGGGCTGCCGGAGTTCACCCGTGCGATGGCACTGCTCGGCCGGATGTGGCGGCTGCGGTTCGGGCTCAACCCGGAGCAGGCGGGCCGCTGGACGGTCGATTTCCAGGCGCAGTTGGCGATCCTCGACCCGGCGGCTCTGTCGTCGCCGGAGAACTGGTGGTCGGTGCTCCTGGAGCAGATGTGGGACGGCCTGCTGTAAGAGGAGGGGCAGGGGTTTCCCTCTGACACCGTTGGACAGAATGTGATGAATGGCGCTCGACGTGTGTGCACGTTGGGCGCCTTTTGTCCGTTCTGATGAAGCATCCTGGACGTTCGGGTCACAGGGAAGGGGCGTCAGGGATGAGTTTCGCCGTCGGACGGGGGCGCGGTTACCGCCCCGAGCAGGTCGACCGCTACCTGGCGGCGCTCGCCGAGGACCGCGACGGGGCCTGGGAGCGGGCCGCGCGGCTCACCGTCCTGGAGAAGGAGATGGAGGCCGAGGCCGCCCGGCTGCGTGAGGCCGTCGAGGCACTCGCGCCGCAGCGGTACGAGTCGCTGAGCGACCGCGCGCGGAAGATTCTCCAGCTCGCCGAGCTGGAGGACGAGACGCTCGTACGGGCCGCGGAGGCCGAGGCGCAGTCCCTCGCGGAGGCGGCCGAGGAGGCGGGCCGGGCGGCGGCGGAGGCGGCGCGGACGTACGCGGAGGGCGTCCGGGAGGCGGCCGAGGCGGCCGCCCGCGCGACCCTGGAGGCGGCGCGGGCGCGGGCCGAGGAGCTGACGGCGGACGCGACCCGCGAGGCGGAGGAGCTGACGGCGGCGGCGCGGGATGTCTTCGAGGAGACCGAACGGCGCGCGGCGGAGCTCCTGGCGGAGCAGGACGCCGGACAGAAGGCCGTACGGGACGAGGCCGAGCGGGAGGAGCAGGGCCGGGCGGCGGCCCTGGAGGCCCGCCACCAGGAACTGTTCGCCCGCGCGGAGGGCCGGCTCGCGGAGGCCCAGAAGTCCCTGGCGAAGACGGAGGAGCAGGCCCGTCACGGCCAGGAGGACGCGGAGGCGCGCGCGGGCGAACTGCTCGCCGGGGCGCGGCTGAAGGCGGAACGGACGGAGCGCGAGACGGAGCGGGTGCTGCGGGAGCACGAGGAGGCGCGGGACGAGATCCACGGGCACATGGAGCACATCCGCAACTCCCTGGCGGCCTTGACGGGCCGCCCGCCCGCCTCCGAGCCGGATCACCCTGAGGGCGCGAAGGCGACGCCGGAGGGCTCGGAGGAGCCGGACGGTCCGGAGCGCGAGTAGGGGCCGGGCCACCCGAGTCCTCAGGAGCTTCGCCTGTGGCGGTTGCCCCCTACCTCACTGTCGCCAGCCACGGCCGCGGTGAGAACGACACCGAGCGCATGCTTCCGCTGGGTACGGTGCACGGGCCGGTCGCGCCCTTGGGCTCTCGGGGACCGGCGCGACCACCCATCAGCCGAATGCTCCCCGACAAGTCGCCAGGTTCGGTCGCTCGATGCCAGGCCCACATCAGGGGTGATGCGAGGGGGACGGCTGCTTCATAGGGCTCGGCGGTCTTGTCGTGGCGGGTGGCGATCCCACGCCCCCGCTTCGACCGGGTGAAGCACCGTTCCCTGACGTGATCTTGCTGGTCAGTCCGCCTCCGGACCGGCCGAGCGCCCGGCCGCGGAGGCCCCTGTCGCTCGGGCGGGTCCCGCCAGGCGATCCCGGTGCGGAACTTCCGCACGATCTGCCTCGTCGGCGCGCACGGGCAGGGCCTCGGTGACGGCCGGTGCGAACAGCGCCGCGGCGGCCTCGCTCACGTCGTCGACGCGATGTACGGCGGGTGTCGTCCCGGTCACCTCGCGAGCAATCCGGTCGCTGCGGTCGCCGACTCGGGCAGGCCCGGCCCTACACCTCGTGCGAGCGGATCAGGCGGGCGAGTTGCCGGCCCACCGCCCGCAGGGGTTCCTCGCTGCGGTTGACCTGGGCGGTGACTTCCGCGCCTTCCAGGGCGGAGATGACGGTGCTCGCCAGTTCCCGGGCGCTCTGGGCGGGGAAGCCGCAGCGCAGCAGCTTGTCGTGGACCAACTGCTCCCAGCCGCGCAGTGCGTCGGCGCAGGTCTGCTGGATCTCCGACTCGGTGCCGAGCGTCTCCAGGGCCGCCGCCGTGACCGGGCAGCCGTCGATCCAGCCCGACTCGCGCAGTTCGTCGGCGAGTCGCCGGGCGCAGGCCGTCACCGCCTCGGCCGCGTCGTCGTCACTGTCAAGCGCCTCCCGCAGGAGCGTGGCGAACTCCTCGGCGCCGTGCTTGATCGCGGCGACGGCGACGGCCTCCTTGCCGCCCGGGAAGAAGTGGTAGACGGACCCGAGGGTGGCCTGCGACTCCTGGGCGATCTGTTTGATTCCCGTGCCCACGTAGCCCTGCCGCTGCAGGAGGCGTGAGGCGGCGACGACGATCCGGTCCCGAGTGGTGGTCTGCATGGAGACACCGTACCGCGCATTGGGTAGAGCGTTCGTTCTAGAGCTGTGCTACGTTCTCCCCACGCACTAAATAGAGCGCTCGTTTTAGCGAGCGGGAGTGGAGATCTCGTCATGAACAGCAACAGCAACAGCAACAGCAACAGCCGGTCCGTCACCGTCATCGGCCTCGGCCCCATGGGTCAGGCCATGGCCGGCGCCTTCCTCGACAGCGGTTACGACGTCACCGTCTGGAACCGCACCGCGTCCCGCGCGGACGCCCTGGTCGCGCGGGGGGCGGTGCTCGCTCCGAGCGTGAAGGAGGCCCTCGCCTCCAATGAGCTGGTGGTCCTCAGCCTCACGGACTACGACGCCGTGTACGCCACGCTCGGGCCCGCCGAGGCCGCACTGTCCGGCCGGACCCTGGTGAACCTCAGCTCGGACACGCCGGAGAAGGCCCGGGCGGCGGCCCGCTGGGCGGCCGAGCGGGGCGCCGTCCAGCTGACCGGCGGCGTCACCGTCCCGCCCTCCGGGATCGGCCAGGCCGAATCGTCGACCTTCTACAGCGGCCCGCGTCAGGTCTTCGACCGGCACCGCCCCGCGCTCGAAGTCATCACGGGGCGGACCGACCACCGGGGCGAGGACCCCGGGCTCGCCGCGCTCATGTACCAGATCGGCATGGTCATGTTCTGGACCTCCATGCTGAGCTACTGGCAGGCCATCGCCCTGGCCGACGCCAACGGGCTGACGGCGGCGGACATCCTGCCGCACGCCGTGGAGACCGCGAACTCGCTGCCCGGGTTCTTCTCCTTCTACGCCGAGCGCATCGACGCCGGCCGGCACGCCGGCGACGTGGACCGCCTCGCCATGGGGATGGCCAGCGTCGAGCACGTCCTGCACACCAACGCGGACGCGGGAGTCGACACCGTGCTTCCGGCCGCGGTCGTCGAGCTCTTCCGGCGCGGCATGGACGCCGGCCATGCCGCGGACAGCTTCTCCTCTCTGCTGGAGTCGATGAAGAAGACCGACGCGTGACAGCGGACGGAACTGGCGGGCATCGACGACACACGGCTGTCGGTGCCCTCCCGTAGGCTCCGGCCGTTCCGGTCCGACGGACGGGCCACCCGAACGCCGCAGCCGATGCCCTCGGCGGCCACGCCGGCTCCGGGCCCCGCCAGGACGCCCCCTGGGGGGTGTCTTGTCGATCAGGCCGGGCTCGCCAGGACACCCCCCAGCGGCTGCACCTCGACGTCGCCGTCGACGACCTGGACGAGGCGGCGGCCCGGCTCGTCGAGTGGGGCGCGACCGTACCCGCCGTCCAGCCGCTCCCTGACCTGGGGCGGGTCCTCCTGGACCCGGCGGGGCACCCGTTCTGCCTGACGGTCCCGCGCGGCAGCGCGTAACACGGGGCGGTGGCGGCCGGACGCCGCCCGTCCGCTAATCTCCCGATTTCCAGGGGAGGGAACACCTACTTGAACCACGCACGTACGCGCGGCCGCCGTCTCGCGGCCGCCGCCGTCACCATCGTCCTCGCCGCCACGGGCGGCACGCTCACCGCGCTCCCGGCCACGGCAGCCGTGCCGGCCGCGACGCAGCAGGACCAGCAGCAGACCACCGTGCCGTTCCCGCGCAACGCGGACGTCGTCGGCGCGGGCCCCAGCGGCTTCCTGTCGAAGACCCGCACCACCACGCCCGAGTTCCGGTGGACCTGGTACGCGGACGGGTCGTCGATCGTGCTGCCCGGGGCCACCACCGCCGCAGCCGGCGGTTCGGACCTCGTCGTCACCGTCGACCGGTCCGCCCCGGTCGCCGGCCGGGTGGTGCGTGTCTACGACCTGTCGACGCCCGCCACCGCCGCCGTGGCCCCGCAGGAGGTGGACCTCGAAGCGCTGGGCGACGGCTACTTCTTCGAAGGCCTGGCCGGAAACACCTTGCTTCTCGGGCAGTACACGGTCGGCGAGAGCGTGCGGCAGTACGCCGTCACGCTCGACGGCGGCACCCCGAAGCCCAGATTGCTGTTCTACAATTCCGAGATCGAGTGCCATGAGGGCGGGGACGGCTGGACCGACACCGCCTCCGCGCTCTACGACTGCAGCATCGGCTCGTCACGGATGCCCGCCAAGATCTCCGTCGATCTCGCCTCGGGAGCATCCGCCTGGCACCTCCAGGAGGAGGGCCAGTGGGCTTATGACGGCGCTGTGTCCGCCACGCACGTGGCCTGGCGCGAGGCGCGGACGGGGGGCGACGGGATCGTCGCCCTCAAGCGCGGCGGCGGGGCGACGCGCAAGTGGCTCCCGGACGACGTGGGCAAGGTGCAGGACCCGCTGTACCTGGTGGGCAGCTGGATGGCGTCCGGCCAGAAGGCCCACATCGACGCCTCCGCCTCTGACGGCGTGGCCCCCGCCACGGTGCGGCCGTTCACCCTCCAGTCGGTCGAGACCGGGGAGAAGTCCGTCGCACTCACCGCGTTCTCCTCGGCCGTCGCCGGCCCCGGCGGCTCGCTCCTGGTACGCGGCGGCACCCCCGAGCACGGGGAGGGCCTCTACCGGTTCTCGCCCCGCGCCGACGGCGGCCGGCCGGACGTGGAACTGGTCGCTTCCACGGGCCAGGTGACCACCCTGACCCTCACCACCGGCTCCACCGTCCCGAAGACGCTCTCCGCCGACCAGCTCGCGGGCGGGCTCGACTTCAGCTGGGACCTGTCCCGGGGGGACACGTACGTACGGGTCAGTCTGAAGCACGTCCGCAGCGGGCAGTCGTTCGCGCAGGAGTGGCCCGCCGGTGACACGGGCCCGCGTCGGATCGACTGGCACTGGGACGGCAAGGACCCGGAGCGCCCGGTCGGGGTGCTGAGCCCGGCCCGTGCGGGCGAGTACGAGTGGGAGATCACGGCCACGCCGGACGAAGGCATCGGGGCGCCGCAGAAGCGCTCCGGCCGGTTCACCGTGACCCGGCCCCCCGCGCCCCACGACTTCGACAGCGACGGCACCGCCGATCTCCTGACCCGGGAGGTCAACGGCGACCTGTGGGAGTTCGGCACCCAGCCCGTCGCGGTGGGCGGGTCCGTCGAGCTCGTGGGCGGGACACGGGTCGGCGGCGGCTGGCAGATCTACGACCGGCTGGAGACCGCCGGGAACATCGCGGGCACGACCGCGCCCGACGTCCTCGCGCGGGACAGCTCCGGCGTCCTCTGGCTCTACCAGGGCACCGGCGACCGGGACAAGCCGTTCTCCGGCCGCACCCGCATCGGTGGCGGCTGGCAGACGTACGACCGGATCGCAGCCGGCAGCGACGTCACCGGCGACGGCCGTCCCGACGCCCTCGCCACCGACAAGACCGGCGTGCTCTGGCTCTACCCCGGCACCGGGAACACCAGCACCCCCTTCGCCGCCCGCAAGCGGATCGGCGGCGGCTGGGGCATCTACAACGAGCTCGCCGCCGTCGGCAACCTCGCCGGAGGCCCCGCCGGTGACCTCCTCGCCCGGGACAGGGCCGGTGTCCTCTGGCTGTACCTCGGCAAGGGCGACGGCACCTTCGCCGCCCGCACCCGGATCGGTGCCGGCTGGGGCGGCTTCACCGACCTCGTCGGCGTCGGGGACGCCAACGGCGACGGTCACGCCGACCTGATCGCCTCGGTCGGCGGCGCCACTTTCTACGCCGGTACGGGCAACTGGAAGTCCCCCCTCAAGGGCGGCGTGAAGACCGACATCACGAGCGGGCTCCGGTACAACACGGCCTTCTAGGCGAGCGCGCACTCCGCCCACACCGTCTTTCCCCGGCGCCCCGAGCCCCGGCCCCGGCGGTCGGCGAGCGACTCGACGATCGGCAACCCCCGGCCCCCGTCCGCCACTTCAGGACGGGGGCCGGGGGGCTGTCCGGGCCGGTGCGGTACGCGTTCGGCCCGGGTGCCGCTCACCTCGCCTCGGCCCGCGCGGCCGACCGGTGCCAACCGCCCCGGAATCCAGCTTGACCCTCACGCCGCGTGAGGCCGGAGGGTAGGGCGCATGAGTGACTACTACAACGCGTTCGAGACGAGTCCCGTACCCACTCCCGGCCCGGACGCGATGCCGCCGGAGCTGTTCCGCGGCATCTACGGAATGCCCGCGTTCGTGACGATCCCCACGCGCGATCTGGCGGCGTCGGTGGACTTCTGGGTGCGCGGGCTCGGGTTCTTCGAGCTGTTCAGCATCCCCGGCACGCTCGTGCATCTGCGCCGGTGGGCCTTTCAGGACGTGCTTCTCGTCTCGGAGGGGAGCGTTCCGGAGCAGGCTCCGACGATGAGCGTCAGTTTCGCGTGCGTGCTCAGCCAGGTCGACTCCCTCGTCGAGGCCTGCCGTGCGCTGCGCCCGGACTCGGTCGACGGTCCACGGGACACGCCCTGGAACACCCGCGATGTGGAGGTGATCACCCCCGAGAACGCACGAGTCGTCCTCACTGCGGCGAAGCCCTTCGATCCGGCAAGCCAGGAGGCGCGGAACCTCGCGGCCATCGGGATCAACCTCCCGGATGCCGTTCGCGGGGACAATGGGGAGCATGTCTGATGTCACCGACGCCGATGGCCTGACCGTCGGTGAGGTCTCGGCGCGTCTGGGAGTGACCGTCCGCGCGCTGCACCACTGGGACGAGATCGGCCTGGCGCGTCCGTCGCTCCGCACGGCTGCCGGATACCGGCTCTACACCGCTGGTGATCTGGAACGCCTGCACCGCGTCGTCGTCTACCGCGAGATCGGTCTCGGCCTGGACAGGATCCGGGAGATCCTGGACGACTCGACCCTGGACGTGCCGGGCGCGTTGCGCGCGCAGCGCATCCAGGTCGCCGAACGGATCGACCGCCTCCAGCAGCTCGGCGTGGGACTGGACCGGATGATCGCCGCCCACGAGCGCGGCCTGCTGCTGACCGTCGAGCAGCAGGCCGCGATCTTCGGCCCCCACTGGGACCCGGACGGGCCCGCCCAGGCCCGTCAGCGTTACGGAGACACGGCGCAATGGCGGCAGTACGCCGAGCGCTCCGCCTCTCGCGGTCCGGAGGAGTGGCAGGCCGTCGCCGACGCCATGACCGGCCTCGACCGCGCACTCGGGGAGGCGATGGACGCCGGCGTCGCGCCGGGCAGCGCGGAGGCGAGTCGGCTCGTCGACCGGCACCGCGAGGTCTTCGCCTCGTACTTTCCCCTCACCCGGCAGATGCAGGTCTGTCTCGGCCGCATGTACGAGTCCGACGAGGGATTCGCCGCCCACTACGACGGCATCCGCTCCGGCCTTGCCGCGTGGCTCCGTCGCATCATCGACGCCGACGCACGCGCGCACGGCATCGACCCCGATACCGCGACCTGGCAGTAGGGCGAGGCCCGGACGCCCGTATCCCCGCGCGCCTCAGCCGAGCGCGCACTCCGCCCACACCGTCTTCCCCGGCGCCCCGAGCCTCGGGCACCAGCCCCAGCGGTCGGCGAGCGACTCGACGAGCAGCAAGCCCCGGCCCCCGTCCGCCAGTTCCGGAAGGGGGCCGGTGAGCCTTCCCGGGCGCGGCGGTACGCGTTCGGCCCGGGTGTCGCTCACCTCGACCCGCGCGACGGGCCGGGGCCCGTCCGTGACCCGCAGCAGCAGGCGGAAGTCCCGTCCGGGTACGTGTCCGTGCCGCACCGCGTTCGCCGCCAGCTCGGCGGCGACCAGGACGACGCTCTCGTGCGGCCCGGTCCCGTACGGCACGCCCCACTCGTCGAGCCGCACGCCGACAAGGCGGCGCGCGAGCCGGGCGCCCCGGGGCGTCGACGTGAACCGCAGGGTGAAGACCCGGCCGCCCAAGTGAGCCGAGTGGCCGCCGAGTTGCGCGGGTGCGGTGGGGCTGAGGTTGTCGCTCGTCATGCCTCCCAAGCTCCTCTTGGTGGCGTAGCGTGACCAGTGGTGACGCACCGACGCGGCCGCCTTGTACGTGGTGCGTCGGTGCAGGTACGAGAGGCGGGGTGCGTTGGCGGAGGAGCAGGCGGGTGCGGCGCCAGAGTCAGGGCCCGAGGTGGACGCGGGCCAGACGGCGGACAAGTCCGGGCAGGGTGTCGTGGCGGCGTTCGGGCAGAGCCTGAAGACGCTGCGGACACGGGCGGGGATGGAGCGGGAGGAGTTCGGCAAACGGCTGGGCTACTCGGCGTCGACCATCGCCTCGTTCGAGCAGGGCCGGAGGATCCCGCCACCACGCGCGATCGACCGGTCGGACGAGGTGCTGGACGCGGGTGGTCTCCTGACGGTGTGGAAGGACCAGCTGGAGAAGGCGCAGTACCCGGCGTTCTTCCAGGGGATGGCGCAGCTGGAGAAGCAGGCGATTGAGCTGCTCGCGTACGACACCCTGGTGGTCAACGGCCTGCTTCAGACCGAGGAGTACGGCCGGACGATGATGGGCAATCGTCGTCCGCCGCTCGATACGGAGACCATCGAGCAGCGGGTGACCGCCCGGCTGGCCCGGCAGGACATTCTCGACCGGCGCCCTGAGCCGCTACTGAGCTTCCTCATGTGCGAGTCGGTGCTGCGGCGGAAGTTCGGCGGGAAGGAGGTGCTGCGCGGACAGTTGGAACAGCTCCTCCTCATCGGCCAGCGGAGGAACGTCGAGCTGCAGGTCATGCCTCTCGACTGTAGTGAAAACGCGGGTGTGGACGGCCCGTTCACCGTCATCACACGCGAGGACGGCAAGAGGTTCGTCTACGCCGAGGCGCAAGGTGCCAGTGTCTTGGAGACCGACCCCAAGCAGGCCGTTCTCGCCGCAGCCCGCTATGGGATCATCCGGTCGCAGGCTCTCACCCCGCGAGAGTCACTCGCGTTTATCGAGAAGTTGTTGGGAGAACTATGAACAACACGGAATCCCTCGGCTGGTTCAAGAGCAGCTACAGCGGTGGTGAGGGTGGCCAGTGTGTTGAGGTCGCGACCGGCGCGGGAGCCGTGCACGTCCGTGACTCCAAGGACGTGGCCCGGCCGGCCCTCCGGGTCTCGCCCGAGGCGTGGGCCGGGTTCGTCGGGCTCGCCTCGGCGGAGTAGTACAGCCGCCTCTTGTACGCGCGAGAGCCCTGCCCGTCCGAGCCGGACCGGCAGGGCTCTTCCGTCAGGTGCTAGCCCCGCACCGGGTTGCCGTCCAGCTTGCGCCGTTCCCGGCGGTTGGGGTGGCGGATGACCACGCCCCCCGCGCCACCGGCCCCGGTGAGGCGGATCAGCGGCGTTCCCGGGAGCCGGGCGTCGGTGGTCTCGTCCTTCAGACCGCCGACGCCGGGGTCGATGCCGCTAGTGTCCGCGGCCCAGCCGTCGGGGATGACGATCGTGACGCCAGATGTCTCCCCGTACGCCTCCACCGCGACCTCCGCGAGGCGGCACTCGACGCGGGTGAAGTCGACCTTCACCCCGCCCACGCCCCCGTGAGCGATCACGTGCCCAGGTACCTCCCAGCGCGCGGGGCCCCGGGACGCGCCGTACATGCCGCCCTTGAGCACCAGCGGCGGCCGGCTCGCGGGGGAGTCGACCCTCGGCAGGTCGGCGGTCAGGGCGGCCAGCTCGCCGTGCGTCCTGGCCGTCAGCGCCTGTTCCAGGCGTGTGTCCAACTCGTCGAAGTCGATGCGGCCCTCGGCTGCCGCGTCGCGCAGCTGATCCACCACCGCTTCGCGTCGTCGTGAGAGGCGCGGAGCTCTGCCGAGGGGGCGGGGTGCGGCGAAGGCTCTGGAGGCTGGGCTGTCATGCACCCCAG
The DNA here is from genome assembly GCF_042879855.1 of Streptomyces sp. NPDC058326. NCBI lineage: Bacteria > Bacillati > Actinomycetota > Actinomycetes > Kitasatosporales > Streptomycetaceae > Streptomyces > Streptomyces sp. NPDC058326. The sequence continues at coordinate 142,049 of NZ_JBHVZO010000008.1, read as the reverse complement.
AGTAGGCAGCCGGTGGGCCGGGCGGACCGGGATCGCACATCCTTTCTCATACCGCCTCGTTCCGCCGGACGTCCTTGACGAACACCATGCCGTCGCTGCCCGCCAGGTGCGCCGGGGCCAGTGGGGCGTAGCCGAACCACGGGGAGACGCGCGGGGCGGGGAGCGTCGGGCCAAGGGCGGTGGTCAGGCGGCGGGTGTCGATGACGTAGCTGTTCTCCGGGAGTGCGTACAGGAGTCCTTCGACGGTGTCCGGGGGTGGTGTGTCCACGCCCTGGTGCCGGAGCGTGCCGAGGGCCGTGGCCAGGAAGGCGTACTCCTCGCCCAGTTCGGCGCTCACCAGCGCCCCGGCGCTCCACCACTCCACCGGCCCCTCCCACATCCGCATCGAGCTCTTCTCGCGCTGGAGATGGGAGTTGTGGGCGTGGACGAGCACCGGGCCCCGGGCGGCGAGGGCGAGGAGGTTGTGAGCCATCATCAGGTCCCGCTGGGCGCACAGGCGTGTCATGCGGGACGGCGACGGGTCGGCCATCGCGTGGTGGTAGCGCAGCAGGCCGGCGGCGGTGCGGCCGTACAGGCGCGCCCGCTCCAGGTCCTCGCGCGAGCCCGTCGCGATCAGGTGCGGTGTCTGTGCGTCCAGCAGTGCCGTCAGCGCGTCGGCCAGCAGGCGTAGTTCACCCGCCTCGGCCGACCGTCCGACGGACTTGGCCGGGTCCGTCATCGCGGCCGGTTCGGTCCAGCGGTCGTCGGTGCCGAGCAGCCGGTCGAGGGTGTCCCGGGTGCAGGGGAGCAGATTCGCGTCCACGCGAGCCGCGAGGTGGTCGTGCAGGGCGGTGAGGGCCTCGCGGGGGCTCGCCGCCTCCGTGATCTCCAGCGGGCCGTCGAAGCCCGCGAAGCGGAGCCGGTCCGGCGCGGGCCGGTCCTCGTTGAAGGCGCGCATCCAGCGCACGAGTGCGCGGTTGGCGGCGAAGGCTCCCCAGCCGTGGCTGAAGCCGTACTCCATGACCTCGTCGAGCGTGCCCGTGCCGGTCGTGACGTGGGCGTCCACGGCCAGGCCTCTCAGGCAGTCGGTCTCCATCGCGATCGTCCGGTAGCCCTCCTCCTCGACGAGCCGGCGGAAGAGTTCGTTGCGCAGGCCGAGCAGCGCGTCCTCGCCGTGGGTGGGCTCGCCGAGGGCGAGGAGCCGGGGCCGGGCCGGCAGCAGCCTCATGACGGCGGCGGCGTCGGCGGCATGGGCGGTGTCCTTGATGTCAGTCGCCATGCCTTCAACGGTACCCTTGAACCTTCGGTGGAGACTTTTTCGCGATACCGTCGCTCTCATGCGGGAAAAGCTTCAAAGTGGTGGGCGGCTCAGGCCGGTTGATCTGGCGCGCGGGCACGGTCTGTCCACCCAGGCGGTCAGGAACTACGAGGAGGCCGGCATCCTTCCGGCGGCCGACCGCACCCCCGCCGGGTACCGGGCCTACACCTCGCTGCACGCGGCGGCCCTGCGCGCCTTCCTCGCCCTGGTGCCCGGGCACGGTCACCGGACGGCGGCGTCGATCATGCGGGCCGTGAACGAGGGCGCGGTCGACGGGGCGTTCCGCCTCGTCGACGAGAGCCACGCCCAGCTCCTCGACGACCGGCGGACCCTGCAGGCCGTGGAGAGCGCCCTGCGCGACCTGGGGGAGGGTGCGGGGTCCGCGCCGCTCGTGGCGTCCGGGGCCGGGGGCTCGTTCATCGGGCCGCTGGCCGGGGCGCTCGGCCTCCGGCCCGCGACGCTGCGGAAATGGGAGCGCGCCGGGCTCGTGCGCCCGCGCCGTGATCCCCGTACCGGCTACCGCGTCTACGACGAGGCCGACGTACGGGACGTCCGGCTGGCCCACCAGCTGAGGCGGGGCGGCTACCCGCTGGAGCGGATCGCCCCGCTGCTCGCGGAGGTGCGGGCGGCCGGTGGCACGGAGCCGCTGGCGGCCGCCCTCGGTGACTGGCACGGCCGGCTGTCCGCCCGGGGCCGGGCGATGCTGGCGGGGGCGGCGGAGCTGGACGCGTACCTCCGCGAGCGTGGTTGAGGCCTTCGTACCGCCGCTGACGGCCGCTCAGCTCCGCTCGGACTCCTCCGCGAGGACCGGGAAGCGGCGCGGTGCGAGCGTGAGCAGGGCCAGGAGGGCGAGGGCGGCGGCGGCCGCCGCGCCCAGGTACACGTAGTCGACCGCCGCGTCGACCGCGCGGCGCAGGTGGTCGGCGGCCTCGGCCGTCAGCGACGCCGGGGTGTCCAGGGCGCGGGCCAGGGAGTCCAGGTCGCCGCTGCCGCCGAGGCGGGCGGCGAGGACGCCGTTGGCGATGGCGCCGAACAGGGCCGCGCCGACGCTCTGGCCGACCTGGCGGCAGAAGAGGACGGAGGCGGTGGTCGTGCCGCGTTCCTCGTACGGGACGGTCGACTGCACACCGACGATCAGGGGCAGTTGGAAGAGGCCGAGGGCCGCGCCGAGCAGCAGCATCAGGAGGGCGGGCTGCCAGGCTTCCCCGGGGAACGGCAGGAACGGGAACGCGAGCAGCAGGACCAGCGCGAGCGAGATGCCGAGGACGGCGGTGAGCCGGAAACCGATGCGGGTGTAGACCCGGCTGGAGAGGGCGGCCGAGATCGGCCAGCTGAGGGTCCACGAGGAGAGGACGAACCCGGCGGCGATCGGGCCGAGGCCCAGGACGGCCTGGGCGTACGTCGGCAGGAAGACGGCCGGGGCGACCATGAGCAGGCCGAGGGCGCCGAGGGAGAGGTTGACGGCGGCGATCGTCCGGCGGCGCCAGACCCAGCCGGGAATGATCGGTTCGGCCGCGCGCCGCTCGATGGCGACGGTCAGCGCGGCGAGGGCGGCGGCCCCGCCGAAGAGGCCGAGGGACGGGGCGGAGAGCCAGGGCCAGGCGACGCCGCCCTGCACGAGCGCGGTGATGAGCAGCGCGCCGGTGGCGAAGATGGCGAGGGCTCCGGCCCAGTCGATCCGTACGCGCGCGCGGGGCGCGGCCCCCTCCGTTCCCGTTCCGGCCGCTCGGGGCCGGGACGGCTCCACGAGGTGGCGCTGGATCAGCCAGAGGGCGACGAGTCCGACGGGCAGGTTGATGAGGAAGATCCAGCGCCAGTCGGCGTAACCGGCGAGGAGACCGCCCGCGGCCGGGCCCGCGACCGAGGAGGCGGCCCACACGGACGACAGCCTCGCCTGGATCCTGGGGCGTTCCTTCAGGGGGTAGAGGTCTGCGGCGAGGGTCTGGACGGTGCCCTGGAGGGCGCCGCCGCCGAGGCCCTGGACGACACGGAAGGCGATCAGGGAGGCCATGTCCCAGGCGGCGGCGCACAGCAGCGAGCCGACGAGGAAGAGGACGGTGCCGGCGATGAGGACCGGCTTGCGGCCGAAGGTGTCGCTGAGCTTCCCGTACACGGGCAGGGTGACCGTGACGGCGAGCAGATAGCCGGCGAACAGCCAGGAGAAGACGGAGAGTCCGCCGAGATCGCCGACGATCTGGGGGACGGCGGTGGACACGATGGTGCCGTCGAGGGCGGCGAGGCCCATGGTGAGCATGAGCGCGAGGACGACGGGACGGCGACGGTCGGGGGAGGGCGCCGGGGCCGCATCGGCTCCCGCTCGCGTGGTCGACGGGTCCGTCACCGCGCAGTTCCTTTCTTCGTACACCTAAATGGGCGCGGTCAGGGTCTCACCCGTACCGGGGTCGTAGGAACCCCTAGGGGCCTCTCCCCCATACGGGCCAGGGGTCGTTCGTCCCGGCGGAGGACGAGAAGAGGGCCGTCGGGTTCTTAACTTGAACTTACAAATCCCACCCACTGCTCCTAGGAGAGAACCGTGACCACGGCTGTGACCATCCCCAGGCACGGGGGTACTGGAGGGCGTACGGCCGTCGCCGCGCGGGCGCGTCAGGTCGTCAAGGCGTACGGCTCCGGGGAGACCCGGGTCGTCGCGCTCGACTCCGTCGACGTCGACATCGCCCGCGGACAGTTCACCGCGATCATGGGCCCCTCGGGGTCCGGCAAGTCGACCCTGATGCACTGCCTCGCCGGGCTCGACACCGTCACCAGCGGCGAGATCTTCCTCGACGAGACCGAGATCACCGGACTCAAGGACAAGAAGCTCACCCAGCTCAGACGGGACCGGATCGGCTTCATCTTCCAGGCGTTCAACCTGCTGCCGACCCTGAGCGCCCTGGAGAACATCACGCTCCCCATGGACATCGCGGGGCGCAAGGCGGACGCCGAATGGCTGCGACGTGTCGTCGACACCGTCGGGCTCTCCGACCGGCTGAAGCACCGGCCGAACGAGCTCTCCGGCGGCCAGCAGCAGCGTGTCGCCGTCGCCCGCGCGCTCGCCGCCCGGCCCGAGATCATCTTCGGGGACGAGCCGACCGGAAACCTCGACTCGCGGGCCGGCGCCCAGGTCCTCGGCTTCCTCCGCACCTCCGTCGACGAACTCGGCCAGACCATCGTCATGGTCACCCACGACCCGGTCGCCGCCTCCTACGCCGACCGCGTCCTCTACCTCGCCGACGGGCGGATCGTCGACGAGATGGAGCGGCCCACCGCCGACGCCGTACTCGACAGAATGAAGGACTTCGACGCGCGCGGGCGGACGTCATGACCGTCCTCAAGACCTCCCTGCGCAACTTCCTCGCGCACAAGGGCCGGATGGCGCTCTCCGCCGTCGCCGTCCTCCTCTCCGTCGCCTTCGTCTCCGGGACCCTCGTCTTCACGGACACGATGAACACGACGTTCGACAAGCTCTTCGCGTCGACCGCGTCCGACGTCACCGTCAGCCCCAAGGGCGGCTCGGTCAGCGACGAGACCCCGCAGTCCGGCCGCCCCGAGGCCTTCCCCGCCTCGCTCGTCGAGCAGGTACGGAAGGCCGAGGGTGTCCAGGCGGCCCAGGGTGCGGTCGCCTCGACCGGCGTCACCGTCGTCGACGCGAAGAACAAGAACGTCGGGCCCACCAGCGGCGCCCCGACCATCGCCGTCAACTGGAGCCCCAACGAGCTGCGTTCGGTGGAGATCGCCTCCGGCCACGAGCCGCGCGGCCCCACCGACGTGGTCGTCGACGGCGCCACCGCCGAGAAGCACGGCCTGAAGCTCGGCGACGCACTGCGGACGATCTCCGCCACCGGTGACTTCACCGCGAAGATCTCCGGCATCGTCGACTTCAAGGTCACCAACCCGGGCGCCACCGTCGTCTACTTCGACACCCCGACCGCGCAGCGGGAACTCCTCGGCAAGGAAGGCCTGTTCACCCAGATCGCGGCCGACGCGAAGACCGGTGTCAGCGACGACGTCCTCAAGGGGAACATCGCCGCCGCGATCGGCGACGGCTACAAGCTGCAGACCGCCGCCGAGGCCGCCGACGAGGGCCGCGAGGACGTCGCCGGCTTCCTCGACGTCATGAAGTACGCGATGCTCGGCTTCGCCGGGATCGCCTTCCTCGTCGGCATCTTCCTCATCGTCAACACCTTCTCCATGCTGGTCGCCCAGCGCACCCGCGAGATCGGCCTCATGCGGGCCATCGGCTCCAGCCGCAAGCAGATCAACCGTTCCGTCCTCGTCGAGGCGCTGCTCCTCGGTTTCGTCGGCTCGGTCGCCGGAGTCGCGGCGGGCGTCGGGCTCGCCGTCGGCCTCATGGAACTCATGTCCTCGATGGGCATGGAGCTCTCCACCGGCGACCTCACCGTGAAGTGGACGACCCCGGCCGTCGGCCTCGCCCTCGGCATCGTCGTCACCGTCCTCGCCGCCTACTTCCCGGCCCGCCGCGCCGGGAAGGTCTCCCCGATGGCCGCCCTCCGCGACGCGGGCACCCCCGCCGACGGCAAGGCGGGCCGGGTGCGGGGCGGGATCGGGCTCGCCCTCACCGCCGCCGGAGCGGCCGCCCTGGTGGCGGCGGCCCGTGCCACCGAAGCCGGACCCGGCTCCCTCTGGCTCGGCCTCGGCGTCGTCCTCACCCTCCTCGGCTTCGTCGTCGTCGGACCGCTCCTCGCCGGCGGGGTCGTCCGCGCCCTCGGTGCCGTCGTCCTGCGGATCTTCGGCCCCGTCGGCCGCCTGGCCGAACGCAACGCGCTCCGCAACCCGCGCCGCACCGGCGCCACCGCCGCCGCCCTGATGATCGGCCTCGCGCTCGTCGCCGCCCTGTCGGTCGTCGGCTCCTCGATGGTCGCCTCCGCCACCGACGAACTCGACCGGTCCGTCGGCGCCGACTTCATCGTGCGGTCCGGCACCGGCCAGCCGATCGTGCCGCAGGCCCAGGCCGCCCTGGAGAAGGCGCCCGGCCTCGACCACGTCACCGAGTACAAGTGGGTCGACGCCACCGTCACCGACCCGCGCGGGAAGGCCACGGAGGCGAACCTGGCCGCCACCGAACCGACGTACGTGAAGGACCTGCGCAGGGAGACCACCGCCGGCACCCTCACCGAGGCCTACGGACCGGGCGCGATGTCGGTGGGCAGCGACTACGCCGCCGAGCACGGCGTGAAGGTCGGCGACACCCTGACCCTCGCCTTCAAGGGAGGGAAGCCGGCGAAGCTCAAGGTCGCGGCGATCACCGCCGACACCGGCACCGTCGACAACGGGGTGATGTACACCAACGTCACCACCCTCGCCGAGTACGTCCCCGCCGACCGCCTCCCGCACAGCCTGCTCCTCCTCGCCGGAGCGAAGGACGGCCAGGAGACCGCCGCCTACCAGGCGCTCAAGGACGCGCTCGCGCCCTACCCCCAGTACAAGGTGAGCAACCAGGCCGACTACAAGGAGGAGCTGAAGAACCAGGTCGGCCAGCTGCTCAACATCGTGTACGGGCTCCTCGCCCTGGCCATCATCGTCGCCGTACTCGGGGTCGTGAACACCCTGGCCCTCTCGGTCGTCGAGCGGACCCGCGAGATCGGCCTCATGCGGGCCATCGGCCTCTCGCGCCGGCAGCTGCGGCGCATGATCCGGCTCGAGTCGGTGGTGATCGCGCTCTTCGGCGCGCTGCTCGGCCTCGGCCTGGGCATGGGCTGGGGCACGGCGGCCCAGAAGCTGCTCGCCCTGGAAGGCCTCGGTGTCCTGGAGATCCCGTGGCCGACGATCCTGACGGTGTTCGTGGGGTCGGCCTTCGTGGGCCTCTTCGCGGCGCTGGTCCCGGCGTTCCGCGCGGGCCGGATGAACGTCCTGAACGCGATCGCGAGCGAGTAGCGGTCGCGGGACGGCAACGGGGGGAGTGCGGCCCCGGTGGACCCTGCCGGGTCCGCCGGGGCCGTACCGCTGCTCAGACGGTGAGCACGGGAACGTCGTACCGGGGGATGTGCTTGTCCCGGGTGACCAGCGTGAGCCCTTCGGTCTGCGCCTGGGCGATCAGTATCCGGTCGAAGGGGTCACGGTGGTGGGGCGGGAGCTGACCGGCGCGGATGCCGTGCTCCGCGACGATCGGCAGGGCCAGGAACTGGGTGTTTCTGGCCTGGTCCGCGACGTCGGTGGGGGCGTCGAGTTTGCCGGTGGCCTGCTTGACGGAGAGTTCCCACGGTGTGACGGCGCTCATGTACACCCAGCGCTCCTTGGCCAGGAGATCGCGGGTCTCGTCCGGAAGGCCGCCGTTGAGCCACCACAGGACGACGTGCGTGTCGAGCAGAAGCTTCACTCGTCAGCTCCGAACGCCTCGGCGAAGCCTTCGGGAAGGTCGTCGAAGTCGTCGGCGACGGTGATGCGCCCCCGTAGGGAGCCGTAGTCGGTCCGGTGGACCTTCCCGGCCAGCGGGATCACCTTCGCGACCGGTTCGCCGGACTTGCTGATGATCACCTCCTCGCCGGTGGCGACCGCCTCCAGGATCTTGGAGAAGTGGGTCTTCGCCTCGTGGACGTTGTACTGCCGGGCTGCTTCCATCGCGGCCTCTCACAGCTAGATCGAGCCAGGTGGACTAAGTGCAAGACTAAGGTTAGTCGTACGAGCGGCCCGGAAGCCAGCTCCGTCACTCTCCCGAGTGGCCCACGTCCTTCGGGCGAGTGACAGTGGCAGGTCGTAGGCTGTGAGGCACCGGGCCCTACGTGTCCGGGAGCAACCCGGCCCGTGTCACGTGTCGGGCTGTTCGCGTTGCCCAGCCCCAGCCCCAGCCCCAGCCCCAGCCCCAGCCCCAGCCCCAGCCCTCGCCCCGTAGTCCGACCCCGGGATGGAAAGCTTCATGAGCCTGCACGGTCTGCTCGATGTCGTCGTCAAGGACGCGGCCCTCGCCGAGGCGGTGAAGGCCGCGTCCGACGGGAACCGCCCGCACGTGGACCTGATCGGGCCGGCCGCCGCGCGTCCCTTCGCCGTCGCCGCGCTCGCCCGCGACTCCGGGCGGCCGGTGCTCGCGGTGACCGCGACCGGGCGGGAGGCAGAGGACCTCGCCGCCGCGCTGCGGTCCCTGCTCGACCCGGACACGGTCGTCGAGTACCCCTCCTGGGAAACCCTGCCGCACGAGCGGCTCTCGCCCCGTTCGGACACCGTCGGCCGCCGCCTCGCCGTGCTGCGCCGCCTCGCCCATCCCCGTGACGACGACCCGGCCGCCGGCCCGGTGAGCGTCGTCGTCGCGCCCATCCGCTCCGTGCTCCAGCCGCAGGTCAAGGGGCTCGGCGACCTGGAGCCGGTGAGTCTGCGCAGTGGCCAGACCGCCGATCTGAACGGGATCGTCGAGGGCCTCGCGGCCGCCGCGTACTCCCGTGTGGAGCTGGTCGAGAAGCGCGGCGAGTTCGCCGTGCGCGGCGGCATCCTGGACGTCTTCCCGCCGACCGAGGAGCACCCGCTCCGGATCGAGTTCTGGGGCGACGACGTCGAGGAGATCCGTTACTTCAAGGTCGCCGACCAGCGGTCCCTGGAGGTCGCCGAGCACGGTCTGTGGGCGCCGCCCTGCCGTGAGCTGCTCCTCACGGAGGACGTACGGGAGCGGGCGGCGGCGCTCGCCGAGGAGCACCCGGAGCTGGGCGAGCTGCTCAACAAGATCGCGGAGGGGATCGCGGTGGAGGGCATGGAGTCCCTCGCCCCCGTCCTCGTCGACGACATGGAGCTGTTGCTCGACGTCCTGCCCCAGGGGTCCATGGCCGTCGTCTGCGACCCCGAGCGGGTGCGGACGCGGGCCTCGGACCTCGTCGCCACCAGCCAGGAGTTCCTCCAGGCGTCCTGGGCGGCGACGGCCGGCGGCGGCGTGGCCCCGATCGACGTCGGCGCGGCCTCCCTGTGGGGGATCGCGGACGTACGGGACCGGGCGCGCGAGCTCGGCATGGCCTGGTGGTCGGTGTCGCCGTTCGCGGCGGACGAGACCGGGCCGGGGGACGGGGACACCCTCACTCTCGGCATGCACGCCCCCGAGTCGTACCGTGGCGACACCGCCCGCGCGCTCGCCGACACCAAGGGGTGGCTGGCCGACGGCTGGCGCACGGTGTACGTGACGGAGGCGCACGGTCCGGCGGCGCGTACGGTCGAGGTCCTCGGCGGTGAGGGCATCGCCGCGCGTCTCGACTCCGACCTGACGGAGATCTCCCCGTCCGTCGTCCATGTCGCCTGCGGTTCCATCGACCACGGCTTCGTCGACGCGGCCCTGAAGCTCGCCGTCCTCACCGAGACGGACCTGTCGGGCCAGAAGGCGGCCGGCAAGGACGGCCGGCGGATGCCGGCCAAGCGCCGGAAGACGATCGACCCGCTGACCCTGGAGGTCGGCGACTACATCGTGCACGAGCAGCACGGTGTAGGCCGGTACGTGGAGATGGTCCAGCGGACCGTGCAGGGCGCGACCCGCGAGTACCTGCTCGTCGAGTACGCGCCCGCGAAGCGCGGCCAGCCCGGCGACCGGCTGTACATCCCGACCGACCAGCTGGAGCAGGTCACCAAGTACGTGGGCGGCGAGGCGCCGACCCTGCACCGGCTCGGCGGCGCGGACTGGACGAAGACGAAGGCGCGCGCGAAGAAGGCCGTCAAGGAGATCGCGGCGGACCTGATCAAGCTGTACAGCGCGCGCATGGCGGCCCCGGGGCACGCCTTCGGCCCCGACACCCCCTGGCAGCGCGAGCTGGAGGACGCCTTCCCGTACGCGGAGACCCCCGACCAGCTGTCCACCATCGCCGAGGTGAAGGAGGACATGGAGAAGACGGTCCCCATGGACCGTCTGATCTGCGGCGACGTCGGCTACGGCAAGACGGAGATCGCGGTACGGGCGGCCTTCAAGGCGGTGCAGGACGGCAAGCAGGTCGCGGTGCTCGTCCCGACGACGCTGCTCGTGCAGCAGCACTTCGGGACGTTCGGCGAGCGGTACTCGCAGTTCCCGGTGAAGGTGCGGGCGCTCTCCCGCTTCCAGTCCGACACCGAGTCCAAGGCGACCCTGGAGGGGCTGCGGGACGGCTCGGTCGACATCGTCATCGGCACCCACCGCCTCTTCTCCTCGGAGACGAAGTTCAAGGACCTGGGTCTGGTCATCGTCGACGAGGAGCAGCGCTTCGGCGTCGAGCACAAGGAGCAGCTGAAGAAGCTCCGCGCCAACGTCGACGTGCTCACCATGTCGGCGACCCCCATCCCCCGCACGCTGGAGATGGCCGTCACCGGCATCCGTGAGATGTCGACGATCACGACCCCGCCGGAGGAGCGGCACCCGGTCCTCACCTTCGTCGGACCGTACGAGGAGAAGCAGATCGGCGCCGCGATCCGGCGTGAACTCCTGCGCGAGGGCCAGGTCTTCTACATCCACAACCGGGTCGACTCCATCGACCGCGCGGCGGCCCGCCTGAGGGAGATCGTGCCCGAGGCGCGGATCGCGACGGCGCACGGCCAGATGAGCGAGAGCGCCCTCGAGCAGGTGGTCGTCGACTTCTGGGAGAAGAAGTTCGACGTCCTCGTCTCCACGACGATCGTGGAGTCCGGCATCGACATCTCCAACGCCAACACGCTCATCGTGGAGCGCGGCGACAACTTCGGCCTCTCGCAGCTCCACCAGCTGCGCGGCCGCGTCGGCCGTGGCCGGGAGCGGGGGTACGCGTACTTCCTGTACCCGCCGGAGAAGCCGCTCACGGAGACCGCGCACGAGCGGCTCGCGACGATCGCCCAGCACACCGAGATGGGCGCCGGCATGTACGTGGCGATGAAGGACCTGGAGATCCGGGGCGCGGGCAACCTGCTCGGCGGCGAGCAGTCCGGTCACATCGCGGGCGTCGGCTTCGACCTGTACGTGCGGATGGTCGGCGAGGCGGTCGCGGACTACCGGGCGCAGATGGAGGGCGGCGCGGAGGAGGAGGCGCCCCTGGAGGTCAAGATCGAGCTGCCGGTCGACGCCCACATGCCGCACGACTACGCGCCGGGGGAGCGGCTGCGGCTCCAGGCGTACCGCTCGATCGCCTCCGCGAACTCGGAGGAGGACATCAGGGCCGTACGCGAGGAGCTCACCGACCGTTACGGCAAGCTGCCCGAGCCGGTGGAGAACCTGCTCCTGGTGGCGGGTCTCCGGATGCTGGCCCGTGCCTGCGGGGTCGGCGAGATCGTCCTCCAGGGTCCCAACATCCGTTTCGCCCCGGTGGAGTTGCGCGAGTCGCAGGAGCTGCGTCTGAAGCGGCTCCATCCGCGCACGGTGATCAAGCCGGCGGTCCACCAGATTCTGGTGCCGCGTCCGACGGCGGGCAAGATCGGCGGCAAGCCGGTGGTGGGGCGTGAACTGCTCGCGTGGACCGGGGAGTTCCTGACGACGATCCTCGGATCGTGAGCCGGTCCCCGGCCGGTTCGGCGGAACCGGCCGGGGCGCGGGGCTGTCAGAGCTCGTCCAGGTCGATCGCCTCGGCCATCGCCGTGTAGCCGGCGTCGTTCGGGTGGATGCCGTCGCCCGAGTCGTAGGCCGGGAGGATGCGGTCCTGGTCGGCCGGGTCGGCGACCGCGCGGTCGAAGTCGACGACCGCGTCGTACGCGCCGGAGGTGCGGACCCAGGTGTTGAAGGCGTCCCGCTTGGCCTCGTTGGCCGGGGTGTCGTAGAAGGAGCCCTTGAGCGGGGTGAGGGTCGCGCCGATGACCTTGAGGCCCTTGGCGTGGGCCTCGCGGATCAGGGTGCGGTGGCCCGCGATCAGCTGGTCGACGGAGACGTCGGGGGTGGCGGCGGCGGGGAAGTCGACCGTGCTGCCGCCGATGTCGTTGATGCCTTCGAGGAGGACGACGGTCCGTACGCCGGGTTCGGTGAGGACGTCCTGGCGGAAGCGGGTCAGGGCCTTCTCGCCCGCCCAGGTGGTGTCGTTGACGACCTGGTTCCCGGCGATTCCGTGGTTGAGGACGGCACGGGGGCGGCCGGCGGCGGCGAGGCGTTCGGCGAGTTCGTCGGGGTAGCGGTGGTCGGTGTCCTGGGTGGATCCCACGCCGTCGGTGATGGAGTCGCCGAAGGTGACGACGCCATTGCGGCGGGCGGTGTCGCGGCCGCCGGTGACCTCGACGCCGGAGAGGAAGTACCAGGAGGAGCTGGTCTCCGTGAAGGCGCTGCCGGTGACGTCGGCGCGGTGGTCGCCGGTGGCGCGGTAGCTGGTGGCGGAGGCGAAGTGGTGGAAGGTGGCGGGGCCCGTGTCACCGGCCAGGTAGAGGGTGACGGTCAGCGATCCGAAGGCGTCGACGGGGAGGGTCGCGGGATCGCTGAGGAGGGTGCCGCCGGCCGGGACGGTGACGGACTGCCGGTCGTGGAAGCGGAGGTGGCGTATCGAGCCGGGGTGCACGGCGCCGTTCCCCGCGGTGCGGGCGACGGTGGCTCCCGTGATCCTCAGCGGGGTGGTGCCGTAACGGTTCGTCAGCTCGATCCGGGCCCGGGTGCCGCCGGTGGTGACGCGGACGACCTGGCGGACGGTGTGGTTGTCGAAGCCCTCCTCGGACCAGTTGGCGACGAGGGGCGCGGTCGGTGACTGGGGGGAGGCGGCCCAGGCGGCCCGCCAGGCGGGGCCGTGGTGGCCGGTGTCGGCGAGGGCGGTCGGCGCCAGGGCGAGGGCGGCGGTGGTGACCAGGGCGAGGGCGGCGCGGCGGAGGGTGTTCGTCGTTCGCATGTTTGCGTCAATTACCTGCCGACGCCACCTATTCCCCTGCCTCCGGCGCGAGTTGGCCCGTGAAGAGCAGGCCGGTGAGGTCGCGGAAGTACTCCTCGGGGTCCCGGTCGCCGACCGCGTCCCGGACGTTGTGGGTGAGGAGCAGGGTCGCGAAGCCATGGGCGAGGGACCAGGCGGCGATGCCCGCCGCGCGGGCGTCGGGGACGTCCCGCAGCGCGGCGACGCCCTCGCGGAGTCCGGCGGAGGCGCGTTCCCTCGCGGCGCGGAGGGCGGGGTCGTCGGCGCGGAGCAGCTCCGGCTGGAACATGACCTGGAAGTGGCCGGGGTGCTCGACCGCGAAGCGCACGTACCGCACTCCGCGTTCGCGGAGGTCGGGCGCGGCGGCGAGGGCCTCGGCGAGGAGGTCGTACCCCTGGGCGGCGAGGGCCGTGAGGAGTCCGGTGCGGTCCCCGAAGTGGTGGGCGGGCGCGGCGTGGGAGACGCCGGCGCGGCGCGCGAGGTCGCGCAGGCTCAGCGCTCCGGGGCCCTCGGCGGTGATGACGTCGAGGGCGGCGGCGAGGAGGGCCTGCCGCAGGTCGCCGTGGTGGTAGGTGCTCCGGCTCGTCATGGCAGCAGCGTAGCCCGCATCTAGTCATTGACAAGTTCGAGGGCTGCGGCGCAGTATCTTGTCAGTGACAAGATGGGAGGCGGGGAGCCCCGTGTCCCGTGGGCGGCACGATGCGACGAAGGGAACACGCCGTGGAATCCGGACGCGTACGTCAGATGTGGCACCTGCTCGAACCCCTGCACGCCCTCCTCTACTACGCCCCCGAGGCCTTCGAGGAGGCCGCCGCCCTCGGGTACGACACCACGGAGCGCTGGCCCGCGTACTTCGCCTGGCGCGCCGCCCCCCTCGGCGCCCCCGGGCCCGACCGGGTCACCTCCGCCTTCCACAGCTTCAGCCCCGCCATGGTCGGCCGGTACGTCCCCGCCGCCTGGAGGACCGCAGGACCGGCCGAGGTCCTCGCCGCCCGGCTCCGGGCCGCCGACCGCACCTACCGGACCGTCCTCGGCGACGAGACCGTCGCCGGACCCGGACTCGCCGAGGCCGCCGCACTCGCCCGCCGCGCCGCCGAGGCCGCCGTGCGCACCGGACCCGGGGACGACCGCCCTCTCGCCGCCGCCAACGGCGCACTGCCGTGGCCCGCCGCCCCGCACCTCGTCCTCTGGCAGGCCGCGACGGTCCTGCGCGAGCACCGGGGCGACGGACACCTCGCCGCCCTGGCCGCCGCCGGCCTCGACCCCGTCGAGGCGCTCGTCTCCTTCGCGGCGATCGGCGCCGCACCCGAGGCCGTCTTCGCGAGCCGTGGCTGGAGCCCGGCCGAGTGGGCCGCCGCACGCGAACGGCTCACCGCCCGGGGCCTCCTGCACCCGGACGGCACGGCCACCGACACCGGCCGCGCCCTGCGCGCGGAGGTCGAGCGGCACACCGACGAACTGGCCACCGCCCCCTGGACCGCCCTCGGCCCGGACGCCACCGCCCGCCTCGCCGAGCTGCTCGGCGGCCCCTGGCTCGCCGCGATCGGCTCCGGCCTGCTGCCCGCCGAGAACACCCTGGGGATCGGGAAGGTGTGAGGGCCGGGCGGTCGGCTTCCTCGGAGGGAACGGGAGAGGCCCGGGTGCCGCACACGCGACACCCGGGCCTCGTACGGCCTCGGGGCGCAGCGGTACAGCGGTTGACGCCACCCCGGTGACCTCGGGGACGTGAGGCTGGTCATGGGCCGGGCCCATGGATCAAGGACTCGCGGCCTTTCCCGCCGACATGGCACCCGACGGCCCGTCTACTTGATCAGGGCATTCGCGATAATGATCACCAGGCCGATCAGCATGTCCAGGCCCCCTGCCCGGCACGAGGACGGCCATCCGTGCCCGGCGGCGCGGGCGGCCCAGGTGCCCCAGCCGAACAAGGCGACGGTGTTGAACAGCAGGGCCGCGTCCACAGCCGTGGCCTCTGCCCACCACCCGGCTACCGCGGCGAGCAGCATCCCCACCGTGGGCAGCACGGCGGCGACCAGTGGCCACTCGGCGAGCACCAGCCGCAGTCTGCTGGTGGTGGCCGCCCGGTCGACGGACGCACGCTGGGCGATGACGTGCGCGTACCCGTGGGCGGTGCCTGACGCCAGTGCGGTGAGCAGTACCCACAGCGCGTCCGGACCGGGCTGGGCCTTGTCGCCCGTCGCGTCCAACGCGGCCACCAGGGCGCTGGCCAGCACCAGTCCGTAGATGCCGCTGGACAGCGACCGCTCCGGCGGCCGGAGCCGTGAGATCCACCTTGGTGCGACGTTCTCGGAACGGACAGGACCGGTGCGGTCGGGCATCGCATCGCCTCGGTGCGGGAAGAGGGCTGGGTCCGCACATAGTCACCCGCGTGACGTCAGGGAACACGACGCCACGCGCTGCTCACTTGATTGTTGTGCCCCGATCAAGGGTGGCCGGACGCCGGTGGCGGGTCCCGTGTCGGCAACACCGGCACGGCACCCATCGGGTCGGCAAGGGGGCGTGCAAGCTGCCCGATCCCGGCGACTTCGAGAACTCCACCGGCACAGACCCGGCGCCGGCGACGCCCGCGGCCGCTCAACGGTCTTCCGCTGCGGGGACGTCCGAACCGACCTTCACGCGCGGGGCGTAGCCGACTGTCCGGCACCGCCTCCCGGCGGCTTGTCCGGCCTAGAATCCCCGAATGCTTACCGAGCGGACGATTCGAACGGCCCTGACCGCCTCGGCGCTCGTCCTCCTCGCCGGCGCCTGTTCACCGGGGGCCGACGGCCCGGGGAGCGGCGGTGACGCCGGAAAGCCCGCCGCGCGTGATTCGGCACTCGCCGCCGTGGACGCGCTCACCGTCAAGGGACGGGCGCCGAAGACGGGTTACGAGCGGGAGAAGTTCGGCCGGGCCTGGGCGGACGTCGACGGCAACGGCTGCGGAACCCGGGACGACATACTCAAACGCGACCTCACCGGTGTCCGTTTCACGGACGGCCGCTGCAAGGTCGCCTCCGGCACCCTCACCGACGACCCGTACACCGGCACCGACGTCCGCTATGTCCGTGGCCGCAGCAAGGTCGACATCGACCATGTCGTCGCCCTCTCCGACGCCTGGCAGAAGGGCGCGGCGAAGTGGGACCCGGGGACCCGGCGCCGTTTCGCCAACGACCCGCTCAACCTGCTCGCCGTCGACTCGGCCGCCAACCGCCGCAAGTCCGACGGCGACGCGGCGACCTGGCTGCCGCCCCACAAGGCGTACCGCTGCACCTACGTGGCGCGGCAGGTCGCGGTGAAGAAGAAGTACGGGGTGTGGGTCACGGCGGGGGAGCGGGACGCGATGAAGCGGGTCCTCCGCAACTGTCCGCAGCAGAAGCTTCCGTAGAAACTTCCGGGGAAGAGGCCGGCGGTCGGAAAAACGGTTGGCTGTGCCGTCGGATGATCTTTACGCTGCCGGCATGGACCTCAACATATCGACCCTCGCCGAGCACCCCGAGCTGGAAGGGCCGATGTGGGACATGCGCGACCTCTGGCCCGAGTTCATGATGTACGACCCGGTCGGCTGGGCGAACATCGGCCGGATCGTGCGTGAGCTGCCGGAGTACGTGCTCATCGCCACCGACGCCGGGGGCAAGGTCGTCGCCCGGGGCTTCAGCGTCCCCTTCCGCCTCGACGTGGACGGCCGCCGCGAACTGCCCGCCCGAGGCTGGGACGAGGTGCTGCTCTGGGCGTTCTCCGACCTGAAGCACGGCCGGGAGGCCGACACCGTCAGCGCCATCGAGATCACCGTCGACACGAGCGCGCTCGGCCGCGGCGTCTCGCACCGGATGCTGGCCGCCATGCGGGAGAACGTCGCCGCGCGCGGCTTCTCCGAGCTGGTCGCCCCGGTCCGCCCCAACGGCAAGCACCTGGAGGCCGGGGCCGGCATCCACGAGTACGCCTTCCGTACCCGCGAGGCCGACGGCCTGCCGCACGACGCGTGGCTCCGTGTCCATGTGCGCGCGGGCGGCGTGATCGAGGCGGTGGCCCCGGCGTCGATGACCGTCTCCGGCTCCGTCGAGCAGTGGCGGAAGTGGACCGGCCTCCCCTTCGACACCGACGGCCCGGTCGAGGTCGAGGGCGCGCTCGTCCCCGTCCACTGCGAGGCCTCGCGCGGTTACGCGGTCTACGTCGAGCCCAATGTGTGGGTCAGGCACCGCGTCACCTCTTAGGCCAGGGCCCGGAGGGTGATCTTCACGGCGGGGGATGTACCGTACGGCGTCCCCTGCCGTACACCCGTGCGCCCCGGCGCGCGCATCCCCGAGAGGTCCCACGATCGTGAACGAGGCCGTCCGCTGGGAGAAGGGCGCGGAACTCCCGCAGCCCGAGGGTGCGGAGTCCCCGCACCACAGGGAGCTGCCGGGCCGGTGGATCCGGACCGGGCTCGCGCTCGTGGCGCCGCTGAGCCTCGGCGTCCTCGGCTTCGTGCCGTCGCTGACGCTCGCGCTGCGCCGGGGGACGCGCGGCGACTGGCTGGCCGCGCTGCTGTTCACGGCGGTCTCGGTCGGCTGGTGCTTCCAGATCGCGCTGACCCCGGAGGAGACGCACGGCTTCCCGTACCTCCTCGACCTGGTGCTGCTCGCGACCTCCACCGTGGGCGCGGCGGCCCACTGCCTCTTCGTCGGAGAGGCCGGCCGATGAAGACCCGTCGTGCCTGGCGCGAGACCGAACGGCAGGCGGCGAAGAAGGAGGCGGCGGAGTCCGGCGTCCGGGTCTCCGGCGTGCTCGCCGGCACCGCGGCGGCGCTGCGCGGCCGGATCGGCTGGGCCCTGGGGGCCGTCCTGATCCTGGTCCTCGGCCTCCTCGGCGCCCGGCTGTTCGCCGCGTCGGAGGAGCGGAGCACCCCGCCCGACACCCGGGCCCGTGCCTACGAGGACCGGGATGCCTGTCTGCTCACCGACGAGCGGGGCATCGTGACGGGCTCCCCGGCGGCTCCCGTCTGGGAGGGGATGCAGGCGGCGTCCGCGGACGGCCGGATCCGGGTGACATTCGTGCCGGTGATGGGGGAGCAGTCGGTGGCGAACGCCCGTCCGTTCCTCAACGGTCTGGTGCAGCGGAACTGCGAGATCGTCGTCGCCTCGGGCGCCCCGCAGGTGGCGGCGGCCGAAGCGGCGGTGGAGAAGAACCCGAAGATCCGGTTCGTGACGGTCGCCCGGGAGGGCGGCGCCGCGCACGACAACCTGGTCCGGGTGGCGCCCGGAGCGTCCTTGAAGGACGACGTCACGGCGACGCTGAAGCGGCTGGCCGACGGGGGCTGACGGCCCGCCCCCGGTCCCGGGGACGCACGGGGGGTGGGGGCGATCCGGAAGAGTTCCCTCCCTCAAGTAAAGGGAAGGTAAAAAGCTCTACCCTGGTGCGAACTGGTGAACCGTCATCGGGCAGGCTCGCGAAGCTTTGTAAGCATCGCATCAGTAAAGGCTGGCCCATGCGTATACGCCGGGTCCGTAGCCCTCGCCTGTTCCCACCGGGTCGCACCGGCAGACGCAGGCTGAGGGCTACGGCTCTTTCCGTACTCCTCTCGCTGTTCCTCATGCTCACCACCGAATCCGCGGTCGCCGCCGGCGTCACGCTCGGTTCGGTGCGCATGCCGCAGCTCTCCTTCTCGGGGCTCTGGAAGTGGCTCCACGAGAACCCGCTCGACACCCCTGACCAGCAGGGCGGCACGGCCCGTGGCAAGAGCCACCACGCCTCCGCCGACGCCACCAGCCTCGAAGGCGAGGCCGGCCGCAAGCCGGGCAAGGGCAAGGGCGAGCTCCCGCCGTTCGCGCGGGAGACCGACCGCCCCGGCACGTCGAAGACCGGCGCCGCCAAGGGCAACGCCAAGAGCTTCGACGCCCGCACCAGCAAGCGGGACGCGAAGAAGTCGACGGCGACGTCGGACTTCTACGTCAACGCCGACGGCTCCACCACCGTGCGCCACTTCCCCGGCCGCACGAACTTCAAGGGCACCGACGGGACCTGGAAGCCGATCGACACCCGGCTGACCGAGGACACCGACGGCCGCCTCCAGCAGCGCTCGAACTCCCTCGACGTGGAGTTCGCGCCCGACGCCGCCGACCGGCAGCTCGCCTCCGTCGACTTCGGCGCGGGGCGCTCGCTGGCGTACGCCCTGAAGGACGCCGCGAAGTCCGAGCCCGTCGTCGCGGCGAACGGCACGGTCACGTACGCGGACGTGCTGCCCGAGACCGACGTGCAGCTCGTGCCGCTCGCGGAGGGCTTCAAGGAGAACATCGTCCTGCGCTCGCCGCAGGCCGCGAACTCCTGGACCTTCCCGCTGGCCGTGAAGGGGCTCACGCCCCGCGTGGCCGCCGACGGCGACGTCGAGTTCACCGACGCGGACGGCAAGGTCACCGCGACCATCCCGCACGCGTACATGGAGGACTCCAGGATCGACCCGCGCTCGGGCGACCCCGCCCAGTCGCGGGCCGTGACCTACGAGCTCGTCACGGTGGACGGCAAGCCGGCCCTGCGGATGACCGCGGACCGCGCCTGGCTGGACGACCCGGCCCGCGTCTACCCCGTGACCGTCGACCCGACGGTGACCGCGTCGAACTCCACGTACACGCAGAACACCATCGGCGGCGACCACTCCACCGAGACCCAGATCAAGGTCGGCTCGTACGACGCGGGAACCAACAAGACGAACTCGTTCCTGCAGTTCTCCTCGCTCGGCACCACCCTCAAGGGCCAGCGGGTCACCGCCGCCACCCTGAACGTCTACGCGATCTGGTCCTCGACCTGCTCCGCCCAGTCGTTCTCGGTGCATCCGGTCACCCAGTCCTGGACCCCGTCGGGCGTCACCAGCTACCCCGGCCCGAGCTTCGGCGCGGCCATGGGCTCGGCGACCCCCGCCCCCGGAGCCTCCTGCTCCAACACGGGGAACTCGGCGAGCGTCGGCGTGAAGATGCCGGTGAGCCTGAACACGACCTGGTTCAACCAGGTCGCGGGCGGCGCGGTGAATTACGGTCTGGCGCTGACCGCGCCGACCGGTGACAACCTCCACTGGAAGAAGTTCCACTCGGACAACTCGGCGACCGCCGGCTTCCGCCCGGCCCTCGACCTGACGTACACGGCGAACACCGCGCCGCAGGTCAACGCCTCGTACCCGCCGCAGAACTTCCAGGCCAACACCCTCCAGCCGGAGCTGCTCGTCTACGCGAGCGACGCCGACAAGGGCCCGAACCCGCTGTCGTACACCTTCGAGGTCTACGACGGCACCACGCTCGTCGCCTCCTCCGGCGCTCTGACCAAGAGCAGCTGGAAGATCTCGGCGGGCAAGCTCAAGTGGTCGAAGAACTACGACTGGCTCGTCGGCGTCAGCGACGGCACGACGGAGATCGTCCACTCCAGCGGCTTCACCACCGCCGTCCCCCAGCCGCCCGTCACCTCGGGTCTGGCGCAGAACACCGACGGCCACGAGTTCGACCCGTCGGACGGCAACTACACGACCGAGGACACCGACGCCGACGTCCCCGTCATCGGTCCGTCCCTGGAGATCGACCGCTCCTACAACAGCCTCGACCCGCGGATCGACGGCGCCTTCGGCGCGGGCTGGTCGACGATCGCCGACATGAAGGCCACCGAGGTCAAGGACGGCGCCGGCACGGTCACCAGCGTGGTGATCACCTACCCCGGCGGTGAGCAGGTCGCCTTCGGCCGCAACACCGACGGCACGTTCGTGCCGCCGCTCGGCCGTTACGCGCGCCTGGAGACGGTGACGACCCCGGCCGCCGGCTACAAGCTGACGGACAAGGACTTCACCGCCTACTCGCTCACCCAGGCCACCGGAAAGGCCGGGACCTACGCGATCTCTGGCATCGTCGACTTCGCGGGCCGCGCCGAGACGTTCACCTACAACGCCTCGCGCCAGCTGACGAAGATCACCAACACGACGTCGAAGCGTTCGCTGACGCTCGCCTGGTCCACCCCGGCGGGCGCGACCGTGCCGCACGTCCAGACGGTCGCCACCGACCCGTCGACCGTGGGCGACGCCGCCACGGCCCAGACCTGGCAGTACGGCTACACCGGTGACCAGCTCACCAAGGTGTGCCCGCCGGCCGACTGGACCAAGTGCACGACGTACACGTACGCCACCGGCAACCACTACCGCACCACCGTCCTGGACGCCGACCCGTTCGCCTACTGGCGTCTCGGTGAGACCTCCGGCACCCTGGCCGCCGACGCGATCGACGCCAACCAGGGCCAGTACAACGGCACGTACAAGAACGTGACGCTCGGCGGGACGGGTCCCCTCGCGGGCTCCACCCAGAAGGCGGCCACCTTCAACGGCACCACCTCGTACGTGGAGATGCCGAGCGCCCCGGGCGCCACGCCGTCGTACACGTCGGTGTCGCTGTGGTTCAAGACGACCACGGCCGGCGGTGTCCTCTTCTACTACGGTGACAAGCCGCTGAGCGACCCCAACCCGGTCGCCAACACCACCAAGAACACCCCCGCGGTCTACGTCGGCATGGACGGCAAGCTGCGCGGCTGCCTCGCCATGTCGCCCGGCTGCATGTCGACGATCACGTCCACCGCGACCGTCACCGACGGCCAGTGGCACAACGCCGTCCTCACCGGTGTGGCCAACAGCCAGACCCTGTACCTGGACGGCGTCTCGCAGGGCTCCCTCGCGGGCACGATCAACGACTGGGTGCAGCCCTACATCACCCTGGGCGCGGGCGTGAACACCGACGGCTGGCCGTCGATGAACCCGAACGACCAGCTCGGGCACTTCACGGGCCAGATGGCCGAGGTGGCCGTCTTCTCCGAGCCGCTCGCCGCGTCCGTGATCTCCACGCAGTACCAGGCCGCCAAGCGGTCCGCCGGACTGCTCAAGACGATCACCACCCCGGGCGGCAAGACCCAGGCCTCGGTCGTCTACGGCACCACCGACGACCTGGTCCTGCAGGCCACCGACGGCAACGGCGGTACGTGGAAGCTCAACCCGGCCACGATCACCGGCTCCTCGCAGGTCTACCGCTCCGCGGTGATGGGGACCGCCCCGGCCGGCTACTGGCGCCTGGACGACACCCAGGCCGCGGCCCAGGCCGCCAACCAGGTCAACACCGGCTTCGGCACCTACAACAACGTCACCCAGGGCGCGGAAGGCCCCTTCGGCGCCGACGACGTGACGGCGGCGACCTTCGACGGGACGAGCTCCTTCGTGGAGATCCCGTACGGTCCGCTGCACGCCAAGCCCGACCGCTCGGTCGAGCTCTGGTTCAAGACCGCCGAACCCGGCGTGATCATGAGCGACCAGAGCGTCGCTCCGAACAGCACCACCACCCCCACCGGCAGCTGGAGCGACCTGCTCTACGTCGGCGCGGACAACAAGCTGCACGGCCACTGGTGGAGCTCCACCTGCAACGGCAACGCCACCCTCGGCTCCACGAGCACGGTCACGGACGACAAGTGGCACCACGCCGTCCTGTCGGCCGCCGGCACCACGCAGACGCTCTACCTCGACGGCGTCAAGCAGGGCACCTGCACCGGCGCCCCGAACGACCAGACGACCTCGCGGACGTTCATCGGCGCGGGCTTCAGCAACTGGTACAGCTCGCCGGGCGCCGTCAGCTACTTCACCGGCTCCATCGCCGAGGTCGCGGTCCACTCCAAGGGCCTGACCGAAGCCGACGTCGCCACCCACTGGTCCGCCTACAAGGCGTCCTCCGGGATCGCCCCGGTGCGGACGGTCAAGCTGACCGACCCCACCAACAAGACGCTGACCTACGTGTACGACGCGGAGATGGGCAACCGCCTGCTCGCCGCGATCGACACCGAGGGCAAGCGGACCACCTACGGCTACGACACGGGCGGCTTCCTGCACACCGTGACCGACGCCAACGGCAACCGCTCCATCACCGGCCACGACGTGCGCGGCAACGCGGTCTCCCAGACCACCTGCCAGGACACCAAGGCCAACAAGTGCGCGACGGAGTACTACACGTACTTCCCGGACGCGACCACCGTGCTGCCGCCGATGGACCTGCGCAACGACCTCGTGCTCACCGAGCGCGACGGCCGTTCCTCCGGCCCCACGGACAACACGTACAAGACGTCGTACAGCTACGACACCGGGGGCAACCTGCTCTCGGTGACGACCCCGCCGGTGCCGGGCCACCCCAACGGGCGGACCGCCACCACGACGTACACGACCGCCACCACGCCGGCGTTCGAGGGCGGCACCGCGACGGTGCCCGCCGGTCTCGTGGCGACGGTGACCACGGCCGGCGGAAAGAAGACCTCGTACACGTACTACGCCAACGGTGACCTCGCGGAGATCACCGACGCCAACGGCGCCAAGGCGCGGTACACGTACGACAACATCGGCAGGCAGATCAGCAAGACCGAAATCTCCGACGCCAACCCCGCGGGCGTGACGTCCTCGCAGACGTACGACAAGAACGACCAGGTCGTCACCGACACCGACGCCAAGGTCACCAACCGGGTCACCGGCGCGGTGCACCAGGCGAGGACGACGACGGCCTACGACGCGGACGGCAACATCCTGTCCCAGACCGTCACCGACCTCAGCGGTGGTGACACGGCACGCACGACGTCGATGACGTACGACGCGTACAACCGGATGGTGACCAGGACGGACCCGGGCGGCGACACCACGTCGTTCGAGTTCGACGCCTACGGCAACAAGGTGAAGGAGACGGACCCCGCGGGGACCGTCAACGTCTACACCTTCGACGCCGAGCAGCGGCCCCTCACCACCAGCCTGCTGAACTACACGGGCGACCCGTACAACCCCTCGCCGCCGACGACCCTCGTCCAGGAGTCGCGGGCGTACGACCCGGCGGGTCGCCTCGCGTCCATCACCGACGCCATGGGCTGGGTGACGGCGTACACCTACACCGACGACGGCCTGTCGGCCACCGTGGTCCGCAAGGACCCGCAGAACGGCAAGTCGTTCACGGAGCAGGCGAACAGCTACGACGCCGCCGGCAACCTGATCGAGCAGATCACCGACGACGGCCAGTCGCGCACCACCTTCACGGTGGACGCCGCCGACCGCACGACCATGTCCGTCCTCGACCCGAACGGGCTCGCCAGGACCAGCAAGGTCGGATACGACCCGGACGACAACGTGGTGACCGAGTCGGAGTACGACCCGGCGACGGGCGACACCTCCACCACGGACACCCGCTACGACCACCTGGGCAACGTCACGGGCACCACTGTCCACGACGGCACCACCGCCCCGGTCTCCCGCTACAAGCTGGACGAGACGACGGGCTTCGGCCTGGCCGACTCCTCCGGCGGCAACAACAGCGGTACCCACGGCACCGGCATGCACTGGAGCACCGACCGGAGCGGCAGCGCCGCCTTCGACGGTGACGTCAACTCCTGGGCGCAGGCCTCGGGCCCGGCCGTGAACACGGCGGGCAGCTTCACGGTCTCCGCGTGGGCCAAGCTGTCCGACCTGACCACGGGCCGGACGGTCCTGTCCCAGGACGCCGGCAGCGTGTACGGCTTCGTGCTGTACTACGCGGCCAACACCGGCTGGGCGTTCGCCCGACCGCGCTCGGACGCGCTGCCCCTCGCCTACGACCGGGCGGTCTCCGCCCCGTCGGCGGCGGTCGCCGGAGCCTGGACGCACCTGGTCGGCATGTACGACGCCCAGGCTTCCAAGCTGCGCCTGTACGTCAACGGCACGCTCGCCCAGGAAGTCGCGGTCAGCGGCAACTGGGAGGCGACCGGTCCGTTCCAGATCGGCCGTCACAAGATGGGCGCCGGGAACTACGACTACGAGTTCAAGGGCGGCATCGACGACGTCCAGGTCTACTCCGAGGCACTGACCGCGGCGCAGGTCACCGCCGTCAAGGGCGGCACCCTGCCGGCCGCGGGCAGCTCTGTCCGCTCCACCACGTGGAAGCTGGACCAGCGCGGTCTGCCCGTCCAGATGAAGGACGAGGTCGGCAACACCACGGACTACGGCTACGACGAATCGGGTCAGCAGACCTCCGTCACCGAGCCCGCAGTGAACGCCGAGCAGAACGGCGGGGCCCCGGTCTCCGTCCGCCCCGTCTCCATGACCGGCTACAACACCTTCGGCGAGCCGACCGAATCCTCGGACGCGCTCGGCAACGTGACGGTGACGGCCTACGACGCCGAGGGCCAGGAGACCTCCACCACCTCGCCCGACTACGTGGCGCCGGGGGCCACCACCCCGATGCGGGCGACGTCCTGGAACGAGTACAACAAGCTCGGCCAGGTCACCGCGGAGATCGACCCGCTCGGCAACCGCACCACCTACACCTACACGCAGCTCGGCGACCTGGCCTCGGTCACGGAACCCGGCGGCGGCACCACCCGGTACACCTACGACACCAACGGTGACCAGCTCTCTGCCACGCGTCCGAACGGCGCCCGGCAGGAGACCACCTGGGACTACCTGGAGCGGCCGGTCACCAGCACGGACATCGTGCGCCAGCCGACCCAGCGGGCGTACACGGACATCAACGAGTACAACGCCCCGGGCGGCGAGCTGTCCCGGACGGTCTCCGCGACCGGAGTCACGGAGTCGTACAAGTACAACTCCGTGGGCGAGGTCATCGAGACCACCGACGGGGCCGGAAACACCTCCCGCTTCACGTACGACATGGACGGTCAGGTCCTCACCTCGACGGACCCGGACGGCACCAGCACCCGCAACACCTACGACGGGTTCGGGCAGCTGGTCGCCACGAGCGACCTGGACGCGCAGGGCAACGTGCTGCGCACCAGCTCCTCCACGTACGACCGCATGGGCAACCCGGTCACGCTGACGGACTACCGCGGTCACACGAAGACCTTCACGTACGACGCGACGGGTCTCGTCACGAAGCTGGTGGAGCCGGTATCGGCGACGGAGTCGATCACCACGACGTACGGCTACGACGTCGCCGGCAACCTCACCCGCTTCACCGACGGACGGGGCAACCCGTTCATCACCACGTACAACACGTGGGGCATGCCCGAGTCGACGGTCGAACCGTCGACGCCGTCGCATCCGGACCTCGCGGACCGGACGTTCACCGCGGTGTACGACGCGGCGGGCCGTGCCAAGGAGATGCGCTCGCCGGGCGGAGTGAGCGTCTCCTACGAGTACGACGTGAAGAGCCGTCTCGTGCGGCAGTCGGGTCACGGTGCGGAGGCCGCCACGGTCGACCACACCTACGACTACGACGCGGACGACCAGATCACGGCCGTCGCGGGTGCCGGTGACACCAAGAACACCTTCTCCTACGACGACCGCGGTCTGCTCCTGTCGGCCTCCGGCCCCTCCGGCTCCTCGTCCTTCGCCTGGAACGGCGACGGCGCGATGACCTCGCGGACGGACGCCTCGGGAGCCTCGACGTACGGCTACGACACCGCCGGCCGACTCAAGACCGTCAACGACGGCGCGACCGGCACGACGGCCACGTACGCCTACGGCGTCAACAACGAGGTCACGTCGATCGACTACGGCTCCGGCAAGTCGAAGCGCAGCTTCGGCTACGACTCCCTGCAGCGACTCACCAGCGACAAGCTGGTCTCGCCGACGGGCAAGGAGCTGGCCTCCACCACCTACGGCTGGGACGCCAACGACAACGAGACCTCCAAGATCACCAAGGGGGTCACGGGCGCCACGACCAACACGTACACGTACGACTGGGCCAACCGTCTGACGTCCTGGAACAACGGGACCACCACGGAGGCCTACGGCTACGACGGGTCCGGCAACCGGACCCGCGTGGGCGGAGACACGTACACGTACGACGCCAGGAACCGGCTCACGTCCGACGGCCACAGCTCCTACGCCTACACCTCGCGCGGCACCATGAGCTCGGTGACGGACGAGGGCGGCCGGACGACGCAGGTGAAGGCGGACGCCTTCAACCGGGTCATCCAGGAGGGCGACCGCACCTACGCCTACGACGGCATGGACCGGTTGCTCACCGCCAAGGACGAGACCGGCGCGGCCGTCCACACCTTCCAGTACAGCGGCGCCGGCAACGACGTCGCCTCGGACGGTGTGACGTCCTACAGCCGCAACGCCGACGGCTCGCTGGTCGGCGTGAAGACCCCCGTGTCGTCGGTGCTCGCCCTGACGGACATGCACGACGACGTGGTGGCGCAGTTCACCGCGACGGGTGAGGCGCTGACCGGCTCGACCGCGTATTCGCCGTTCGGCAAGGTCCTGGGGACCTCCGGGATGCTCGGAGCGCTCGGCTACCAGTCGGGCTGGACCGACCCGGAGACGTCCAAGGTCAACATGGCCGCGCGCTGGTACTCGCCGCAGACCGGCCAGTTCAACAGCCGTGACACGGTCGCCACCGGCGGTGTCCCGAACTCCATCGGGGCCAACCGCTACGCGTACGCGAACGGCAACCCGCTGACCGGTGTCGACCCGACGGGTCACTGGTTCGAGTGGGCCAAGAAGGCCGTCAAGAAGGTTGCCAAGAAGGTCAAGAAGACCGTCAAGTCGGCCTACAAGAAGGCGAAGGCCACGGTCAAGAAGGCCGCGAAGGTCGTCAAGCGGGCGGCGAAGGCCGTCAAGCGGGCCGTCAAAAAGGTGGTCAAGCGGGCGAAGAGGGCCGTCAGAAAGGCCGTCAGGTATGTCGCCGACAGCGTCAAGAAGGTCAAGAGATACGTCAAACGCACCTATAAGCGGGTCAAGCGCTACGTCCACAAGGTCGTCAAGCACGTCAAGAAGACCGTGCGGAAGGTCGCCAAGGCGGTCAAACACGTAGCCAAGAAGGTGGTGAAGGCGGCCAAGAAGGTCGGCAGAGCCGTCAAGAAGGCGGCGAAGGCGACAGCCAACTTCGTCAAGCAACACGCCTCGACCATCGCCTCGGTCGCCGTCGGCATCGCCGTCTTCGCGGGCTGCACGGCGATCACGGCCGGTGTGGGCGCCATCGGCTGCGCCGCTCTTGCGGGAGCCGCGGGCAACGCCGTCGGTTACGCGATGAGCGACGGCCCGAAGACGCTCGGCGGCTTCGCCATGGCCGTCGGCGTCGGCGCGCTCACCGGCGCGGTGGGCGGCGTGGGCGGCAGGCTCGCGGCGAACGCCGCGGGGAAGCTGATGTCCGGGACGATGGGCAAGATCGTCTCCGGCGCCGCCGAGGGTGCCGCCGAGGGCGCGGCGACCGGCGCGGTCGAGTACGGCACCTCCTGCGTCAGGAGCGAGGAGGGCTGCAGCGTCGCCGGCGCGGCGAAGGCCACGGCCATCGGCGCGGGCATGGGCGGTGTCTTCGGAGCCGCGGCCTCGAAGGGCGGTGGCTGCCACAGCTTCACCGGCTCGACGGCCGTGGTCCTCGCCTCGGGCAAGACCAAGCCGATCAGCCAGGTGAAGACCGGCGACAAGGTCCTGACCTCCGAGCCCGGCAAGAAGGGCAAGGAGACGCACGAGGTCACGAAGGTCCACGTCACGGACCACGACCGTGACTACGTGACGGTGACCGTCAAGACCGCGAGCGGCGAGAAGAAGCTGCAGACGACGGCGCTCCACCAGATCTACGACGCGTCCACGAACACGTGGAAGCGCGCCATGGAGCTGAAGGGCGGCGACCGCCTGCAGACGGCCGACGGCTCCTCCGCCGTGGTCGTGAACACCCGGATGTACGCCGACACGGCCATCACGTACGACCTGACCGTGGCCGGTCTCCACACGTACTTCGTGGTGGCGGGCGACGCGGCGCTCCTGGTCCACAACTGCAACGCCAAGGCGAAGCAGGACCAGTTCGCGTGGGGCGGCCAGGTGCGCTACCGCGGCCTGGACGACCTCGGGCGTCCGCAGGGCATCGACGCCTCCGTCACGCCCAACATGCTGGACAAGGGCTCCCCGGCCGGTAAGACCCGGACGCCCGGCTGGCGGGGCAACGGCACCGACTTCAACGAGGCGCGCGGCCATCTCCTCGCCGGTCGCCTCGGCGGCGCCGGAAAGGGCAAGTACGCCCGGAGGAACCTGGTCACCCTGACACAGGATCCGGTGAACAGCCCGCTGATGCGCGACCTGATCGAGGCGCCCATCTACAACGCGGTGAAGAAGGGCGAGAGCGTTCAGTACTCGGTGAAGCCCGTCTACGCGGCAGGCAATCCGATCCCGATCCGGCTGGAGTTCGAGGCCTTCGGCAACCGGGGGTTCCAGCTGAGCGGATTCTTGGACAATCCGGCCGCCGGGGTACGGACGCCGGTGAGGTGACACACGGATAGGAGGCAGTAGGAGGCAGGAGGAGGAAGAAGGGCCTCCCCTCCCATGAGACTGGGCGCAGCAGGTACTAACCTGTTGCGCCCAGACTGTTTGAGGAGCTCCATGACCCGCACGACCCCGCCCCGTCCGGCCGACGTCGAAGCTCTGTTCCCGGAACTCGCGGGGTACCGGGCGACGGCGACGCGGCTGCACCCCAGGCCCGGGGCCCCCGGCGTCGGGGACAGTTCGGTGGGTGGCCCCTTCCTGTGGCCGGCGGACGAACCGTGGCCGGTGTGCACGGAGCCGCACCGGCGCCGGTACGGTGACCGGACCGAGGACGTGCGGACCACGCGCCGCATCCTCGCCGAGGCATGGGGCCGGACGCCCGCGCCCGGAGCCCAGCCGGGGCCGACGGCGGAGGAGGGGGAGCTCCTGAGCTCCTTCAAGCGCGGGCGTCACGCCCCGTGGCTGGAGGACACCGACCCCATCCCGCTGATGGCTGTGGCGCAGCTGTACCGCCGGGACGTGCCGGGACTCGGCGGCCCGGCCGACCGGGACCTGCTTCAGCTGCTGTGGTGCCCGTTCGACGCGCATCACGGGAAGCACGAGCCGGCCGTACAGCTGCGGTGGCGCGTCGCCGCCGAGGTCGGCGCGGTGCTGGCCGACCAGCCCGAGCCCGTGGTGGTCGGCTCCGAGGGCTACGTCCCCTCGCCGTGCGTCCTCGACCCCGAGACCGTGGTCGAGCACCAGGACTTCGACCTGCTGCCGCCGGAGCTCCAGGCCCGTATCGAGGAGTGGGAGGGCGACGAGGAGGACCAGGACGAGGACTCCGTCCTGTACTGGTCCGACCTGTCGGTCGCCCCGGGCTGGAAGGCGGGCGGGTTCGCCGCCTGGAACTCCACGGACGCGGGCCCCGTGACCTGCGCCTGCGGCTCGGCGATGGACCTGCTGCTCACGGTGGCGAGCAGCGAATGGGACGGCGGCAGCCGCAGCTGGATCCCGCTGGAGGACCGGGCCACGGCCGACGTGATGGACGCGAACATTCCGACGCACGTCACGGTCGGCCGCTGGGGTTCGATGAACGTCTTCGTCTGCCCGGCCGACGTGGAACACGCTCCGCGGTACTTCTTCCAGGGCTGAGGACTCCCGCCGGCCGGTCAGAGGTGCCGAGTCGTCGAACGCTCCCGGCGTCCGGACCGAGGCGGAGGGGCCGGACGGCCCGGAGCGGGAGCGGAACGCGGGATGGCGGTACTGGTCGACCATCTCGAAGCGTGGTTCTGTTCTCCGTTCCTGGCGCGCCCCCCTGTCCGGGAGGCGTCAGCCCGCCTTCACCCAGTCCCCGCAGCCCGAGGACTTGAAGTAGGCGTCCTTCGCCGTGACCTTCACGATCGCCGTGCCCGTCACGTTGTCGTTGGCGAGGATCGAGTCCGTGCCGTGGCTCGCGTCCTTCGTGCGCTCCCAGTAGCACTCGGCGTCCTTGTTGCCCGTGGACTTGTACGTGCCGGGGGCGATGTCGACGCCCACCTTGAACATGCCGCCGTCGCCCTTGAGCGTGGTGCCCGACGGGGTGCCCGTCGCCTTCGGGTCGACCGCCTCCCACGTTCCGCAGCCGGCGGACTTGAAGAGCTTGTCCGAGGCCTTGATCTCGACGTAGGCGGTGCCCGTCACGTTGTCGTTGGCGAGGGTCGAGTCGAGCTCCCCCGAGGCGTCCTTCGCACGCTCCCAGTAGCACTCGGCGTCCTTGTTGCCCGTGGAGCGGTAGAGGCCGGGCTTCGCGTCGGTGCCCACCTCGAAGTCCCCGTCGCCGTCGATCGTGACGGCCTTCTTCTCCGGGGCCTCCGGGGCCTTCTTGTCGCCGCCCTGCTTCGCGGGCTGCTCCTGCTTGGCGCCGGCCCGGGGGGACTCGCTGTCGCCGCCCCCGCCCATCGCCGCGCCGATCACGATGACGGCGACGATCGCTCCGGCGCCGGTGAGGACCTTGTGACGGGCGAACCAGTTGCGCTGCTGCTGCTGAGACATGGCTGTGGCACCTTCCGGGCGCTGTGAGGACTCTGTGTGAGGACTCCGTGTTTCGATGACGTAATCACAGCAGAGACTGTGAACCGAGTCAACAGCGTTCACGGGATTTGAGTTCACTCACGCCGTGAACTGGTGTGAGCGGTAGGCTCGGTGTGTTCACACACGTACGAGGGGAGTCGGACAGGTGCCCGAAGAGAGCGCGACAGAGGTCACCGCCGCCGGTATCGCCCGGCTGGCGGGAGTCGGCAGGGCCGCCGTCAGCAACTGGCGCCGCCGCCACGCCGACTTCCCCCGGCCCGTCGGCGGGACGGAGACCAGCCCCTCCTTCGCCCTCGGCGAGGTCGAGCAGTGGCTCCGCGACCAGGGCAAACTCGCCGAAGTGCCGCTCCGCGAGCGCGTCTGGCAGCAGCTCTCCGGCCACCCCGCCGGCACCGTCGCCGCGCTCGTCCACACCGGCTGCCTCCTGCTCCTCCTCCGCGAGCGCCCCCGTGCCTGGGTCGCGCTGGCCGCGCTCCCCGACGACCGGCTCGCCGGGGTCCTGCCCGAGGCCCTCGAAGAGGTCCTCACCGGCCGCTTCGGCCTGCCGAGGGCCGTCCGCACCCCCACCGCCGCCGAGACCGTCCCCGCCGTCCCCCTGCTCCGAGCCGCGGCCGAGCTGTCGGCCGAGCTGGGAGGCGCGCGCCAGGCCTTCGAGTTCCTGCTCGGTCGTCACCTGGACGCCAACCCCCGCCAGTACACGCTCACCCCGCCCCCGCTCGCCGAGCTCATGGCCGAGCTGGCCGCCGCCGCGGCCCCCGAAGGCCACCCCCTCGCCACCGTCGTCGACCCGGCCTCCGGCACCGGCGGCCTGCTGCGCGCCGTCCCGCATCCCACCGCTCTGTACGCCCAGGACACCGACCCCGACCTGGCCGCGCTCACGGCCCTGCGGCTCGCCCTCCACGGTGACGCCGACATCCGCTCCGCCACCGCCGACACCCTCCGCGCCGACGCCTTCCCGCGTCTGGCCGCCGACGCGGTCCTGTGCCACCCGCCGTTCAACGAGCGGACCTGGGGCCACGACGAACTCGCCTACGACCCGCGCTGGGAGTACGGCTTCCCGGCCCGCACGGAATCCGAACTGGCCTGGGTGCAGCACGCCCTCGCCCGGCTCCGTGACGGCGGGACCGCGGTCCTCCTCATGCCGCCCGCCGTCGCCTCCCGCCGCTCCGGCCGCCGGATCCGCGCCGACCTCCTGCGCCGCGGCGCGCTCCGCGCCGTGATCGCCCTCCCGGCCGGCGCCGCGCCCCCGTACGGCATTCCGCTCCACCTCTGGGTCCTCGTCCGGCCCGGCGGGGACCAGCGGCCCCCGGCGGAGACCCTGTTCGTGGACACCGCCGGGCTCGTCCCGGACGCCGGCCGCGACAAACTGCCCTGGCCGACCCTCAGGAACACGGTCCTCGACGCCTGGGCGGGACGGGGCGGCGAGGAGTCCGTGGCCCGCGCCGTCCCCGTCATCGAACTCCTCGACGACGAGGTCGACCTCGCCCCCGCCCGCTACCTCACGGCCCCCGCCGCCGGCGGCACCGCCCCCGAACTCGCCACGGTCCGCGAGCGCCTCGACGAGACGCTGCGCCGCACCCGGGGCCTCGCCCCCACCCCCGTCCCCGCTCGCTCAGGGCCCCGCCCCCTCACGACCGTCGGCGAACTGGCCCGCACCGGCGCCCTCCAGCTCCGCACCGGCGGCTCCGGCACGGCGCCCGAGGGCGGTGACGACGTCCCCGTCCTCACCGAGCACGACGTCCTGTCCGGCGGCGCCCCCTCCGGCACCCTTCCCGGCGGCGGCCCCGCCGAGGAGCCCGTTCTCGTCGCCGAGGGCGACGTCGTCGTGCCCGTCCTCGGCGGCGGCTCCGTGACCCGGGTCGTGGACGCGGCCACCGCGGGCGCCGCCCTCGGCCGCAACCTCCAGCTGCTGCGGCCCGATCCGGCCGCTCTCGACCCCTGGTTCCTCGCCGGATTCCTGCGCGGCACGGCCAACAACCGGCAGGCCAGCAGCTTCGCGTCGACCGCGACCCGGCTCGACGTGCGCCGCCTCCAGCTGCCCCGGCTGCCCCTCGCCGACCAGCGCCGCCACGGCGCCCACTTCAAGTCCCTCGCCGAGTTCGAGGAGGCCCTGCGGCTCGCCGCCCGCCTGGGCGAACAGCTGGTACAGGGCCTGTACGACGGTCTCGCCGACGGAAGCGTGGAACCCGGGTGACGGCAGAGGCGTGGAGCCCGGGCGGTGACCGTCATACTCTCTTAGCCTGATCATCCGTCTGGGGGAGCGTCGTATGTACGGTCAGGTGCCCACACCCCCGCCGGCACGGGCTACCGGCCCGTCGGCGGCCACGATCACCGTCCGCGTGCTCATCACGGTCCTGGTCGTCCTCTCCCTGGGCTTCCTCGCGTGGGTGGCGATGCTCCGGATCGCGATCATGCGGCGCTCCGGCCGTGACTGGGCGCTCTTCTGGGTCCATCTGGCCTTCAACATCGCCTGTGTGGTGCCGCTGGAGCAGCGGTTCGCCGGTACGTGGATGAACACCGCGGGCATGGTGGTCCTGCTCGTCCAGATGGCGGTCGTGACCTGCTACTTCCTGGTCGTCGACATCCGCCACCACCAGCCCGCGCCGGTCGTGATCATGGTCCCGCCGCCGCCGGTGCGGCCGCCGTACCCGTACCGGCCGACCGGTCACGTGCCGGCGCCCCAGCCGCCCACCGCGCCCCAGCCGTTCATCGCGCCCCAGCTGTTCACCGCCCCCCAGCCGCCCGCCGCGCCCCGCATCGACCAGGTTCGCGCCGAGCTCGACGAGCTGAGCGACCTCCTCCGCACCCACAGAGAGGACGACGGACGGCCGTGAACGGACGTGTCATCGGCGGGCGTTACGAGCTCGCCACCGTCATCGGCCAGGGCGGCATGGGCCAGGTCTGGACGGCGTACGACGGAAGGCTCGACCGCCGGGTCGCGGTGAAGCTGCTCCGGCCGGCCACCATGACGGGCCCCGCGACCGCCGCCGAGGAGCTGCGGCGCCGCTTCGTGCGGGAGTGCCGGGTGACCGCGCACGTCGACCACCCGGGGCTCGTCACCGTGCACGACGCCGGCAGCGAGGGCGACGACCTGTATCTCGTCATGCAGTACGTGGAGGGCGCGGACCTCGCCGACCATCTTGCCGAGCACGACCCGTACCCCTGGCCGTGGGCGGTCTCCGTCGCCGCGCAGCTCTGCGCGGTGCTCGCCGCCGTCCACGCCGTACCGATCGTGCACCGCGACCTCAAGCCGCGGAACGTGATGGTCCGCCCGGACGGATCGGTCGTCGTCCTCGACCTGGGCGTGGCCTCCGTCCTGGACGCGGACACCACCCGGCTCACCCACACCGGCTCGCCCATCGGCAGCCCCTCGTACATGGCGCCCGAGCAGGCCATGGGCGGCGCCGTCGGCCCGTCCACCGACCTGTACGCGCTCGGTGTCGTGCTCCACGAACTCCTCAGCGGCACCGTGCCGTTCGCCGGGTCCACCGCGCTCGGCGTCCTCCACCGGCACCTTTACGAGCCTCCCGTACCGCTCCGGCAGCTGCGGCCCGAGGTGCCCGAGGCCCTCGAAGCGCTGGTCCTCCGGCTCCTCGCCAAGGACCCGCGGGAGCGTCCGTCCGGCGCGCACGAGGTGTACGAGCACCTGCTGCCGCTGCTCCCCGCGCGCGGGGCCCCGGCGGGACCGATGGACCCGACCCGGCCGTTCCTCCGCCCGCACGCGCCCTGGCCGGACCGCCCGGCGGCGTACCCGCAGGCCGCCGTGCCCACCGCTCCCTCGCCCGCCGTCGTCCCCGTCTCCGCCCCTGTCGCCGCGCCGGTTCCGGTGCCGGGGCCGACCCCGCCGGCCGCCCGCCCCGACGTCGCCGCCGCCGTCGACGAGGTCAAGCGGCTGCTGGGGGAGGGCTCGCTCACCCAGGCCGTGGACATCCTCGGCGGAATCCTGCCCGCGGCCGCGGCCGAGCACGGCGAGCGTTCGCCGGTCGTCCACATCCTGCGCAAGCAGTACGCGTCGACGCTCATGGACGACGGTCAGTACCGGCGCGCCCTGCCGGAGTTGCGCCGGCTGGCGGCGGACCGCGACGCGGAGGCGGGCCCGGCCGATCCGCAGGCCCTGCAGTTCCGGTACGACGCGGCGCTCTGTCTTGAGCAGCTGGGGGAGACGGCCGCCGCGCTCACGGAGTTCCGCGCGGTCCTGCCGTACTACGAGCGGGATCTCGCCCGCGCCTTCGACATCCGGCAGCGGATCGGGCTGCTCCTCGTGGCGGCGGGCGAGCACGCGGCGGGGCAGGACCAGCTCCAGCGGCTGCTGCTCGACGCGGAGCGCGCGTACGGCCCGTATCACCCGCTTCCGGTGGACTTGCGGCGTGTGCTCGAACACCAGCGGCAGCTGGGGCCGCGCTCCTGACGTGTGGACAGGATTACGACTCGGCAAACGATCAGGAAGTGGATCTTCATGATCCGTTTTGCCTGTTTTGGCGCATGTAACGTTCGCGTCTGATCATGTCCGCGCTTACAAGGAACCTCTCATGACGACGCCGTCCGCGCCCCCCGCCCCCGAGCAGCCCGCCGCCGCCGAGCAGCCCGCCGCCCCCGCGAAGAAGGGCGGCCGCCTCCTCAAGAAGGTCGGCGGAGTCGTCGTCGCGATCATCGTCGCCCTCGCCGTGAAGTTCGGCCTCCCGCACCTCACCGGCGACGCCCCCGTGCACGCCCAGGCCGGCGAGTGCGTCACCGTGACCGGTCCCGACAACGACCCCAAGGTCGACACCACGGACTGCTCCTCCGGGAAGCCCGACCTCTTCAAGGTCGTCAAGGTCATCGACGGCACCTTCGACGTGAACCAGTGCGGCGCCGAGCTCTCCGCGCTCGCGCAGCAGCTGAACTCGGACAAGTTCGTCCTCTGCCTCGAAGAGGTCGCCGCGAAGTAGTCGCGCGCCTCCCGAAAGGGCCGGAACCCCTCCACGGGGGTTCCGGCCCTTTCCCGTAGGGGGTCACGGCCGCCCGAGGTCCCCCGGCGTCGCGGGTTCGGGATGCGCCACGGAGGGGGCGGCCGGGTGCGGCGTGGGCGCTGTCACCGGCCTGCTGACGTCCGGGCTGCGGGCGGGGGGCACGGGAACCGGCTCGGCCGGGCCGCCGGGCGCCAGGACGAACAGGTACGCGGCGGCCGCGGCGGCGGCCCCGCCGAGCGCGGCGAAGGCGAGGCCCCGCACCCGGCGCAGCCCCCGGTCACGCCCCTCGGGCGGCACACCGGGGCGCAGGTCGCGGTAGGTCACGAGGGCGGCGCGGGCGGCGAACGCGGCGCGCAGCCGGTCCTCTGTGGCGGACGGGGACTCCTCGGACCTCGGTCTCATCGGCCCGCCTCCAGCTTCTTCTCCAGGGCCTCGAGGGCGCGGCTCGCGGTGGACTTCACCGTGCCGCGCGAGAGCCCGAGCGTCTCGGCGATCTGCGCCTCGGTCAGTTCGGACCAGTAGCGCAGCACGAGCACCTCGCGCTGGCGACGGGTCAGCCCCGCGAGCGCGTCGAGGACGCGCCGGTGTTCCTCGGCGAGCAGCAGCCCCTCGTCGACGGGCGCCCCGGCGCCGGGGTGCGGCGGGGTGTACGCGCGCGCGGTGCGGCGCCTGCGCAGTACGGAGCGGGCCGCGTTGACCACGGCGGTGTGCAGATAGGCGCCCGGGTCCTGGAGCCCGTGGAGGGAGGTGCCGTACGTCCGGCACACGGCGGCGAACGCGTCCTGGACGACATCCTCCGCGGTGGGGAGGTCGTCGACGAGGAAGAGCGCCAGCCGCACCATGTCGAGCCGCCGCGCCCGGTACAGCTCGGTGAGCGTGGGCGGCGGTTCCTGCCCGTGGGACGGGCCGACGGTCCGCAGGTGACGCTCCCGTGCCGGCGCGGCCCCGGTCCGGGAGGACAGCCGGGCGAGCAGCCGGGACCACAGGGGCGGCGGTGCGATGGCGGGTATGGCGTACGACAACTGCGGTCCTCACTCGTCGCGGGAGGCGCGGCCGGGCCGGTCCGCGGGAGCCGGCCCGGCCGCACCTCCGTGGTGCTACTTCCCGACGCCGGTTCCGGGCGCGATCACCCGGGGCGTGGCCTCGGCCGGTGCGGGTGCCGGTACGGGCCGGGCGGCGGGCTCGACGGCCGGCGCGGGCGTGGCGGTCGGGTGCGCGTCGGCGGGGACGGGCATGGGCGCGGCGGTCGGCCGTGCGTCGGCGGGCACGGGCATGGGTGCGGCGGTGGGCCTGGCAGGGGCGGGCGCGGGTGCCGGTGTGTCGGCGGGCCTGGCGGCGGGCGCCGGTGCGGCAGAGGGCCTGCCCGCGTCGACGGCCTTCGTGGCGGGCGCCGGGGCCGGTGCGTCGGCCGGTGACGCGTCGGCCGCGTCCGCCTGGGGCGCGGCCGGGGCGGGCCTGGGGGCGGAGTCGGAGTCGGCGGCGGCCTGGGCGGCGAAGCCGCCGCCGAGGAGCAGCGCGACACCGGCGACGACGCCCAGGACCCGGGGGCGGGGACGGAGATTCCGCTTGGCGTGGCTGGACATGGGTTCTCCCGAGGAAGGGGGACGGGTACACGGTCTGAAGGGCGCCTTCACCCCACCAGACGTGCGTCACCCCCCGAGGTTGCGATCCGGGCCGGAAAAGTTCCGACGAGCCGGCGGCTCCATCGGCCGGGACGAACCCGTCGCCGCCGTCACCGGCGCCCTGAGGCGCGAAAGAGCCGCTCGTGCGCGGAGTGATCGACGAACCGGCGAACCGGCGAACCGGCGAACCGACGGCCGCCGAACCGACGGCCGCCGGCCTCCCGAAGGCCGTCCAAGGGCCTCCGGCTGCCAGGATGTCGACGTGACAGCGTCCCTCCCCACCGCGCCCCTCCCCACTGCGTCCGTACGGACCGCCCGGCTCGACCTCGTGCCGCTCGCCGTCGCGCACGCCGAGGAGATGGCCGGGGTCCTCGCCGACCCCGCCCTGCACACCTTCACCGGCGGCGCCCCGCTCCCCGTCTCCCGACTGCGCGCGCGGTACGAGCGGCTGGTCGCCGGCTCGCCGGACCCGGCCACGGTCTGGGCGAACTGGGTCGTCCGGCTCCGGGCCGAGGACCGGCTGACCGGGACCGTGCAGGCGACCGTCACCGGCGGCGGGCGGGTCGCGGAGGTCGCGTGGGTGATCGGCACGGACTGGCAGGGGCGGGGGATCGCCCGGGAGGCGGCCGAGGGCCTCGTCGGACTGCTGCGGGAACACGGCGTCCGCACCCTCGTGGCGCACGTCCACCCGGACCACGCGGCCTCCGCGGCCGTCGCCCGCGCCGCCGGCCTCACCCCGACGGACATCGTGGAGGACGGCGAGATCCGCTGGGAGCGGCGCCGAGACGCGGAGGTCGTGGACGGCGACGCGGTCAGCGTGCCCGGCCCGCCCGGTGAGGCCCGGGGGCCCCGGACTCATCCCTGACGGGCCGCCCGGGCGCCCTCCTCGCGGCCAGGACCCGGCCGAGGAGCAGCAGCGCCGCCGTCGCCGCCGCCGTCAGTCCTGCCCGGAGGCCCGGTGGCCGGAAGGCGCAGTCCAGCACCGTGGTGCCGGGACGGACGTCGACGGCGAGGAGACCGCCGTACGAGGTCGCGCGGGCGCCCTCGCAGTGCCAGCCCGCGATCCGGGGGGCCGCCACGACCGCCGTGCCCGTCGTGCCGGGCGGAAGGCCTGCCCGTATGCCGTCCGAGGTGACGTGGACCGAGGGTGCCGCTCGGGCGCGGAGGGCCGCGACCGCCGTACGCAGCCGGTCGTGGTCCAGGCAGCCGAGCTCGCCGGGGCCCGGGAGGACCGGCCTCACGCCGGGGCCCGGCTGTGTGCCGAGGGACGTCAGGGCCGCCCGCCGTTTCGGCTGCCCGCCGAGGAGCCGGGTCTCGCGGTCGCCCAGGCGGGCCGTGCCCGTCGCGTCCGGGGCCCAGAGGAAGACCTCGGTGCCGACCGGGCAGGCGCCCGCGCGCGGAGCCCCGTAGACCCGCGCGCCGAGGAGGAGTTCCTGGTTGCGGAAGGGCGACGGGCCGTAGACCGGGGCGGGCCCCGGGGGCCGTACCGTCACCAGCGGCAGATACGTCTCCGTACGGACGA
The DNA here is from genome assembly GCF_042879855.1 of Streptomyces sp. NPDC058326. Lineage (NCBI taxonomy): Bacteria > Bacillati > Actinomycetota > Actinomycetes > Kitasatosporales > Streptomycetaceae > Streptomyces > Streptomyces sp. NPDC058326. The sequence continues at coordinate 102,665 of NZ_JBHVZO010000008.1, read as the reverse complement.
CCGTGCCGTCCCGCCACCGTGCCCCCACCCCGAACAGCGCGTCCGTCACCGGGTTGTCCAGGCTCAGCAGGTTCCGGCCCCGCGAGGTCCAGCCCCCGCCGAGCGCGGTGAGCGTCTCCGTCAGGACCGCGGGGGTGTGGCTGGAGTAGTACGCGGCGCCCTGGCCGCCGAGCAGCAGCGGATCGTTGCCCGCGACCCGGGGCAGCCCCGCGTCCGTGCGGTAGGCGGGCCAGCCGTCCGCCGCGGCCAGGGCCGCCGCGCGCCGCTCCTGCTCCGCGCCGAGCGGCGGATAGTCGTCGAGCCGGGCGAGCCGCTCCCGGTCCGCGTACGCGGTCGTCGCCGCCGACTGGCCGAGCAGCGTCCCGACGACAAGCAGCGCGCCGAGCACCCCGTACCGGCCCCGCGCCGGCAGCAGCAGCGCGCCCGCCACCGCGGCGAGGCCCGCGCCCGCGAACAGCAGTGCCCAGCCGGTGAGGAAGGGGCTGGCCGACGCCCCGGCCGTCAGGGCCACGACGACCGCCGTCCCGCCGAGCAGGGACCGGCGGTCCGGGGGCCCGTGGGTGAGGCCCGTCCAGGCGGCGACGACGAGGACACCGGAGAGGACGAAGGTCTGCCGGTACGGGCTGCCGTTCGGCGTGGCGAAGGCATGCCACAGGAGGTGCGTCGGCCCCCACTGCATCGAGGCGGTGACCGCCACGCACAGGCCCGGCCACAGCCACCGCTCCCGCCCCGGCACGTCCCGGCGGAACAGCAGCGCGCCCGTGAGCAGCAGGACCGCCGTGCAGACGAAGGCCGCCGGGGTCGCGAAGCTGTACGTCACCGGGAGCAGCCGGGCCAGCAGGTCGGTGAGGGGCGCCGGGTCGAACTCCCGGACCAGGCCCGGGTGGGCGTGCCGGGAGCCGAGGAACACGGGGACGAGGACGGGGGCCGCGAGGCCCGCCCCGAGGCCCGCCGTCACCCCCGCCCGCAGCAGGGTCCGTACCCGGAAGGAGTCCGTCACCGCCAGGCGGACGAGGAGGACGAGCGCCGCGCCCAGGGTCGCCATGTACGCCGTGTAGAAGTTGGCCGTCCAGCAGACCGCGACCACCAGCGTCCCGAGGAGCGGCCGCCGGCCCTCCCGTACCCACTCGCCCACCAGGCAGAGCAGCGGGAAGGCGATCAGGCCGTCCAGCCACATCGGGTTGTACGTGCCCTCCGCGAGCGACCAGCCGCACAGCGCGTACGAGGCGCCCAGGACCGCCGCCCACCACCACACGCCCGGGCCGAGCCGGCGCAGCAGGAACGTCATGGCCGCCGCCGCGGCCGCCGTCTTCAGGACGGTCACCGCGTACACCGCGTACTCGATGTCCCCGCGCGGGAGGAGGGCGACCAGCGGGGCGAAGGGGCTCGACAGATAGGTGCCGTAGTCGGGGAGGAAGCTCGTGCCCCAGCCCGCCCGCCAGTCGAGCAGGAGCCCGCCGTCCGCCCGGCCGCGCAGCAGGTCCCACAGGTGGGCGTGGAACGGCACGAACTGGTTCGCGAGGTCGTTGACGGCCCGGTGGCGCGGCCCGAAGGGGAAGACCCGGGCGGCGGCGTCCCCGCCGCAGACGGCCGCCACGGCGAGGAAGGCGGAGAGAAGGAAGGAGCGCGTGGTGTTCGGCATGACGGCTCGAATATGCCAGCGAACGGCGGGGAGAAACCGGGCACGGCCACCCAGTTCATTCAATGGTCGCCTGAAGGCCATCCCCGTGGACCGGCCGGGTCACCGCGCTCCGTTGTCGTGGTCCGCGTGCTGCTATCGATCGTCGTCCCGTGCTTCAACGAGGAGGACGTCCTCGCCCGCTTCCACGACCGTGTGACCGACGAACTCGCCGGAACCGACGGCGAGTTCGAGATCGTCTACGTGGACGACGGAAGCCGGGACGGGACCCTCCCGCTTCTCCGGGAGCTCGCCGCGCGCGACCCGCGCCACGTCCGCTACGTCTCCTTCAGCCGCAACTTCGGCAAGGAGGCGGCGATGCTGGCCGGGCTCCGCACCGCCGCGGGCGACGCCGTCGTGATCATGGACGCCGACCTCCAGCACCCGCCGGAGCTGGTGCACCGCATGATCGCGCTGCACGCCGAGGGGTACGACCAGGTCGTCGCCCGCCGCACCCGCGAGGGCGACCGCGTCACCCGCACCCTCACCGCCCGCCTCTACTACCGGGCGATCAACCGGCTCGTCGACGTCGAGCTCGTCGACGGCGTCGGCGACTTCCGGCTCCTGTCCCGCCGTACCGTCGACGCGGTCCTCGGCCTCGGCGAGTACAACCGCTTCTCCAAGGGCCTCTTCTCCTGGGTCGGCTTCCGCACCACGACGTTCTCCTACGAGAACGCCGTCCGCGAGCAGGGCCGCTCCAAGTGGACCTTCGGCAAGCTCCTCAACTACGGCCTCGACGGACTCCTCTCCTTCAACAACAAGCCGCTGCGGGCCGCCGTCCACCTCGGGTTCCTCCTCGTCCTCGTCGCCCTCGGCTACGCGGCGTGGATCGTCGTCGACGCCCTCGCCAACGGCGTCGACACCCCCGGCTACGTCACCCTGCTCGTCGCCGTCACCGCCCTCGCCGGCGTCCAGATGGTGATGGTCGGACTGATCGGCGAGTACGTCGGCCGCATCTACTACGAGGTCAAACGGCGGCCCCACTACCTGGTGCAGGAGACACACGAAGGGGCCCACGCGGGGACACGCGAGGGACGTGAGGGGCCCGAGACGGGCATGGTGCGGGCCGACACCCGGCGTACGGGTGAGTCGTTGTGGGAAACAGTCGCACCGAAGTAGTGGCTCCGGCCCCGGCGACTCCCTACCATCGATCACCGCAAGGTCGTTCCACTGACGCACGACCAGCCCGGGAGGCTCCTTTGCACCGCCGCACTGCGCTCACCGTCTCCGCCGCGCTCCTCGCCGCGGCCCCGCTGCTCACCGCCTGTGGCAGTGACGCCCACCCAGGAGCGGCGGCCGTCGTCGGCGGTGAACGGATCGACGTCTCCAGCCTCCAGGCCCAGGTGAAGGACGTACGCACCGCACAGGAGCGCTCGCCGCAGGCCGCCCAGCTCGTCCAGGCCACCGGCGACCTGCCCCGCCGCAAGCTCAACGTCATGATCTTCGACCGGGTCGTCGACAAGGTCGCCGCGGACAACGGCGTCACCGTCACCCGCGCCGAGCTCCAGCAGACCAGGACCGCGTTCGTCCGCGAGAGCGGCGGCGAGGACCGGCTCGCCACCGCCCTCCTCCAGGAGCAGGGCGTGGCCCCCGGCCAGATCGACGACGTCGTCCGCCGCAACGTCCTCATGAACAAGATCGCCGCCAAGCTCGGCGTCACGGACACCCCCGAGGGCCAGAAGAAGCTGACGGACGTCTTCTCCGCCGCGTCCAAGGCCCTCGCCATCGACGTCAACCCGCGCTACGGCGCCTGGGACGACGCCCAGGTCCGGCTCTCCGCCACCACCGCCCCCTGGCTGCGCCGGATCAGCCAGGACCCGGGGGCCCTCCCGGCCGGTGCCTGAGGGCGGGTAAGTTCGAGGGGTGACCTCTGAGAGCCCCGGCCGCATCATCCTGCTCACCGCCAGCCACCGCGTGGCCCCCGGACTCCTGTCCTGGCCCGCGTGGCAGGCGCTGGCCGCCGCGGACCGGGTGCTCTGCCCCGACGAGCACCACCCCCAGCTGCCGTACCTGCGGGAGGCCGGGGTCGCCGTCGAGCACCTCCGGCCCACCGCCGAGGAACTCGTCGGGGCGTGCGCCGGGGGCCGGACCGTCCTGCTGCTCCCCTCCGGCGAGGGCGACCGGGCGCTGACCGACGGCCTGGCCCGGCTCGCCGGCTCCGGCCGTGTCTCCATGCCCGACCTCGAACTGCTGCCCGGCTCGTACGACCTTCCCGGCGCCCGGCTCCTCGACCTCGTGCAGATCATGGACCGCATCCGGCGCGAGTGCCCCTGGTCCTCGCGCCAGACCCACCGGGGGCTCGCCAAGTACGCCATCGAGGAGGCGTACGAACTCGTCGAGGCGATCGAGGACGGCGACCGGCGCGAACTCCGCGAGGAGCTCGGCGACGTGCTCCTCCAGGTCGTCCTCCACGCCCGGATCGCCGAGGAGGACCCGGAGGAGCCCTTCTCCGTGGACGACGTCGCGGGGACCCTCGTCGAGAAGCTGATCCTGCGGCACCCGCACGTCTTCGGCGACGAGACCGCGGAGACCCCGGAGGAGGTCCGGGCCCACTGGCTGCGGACCAAGGCGATCGAGAAGCAGCGGGAGTCCGTCACCGACGGCGTGCCGCTGGGCCAGCCGGGTCTCGCGCTCGCGACGAAGCTCACGGGCCGGGTACGGACGGCCGGCCTCGACGTACCGCTGCCGAGGGGGGAGGGCATCGGCTACGAGCTCCTCGCCCTCGCCGCGCGGGCGGAGGCCTCCGGCGTGGACCCGGAGGCGGCCCTGCGCGCGGCGGCCAGGACGTACCGGGACGCGATCCGCGCGGCGGAGGGCCTCAAGGCCTGAGGGGCCGGGGCGAAGGACGGGCTCAGAGCCGGCGCGGCGCGCGGGCCTCCGGGTCGTGCCAGGGCGGGGAGGGCGGACCCAGGAGGCGTTCGGCCGCGGTGCTCGGGCGGACGGTGAAGCCGCCCACCGGCGGCAGCGTGTCGTGGTGGATCCGGGCCGCCTCGGTGCCCAGCTCCACGAGCGTCTCGGTGACCTCCGTCAGGAAGCCGGGCGGCCCGGCGAGGTACACGTCGTGCGAGGCCCAGTGGACACAGGCCCGCAGCGACTGGAGGAGCCGCTCGGTCGCCTGGTCCTTGGGATGTCCGGGCGCCGACGTGATGTAGGTGACGCTCAGGCCCGGGAGGCGTTCCCTCAGGTGCTCGGCGTCCCGCCGCCCGTACAGGTACCCCTTCGCGCGGGCCACCACGAACAGACGGCCCTTCAGCTCCGGCTCGTCCTTCGCCGCCGCCGCGAGCAGCGCCCGCACCGGCGCCCAGCCCGTACCCGCGCATATGTACGTACGGAGACCGCCGGGTTCCGTGCGCGCGGTGAGGGCGCCGCCGGGCGCGCTGAGCCGCAGGGTCTCGCCCGGCCCCGTCTCCTCGACGAGCGCCGTGCTCATCGCGCCGCCCCTGATCCGGCTCACGTGCAGCTCGACGGTGCCGTCCGGGCGGGGCGCGTCCGCGAGGGAGTAGGTGCGCCAGACGCGCGGGACGCGCAGCGAGCTGACGCTGACGTACTGGCCGGGGAGGTACGGGAGGGGCTGCCGGGGCCGCAGGGTGAGGACGGCCAGGTCCTCGCCGTGCCGTTCGTGCCGGACGACGTCCGCGTCCCACCAGGCCGGCTCCCCGGCCCCGGCCGCCTCGTCGGCGCCCGCCAGCATCAGGTCGGCGACGTGGCCGTACGCCTCCGCCCACGCCTTCTCGGCGGCCGGGGTCCAGGCGGATCCGGCGGCGTGCGCGAACGCGGCGAGCAGGCTCGACCCGACGGCGGCGTAGAGCGTGGGGGAGGCGAGGAACTTGCGGTGATCACGGCCGAGGCGCCCCAGGTACTCCGTGAGCCCCGGCGTCTCCAGATGGGTCACGACGTGCGTGAGCGCGGCGAAGAGGCGGTCCCGCTGGGGCCGCATGTCCTCGGGGAACAGCTCGCGCAGGGCCGGGTTGTTCCAGAAAAGATGCGAGTAGAAGAAGGTGACGGCGTGTTCGGCCCGTCTCTCGACGACCGCGAACGTGCTTCTGAGCATCTGAGGATCCACCGACACGAATCTAGGGCACGGCATCCCCTCGTGATCACGGGATCTTCACAGACCTCACCGCCGGGGCCGCCCTGTACGGTCGGGGGGTGAGCACCACCCCCGGCCCCCGCCCCGCCCCCTCGCCTGTCCCCTCGCCCGTCCCCGAGCTCTTCACCTGGGAGTTCGCCGCCGATCCGTACCCCGCGTACGCCTGGCTGCGGGAGCACGCGCCCGTGCGCCGGACGACACTGCCCAGCGGTGTCGAGGCCTGGCTCGTGACCCGGTACGGGGACGCCCGGCAGGCCCTGGCCGACCAGCGGCTCTCGAAGAACCCGGCGCACCACGCGGAGTCCCCGCTCGCGAAGGGCAAGACGGGCATCCCGGGCGAACGCAAGGCCGAGCTGATGACCCATCTGCTCAACATCGACCCGCCCGACCACACCCGGCTGCGGCGCCTGGTCTCGAAGGCCTTCACCCCGCGCCGGGTCGCCGAGTTCACCCCGCGCGTGCAAGAGCTCACCGACCGGCTCATCGACTCCTTCGCGGAGAGGGGCAGCGCGGACCTCATCCACGAGTTCGCCTTCCCGCTGCCCATCTACGCCATCTGCGACCTGCTCGGCGTGCCCGAGGAGGACCAGGACGACTTCCGGGACTGGGCGGGGATGATGATCCGCCACGGCGGCGGGCCCCGGGGCGGGGTCGCCCGGTCGGTGAAGAAGATGCGCGGCTACCTCGCCGAGCTGATCCACCGGAAGCGGCTCGATCCCGGCGACGACCTGATCTCCGGGCTCATCAAGGCCTCCGACCACGGCGAGCACCTCACGGAGAACGAGGCCGCCGCCATGGCCTTCATCCTGCTCTTCGCCGGCTTCGAGACCACCGTCAACCTCATCGGCAACGGCATGTACCAGCTGCTGCGCCACCCCGGGCAGCGCGAACGGCTCCAGGCCTCGATCGCGGCGGGCGACACCGGGCTCCTGGAGACGGGCGTGGAGGAACTGCTGCGGTACGACGGGCCCGTGGAGATGGCGACCTGGCGGTACGCCACGGAGCCGCTGACCATCGGCGGGCACGAGATCCCGGCGGGCGACCCGGTGCTCGTGGTGCTCGCCGCCGCCGACCGGGACCCCGAGCGGTTCGAAGGCCCGGACACCCTCGACCTCGCCCGGCGCGACAACCAGCACCTCGGGTACGGGCACGGCATCCACTACTGCCTGGGCGCGCCGCTCGCCCGCCTTGAGGGGCAGACGGCGCTCGCGACCCTCCTGACGCGTCTTCCGGACCTGCGGCTTGCCGCCGATCCGGCCGAACTGCGGTGGCGCGGGGGGCTCATCATGCGGGGATTGCGCACGCTTCCGGTGGAGTTCTCCCCGTCCGTACCGCTCCGCCACAGTGACGGCGTGTCAGAAATGTGATCCTCGCGTGATCGTGCGGCCATCGACTTGTGACGAGCGTTCGAATACCGCTACGTTCACCGCACTCTCAGCCGTCACGCGAAAGGCGCTCCTATGCGTTCCGGGAACGGACGACACCGTCGCCCCCGTCAGGCCCCCGCCCTCGTCGTCGCCGCAGGTGTGACCGGATCCGCCATGGCGCTGCCGCTGCTCGCCACCGGATCCGCCTCCGCCGCCGACGCGGCCACCTGGGACCGGGTCGCCGAGTGCGAGTCCGGCGGCCAGTGGAGCGCCAACTTCGGCAACGGCATGTACGGAGGCCTCCAGTTCACCCAGGACAGCTGGGAGCGGCACGGGGGCCTCGCGTACGCGCCCAGCGCCGATCTGGCCAGCCGGGCCCAGCAGATCGCGGTGGCCGAGAAGGCCCTTGCCAAGGGCTCCACCGAGTGGGCCACCTGCGCGCCGATCGCGGGTCTCGCCAACGACGGCACGGCGCCCGGGGTGGACCCTGGTCCGGCCTCCGTCCCGAAGGTGCCCACGGGGCCCGTCGTCGAGTCGAACAGGACCGCGGGCCTTCCGGAGGCCTCCACCGGCTCCACCGGGACCGAGGAGACCACGGGCACCGTCGCGCCGACCGCTCCCGTCACCCCGAGCGCGCCCGCCACCTCCACCACGCCGGTCTCGCCGACCGCGCCCGGGGCGCCCACCACGCCGGTGAGCCCCTCCGCGCCGACCGACCCGGCCGACCCGAGCGCGCCGACCGCGCCGGCCACCCCGGTCACTCCTGACGCCTCTGCCACGCCCGCTACGCCTGATTCGTCCGTTACGCCTGGCACTCCGGAGGGTGACACGCCGTCGGCCACGCCCGGAAGCGGTAAGCACCGGGGCGAGGCCGCACCGGAGGAAACCGGCAAGGAGGGCACTTCGCCTGAATCAGGTAGACATGCCTCATCCACGAGCAAGGTGACCGAAACGCCCGTCACGGCGACGCCGGCCGAGAGCGAGACGGATTCGGGCGCAACGGACAGTCGGGGCACTTCGGACGCGTACACCGTGCAGCCGGGCGACAGCCTCTCCGACATCGCGCAGGAGAACGAACTCCTCGGAGGCTGGACCGCCCTCTATGACGCCAACCGGCAGACGGTGGGCATCGATCCGAACCTCATCCTCCCTGGCCAGAGCCTCGATCTGACGAACGGTTCGCCCGCGACGGCCGAGTGATTCAAGGGCCTATGTCCGGTTCTGTGCAAGTGAGACATGGGTCTCTTCACTCCAACTGGCGTGTCCTGACCGTAACTTTTGCCTCCGCCACCTCTCACCTGCACAAACGCCACTCCCGGAAGGGCAAGTAGGGGCGATATTTCCGCAATACGCCTCTTTGAACTTCCGGTGGGTCTGTGTCTACGGTCTTAACCGCTCGCCACCGCGGGCCCCGTCGACCGAAACGCCGAATCCTGCCGTCGGCCGATGGGAACAGTCGTCGCGTCAGCGCCGAAGGCAGGAGTGGGGGACCCAAGGTAAGTGCCGGTCCAGGCCGTTGAGACAGACGGCCGACGACCGGCTTGGGGTGAAGCCGCGTGCTAGGACACGCGGCCGGGCAACTTTCCGGCCCGAACCCGACAGCTCACCTCACAGGCGTCGGTGAGGAGAATCTCCATGCTGTTTTCCGGCAAGGGCAAACACCGCCGTCCCTCCAAGGCCACCCAGGTCGCCACGCTCGTCGGCGTCACCGGTGTCGCCGTCGCGGCCCCGCTGATGACCGCGGGCACCGCCTCGGCCGCCACGGCCTCCGAGTGGGACCGCGTCGCCCAGTGCGAGTCCGGCGGCAACTGGTCCATCAACACGGGCAACGGCTACTACGGCGGCCTCCAGTTCTCGGCCTCCACCTGGGCCGCGTACGGCGGCACCGCCTACGCCTCGACCGCCAACCAGGCGTCGAAGTCCCAGCAGATCGCCATCGCCGAGAAGGTCCTCGCGGGCCAGGGCAAGGGCGCCTGGCCGAGCTGTGGCGTGGGCCTCTCCGGCGCCGCCTACACCGGCGGCGCCGCCGAGAGCGCTCCGCAGCCGGAGCGGAAGGCCGAGCAGCCGACCACCCGCAGCGAGCAGCGCCAGACCCCGCAGCAGGCCGCGCCCCAGCAGGCCGCGCCGAAGGCCGCCGCCAAGAAGACCGTCACCACCCCGACCGGCAAGACGGTCAAGAAGGGTGACGGCGAGTACAAGGTCGTCGCCGGCGACACCCTCAGCACCATCGCCCAGAAGCAGGGCGTCAAGGGCGGCTGGGCCGAGCTCTTCGAGCTCAACAAGGACGTCGTCGAGAACGCCGACCTCATCTACCCGGGCCAGCAGCTCCACCTGAAGTAGGCCCGGCGGTCCGCGTGAGTCCGGCGGCTCACGCGGCCCCCACGACCCTCCCGCGGTGACCACCCCGGTCCGGCGCGCCCTCCCCCGTGCGCGCCGGACCGGGGTTCCGCCGTCTTACGGGCCCCGGCGGTTACCGTCCAGTAGATACGGGGGCCTTCGTCCCGGGATGCATGCCCTTGGGTCCTTTTTCGTCCCAGGGGGCGGGCGTCCGGCCGGCCGGAGCCCCCGAGCCGGTTAGGCTCTTGTCGCAAGGCCGAGCGACCCTGCACCGGCCATGCGTCACATCCAGCGTCACATCCCAAAAAGGAGATGCTCGTGCCGTCCATCGACGTCGTCGTAGCCCGGGAAATCCTGGACTCCCGAGGCAACCCCACGGTCGAGGTCGAGGTCGGCCTCGACGACGGCAGCACCGGCCGTGCTGCTGTTCCGTCCGGCGCCTCCACCGGTGCGTTCGAGGCCATCGAGCTTCGCGACGGTGACCCGAACCGCTACATGGGCAAGGGTGTCGAGAAGGCCGTCCTCGCCGTCATCGAGCAGATCGGCCCGGAGCTCGTCGGCTACGACGCCACCGAGCAGCGCCTGATCGACCAGGCCATGTTCGACCTGGACGCCACGGAGAACAAGGGCTCGCTCGGCGCCAACGCCATCCTCGGCGTCTCCCTCGCCGTCGCGCACGCCGCGTCCGAGGCCTCCGACCTCCCGCTCTTCCGCTACCTCGGCGGCCCGAACGCGCACCTGCTGCCCGTTCCGATGATGAACATCCTCAACGGTGGGTCGCACGCCGACTCCAACGTCGACATCCAGGAGTTCATGATCGCCCCGATCGGCGCGGAGTCCTTCTCCGAGGCCCTTCGCTGGGGTGCGGAGATCTACCACACCCTCAAGGCCGTCCTGAAGCGCAAGGGCCTCTCCACCGGCCTCGGCGACGAGGGCGGCTTCGCCCCGAACCTCGAGTCGAACCGCGCCGCCCTCGACCTCATCATCGAGGCCATCAAGGAGGCCGGCTACGCCCCGGGCACCGATGTCGCGCTCGCGCTCGACGTCGCCGCGTCCGAGTTCTACAAGGACGGCTCGTACGAGTTCGAGGGCAAGACCCGCTCGGCCGCCGAGATGACCGAGTACTACGAGGAGCTCGTCTCCGCGTACCCGATGGTCTCCATCGAGGACCCGCTGTACGAGGACGACTGGGCCGGCTGGAAGGTCCTCACCGACAAGCTGGGCGCCAAGGTCCAGATCGTCGGCGACGACCTCTTCGTCACCAACCCGGAGCGCCTGGCCCGCGGCATCGAGGAGGGCACCGCGAACGCCCTCCTGGTCAAGGTCAACCAGATCGGCTCGCTGACCGAGACCCTCGACGCCGTCGAGCTCGCCCAGCGCAACGGCTTCAAGTGCATGATGTCCCACCGCTCCGGCGAGACCGAGGACGTCACCATCGCCGACCTCGCGGTCGCCGTGAACTGCGGTCAGATCAAGACCGGCGCCCCGGCCCGCTCGGACCGCGTCGCCAAGTACAACCAGCTGCTGCGCATCGAGGAGATCCTCGACGACGCCGCGGTCTACGCCGGCCGCAGCGCGTTCCCGCGCTTCAAGGGCTGAGCGGCTTCTCTCTGAAGCAGCCTCCGTACGTCCCCGTACTCGGTCCCGTACCGTGTGCGGGGACGTACGTATGAACAGGGGAGGCGACACGACATGGCCGCGAAGGACCGGGACCGGTTCTCGACCGCGACCCGGATCAGGCTGCTCGGCGAGCAGACCGCCGCCCGTGTCTACCGCTCCCAGACCCGCCGCCAGGCCCGCCGCTCCCGGCTCACCGGCCGCGCGGCCTTCCTCGCGCTGGTCGTCTGTTCCCTCGTCGTGGCGCTCGCCTACCCGATGCGGAGCTACGTCTCCCAGCAGGGCGAGATCGCCGAGCAGAAGCGCAGGGCCGCCGAGGCGGCCCGCCGGGTCGAGGAGCTGAAGGACGAGAAGGCCCGCCTCCAGGACCCGGCCTACGTCCGCCGCCTCGCCCGCGAGCACCTGCACTACGTGCTGCCCGGCGAGACCGGCTTCACCGTGAACGACCCCGACGCGGAGCAACGGCCCCGCGCCGAGCAGGGCGCGGCGGACCGCCCCTGGTACGACAACCTCTGGGACGGCGTCGACCACGCCGACCGCCCGTAACGACCTGACGATCAAGGCAGACATGGAAACGCCCCCTCCGCAGACCGAACGCACCGAGCCCTCCGAGGCGGACATCGCCGCCTTCGAGCTGCAGCTCGGCCGGCCGCCGCGCGGCCTGCGCGCCATCGCGCACCGCTGCCCGTGCGGCAACCCGGACGTCGTCGAGACCGCGCCCCGGCTCCCCGACGGCACCCCGTTCCCGACCACGTACTACCTGACCTGCCCCCGGGCGGCCTCGGCCATCGGGACCCTGGAAGCCAACGGGGTCATGAAGGAGATGCAGGCCCGGCTCGCCACCGATCCGGAGCTCGCCGCCGCCTACCGGGCCGCGCACGAGGACTACATCGCCCGCCGTGACGCCATCGAGGTCCTTGAGGGCTTCCCGAGCGCCGGCGGCATGCCGGACCGGGTCAAGTGCCTGCACGTCCTCGTCGGCCACTCGCTGGCGGCCGGCCCGGGCGTGAACCCGTTCGGGGACGAGGCCCTCGCGATGCTGCCGGAGTGGTGGGCCAAGGGCCCCTGCGTCACCCCGTGCGCGGAGAAGAAGGAGGGCGAGGAGAAGTGACCCGGGTCGCCGGAATCGACTGCGGTACGAACTCGATCCGCCTCCTCGTCGCCGACGTCGACCCGGACACGGGCGGCCTCGTCGAGCTGGACCGGCGGATGACGATCGTCCGGCTCGGCCAGGGCGTCGACAGGACGGGCCGGCTCGCCCCCGAGGCACTGGAGCGCACCTTCGCGGCCTGCCGCGAGTACGCCGAGGTCATCAAGGAGCTGGGCGCCGAGCGGCTCCGCTTCGTCGCCACCTCCGCCTCCCGCGACGCCGAGAACCGCGACGAGTTCGTGAACGGGGTCGTGGAGATCCTGGGCGTCGAGCCCGAGGTCATCACCGGCGACCAGGAGGCCGAGTTCTCCTTCACCGGTGCCACCGGCGAGCTGCACGGCACGGAGACGTACCTCGTCGTGGACATCGGCGGCGGTTCCACCGAGTTCGTCACCGGCAACAAGCACGTCGAGGCGGCCCGTTCCGTCGACATCGGCTGCGTCCGGCTCACCGAGCGGCACGTCCGGCACGACCCGCCGACCGCCGAGGAGGCCGACGCGATCCGCGCCGACGTCCGCGCGGCGCTCGACCTGGCCGCCGGGACCGTGCCGCTCGACACCGCCGGCACGCTCGTCGGGCTCGCCGGTTCGGTCACCACGGTCGCCGCGATCGCCCTCGGGCTCCCGGAGTACGACTCCGAGAAGATCCACCACGCCCGGATCTCCGCCGCGCAGGTCGCCGAGGTCACCGAGCGGCTGCTCGCCTCGACCCACGCCCAGCGGGCCGCGATCCCCGTCATCCACCCCGGCCGGGTCGACGTGATCATCGCCGGGGCGCTGGTCCTGAGGGAGATCGTGGAGCGCGTCGGAGCCCACGAGGTCGTCGTCAGCGAGCACGACATCCTCGATGGGATCGCCCTATCCGTGGCATAGCGGGCGTCTATCGGGCCTCCTGGCGACACTCCGTCGGGAAAGTTCGTGAAGTTCTTCACAAGGAAAAGGGCCCTGATGGTGCCCGAGGAGGGTCTGAGGGGGGTCTTCGGGCCCTCCGAGGGGCCCCTCAGGGGCCTTTCGCAGGCGTGGAGGCCGATTCGCTCGATGTTTCCATCGTGTGAACGTGTCCCGTGGTTCAGCGTTAACGGGGGCTCTCCTGGCCAGTTCACAAGGGGTGAACAACGTTCGCCCTTGCATCCCGGTTCCTTTGCAGCACCATGACATGGATCACGTGGGCGGCGGAGTGTAGCAGAGGTACCCGAAGACCTTGTGAAGGGGCGCACGAGCACCCCCCTCCTGAGGGGTGGATACTCGATCCCATGAGCACCACGGAGCGTCCCAGGATCCTCGTAGTAGGCGGCGGGTACGTAGGCCTGTACGCAGCTCGGCGCATCCTCAAGAAGATGCGCTACGCGGAGGCGACCGTCACGGTCGTCGACCCGCGGTCGTACATGACCTACCAGCCCTTCCTCCCCGAAGCCGCCGCCGGCAGCATCTCGCCGCGGCACGTCGTCGTCCCGCTGCGACGCGTCGTCCGCGGAGCCGAGGTGCTCACCGGCCGGGTCACCACCATCGACCAGGACCGCAAGGTCGCCACGATCGCGCCGCTCGTCGGCGAGGCGTACGAGCTGCCTTTCGACTACCTCGTCATCGCGATGGGCGCCGTCTCCCGCACCTTCCCGATCCCCGGCCTCGCCGAGCAGGGCATCGGCATGAAGGGCATCGAGGAGGCCATCGGCCTGCGCAACCACGTCCTTGAGCAGCTGGACAAGGCCGACTCCACCACGGACGAGGAGGTCCGCCGCAAGGCGCTGACCTTCGTCTTCGTGGGCGGCGGCTTCGCCGGCGCGGAGACCATCGGCGAGGTCGAGGACCTGGCCCGTGACGCCGCGAAGTACTACCAGAACGTGTCGCGCGAGGACATGCGCTTCGTCCTGGTCGACGCGGCCGACAAGATCCTTCCCGAGGTCGGCCCCAAGCTCGGCCAGTACGGCAAGGAGCACCTGGAGAGCCGCGGCATCGAGATCTACCTCGAGACCTCCATGGACTCCTGCGTCGACGGCCACGTCGTGCTGAAGAACGGCCTCGAGGTCGACTCCAACACGATCGTCTGGACCGCCGGCGTGAAGCCGAACCCGGCGCTCTCCCGCTTCGGTCTGCCGCTCGGCCCCCGCGGCCACGTGGACTGCAACGAGAAGCTCCAGATCAACGGCCTCGACTACGCCTGGGCCGCGGGCGACAACGCCCAGGTCCCGGACATGGTCGGCCGCAAGGCCGGCAACCCGAACGCCTGGTGCCCGCCGAACGCCCAGCACGCCCTGCGCCAGGCCAAGGTCCTCGGCGACAACGTCGTGGCCGGCATGCGCGGCTTCCCGCAGAAGGAGTACAGCCACGCCAACAAGGGCGCGGTGGCCGGACTCGGTCTGCACAAGGGCGTCGCCATGATCGTCATGGGCAAGGTGAAGATCAAGCTCAAGGGCCGTCTCGCCTGGTACATGCACCGTGGCTACCACGGCATGGCGATGCCGACCTGGAACCGCAAGATCCGCGTCTTCGCCGACTGGACCCTCGCGATGTTCCTCAAGCGTGAGGTCGTCTCCCTCGGCGCCATCGAGACGCCGCGCGAGGAGTTCTACGAGGCGGCCAAGCCCGCCCCCGCGCCGGCCGCCCCGGCGCAGGAGAAGGCCAAGGCCTCGTAACACCCCGCAGTACACGCAAGGCCGTAAAAGGGCCGTCCGCCATCCGTGGTGCGGACGGCCCTTCGCGTGTTCTGTCGACGGATTGCGCTGCGGCGGGAGTGGAAATACCTACGGTCGGTGTTCCCTTGGTGACGAACATTTCTGGGGCACGAGATCACGGAGGTGTGCACCATGGCCGACGCCGCGACGCGGCTGACGACCCTCGCCGAGGAGCTGCTCGGCGGACCGCTCCCGGTCCGGCTGCGAGCCTGGGACGGCAGCGAGGCCGGCCCGGTGGGCGGTCCCGTCCTGATCGTCCGGGACCGCCGCGCGCTGCGGAGGATGATCTGGAAGCCCGGCGAACTGGGCCTGGCCCGCGCCTGGGTGGCCGGCGACCTCGACGTCGAGGGCGACCTGTACGAGCTCCTGGACAGCCTCTCCGGTCTCCTGTGGGAGCGCGGGGAGTCGAGCAGGAGCCTCCTGGAATCCGTACGCGATCCCCGGCTCCGGGCCGCCGCCCGCTCCCTGCTGGGTCTTGCCGGACCGCTGCCGCCGCCGCGGCCGCCCGCCGAGGAGATGCGCGGCCGCAGCGGCGGCCGGCACAGCAAGCGCCGCGACAAGCAGGCGATCAGTCACCACTACGACGTGGGCAACGACTTCTACGGCATCGTCCTCGGCCCGTCGATGGTCTACAGCTGCGCCTACTGGACCGAGGACGGCACCCTCGAAGAGGCCCAGCGCGACAAGCTGGACCTCATCGCCCGCAAGCTGAACCTCAAGGAGGGCGACCGGCTCCTCGACGTGGGCTGCGGCTGGGGCTCCATGGCCGTCCACGCCGCCCGTGAGTACGGCGCCAGGGTCGTCGGCGTCACCCTCTCCCGCGAGCAGGCCGCCTTCGCCCGCAAGCGGATCGCCGACGAGGGCCTGACCGACCTGATCGAGATCCGGGTCCAGGACTACCGGGACGTCGACGACGGCCCGTACGACGCGATCTCCTCGATCGGCATGGCCGAGCACGTCGGGGCCGTGAAGTACCGGGAGTACGCCGACACGCTGTACGGGCTCCTCAGGCCCGGCGGACGGCTCCTCAACCACCAGATCTCCCGCCGCCCCGAGCCCGACGAGGAGGCGTACGAGGTCGATCCCTTCATCGACGCGTACGTCTTCCCCGACGGCGAACTCGCCCCCATGGGCCGCACCCTGAGCACCCTGGAGGACGCCGGGTTCGAGGTGAGGGACGTGGAGGCGATCCGCGAGCACTACGCGCTCACCCTCCGCCGCTGGGTCGCCAACCTGGAGCGGGAGTGGGACCGGGCGGTCGGGCTCACCTCACCCGGCCGGGCCAGGATCTGGCGGCTCTACATGGCGGCCTCGGCCGTCTCCTTCGAGCGCAACCGGATCGGCGTGAACCAGTTCCTCGCCGTGAAGACCCCGGTGTCGGGGAAGAGCGGCACGGCGCTGCGGCCGCGCGTCTGGAACGAGAAGGTCTGACAGACGCCCGAGGGCCGGGTTCCCACGGGAACCCGGCCCTCGGCGCATTTCGCCGGTCGTCACTCGGCCTTGATGGCGGCGAGCATGTTCAGCCTCGCCGCGCTGCGGGCCGGCCACAGGGAGGCGAGGACGCCGACCAGGGCGGCCAGGACCAGGAAGATCCCGATCCGGTCCCAGGGCAGGACCAGGGCGTAGCCCGGGAGGCTGCTCTTGAAGGTCTCGCCGATCGCCCAGCCGAGGAACGAGCCGAGGCCGATGCCGACGACCGCGCCGAACACCGAGATGACGACGGCCTCCAGACGGACCATCCGCTTCACCCGGCGCCGGTCGAGGCCGATCGCCCGCAGCATGCCGATCTCCTGCTGACGTTCGAAGACGGACATCGCGAGGGTGTTGACGACACCGAGGACGGCGATGATCAGGGCCATGCCGAGCAGGCCGTACATGATGTTGAGCATGATGTTGATCGGGCCGCCGAAGTAGTCACGGATGTCCTTGTGGTCCATCACCGTGATGGCCGGGTTGTCGCCCATGGCCTTCGACAGCGCCTTCTGGTGGGCGTCGGACGGGCCGCCGTCCATGGCGACGTAGATCTCCCGGATGTAGGGCTGCTGCTCGTGGGCCTCGATCACCTTGCGGTCGATCAGGACCGGCGAGACGAACTCGCTGCCCTCGTAGACCGCGCCGACGGTCAGCCTGCCCTTCTGCTTGTCGACATACTCGACCGGGACGGTGTCGCCGACCTTCAGGCCGCGCTTCGCGGCGGTCTTCTCCTCGACGGCGATCTGGCCCTTGCCGAGGGAGGACAGCGAGCCGTTCACGACGTTGAGTGCGAGGACCTTCTCGACGGCGCCGGGGGTGACGCCGGAGGCCGAGACGTAGTCGCCCTTGAGCTCGAACGCGCCGGCCTGCTGCGGGGAGACCGCCGTGACGCCCGGCGCCTTCTCCAGGGCGGCCAGCGTCTCCTTGCCGAGTCCCGTGCCACTCGCCATGGAGATCATGTAGTCGGCCTTGATCTGGTCGACCGTCATCTTGTCGATGGCCGTGCCGACGGTCGCGCCGAGCACCGAGAGGCCGGTGACGAGGGTCAGACCGATGGCGAGCGCGGAGGCGGTGGCGCCGGTCCGGCGCGGGTTGCGGACCGCGTTCAGGCCGGCGAGCTTGCCGGAGACGCCGAAGACGTTCACGAAGAGCGGGCGAAGGACGGCGATCACGGGGCGGGACAGGAACGGGATCAGCACGATCACACCGATGAGGGTGACGAACGCGCCGCCCGCGATGAGCATGCGGCCCTCGTCGCCGCCCTGGCCGGCACCGAGCACGATCAGCACGACACCGAGCGCGGTGAGCGCGGCGCCGATGGAGTTCCGTACGACGAGCGACTTGGTGCTCGCGGTGGCGTGGACGCTGCTCATGGCGGCGACCGGCGGGATCTTCGCGGCGCGGCGGCCGGGCAGCCAGGCGGCGAGCATGGTGATCAGGACACCGACGGAGAAGGCGGCGACGGCCGGGGTGGCGCCGAGGACCAGGTCACCGTCCGGGACCTTCAGGTCGAAGGCGCTCATGGCCGAGCGGAGCCCGACGGCGAGGCCGATGCCGAGGACGTAGCCGACGGCGGAGGCGACCAGGCCGACCAGACCGGCCTCGGCGAGGACGGAACGGGTGATCTGCCGGCGCGAGGCGCCGACCGCGCGCATCAGGGCCAGTTCCTTGGTGCGCTGGGCGACCAGCATGGTGAAGGTGTTGGAGATCAGGAAGATCCCGACGAAGAGCGCGATGCCGGCGAAGCCCAGGAGGATCTGGTTGAGCGCGCCCATGCCGGCCTCGATGTCCTTGGCCTGCTGGTCGGCGAGCGCCGCGCCGGTCTGCGCGGTGGCGGACTTCGGGACGACCTTCAGGACCTCGGTGACGAGCTTGTCCGCGTCGGTGCCGGGGGTGGCGGTGACGGCCAGGTTCTGGAAGTAGCCGGGCTTCAGGTAGAGCTTCTGCGCGACGGCGTTGTCGAAGACGACCAGGCTGCCGCCGGCGTTGACGGCGCCGTCCTCGGTGGTGAAGACACCGGAGAGCTCGTACTCCTTCACCGGGCCGTTGGTGGCGACGCGGACGGTGTCGCCGACCTTGTAGCCGCCCTTGTCGGCGGTGTCCCGGTCGAGGGCGATCTGCGTGTCCCGGGCCGGACCGCTGCCCGCGGTGAAGGTGTACGCGCGGTCCTTGCCGTCCTTGCCGGGGGCGAAGTTGGCGCCCTTGTTGGCCCAGCCGAGGCCGATCAGCTTGCCGTCCCTGTCGGGCACGCCCGCGAACCCGTCGACGCGCGGAGTGACGGAGGCGACCCCGTCGAGCTTCGCGACCTTGTCGACGACCTGCTGGGAGAGGCCGGGGGTCTGCTGGGCCTCCTCGGCGTCCGGGTACATCTCGACGGCCACGGCGACGTCGTCGTAGCTCTTCGCGGACTGGTTGCGGAAGGCCTGGGAGAGGGTGTCGGTGAAGACGAGGGTGCCGGAGACGAAGGCCACGCCGAGCATCACGGCGAGGACGGTCATCAGCAGTCTCGCCTTGTGCGCGAGGACGTTGCGCAGGGCGGTACGGAACATGGGTGTGTCCTGAGGGAAGGGAGGGGCGGCGGGCGGGAGCGCGCGGGGTGCGGGCCGTACCGGTTCGAGTCCGGTTCCGGCCCGGCGGCGTCAGCTCGTACGGCCCTTGGCGTCGAAGGCCTTCATGCGGTCGAGCACGCCGTCCGCCGTCGGGTGGAGCATCTCGTCGACGATCCGGCCGTCGGCGAGGAAGATCACGCGGTCCGCGTAGGAGGCGGCCACCGGGTCGTGGGTGACCATGACGACGGTCTGGCCGAGCTCCCGTACCGAGTTGCGCAGGAAGCCGAGGACCTCGGCACCCGAGCGGGAGTCCAGGTTTCCGGTGGGCTCGTCACCGAAGATGATCTCCGGGCGAGAGGCGAGGGCGCGGGCCACGGCCACGCGCTGCTGCTGGCCGCCGGAGAGCTCGGTGGGACGGTGGCTGAGCCGGGCGGAGAGCCCGAGCATGTCGATGACCTGCTGGACCCACTGCTTGTCGGCCTTGCGGCCCGCGATGTCCATGGGCAGCGTGATGTTCTCCAGGGCCGTCAGCGTCGGCAGCAGGTTGAAGGCCTGGAAGATGAAGCCGATCTTGTCCCGGCGCAGCTGGGTGAGCTGCTTGTCCTTCAGTGTGGAGAGCTCCGTCTCGCCGATCCGGACCGAGCCGGAGGAGAAGGAGTCGAGGCCGGCGACGCAGTGCATGAGCGTCGACTTGCCGGAGCCCGAGGGGCCCATGATCGCGGTGAACTCGCCCTGGCGGAAGTCGACGCTGACCCGGTCGAGCGCGACCACCTGGGTCTCGCCGTGTCCGTAGACCTTCGAGAGATCCGTGGCGCGGGCGGCCACCGCGGTGGCACGGGACACGGTGGGGGTGGTGGTCACGAGGGACTCCTGTCACTGCGGGGCTGTTGCGGGAACCTCTCCATCCTGTCGAGCGTTCCGGCGCCGGACGTCCGCCCAGGTGCCCGTTCCCGGGGCAGCCTGGAGTCGGACGGGGGCCCCGGACGGTCCTCCTGAGGTATGACGGCGTCCCTGAGGGACGGCCTCGCGCCGGCGTTCGCCCGACGTGACAGAAGTGCGACGACTTTTCGTCATTCCAGGGGGTGCGGCTTTGCGCCTGCGACCCCTGTCACAGTTTGGCGAAAGGGCCCTCACCTGCACTGACGCACCCTCAGGCGTCAATAAAATAAGACAACATCGGGCGGATCTTCCGCTGAATGAGGGAAGCGCCCCGATAGGCTCATGTGCCAACGCGGAGCTTCGCGACGCCCGGATGGTGGAATGCAGACACGGCGAGCTTAAACCTCGCTGGCCTTCGGGCCGTACCGGTTCGAGTCCGGTTCCGGGCACCATGGTCTCGCCGACGCGGCGGGTGGCCCAGCGGCGGGCGGCCGCGCTCCTCGTCTCCTCCTCATCCTGCCCGTCGAGGGGTCCGGCCCTCCTCCTCGCCGGGGCCCCGGTCCCCTCCCGCCGAGCGGTCCGGCGCGACGTGCGCGAAGATCGAGCACTCGCGAAAAAGATCCTCCCCGAGCACTAGAGAGTTTCTTTTGCCTACGCATTACTCTTGACGAGAGGCCGCGCACATGCGGCACGCCATGGAGGAGTGAGATGAGGAGCAGCAACCCGGTCTTCTCGCGACGGGGGTTCAGCCGCGACACCGGCACCGCGGGCTTCAACGGCCAGCAGCCGCAGGCCGGGGGCCCCACCGTCGGAGCGAACCCGTACGCCACCGGCAACCCGTATGCCGAGGGCGCGACGAACCCGTACGCGACCAACCCGTACGCCCCGCAGGACACGCAGCTCGGCGCCCCCCAGCAGGCGCGCGGCAATGTGATGACGATCGACGACGTCGTGAGCCGTACGGCCATGACGCTCGGCACGGTCGTGCTCACCGCCGTCCTCTCCTGGCTGCTGCTGCCGGTCGACCCGGCGAACCTGACCAAGTCCTACGGCATCGCCATCGGTGCCTTCCTGGTCGCGCTCGTGCTGTCGCTCGTGCAGTCCTTCAAGCGCAAGCCCTCGCCGGCGCTGATCCTGAGCTACGCGGCCTTCGAGGGTGTCTTCCTCGGAGTGATCTCGGCCGCCGTCTCGACGTACATCGCCGACGGCGTGGTCATCCAGGCGGTCCTGGGCACGATGGCGGTCTTCGCCGGTGTGCTCATCGCCTACAAGATGGGCTGGATCCGCGTCAACCGCCGCTTCTACGGCTTCGTGATGGCCGCCGCGATGGGCTTCATGCTCCTCATGGTGACCAACCTGCTGTTCGCCGTCTTCGCCGGCGGTGACGGCCTCGGCTTCCGCAGCGGTGGCCTCGGCATCCTGTTCGGTGTCATCGGCATCATCCTGGGCGCCTGCTTCCTCGCCCTCGACTTCAAGCAGGTCGAGGACGGCGTGAACTACGGCGCGCCGCGCGAGGAGGCCTGGCTGGCCGCCTTCGGTCTCACCATGACCCTGGTGTGGATCTACCTGGAGATGCTGCGTCTGCTGTCGATCCTGCAGGGCGACGACTGACGTACCCCGAGACTCGGGGGAAGGGCCCGTCCGGCTTCGCGCCGGGCGGGCCCTTCCGCGTGCCCAGGGCCGCGTCAGGGCCGCGCCGCGAAGGTGTGGATGAAGGCGCGGGGCTCAGAGCAGTCTGCGCGCCGCTCGCCGCAGGTCGTACTCGTGCAGGATCGCCTTCGCGTGGCCGTACGCCAGGTCGTGCGCCCCGCGCAGCCAGCTCACCCGCTCCTCGAACCGGAGGAGGGAAGGGCCCTCCTCGACCGTGCGCATCCAGTCGGCGATCTCACGACCGGTGCGGCGCGGGATCCGGGCCAGCATGTTGCGGTGGGTCTCTTCGGAGAATGTGTGGGACATCGGCGCCTCCGGACGCGTCGTACCGTGTGCTCCTCGTACTCCTTCACGACACCGTGCCGAAGGCACGGCCCGTTGGCAAGGGGCCCGAGACGGCGCGTAGGGTCACGGGGTGCGCGATACGAGTGAACTGACCGCCGCCGTCGAGCGCTTCGCCGACCGGCTGCGGGCCGCCCCGCAGAGCCGTCTCCAGCGGGGCGCGGCGGCCGAAGGGCTCGCCCTCGCCCGCGAGCTCGCGGGGCGGGCGCAGCGCGTCGAGGACCCGGAGAGGGAACCGAGGATCATGCCGGACGCGGGGGTCTTCACCGTCGCCGACCAGCTCGTCGTCGCCGGGAACGACCTGGCCGAGATCCTGCGGACGGCCCCGGCCGGCTCCCGCGAGGGAGACCTGGGCGAGGCCGTGGAACTGGTACGGGAAGCGGCGCGGCGCTCGGGGCTCTAGGGGCGTCCTGCCCCGGCCGCGAGCCCGGCGCGCGCCCCGCGAACGGCGGTCGGAGGCCGCCGCAGCGCCTCGAAGCCCGTGAGGCCCCCTGGGCCGAGCGGGGCGAGGGGCGCGATGTCAGAGGGACGCGATGACGCGGTCGGCCAGGATGTAGACGTTCTCCTCGTCCGACTCGCCGTACGAGAAGGTGAGGGCGAACGCGCCCGAGACGCCCGAGCCGCCGAGCAGCACCGGCGTACGGCCGGAGCGCAGGGCCTCCGCCAGGCGCTCCGCGGTCTCGCGGTGCCCCGGGGTCATGCAGAGCGTCGTGCCGTCCGCGAAGACGTACACGTCGAGCGTGCCGAGCGGGCCCGGGCGCACGTCGGTCAGCGCCGTGCGGGTGTCGGCCAGCTCCTCCAGGCGCGCCACCGTCCGCTCGTGGTCGGTGACCACGGGCGTCTGCACCGGCACGAAGTCCGGGTGCGAGGGGTGCCGGCGGCGGGCCGCGGCCAGCTCCGCCGAGTCCTCGGGGTACTCGTCGAGCGCGTCGAGGGCGTCGAGCGGGTCGGGGCCGTCGAGCGAGACCGCCTCCGCCTCCATGGCGTCGAGGGCCATCGCCTCAAGGCCGACGAAGTCCGCCTGACGCGGCACGAAGAACGAGCCCTCGTCGGCCGGGCCGCCGAGGCCGCCGAGCAGGGACGGGGCGTCGGCCGCGTCCCGGGCCTCCTGCGCGGCCCAGAAGGCCCGCGCCTCGGCGAGCTCGCGCTCGCGCTCCTCGGCCAGCGCCTCCGTGACCGCGGCCCGTATCTCGGCGGCGGGCGTGGCGGAGCGCGCCGCGGGAACGGTGACACCGTGCCCGGCCGCCAGTTCGTTCCGCAGGGCGGTGACCTGCTTGCGGAGACCGTGGACGGCGTGCAGGGCGGCAGCGCCCACGGCCGTGGCGGCGGCCGTGGTCAGCAGCAGGGCAAGAGGCATGGTGCTCACTGACGTACTCCCGATTCCGAGTCGATCCCCCGACTTCCTACATCAGCTTGTCCTGGGGTGGGGCTCGCTGTCAGTGCATTACGTCACGAATTGGACAGGTATTTCTGCCAGGTGTTTAGTCCCGAAACGGCTCTGACCTGGGAAAACGATCTCCCCCAGGAGATAGGTCACATCCTGGGGGAGATTCGGTCACGGCTCGGACGCGGTGCGGTTGACCCGCTGCCCGGTGGTCAGCTCAGGCGCTCGATGACCATGGCCATGCCCTGGCCGCCGCCCACGCACATGGTCTCGAGACCGAACTGCTTGTCGTGGAACTGGAGGCTGTTGATCAGGGTGCCGGTGATGCGGGCGCCGGTCATGCCGAAGGGGTGGCCGACGGCGATGGCGCCGCCGTTGACGTTCACCTTGTCCAGGTCCAGGCCCAGGTCCTGGTAGGACGGGATGACCTGGGCGGCGAAGGCCTCGTTGATCTCGGCGAGGTCGATGTCGCCGATGGTCAGGCCGGCGCGCTTGAGGGCCTGCTTCGAGGCCTCGACCGGGCCGAGGCCCATGATCTCGGGGGAGAGGCCGGAGACGCCGGTGGAGACGATGCGGGCCAGCGGCGTCAGGCCGAGCTCGCGGGCCTTGGTGTCCGACATGATCACGAGCGCGGCGGCGCCGTCGTTCAGCGGGCAGCAGTTGGCGGCCGTGACCAGACCGTCGGGGCGGAACACCGGCTTGAGGCCCTGCACGCCCTCCAGGGTGACGCCGGCGCGCGGGCCGTCGTCGCCGGAGACGACGGTGCCGTCGGGCAGCGTCACCGGGGTGATCTCGCGCTCCCAGAAGCCGTTCTTGATGGCCTGCTCGGCGAGGTTCTGCGACCGTACGCCGAACTCGTCCATCTCCTGGCGGCTGATGCCCTTGAGGCGGGCCAGGTTCTCGGCGGTCTGACCCATCGCGATGTACGCGTCCGGGACGACGCCGTCCTCGCGCGGGTCGTGCCAGGTGGAGCCCTCGGAGGCGGCGACCTCGGCGGTACGGGCCTCGGCCTCGGCGAAGAAGGGGTTGTGCGTGTCGGGCAGCGAGTCCGAGTTGCCCTTCACGAAGCGGGACACCATCTCGACACCGGCCGAGATGAAGACGTCGCCCTCGCCGGCCTTGATCGCGTGCAGCGCCATGCGGGAGGTCTGCAGCGAGGAGGAGCAGTAGCGGGTGACCGTGCAGCCCGGCAGGTGGTCCATGCCCATCTGCACGGCGACGATCCGGCCGAGGTTGTTGCCCTGCTCGCCGCCGGGCAGACCACAGCCCAGCATCAGGTCGTCGATGTCGCGCGGGTCGAGCTCCGGCACCTTCGCCAGGGCGGCCTGGACGATGGTCGCGGTGAGGTCGTCCGGTCGCAGGTCCTTCAGGGAGCCCTTGAAGGCCCGGCCGATGGGCGAACGGGCGGTCGAGACGATCACGGCTTCGGGCATCACGGCTCCATGAGGGTGCGGAGTGAGCGGACTGAAAGGGAAGTTACCCGTACGTACCGCAGGGGTCACCGCTCTGACGGTGTGACGCGGACCTCTTTTCTAAGCGAGCGCTCAGTTATGGGGCTGGGGGTGCCTGTCCTTCGCCCGTGGTGGGCAACCGCGCGCGCCGGCGCTCACCGCGGTGTGGGAGCCGCCTGTGTGGGGCGGCCCGCCGGTCGCAACAGGGGCCCGGTGCTACGTCTGGGCGTCCTCCGGGGCCGGTTCCGGGGTCTCCGCCGCCGGCAGCCGCCGCCGGCGCCGGTGCTTCAGGAGGGCCCACGGCGCCCGCGCCCCGGTCACCTCGGTGCCCGCCTCCCGCGCCGCCTCGGCCGCCGCCTTCGCCACCGGCAGCATGTTCTCCCGCCGCGCCGGTTCGAGACGGTCGGTCTCGGGCCAGACGCCGAGCACCGCGCACATCGTCGGCAGGACGGCCATCGCCGCCGTCGCGTACCCCTCGGCGGAGGGGTGGAAGCTGTCCACACCGAACATCTCGCGCGGGTTCGCCGCGAACTCGGGACCGAGCAGGTCGCCGAGCGACACCGTCCGTCCGCCCTGCTCCACGACCACGATCGTCTGGGCCGCCGCGAGCTGCCGGGAGGCCCGCCGGGCGAGCCAGCGCAGCGGCTGGTAGACGGGCTCGATCGTTCCCAGGTCCGGGCAGGTGCCGACGACCACCTCCGAGCCCGCCGTCCGCAGCCGCCGTACCGCCGACGCCAGGAGCCGTACGGACTCGGTCGGCGGCATGCGGTGCGTCACGTCGTTCGCCCCGATCATGATCACGCACACGTCCGGCGGCCCCAGGGGCTGGGTGAGGAGCAGCGACACCTGGCGCTCCAGGTCGTCCGAGCGCGCCCCGGACAGGGCCACGTTCCGCAGCACCACCGGTCGCTCGGCCACCGCCGCAAGGCCCGAGGCGAGCAGCGCGCCCGGGGTCTGACCCGAGCGGCGCACCCCCTGGCCCGCCGCCGTGGAATCACCCAGAAGGGCCAGTCGCAGGGGATCGTCCGTACCGAACGCCCTGCCGTACAGACCGTCCGCGCCCGGGGGGAGTGGGGCCGCCCCGCCGCCCACCGTCCGCTTCGCGAGCTGCATCTCGGCCAGCAGGACGCCCACGGCCGCCACCCCGAGCAGCCCGATGCTCCCGCCGCCGTACGCCGCACCCGCCGCGATCCGCCGCGCCACCCTCGCCCTCGACATGGGGCCGTCACCTCCTTCAAGCCGTTCAGGGTCTAACTGCCCCGTAACCCGCTCCGACTACGCATACGCTGGCCACACCATTACGGAGACCCCGGAGATTACGGTGCAATTCCACGACTCGATGATCAGCCTCGTCGGCAACACCCCGCTGGTGAAGCTCAACAACGTCACAGCGGGCATTCAGGCGACCGTCCTGGCCAAGGTCGAGTACTTCAACCCCGGAGGCTCGGTCAAGGACCGGATCGCCCTGCGGATGATCGAGGCGGCCGAGCAGAGCGGTGAGCTGAAGCCCGGCGGCACCATCGTCGAGCCCACGTCCGGCAACACCGGCGTCGGCCTGGCGATCGTGGCCCAGCAGAAGGGCTACAAGTGCATCTTCGTCTGCCCCGACAAGGTGTCGCTCGACAAGATCAACGTACTGCGGGCGTACGGCGCCGACGTCGTGGTCTGCCCGACCGCGGTCGACCCCGAGCACCCGGACTCGTACTACAACGTCTCGGACCGGCTCGTCCGTGAGACGCCCGGCGCCTGGAAGCCCGACCAGTACTCGAACCCGAACAACCCGCGCTCCCACTACGAGACCACCGGTCCCGAGCTCTGGGAGCAGACGGACGGGAAGATCACCCACTTCGTGGCGGGCGTCGGCACCGGCGGCACGATCTCCGGCACCGGCAACTACCTCAAGGAGGTCAGCGGCGGCTCCGTCAAGGTCATCGGCGCCGACCCGGAGGGCTCCGTCTACTCGGGCGGCTCCGGCCGCCCGTACCTCGTCGAGGGCGTGGGCGAGGACTTCTGGCCGACCGCGTACGACCGGAACGTCACGGACCGGATCGTCGCGGTGTCCGACAAGGACTCGTTCCAGATGACCCGCCGCCTCGCCAAGGAGGAGGGCCTCCTCGTCGGCGGCTCCTGCGGCATGGCGGTCGTCGCCGCCCTGGAGGTCGCCAGGGAGCTCGGCCCGGACGACGTCGTGGTCGTGCTGCTGCCGGACTCGGGCCGCGGCTACATGTCGAAGATCTTCAGCGACGAGTGGATGGCCGGCCACGGCTTCCTGGAGGACACCTCCACCGCGACCGTCGCCGACGTCCTGCGTCACAAGGAGGGCGTCATGCCGTCCCTCGTCCACATGCACCCGGACGAGACCGTCGGCCAGGCCATCGAGGTGCTCCGCGAGTACGGCGTCTCCCAGATGCCCATCGTGAAGCCGGGCGCCGGACACCCCGACGTCATGGCCGCGGAGGTCGTCGGCTCGGTCGTCGAGCGCGAGCTGCTCAACGCCCTCTTCACCCAGCGCGCCTCCCTCGAGGACCCGCTGGAGCGTCACATGAGCCCGCCGCTGCCGCAGGTCGGCTCCGGCGAGCCCGTCGCCGACCTGATGTCCGTCCTCGGCGAGGCCGCCGACGCGGCGATCGTCCTGGTCGAGGGCAAGCCGACCGGCGTCGTGAGCCGTCAGGACCTGCTGGCCTTCCTGGCCAACGGTGGCGCGAAGTAGTACGTGTAACGGGCGCTTCGCACAACTGGTACGAGCGCGACACGTAGGGGCAGCACCCGCTTAACACGCGTCCGGCACATTGGTGGTTGTCGGCGTCACGGACTTCCGGAGCGGCTCCCGGGCCTCCACAGACGTCGCGGACGCGGAGGCCGGCCCTGACCCGGGCCCGTGTCCCTCGCGGGGACCGCCGTCGTCCCGCCCCCCGGCAACGGGGGTGCGGCGGTCCCCGCGCAACCTCTCCCACGACCCCCGCCGGTCTCCGGTACCGCCCGCGCCGGCCCTCCGCCCGCCGGGTCTCCGGTGCCGGCCACGCCGGCCGCGCCAGCCCCCCGCGCGCCGGTCTCCGATGCCGGACGCGCTGGCCCTCCGCCCGCCGGGCTGCATATCCTCATGCAGAGTCATTGGCAGGTGAATATCCGAGGGGGCGGCATGAGTGACAGCCCGGCCGGCCGGCTGCAGGCGCTCTTCGAGGGGCACCGGCTGACGCCGACGCAGCGGCGGATCGCGCACTGCATGGTGCGGCGCGCCGGTGATGCGCCGTTCCTGTCCAGCGTCGAGCTCGCCGAGCTCGCGGGGGTCAGTCAGCCCTCCGTCACCCGGTTCGCCGTCGCCCTCGGCTTCGACGGGTACCCGGCGCTCCGCCGCCACCTCCGTGAGGTCGCGCCGCCCGAGCCCGGCGGCGAGGGCGAGGGCGAGGCGCTCAACGAGTACCAGCAGGCCGTGCTCGCCGAGATCGAGAACCTCCAGCACCTCGCAGGCCTGCTCGCCGACCCCGGACCCGTGGAGCGGGCCGGGCGGCTGCTCGCCCGCTCCCGCCCGCTGCCCGTCCTCGGGCTGCGGGCCGCCTCCTCGCAGGCGCGTGGCTTCGCCTACTTCGCCGCCAAGGTGCATCCCGACGTCCGGCTCCTCGACGAGGGCGGCTCGATGCTCACCGACCGCGTCGACGCGGCCGTACGGGCCGGGGCCACGGCGCTGCTCTGCTTCGCGCTGCCCCGGCATCCGAGGGAGGTCGTCGAGGCCCTGGAGTACGCGCGGGCGGCCGGGCTCACGGTCGTGACCGTCGCCGAGTCGGCTTTCGCGCCCGTCGCCGCCCACAGCGACCTGCTGATCCCGGCCGCCGTGGGCACCGGGCTCGCCTTCGACACCGCCTGCGCGCCGATGATGCTCGGCCGGGTCCTCCTGGAGGCCATGGCGGACGAACTCCCGGACGCGCAGGCGCGTCTGGAGGAGTTCGACACGAAGGCGGCGGCGCGGGGCCTGTTCGTCGAGTAGGGGCGGAGTCCGGGGTCAGACCTCCAGCTCGTTCTCGATCTTCTTCAGCTGGTGGCGGGCCATCGCCAGGTTGGCCCGGCTCTTGTCGAGGGCCAGGTAGAGGAAGAGGCCGTTGGTGCCGCGTCCCTTGAGCAGCCGGATCAGGTGGTAGTGGGAGCCGAGGGTGATGAGGATGTCCTCGATCTCGTCGTTGAGCCCCAGCAGCTCCATGGCCCGGACCTTCGCCCGGACGACGTCGGTGTTGCCCGCCGCCGCCACGTTCAGGTCGAGTTCCTTGCCGCCGCCGATCGTGCCGAGCGCCATTCCGCTGGTGTAGTCGACGAGGGCCGCGCCGATCGCGCCGTCGATGGAGGCCGCTTCCTTGAGGGAGGTCTCGGTGTTCGCCATGGTGTCGTTCTTCCTTCTCGGGTGTGCTGTCGGACGGTTCGGATGCGGTTCAGTTCGGGTCTCCGCGGTCGAGCGCGCCGTCGACGAGTTCGCCTATCCGGACGCTGGACCTGCGGGCCTCCAGATGGAGCCGCCCCACGTTGATCCGGGGTTCGGCGAGCAGGGTCAGGACGGCGGCGTCGCCCGCCGCGTACGTGGCCACGTAGCCGTTCTCGCCGCGTACGAGCAGTTCGCGGAAGCGGCCCTGGCCGGTGGATTCGGTCAGCCGCCGGCCGACGCCGAGCGCCGCCGCGGTCAGCGCGGCGACGCTCGACGCCTCGCCGTCCACGGTGTCGTGGGCCAGGACGAGCCCGTCGGCGCTGGCCGCGAGTGCCCCGGTGAGCTGGGGCAGCCGGGCCCGCAGCCGTCTGAGCTCGCCGAGGACCTCGGCTTCTGCCGTCATGAGCTGTTTCCTTTCGGCGCGCAGGCGCAGGGCACGCCTCATCACAGGTGTGCCTCCAGGGCGTCACGGAGCCGGCGCAGCAGGGCGATGTCGGGATCGGCCACCCGCACGGCCGCTGAGGGGAGCGGCGGCGCGGGGACGGGTTCGGGGTCGGTGGGTGTCGCGACGAGCCCGGCGGCGGCGAGCCGTCGTACGTCGAGGAGGGTGTGGAAGGCGGGCCGGCCGAGGAGCCGCGCCAGCTCTGCCGGGGTCCGCTCCCCGCTGTCGGCGGCGGCGAGGAGCGCGCGCCGGCGGGCCCCCACGGTCTGACCCGGGGCGGCGGGGCGCGGCACGACCGGGGCGGTGTCCACGGAGGCGTACGGCCAGACGGCGTCGAGGAGTTCACGGCGGCGTACCGTCTCGCGCTCGACGGCCTCGGCGGAGACCGGCCGCACCGTGCCGAACCAGTGCCCGACCCCGTACCGGAAGCGGGTCGGTCCGCCGGTGGGGGAGAGGGCGAAGAAGGCCGCGTCGAAGACGGCGCCGAGGTGGCAGATCTCCAGCTCGCCGTCGTGGAGGCGGCCGCTGTCGACGAGGAAGCGGCCGACGGCGCGGTGTGCGCCCGCCCGGTCGACGGCCTCGTCCCAGCCCTCGCGGGGCAGCCGTCCGCCGGTGGTGAGGAGGACGTCGATGCCGGGGGCGGCGGGGCTCTCGGCGTGCACGACCCGGCCGTCGACGAGGTAGAGCGTGCCGTGGTCGCGGAGCAGGGCGCCGGTGGCCTTCTCTGCGGCGAGCCGGACCAGCATGGGGGAGACGGGGGTGGCGACGGCGCTCATCCGAGGACCAGTCTCTCGGCGAGGTCGCGGACCCTGATGCGGGCGAGGGCGAGGTTGCCGGTGTGGCGGTCGAGCCAGAGGTGCAGGAAGACGCTGCTGTCGAAGGAGGTCTCGACGAATCGGAGGACGTGGTAGCCGGTGCGGGTGGTGACGATCAGGTCCTCGACGGGCGGTCCGTCCCCCGGGCTCTCGCCCGTCGCCGCGAAGGTGTCGAACTCGGCTGCCGAGCGGGCGAGTTCGGCGGTCTCGGCGGCCGTGGTCTCGTGGTCCCCGACCGGCGAGTCGCCTGCGGTCCCGAGAGCGAGCCCGCTGGTCCAGTCGACCAGGGAGGCTCCGCGAGCGCCCGGCAGGGCCATGGCCTCCAGAAGGCACTCGTCGATTCCGGGCACGCGGATTCCCCTCCCGATACGGCGTGCGAACGTGCGGCAGTGACGGTGACGTTACTCAACGCAGCGCATCCGGGGAGGCTTTCTGGCATTTTCCATCGGAACATGCCAGCGTCCGACGGGGACCGGTCCGGGGTCGTGCGGGGGTCCGGCGGTCAGAGGCGTGACTCCACCGCGTTCGCGATGTCGGACAGATCCTTGGCGAGCGCCTTGGCGACGGCCTTCGCGCCGAAGCGGGCCAGCAGCCGGGTGACGAAGCCCGGGGTGCGGCCGTGGGAGGGCGTGGCGGAGAAGGTCATCCGCAGCGTGGTGCCCCCGCTGCCGTCGGGGGTGAGGGTGAGTTCGGAGACGTAGTGCATGCCGTGCGAGTCGGCGACCGTGACGTACCGGTCGGGCGGCTCGCACTCGGTCACGGTCATCTCCTCCGTCGCCTCCCTGCCCAGCATCCGCCGGGTCTCGCGCCAGCGGGTGCCCACGTCGAAGCCGCCGTCGGTGAGCACCTCCACCTTCTCGACGCCCGAGAGGACGCGGGGCATCTCCCGCAGGTCGGTGATCGCCTCCCAGACCCGTCCGGGGGAGGCGGCGACCCGGCGCTCGACGACGACGGATGTGGTGTCCGTACCGGTTCCAGTCATGGCTTCAATGGAAGCCGGGCCGTCGGTCCGCCGCTACCGGACGGTCGGGCCGGACCGGCCCGCCGTCACCCCGGCGACCCGCCCGGCCGCCCTCACCGTACGAGCGCGTCCGCGTGCGCCCCGCCCGACTCGGCGACGATCTCGGCCAGCGTCTGGGGCGTCCGTACCGTCGCGAAGGTGACAGTGCCCTCGTCGGTCACCGTGAAGCCGTGCACGCCCGGCCGGAGCAGGCTGTTGTACGCGTAGTGGTGGGCGAAGTAGTACGCGCCGGTGTCCGGGACGGCCACCACGTCGCCGGGGCGCAGCAGCGGCAGCTCCCGGCCCGTGGCGAGCAGGTCCCCGGCGAAGCAGGCGGGGCCGGCGACGTCCTGGACGGTGGTGTCCCCGGTGCGGGGGCGGCCCTCGGAGTCGTACGCGAGGAGCCGCAGGGGCCAGGACTCGGGGGCGTAGACCGTACGGGTGGCCAGTTGCACGCCCGCGTGGGTGACGGCGATCGGGCGGCCGCCCGAGGTCTTGGTGTACTCCACCCGGGCGAGGACCGTGCCGTGCTTGGCGAGCAGGGAGCGGCCGAACTCGGTCACCAGGCGGTAGCGGCCGTCGAAGAGCCCGGGGACGGTGTCGGCGAGCAGCCGGGCGTACTGGGCGTACGTGGGCGTCTCCTCGTCGGAGGTGAAGTTGACCGGCAGGCCGCCGCCGATGTCGAGGGTGTCGATCTGCTGCCGGCCGGCCGTGCGGTTGATCTTTTCGGCGAGCGCGTAGGCCTCCCCGACTCCTTCGGCCATCAGGGCGAGGGGGACGCCCTGGGAGCCGGTGTGGGTGTGCAGCCGGGTCAGCCAGGGCCGGTCCAGGTAGGCCTGGACGACGGTCTTGCGGGCTCCCTCGTCGCGGAGCGTCACGCCGAACTTGGAGGTGGCCGTCGCGGTCGAGAGGGCGCCGATGGCACCGGCTCCGACCTGGGGGTTCACCCGGAGGCCCAGGGGTGAGGCGGTGGGCGCGGAGGCGACGAGCGCGTCGATCCTGGCGAGTTCCTGGAGGTTGTCGGCGTTGACGGCGATGCCGAGCGCGAGGGCCTGGCGGAGCTCGGCGGGGGTCTTGGCGGGGGAGTCGAGCACGGTGCGGGAGGGCGGGATCCCGGCGGCGCGGGCGAGGGCCAGCTCGCCGGGGCTGGCGACCTCGGCGCCGAGTCCGGCCTCGTGGAGCAGGCGCAGGACGGGCACGAGCGGGGCGGCCTTGACGGCGAAGGCGTGCAGCACGTGGGCGTCGGTGACGGCGGCGAAGGCGCTGGTCAGAGCGGCGGCGGAGGCGCGGATGCCGGCGGTGTCGAGGAGGGCGACGACCGGTTGGGAGGGGGAGAGGAGTCCTTGATCGACGGAGGCTCGGACGGCGAGATCGCGACGGGAGGAGGCCATGGGGCCCATCCTCGCCGACGGGTTCACCGGTACGGGTGAGGGCGGCCCTGTTGACTACATCTATTCATGGCGCCAGGATGTGAATATCTGAACGTCATTCGAGGAGGCACCGCCATGTCAGGACCCCGCCCCGTACGAGCAGCGCGCGGTACGGAACTGAGCGCCCTGGGATGGCAGCAGGAAGCCGCCCTCCGGATGCTCCAGAACAACCTCGACCCCGAGGTCGCCGAGCACCCCGACAAGCTCGTCGTCTACGGCGGCACCGGCAAGGCCGCCCGCGACTGGCGCTCCTTCGACGCCATGGTCCGCACCCTGCGCACCCTCAAGCAGGACGAGACGATGCTCGTCCAGTCCGGCCGCCCCGTCGGCGTCATGCAGACCCACGAGTGGGCCCCGCGCGTCCTCCTCGCCAACTCCAACCTGGTCGGCGACTGGGCCAACTGGGAGGAGTTCCGCCGCCTGGAGCACCTCGGCCTCACCATGTACGGCCAGATGACCGCCGGCTCCTGGATCTACATCGGCACCCAGGGCATCCTCCAGGGCACGTACGAGACCTTCGCGGCCGTCGCCGCCAAGAAGTTCGGCGGCACCCTCGCCGGCACGATCACCCTCACCGCAGGCCTCGGCGGCATGGGCGGCGCCCAGCCGCTCGCCGTCACCATGAACGACGGCGTCGCGATCTGCGTCGACGTCGACCCGCGCGCCATCGAGCGCCGCATCGAGCACCGCTACCTCGACGTGAAGGCCGACAGCCCGGCCCACGCCCTCCAGCTGGCCACCGAGGCCCGCGACGCCCGCCGCCCGCTCTCCATCGGCCTCCTCGGCAACGCCGCCGACCTGCTCCCGCAGATGCTCGCCGAGGGCGCCCCGATCGACATCGTCACCGACCAGACGAGCGCCCACGACCCGCTCTCGTACCTCCCGGTGGGCGTCGCCTTCGAGGACATGGCGACGTACGCGGCCAAGGACCCGGCGGGCTTCACGACCCGGGCCCGCGAGTCCATGGCCCGGCACGTCGAGGCCATGGTCGGCTTCATGGACGCGGGCGCCGAGGTCTTCGACTACGGCAACTCGATCCGCGGCGAGGCCCAGCTCGCCGGCTACGACCGCGCGTTCGCCTTCCCCGGCTTCGTCCCGGCGTACATCCGACCGCTGTTCTGCGAGGGCAAGGGCCCGTTCCGCTGGGCCGCCCTCTCCGGCGAGGCCTCGGACATCCACAAGACCGACAAGGCGCTCCTGGAGCTCTTCCCGGAGAACGAATCGCTCCACCGCTGGATCAGGATGGCGGGGGAGAGGGTCCACTTCCAGGGGCTCCCGGCCCGCATCTGCTGGCTCGGCCAGGGCGAGCGCGACAAGGCCGGCGACATGTTCAACGACATGGTCGGCAACGGCACCCTCGCCGCGCCCCTCGCCATCGGCCGCGACCACCTCGACTGCGGCTCGGTGGCCTCCCCGTACCGCGAGACCGAGGCCATGCTCGACGGCTCCGACGCCATCGCCGACTGGCCGCTGCTCAACGCCATGGTCAACGTCGCCTCCGGCGCCTCCTGGGTCTCCATCCACCACGGCGGCGGCGTCGGCATGGGCCGCTCCATCCACGCCGGCCAGGTCTCGGTGGCCGACGGCACGGCGCTCGCGGGCGAGAAGATCCGCCGCGTCCTGACGAACGACCCGGGCATGGGCGTCATCCGCCACGTCGACGCCGGCTACGACATCGCCGAGCGGGTCGCGGACGAGAAGGGCGTCCGCGTCCCGATGCGCGAGGGCGACTCCGAGGAAGGCTCGGCGTGAGTGCCACCTTCCACGCCATGTGGCGGTCGCTGCGGCCCATCGGCCGCAGCGCCGCCTCCGGCGGCTACCGGCGCTACGCCTGGACCGAGGCCGACGCCGACTGCCGGCTCTGGTTCCGGATGCAGGCCGAGGCCCGCCGCCTGGACGTCGAGACGGACCGCAACGGCAACCAGTGGGCATGGCTGGGCGACCCGACGGCCGGCGACGCCGTCGTCACCGGCTCGCACCTGGACTCCGTCCCCGACGGCGGCGCCTTCGACGGCCCCCTCGGTGTCGTCTCCGCCTTCGCCGCGCTCGACGAACTGCGCGCCAGGGGCGTCCAGTTCAAGCGCCCCCTCGCCATCACCAACTTCGGCGACGAGGAAGGCGCCCGCTTCGGCCTCGCCTGCGTCGGCTCCCGGCTCACCGCGGGCCGGCTGACGAAGGAGCAGGCGTACGAGCTCCGCGACGCCTCCGGCATCAGCCTCCCGCAGGCCATGGAGGCCGCCGGCCACGACCCCGCGGCGATCGGCCCCGACCCCGAACGGCTGAGCCGCATCGGCGCGTTCGTCGAACTCCACGTCGAGCAGGGCCGTGCCCTCGACCTGTCCGGGGACCCCGTCGGCATCGCCTCCTCCATCTGGCCGCACGGCCGCTGGCGGTACGACTTCGCCGGCGAGGCCAACCACGCTGGCACCACCCGGCTCGTCGACCGCCGCGACCCGATGCTCACCTACGCGGAGACGGTCCTCGCCGCCCGCCGCGAGGCCGAACTCGCCGGCGCCGTCGCCACCTTCGGAAAGATCGCGGTCGAGCCCAACGGCGTCAACGCCATCCCCTCCCTGGTCCGCGGCTGGCTCGACGCCCGCGCCGCCGACCAGGGGTCCCTGGACAAGGTCGTCGCGGGCGTGGAGGCGGAGGCCCGTTCCTACGCGGACCGCCACGGCATCGACCTCACGGTCGTCCAGGAGTCCTTCACCCCCGTCGTGGAGTTCTCGCACGCCCTGCGCGACGAGCTGTCCCGCATCCTCGGCTCCACCGGGAAGGTCCCGGTACTCGGCACGGGCGCGGGCCACGACGCGGGTATTTTGTCCGAGTCGATCCCGACCGCCATGCTGTTCGTACGGAACCCCACCGGGGTCTCGCACTCCCCGGCCGAATTCGCCGCCGAGGACGACTGCGTGGCCGGAGTCCTCGCACTCGCCGACGTACTGGAGGAGCTGGCGTGCCGCTGACGACGTACTGGCTGGAACACGCCTGGCTCGGCACGAACGTCGAGCCGGGCGTGGCCCTGGACGTGACGGACGGCCGCATCACCGCCGTCCGCACCGGGACCGCCGCCCCGCCGCCCGGCGCCGTCGCCCTCCGCGGCCTCACGATCCCCGGCCTCGCCAACGCACACTCGCACGCCTTCCACCGCGCCCTGCGCGGCACCGTCCAGGTCGGCTCCGGCACCTTCTGGACCTGGCGCGAGGTCATGTACACCGTCGCCCAGCGGCTCACCCCCGACAGCTACTTCGCTCTGGCCCGCGCCGTGTACGCGGAGATGGCCCTCGCGGGCATCACCTCCGTCGGCGAGTTCCACTACCTCCACCACGGGCCCGGCGGCACCCCGTACGCCGACCCCAACGCCATGGGCGAGGCCCTGATCGCGGCCGCCGCCGAAGCGGGCATCCGCATCACCCTCCTCGACACCGCCTACCTCTCCTCCGGCTTCGGCGCCGCGCCCGAGCGGCACCAGCTCCGCTTCACCGACGGCACGGCGGACGCCTGGGCCGAACGGGCCGACTGGCTGAAGGACCGGGACGGCGTACGCGTCGGGGCGGCGATCCACTCCGTACGCGCGGTCCCGGCCGACCAGCTGGCCACCGTGGCCCGCTGGGCGCGGGACAGGGAGGCCCCCCTCCACGTCCATCTGTCGGAGCAGACCGCGGAGAACGACGCCTGCCTTGCGGCGCACGGCATGACCCCCACCCAGCTCCTCGCCGAGCACGGCGTCCTCGACGCGAGGACGACGGGCGTCCACAACACCCACCTCACGGACGGCGACATCGCCCTCCTCGGCTCGTCGGCCACGGGCACCTGCATGTGCCCGACGACCGAACGCGACCTCGCGGACGGCATCGGCCCGGCGGCCGCCCTCCAGCGGGAGGGCTCCCCGCTCTCCCTCGGCAGCGACAGCCACGCGGTCATCGACCTCCTGGAGGAGGCGCGGGCCATGGAACTGAACGAACGCCTGCGCACCCGCACCCGAGGCCACTGGACGGCGGCGGCCCTGCTCCGCGCGGCGACGGCGGACGGCCACGCGGCCCTCGGCTGGCAGGAGGCGGGAGCCCTGGAGCAGGGCGCGCTCGCCGACTTCACCACGATCGCGCTCGACTCGGTCAGGACAGCGGGACCGGCACCGCGTCTGGCAGCCGAGACGGCGGTATTCGCAGCGTCGGCCGCGGACGTCCGGCACACGGTCGTGGGCGGCCGCCATGTCGTACGGGACGGGGTCCACCACTCCGTACCGGACGTGGGCCGGGCCCTCGCCGACTCGATCGCCGCCCTGCGCGACTGAAGGAGACACCTCTCACCATGAACACCGGCCCCGCGGCGACGAACAACCCGGCGGCGACCTCGGCCCCCACGAGCGCGAACAGCGCCGTGGCGAAGACCGCCACCGCCATCGTCAACATCGCCAGCCTCGTCACGAACGACCCCTCCCTCGGTGATCACACTCCCCTTGGCCTGATCCAGGACGCGGCCGTCGTCATCGAAGGCGACCGTGTCGTCTGGGTCGGTGAATCAAGCAAAGCACCGGCCACTGACAACCGGGTCGACGCCGCCGGCCGGGCCGTGATCCCCGGCTTCGTCGACTCCCACTCGCACCTCGTCTTCGCGGGCGACCGCACGGCCGAGTTCAACGCCCGGATGTCCGGCCAGGCGTACGCGGCGGGCGGGATCCGCACGACGGTGGCGGCGACGCGGGCGGCGAGCGACGAGGCCCTGTCCGCGAACGTCGCCCGCTACCTGCGCGAAGCCCTCACCCAGGGCACGACCACCTTCGAGACGAAGTCCGGCTACGGCCTGACCGTCGAGGACGAGGCCCGCGCCCTCCGCATCGCCGCCGAGCACACCGACGAGGTGACGTACCTCGGCGCGCACATCGTCTCCCCGGACTACGCGGACGACCCGGCGGCGTACGTGGACCTCGTGACGGGCGAGATGCTGGACGCCTGCGCGCCGTACGCCCGCTGGATCGACGTCTTCTGCGAGAAGGGCGCCTTCGACGGCGACCAGGCCCGCGCGATCCTCACCGCAGGCAGGGCGAAGGGCCTCCACCCTCGCGTCCACGCCAACCAGCTGACGTACGGCCCCGGCGTCCAGCTTGCGGTGGAACTCGACG
This sequence comes from Streptomyces sp. NPDC058326, assembly GCF_042879855.1. NCBI lineage: Bacteria > Bacillati > Actinomycetota > Actinomycetes > Kitasatosporales > Streptomycetaceae > Streptomyces > Streptomyces sp. NPDC058326. The sequence continues at coordinate 64,810 of NZ_JBHVZO010000008.1, read as the reverse complement.
CGGCGAGCGCGGACCACTGCACCCATCTGACGGACGAGGACGTGGACGCCCTGGCGCACTCGTCGACGGTGGCGACCCTCCTCCCGGGCGCGGAGTTCTCCACCCGCGCCCAGTGGCCGAACGCCCGCCGCCTCCTCGACGCGGGCGCGACGGTGGCCCTCTCCACGGACTGCAACCCCGGCTCGTCCTTCACGTCCTCCGTGCCGTTCTGCATCGCGCTCGCGGTACGGGACATGGGCATGACCCCCGACGAAGCGCTCTGGTCGGCCACGGCCGGCGGCGCGGCGGCCCTCCGCCGCACGGACGTGGGCCGCCTGACGCCCGGCGCACGGGCGGACCTGACCGTCCTGGACGCCCCGTCCCACGTCCACCTGGCGTACCGGCCGGGGGTGCCGCTGGTGACGGAGGTCTGGCGGCAGGGCGCACGGGTGGTCTGAGCGCTCGGCCGGGCGCAGGGCGCGGCGCCTCCGTGGAGGTCCGCTGCCCGGACGTGAAGCGCCGGACGTGAAGCGCCGGACGTGAAGCGCCGGACGTGAAGCGCCGGACGTGAAGCGCCGGACGTGAAGCGCCCGATGTGAAGCGCCCGATGTGAAGCGCCGGCCTGAGCGGCGGGCCCGCCGGGAGGATATGCGGTGGCCCGGGGGCAGGTTCTCGTGCCAGCGTGGGCGGCATGGGGAACTCACGGGCGCACGCCGTCTTCACGACCACCGACGCCGAGGAGGCGTACGCACGGGCGCGGCGGCTCGTCGGGCTCCTGGAGCACGTCGACGACGAGGTGTACGTCGACGCGGAGGTGCGTACCGTCGAGGAGGCGCGGCGGATCGCGCGACTCCTGCCGGGCGCGGCCGTCGACTGGGCGGAGGGCAGGCGCGACCCCGTGACCGGGGAGCACCTCTACTGCGCTCTTGACGCCGCGACGGCGGGGGACGACGAGATCCGCGCCGAACTGCCGCTGTACTTCTCCGCCGACGTGCCCGTCTCGACCGTCGGGCCGGAGATCGTCCGGGCCGTCGGCGAGGGGACCACCGACATCAGCTGGCACGGACGGTGGCCGGACGACCCGGAGGCGGATATCCACAGCTCCGCCCAGTACGACGGCGTCCAGCTCGTCCTGCACGGCGACAGGGCCCAGGTCGACGAATGGACCCCGCACCACACCGTCTTCGTGCACGTCGGCAAGTGGGGCGACCTCTCCCGAGCCGGGAAGCTGGCCGCCGCGATCGGGGGCGAGGTGCTCGGGGACGTCCAGATCGGCTGGTAGGCCGGCCGGGCGCGGAACCCGGCGGCGTCCCCGCTCCGGCCACCGCTGCCCCGCCGTGTCCCTCCTTCACGGGTTGGTCACGGAAAGACCGAGTATCCCTGTCTCGCAGGGTTCCGGACCGGTACCGTCCTGTCCTGGCAGTACTCAGGGGTGGACCGGGGGGTCGGCAAGGTGAGTGCTTTTCGTGTGCGGATCGTGCGGCCGGGGGAGCTGAGCGAGCGCGAGGTCGAGGCCTGGCGGGAGTTACGGGTCAAGTCCGGAGCGCCCGCGAACCCCTTCATGGAACCGGAGTTCACCCTCGCCGTGGCCGAGGTGCGGCCCCGGTCGCGGGTCGCCGTGTGGTCGGAGGGCGACGAGCCGGTCGGCTTCTTCCCCTTCGAGAAGGGCCCGTTGGGGCAGGGCCGGGCCGTCGGCTTCGGCGTCTCCGACAGCCAGGGCGCCGTCCTGCGGCCCGGGCTCCGGCCGGGCGCACGCGCGGTGCTCCGCGCCTGCGGGATCGCCATGTGGGAGTTCGACAACCTGGAGGACGGCCAGCCCGTCTTCGCGGGCGCCGCCACCGAGTCCTTCGCCTCGCCCGTGATCGACGTCGGCGAGGGATACGCGGCATACGAGGCGCTGCTGCGCGCCCAGTCGCCCAAGTTCCTCAGGACCACCCTCGCCAAGGAGCGCAAGCTCGGTCGGCAGGCCGACGGCGAGGTGCGGTTCGTCTTCGACGAGCGCGACCCGGCGGCCCTGCGCACCCTCATGGAGTGGAAGTCCGCCCAGTACCGCAGGACCGGCCGCGGCGACCGCTTCGCCAAGGAGTGGATCAGCACCCTCGTCCGGCGCCTCCACGAGCGGCGCACGCCCGGCTGCTCCGGCGTCCTGTCCGTGCTGTACGTGGGGGAGCGGCCGATCGCCGCGCACTTCGGGCTGCGGTCCGCGACCGTGCTGTCCTGCTGGTTCCCCTCGTACGACCCCGAGTTCGCGAAGTTCTCGCCCGGCCTCGTGCTGCATCTGCGGATGGCCGAGGCGGCGGCGGGCGCCGGGATCGGGATGCTGGACCTGGGGCGCGGCGACGCCGAGTACAAGGACGCGCTGAAGACGGGGGAGCTGACGGTGAGCGAGGGTGCCGTCTTCGTCCCGGGCGCGCGTGCCGCCCTCCACTGGCTGGGACGCGAGCCCGCCCGGCGCGCCCACAGCTTCGTCCGCGGCCGGCCCGCCCTCGCGGCCCGGGCGAGATCCGCTCTCAACGGGGTCGCCAGGCTGCGGGGCAACCGTTAGCCGGGGGCGTCCGTACCCGCTGCTCCGGCGGGCTTCTTCCGTACCCGCGATCCCGGCGGACGCCAGGGCGGTCGCTCCCGTGGGCACCGTCCGTATCCCGTCGCCGTACTTCCCCGAGGGACCCCGTTGAGCAGCCGACCCGCTCCACCTTCGCCCCCGCGTCCGATCTCCGTCGCCGAGCTCGATCTCGACGCGCCCGACGGGAACGTCCTGTCGCTCCGCCCCGCGCCCGGCGGCCCCGCGGTCGTGGCCGGTGACGTGTACGCGCTCGTACGGCTCCGGGGGCGGCCCGCCGCCACCGTCATCGGGACCGTCGCGGCGGGCGAGGACCCCGCCGAGGTGCTCGGCGCCCTCGCCCGCGAGCGGCTCGTGGCCGCCGGGCCCCGCGGCGACGCCGAGCGGCTGGCCGCCCGGTCGCGGCCGGTTTCCGCCGGCCCGCCGCCCCGCACCTCCGTCGTCGTCGCCACCCGCGAGCGCCCCGAGCAGCTCGCCCGCGCCCTCGACTCGCTCCTCGTCCAGGACCACCCGGACTTCGAGATCGTCGTCGTCGACAACGCGCCCCGGACCACGGGCACCCGTGACCTGGTCACGAGGAAGTACGCCGACCGCGTCCGGTACGTCCGCGAGGACACCCCCGGTCTCGCCGTCGCCCACAACGCCGGTCTCGCCGCCGCCGACGGCCCCGTCCTCGCCTTCACCGACGACGACGTCATCGCCGACCCGCACTGGCTGACCGCGCTCACCGCGCCGTTCACCGCCGATCCGGGCCTCGGCTGCGTCACCGGTCTGATCCTGCCCGCCCGGCTCGCCACCCCCGCCCAGATCCTCCTCGAATCCCACGGAGGCTTCGCGAAGGGCTTCGCGCCCCGCCTGTACGACCCCGCGGAACCGCCCGCCGACGAACCCCTCTTCCCCTTCACGGCGGGCAGTTTCGGCTCCGGCGCCAACATGGCCTTCCGGACGGAAGCCCTCCGGAAGGCCGGCGGTTTCGACCCCGCCACCGGCACCGGGACCCCGGCGAAGGGCGGCGACGACCTGTACGCCTTCGTCGCCGTCCTCTCCGCCGGCTTCCGGCTCCGCTACACCGCGGAGGCCCTCGTCTGGCACCACCACCGCGACACCTGGCAGGACCTGCGGAACCAGGCGTACGGCTACGGCGCCGGCCTCACCGCGTACCTCACCGCGACCCTCGTCCGCAGCCCCCGCCTGCTGCCCGCGCTGCTCACCCGGCTGCCCCGCGGCCTCGCGTACGCCCGCGCGATGACCGCCCAGCGCGGGGAGCCGGCCGACGGCGGCGTACCCGGCGAGCACGGCACCCACCACCACCCCTGGCCCCGAAGCCTCTCCCGACTGGAGCGACGCGGCATGCTCTACGGCCCCATCGGATACGCGAAAGCCCGCGTCACGGCACGACGGCACGGGAGGAACCCCCGATGAGCGGCGTCCCCCTCCCCGCCCGCGTCCCCGTCCTCCTCTACCACGCCGTGATGGACGACCCCCCCGACTGGATCGCCGAATTCACGGTCGGACCACGGCAGTTCGCCTCCCAGCTCGACGCGATCGTCGCCAGCGGCCGTACCCCGGTCACCGTCGGCACCCTCGCCGCACACCTCGCCTCCGGGGCACCGCTGCCGGACCGGCCCGCCGTCATCACCTTCGACGACGGCTTCGCCGACCTGGTGGGGCCGACGGCCGAGGCGCTCGCCGCCCGGGGCCTGCCGGCCACCGCGTACCTCACCACCGGGGCCATCACCCGCGGCCGGCCCTGCCTGCTGCCGCCCGCGCCGATGATGACCCTCGCGCAGGCCCCGCGCCTGGAGGAGTACGGCATGGAGGTCGGCGCCCACACCGCCACCCACGCGCAGCTCGACACCCTGGCCCCGGGCGCCCTGCGCCGCGAACTGCGCGAGCCGAAGGCGGTCCTGGAGGACGTCCTCGGCCACGCGGTACGGCACCTCGCCTACCCGCACGGATACAACAGCCCCGCCGTACGCCGGGCCGCCGCGGCCGCCGGCTACACCTCGGCCGCCGCCGTCCGGCACGCCCTGAGCTCCCGGCGCGACGAGGTCTACCGCATCGCCCGGCTCATCGTGCGCCGCACCCACACCACGGCCGACGTGGAGCGGTGGATGGAGGGCCGGGGCGCGAAGACCGCTCCGTACCCGGACTCGCTGCCCACGGTCGGGTGGCGGATGTACCGGCGGACGCGCGCGCTGGTGCGCGGAGCGGAGTTCGCGGGATGACGAAGAACGTGTTCACACCGGCACCGGAGAACAGCGTGCCGCCCGCCCCCTCCGAGCACCGGCCGGGCACGGCCGCGCCCCGCGCGCCCCGCACCGCCCTGGCCGACCGCGCCTGGCTGCCGCCCGCCGTGCTGGCGCTCGGCCTCGGTCTGTGGGTGCTCGCCCTGCCCGGGATCGACTTCCGCACCATGGGCGACTACGGGCTCCTGGACCGGCTGCCCGCCCCCTTCTACGCCTCCCTGCTCGTGCTCACCGCCGGGTTCCTGCTGACGCTGCGGCGCGCCGGGACCTCGCGAGCCTGGCCGCTCGCCTACTGCGTGGCGCTGCTCGTCGCGCTCAAGGCGCCCCCGGCCGTGCTCTACGACTCCGTGCGCTACCCCTGGGCCTCCAAGCACGACGCCGTCGTCGACGTCATCCTCGGCGCCGGAGAACTGCGGCCCAACGCGGCCCTGTCCGGGAACATGTCCGCCTACGAACAGTGGCCGGGCTTCTTCACCCTGAACGCGGCGCTCGTCCGCGCCTTCGGCGTCGAGAGCACCGCCGTCTACCTCAACTGGGCGCCGATCGTCCTCGGTCTGATCGCGCTGCCCCTGCTCGTGCTGATCTACCGCACCTTCGCCGAAGACTGGCGGCTCGTGTGGACCGCGGTCTGGATCTTCCAGCTCGCCAACTGGGTCGGCCAGGACTACCTGGCGCCGCAGGGCCTCGCGTACGTCCTGCACCTGTCCGTACTCGCCGTCGTGATGCGGCACTTCGTACGGCCCGGCTCGGCGGGGCGGCTGCGCGACCGCGCGTACCTCGACCCGGCCGCGACCGCCGTGCCACCGCCGACGGGTCTGCGCCAGCGCGCGGTCTGCGTGGTGATCATCTCGCCGCTGATCTTCGCGATCAACGCCGTCCACCAGCTCACGCCGGTCATGCTGTGCGCCGCCCTGTTCGTCCTCGGTCTCACCCGCCGCTACCGCAACTACGGTCTTCTCGTCGTCGCCGGGCTGCTGATGCTGACCTGGAACCTCACCATGGGCCGGCCGCTGTTCCTGGAGACGCTCGGCACGCTGAGCGACTCGCTCGGCCGGCTGACCGAGAACTCCCGCGCCGGATACGCCGGGCAGCTCACCGGTCCCGGACCCGAGCTGGCCGGCCGGGCCGGCATCGTCATGGCACTCGCCGTCGTCGTGCTCGCCGGGATCGCCGTGCTCGGCCGCCGCCGGCTGACCCGCAGCGCCCTGCCGCTGCTGCTCGTCTCCATCGCCCCGGTCCCGCTCTTCGCCGTCAACGACTACGGCGGCGAAATGCTCTTCCGTGTCTACCTGTTCGGTCTTCCCGGCGCCGCTTTCTTCGCGGCGGCGGCCCTGGTGCCCGCCACCGCGGGTGCCCACCGGAGCCGCGGCGCCCGTGCCCGGCGCCGCGTCGCGGCCGTCGCCCTGCCCGTCGCCCTCCTCGCCCTGACCGCCGGGTTCCTGCCCGCGTACTACGGCAAGGAGACGATGTACTACACCCCGCCCGCCGAGTCGGAGCTGGTCACCCGCGCCATCGACCGGCTGCCGGAGGGCGGGCTGCTCCTCGCCACCGCCGGCTCCTTCCCGGAGGCGCTGCACCGCTACGACGAGGTCGAGCACTGGTTCTTCGCCGAGCAGGAGCTGCCCGAGAACGAGAAGATGCTCGCCGACCCGGCCCGCTACCTCGCCGACGGCATCCCGCGCGGCACCACCGCCCATGTCGTCCTCACCCGCACGCAGGACGTCTACACGGCGGGCGAGGGCCTGCTGCCGCCGGGGGGCTTCGAGACCCTGCGCACCCGCCTGAAGGCGTCCCCGCTCTTCAGGACCGTCGAGGAACATCCGTACGGAATCGTCCTCGCCTACACCCCGGCGTCCCCCGCGTCGCCGGCCACCCCGGGCGGTACACCGTGAAGTCGACCCAGAACCGGAACGCCGTGAAGTCGACCCGGGACCGGAGCGCCGTGAAGTCGCCTCAGAACCGGGATGCCGTGAAGTCGCCCCAGAGCCGGAGCCCGCTGACGTCGGCCCGGAACCGGATCAGAGCGAGCGTCGCCGTCTCCGGCTGGGTGGCCCTCGCGGCGACCCTGCTGCCCGGAGGCTCGCCCCTGCGCTGGCTGCCCGTGCTGCTCTTCGTCTGCCTCGGACCCGGCCTCGCCCTGCTCCACCCCCAGCCGCGGGGACTGCGGCCCGGCGCCCGCCTTGAGGCGTTCGCGCTCGCCGCGCCGATCAGCCTCTCCCTCGCCACGCTCACCGCCACCCTCCTCTTCCTGATCGAAGGGTTCTCCGTGACCGCCTTCCTCGTCCCGCTCGCCGCGTTCTCCACCGTCGTCGCCCTCCTGCCAGGCCTGCCGCTGCCCGCCGCCACCCGCGGCGCGGCCGAACCCGAGGGCACCGGATCCTTCCGGTTCCGCAAACGAGGGCACGGTGGGGGCCGATGACCGGCCGGCACGCCGGGGGCGGGCCGGCCGGACGGCTCGCGGTGGCGCTCGCCGCCGTCGGCGCGCTGACCGCCGGCATCGGGGTGTGGGCGACCGTCGCGGAGGGCGACGACCGCTGCGCCCCGGACGCCCGGCTCGTCGCCCCCTGCGGGGCCTGGTGGGGCGCGTACATCCCGTACGACAGCGACAGTTCGCTCACCCGGCCGGTGCTCGCCTTCGAGAAGAAGATCGGCCGCCGCCTCGATCTCGTCTACACGTACCACGACATGTCGGGCAACGAGCTCGACGGCACCCTCCTCACCCCTGACGAGCGGGCCCTCGGCAGGGACCGGATGCTGATGCTGGCCTGGGAGTCCACGGTGTGGAAGGAGCCGCACCACGCCGGGTACACCGAGACCCAGCTCGGCTGGAAGACCATCGCCTCCGGGCGGTACGACACCGAGATCCTCGACCCGCAGATCCGCCGCATCAAGGATTACGGCAAGCGGGTCTTCCTCTCCTTCGACCAGGAGGCCGACGCCCGGATCAAGGAGGGAGCCGGCACCCCCGCCGAGTACGTGGCCGCCTACCGTCACCTCCACGAGCGGTTCAGGAAACTCGGCGCCGACAACGTGGTCTGGGTGTGGACGGTCTCCGGCTACCTGGGCAGCGCGGACACGATGAAGCAGCTCTACCCCGGCGACGACTACGTCGACTGGATCGGCATGGACCAGTACAACTACCACCTCTGCCACGGGACGTCGAAGTGGCTGGACTTCGACAGGAGCCAGCGCCCCAGCTACGACTGGCTCCGGAAGAACATCTCCGCCGACAAGCCCGTCATGCTCTCCGAGTTCTCCACCGCCCCCGACCCGAAGCGGCCCGAGCGGCAGCGTGACTGGTACACCGCCATCCCGGAGGTCGCGCCGACGCTGCCGGAGGTGAAGGCGTACGTCCACTGGAACCGTGCCGTGCCCGGCCCCGGCTGCGACCTGACGGTCGACTCGGGCCCCGGCCTGGAGGGCTACCGGATCGCGGGCCAGGACCCGTACTTCCACCAGGACGTGCCGGGGGACTGAGGGGCGGGGCGGTTCATCGTCCGCCCGCCCTCTAGCGCCTGCCCGATGTCAGGCCCCGGAAGGCGCACACCGCCATCGTGCCGCCGGCCAGGCCGAGGAAGAGGGGGAGCGGGGCGGCGGCGAAGGCCTGCTGCCCCGCCCAGCCCGCCCACACCAGCACCCACACCACCCCGGCCGTGACCCGCGCGCCCGCGCCGACGACCCGCAGCAGCACGGCCGTGAGCAGCAGACAGAGCGCCTGGAGCACGACGGGGGCGACGGCCCGCTCCACCCCGTCGCCCAGGAGCGTGGCGCCGGGGCCGTCCGCCTCGGCCGGCCGCAGGCCGAGCAGGGGCGGCGCGGTGTGCAGGGCGAGGAAGGTGGCGAGCAGGACCGTTCCGGCGAACGCGGGCCGGAAGACGCGGAGCCCGACGGCGGCGCCCTGGAGGGCGACGAACAGCAGCCCGGCGGCGAGGGTGACGGGCGGGAGCGCGGTCAGGAGACCGGTCCCCGAGAGCCGCTCCACGTCCAGCGCGCCGGAACCGGCGAGCGGCAGCCAGAACAGCCCGGCGGCCAGGCCGAGGAGCAGCCACAGCCAGGTCGCGGCCGGGCCATGGCGGAGGAGCGGCCACAGCCCGGCCATGGCCCGGCCGCGGCGGGGAGCGGCGCCTGCGGGGCCGGTGCCACGCGCCCCAGCGGTGGCGTCCGCGGGGCCGGTGCCATGCGCCCCAGCCGCGGCGCCCGCGGGGCCGGTGCCTCGCGGCTCGGGCGCGGCGCCCGAGCCGTGCTGTTCCCCGGCGCCTCCCCCCGCCTCCCCCTCGTGCTGCCGCGGTACGTACACCGGGATGCCGAACGCGGGCGTCACCGAGTCGTGCGCCCCGCGCAGATAGGCGCTCTCCCGCGCCCAGCTCGTGCCGTAGCCGTCCTCCGCGCGTTCCCTCACCCGCGCCTCGGCCTTCGCCCCCTCGGCGGGGGCCGCCCGGCCCTTGAGCGCGGCCCGCAGGCCCGGTACGCACGCGATCGCCGTCACGGTCATCCCGCCCAGGACGGCGTATCCGGCCCCGGCGATGCCGAAGGGCCCGAGGAGGAAGGCCGCGCTGCCGAGGACCAGGACGCACATCGCGCCCTGGAGGGCGGCGAGCATGCCCGTACGGCCCTGGACGCGCAGCACCCCGATGTACAGCTCGACGGCGACCCGGGGCAGCGCGGCGGCGGCGAGCAGCCGCAGCACGGTCGTGCCGTTGGCGGCGTAGTCCCCGCCGAAGGGCGCGAGGAGCAGCGGGGCGAGGACGACGAGGAAGAGGACGACCGGGACGAGCAGCAGCACCATGCGGCGCAGCGCGCCCCTGACCCCCTCGGCGAGGGAGTCGGGGCTGTGGGAGGCGTGCGCGGTGAGCGAGGAGGCCATGTTGATGGCCATGAACTCCATCGTGCCGCCGACGGTGTAGGCCGTGTAGAAGAAGGCGTTGTGGGCGGCGTCGAAGCGGACGGCGACCATCATCGGCAGCAGGCTGATCATGAGGAGGCTGAAGACCGAACCGACCGAGTCCCCGGCGAGGAACCGGCCGATCTCGCGCATCGTCGGCGGCTCGCGGTCCCGGTCGGCGCGCGCCTGCCGGGGGATGAGGCGCCGGAAGACGAGCCAGCCGACGGGCACGACGGAGAGCGCTATGGCCGCAGCCCAGGAGACGAAGACGCCGAGCACGGGCAGGGCGACGGCGAGGGCGACGAGGAGTACGAGCTTGCCGAGCGAGAAGACGGCGTTGCCGACGGGGACCCAGACGGCGCGTCTCAGCCCGGTGAGGACCGCGTCCTGGAGGGTGAGCAGGGCCCAGCCGATGCTGGCGGCGGTGAAGAAGATCCCCGCGGACAGGGTGCCGAGGGGGGCGTACGAGGGTCCCCACCAGTCCAGGGTGAGCAGGAAGACCCCGCAGGCGACACCGACGACCAGGGTGCTGAACAGGTACAGGCGCAGCACGAGGGGACCGGTGGCGCGCCCGGCGCGGGGCACGTACCGGACGACCGCGCCGGTGAGCGTCGTCGCGGTGAGGGAGGCGAGCATCCGCTGGGCGGCGATGGCGGCGGAGCCCTGTCCGACGGCCTCCTCCGTGTAGTAGCGGGCGGCGACCAGCCAGAACCCGAGCCCGAGGGCGGCGGAGACGCCGGTGGAGAGCATCAGCGCGTACGCGTTGCGGAAGAGGGAGCTCTCGCCGGAGCCGTCGCCCGCGCCGTCCTGGCCGGCGGGGGGTTCCGGGGCCGCGTCCCCGGGCTCCTCGGCGGCGGGACGGTCGGTGTCCCGCAGCCGTACGGTCTCGGTCACCGGGCGCCGCCGGGGGCCGCCGACAGGTGCGCCGGGCGGATCGCCGCGGTGCGCAGGACGCGCAGGACCTCGTCCGCGCGGCGCGGGTCCACGGGCAGGGCGTGCCGGGCGAACCAGGCGGCAGGGCCGGGCGCGGGGGAGGGTTCGGTGAACGCCTCGCCCGCGTAGCCGTCGAGGGGTGGGTCGTAGACGTAGCCGGTGGTGATCCGGTGCCGGGCGAGGGCGTCGATCGCCGCGTCCCTGTCGTCGACGAGCAGTGGCACCCGGAACAGCGGCTGCGCCGGTTCCTCCGCGGCGCCGGGCGTGCCGTACTCGCTGCCCAGGAGGCGCGCGGTTCCGTCCCGGTGGGCGGCGAGGACACCGTCGAGCCGGTCGAGCCTGCGGGAGGTGCGGCGGAGCCTGCCGGTGCCGGGCCGGAGCCGGTAGTCGTGCATGTCGACCCGGACCCAGGAGTGGAAGGGTTCGAGCGCGGGCGCGGACGGGAGGGCCCGCTTCAGGGCATCGGCACGGAGCGGCATCCGGATCTCCTCGCGCTCCTGGAGGCCGAGCCGCCGCACGGCCGCGCGCGCGGCCCCGGTCAGGCGCAGCCCGCGCAGGGTGGCCTCGGCGTACGGCCTGAGCAGATAGGCGAGTTCGGCGGTGGTACGGGTCGGGTGCAGCAACGCGTCACGGGCGGCGGTGAGTTCGCCGCGCAGCGCCGGGTCGGCGAGGGCGAGGAAGCCGCCGGCCTTGGCGCCGGTGTGCTTCGACAGGCTGAAGACGGAGGCCTCGCCGTACGTGCCGACGGGGCGTCCGCCGACGGTCGAGCCGATCGCGTGCGCCGCGTCCTCGATCAGCGGGACGCCGAGCCGGTCGCAGCGGTCCCGCAGCTCCGGTGCCGGGTCGGGGTTCCCGTACAGATTGGTGGTGAGGACGGCCGAGAGGTCACGCCAGACGGCCTCGGGCACGGCGGCCGTGTCGATCGACCCGTTCCGGGGGTCGAGCGGAGCCTGTACGGGGCGGAGCCCGGCGGCGAGGACGACGAAGAGGATGACGTCGTCGTTGACCGGTGACATCAGCACCCGGCCGCCGGGGCGGCACCAGTGGCGCAGCGCGAGATAGAGACCGAAGCGGCACGACGGCACGTAGAGGCACTCTCGGCCCCCGAGCCTGCCGCGCATGCGCTCTTCCATGTCCGCGTACGCAGAAACCATGTGATTCCCCCCTGAACCCCGGGCTCAATGTGGCCCAATCCGGACGGCGCGTCAACAAGGCACCTCCGGTCACGCGGAAGGGCCCGTCCCGGGTCCGAAGACCGTGAACGGGCCCTTTCCGAAGCCATCTTGGCGGCTCGGGGGAGGCGGCGGAGGTCATTCCCCCACAGTGGGGACGTTCCTCCGGGGCGCGGTCACTCCTCCAGGGTGAGTCCGCGGCGGAGCCGCCCGAGGGTGCGGGCGAGCAGCCGGGACACGTGCATCTGCGAGATGCCGAGCTCCGTGCCGATCTCCGACTGGGTCATGCCGGAGACGAAGCGGAGGGAGAGGATCTGCCGCTCGCGGGCGGGCAGCGAGGCGATCATCGGCTTCAGGGAGGCGATGTACTCGATCCCGGTGAGACCGTGGTCCTCGTAGCCGAGCCGGTCGGCGAGCGTGGCCTCGCCTCCGGCGCCGTCCTCCTCGTCGGGCTGCGCGTCGAGCGAGGTGGCGGTGTAGGCGTTGCTCGCGGCCATGCCCTCGACGACCTCCTCGGGGGAGATCCCGAGCTCCTTCGCGAGTTCGGCGACGGTCGGGGCGCGGTCGAGGCGCTGGGAGAGCGCGTCACCGGCCCTGGCGAGGTCGAGCCGCAGCTCCTGGAGTCTGCGCGGCACGTGCACGGACCACGAGGTGTCGCGGAAGAAGCGCTTGATCTCGCCGATGATCGTCGGCATCGCGAAGGTGGGGAACTCGACGCCGCGGGCGAGTTCGAAGCGGTCGATCGCCTTGATGAGGCCGATGGTGCCGACCTGGACGATGTCCTCCATCGGCTCGCTGCGGGTGCCGAAGCGGGCGGCAGCGAACCGGACGAGGGCCAGGTTGAGTTCCACCAGGGTGTTGCGGACGTACGCGTGGTCGTGGGTGCCCTCTTCGAGCTCGGCGAGCCGGGCGAAGAGCTGCTTCGACAGGGCGCGCGCGTCGACCGGTGCGATCCGGTCGAGGGGCCCGTCGGCGAGCCGGTCCGTGAGCTCGTCCGGGAGCCGGACGGAACGGTCGGCGGGGGCCGCGGCGGGGTCCGCGGGACGGTCGAGAGGTCGGTTCACGGCAGGGGTCGTGGGTCGGTCGAGGGTGACTGCTGCCGACGGCGCGTCGGGGGTACGCGGGGCGTCGAGCCGGGGTGACATGGGTCTCCTTCGTGGTTCTTCTGCTGCGGTTTGCGGCGCCTCCGAAGCCGGTCGTGTCGGGTGTTCTCTTCTAGCCCTACCTGTTGGACGCGCAAGGTCGCAAGTGTCGACAATCCGGTTTGTCCGGTTATAGGGGGGACCTCGTGTGCACGGAAGGCCGCCCCGCTTGTAGGGTTCGAGGCACGTCAGTCGGCATCCGCGAGAGCGAGAAGAGGCACGGCCATGGACCGCGAGAACATCGGCAGCGCACCGCCCGCGCGGTTGCGGGTCGAGGTCCGGACCGTGGGGGCGAGCGCGATCCTCTCGCCGGCGGGTGAGCTCGATCACCACACCGCCGACCTGCTGCGCTCCCCCCTGGACGACGCGCTCGACGCCGGCCGCTCACGGCTGGTCGTCGACTGCTCGGGCCTGGAGTTCTGTGATTCGACCGGACTCAACGTCCTGCTGGGCGCCAGACTGAGGGCGGACGCCGCCGGCGGCGGGGTCCATCTGGTGGCGATGCGGCCCGCGGTCGCCCGGGTGTTCCAGATCACGGGCGCGGAAGCCGTCTTCACCGTGCACGAGACACTCGACACGGCCCTTCCCGGCTGAGCCCCGGCTCTCCCGGCTGAGCCCCGACTCTTCCGGCTGAGTCCCGGCCCTCCCCGGCCGGGCCCCGGCCCGCGTGCCACGGCTTCGCCCGCACGGCCCGTACGTCCTGCCCCTCTGTCCCGTCGATCGGTGAGGTGAAGCGCTGATGGACCAAGCTTCCGACGTCCGTACGCTCGCCCTCGGCGAGACCAGCGGAACCGTTCCGCTCGCCCGTGACTTCACACGGACGGCGCTCCACGAATGGGGCTGGCTGCCTGCCGCCACCGCCGACCGCAGGGCCGCCGCCGAGGACGTCCTCCTCGTCGTCTCCGAACTCGTCACGAACGCGTGCCTGCACGCCGAGGGCCCTGAGCGCCTCCGCGTCCTGCGGCTCGCCAAGGTCCTGCGCCTCGAAGTCTCCGACCGGGGCGCGGGCCAGCCCGCGCCCCGCACCCCGCACCGGTCCGGCCGGCCCGGCGGCCACGGGATGTTCATCGTGCAGCGCCTCTGCCTCGACTGGGGCATCGAGCGCACCCCGGGCGCGCCCGGCAAGACGGTCTGGGCCGAACTCGCCTCGCCCGTCTAGGACCTGACCCCAGGGGCGCCCCGCCCCTGCGGAGCCGCGCGCCGCCCCCGCCCCCCTGGGACCTTCACAATCCCACTCGTTCTCCTGCCTTCCCTCCGCAAGGCCTCAGGCGTACCTTGACGCCCAATCTGATAGACCGTCAGTTGCCTTGCGGTGAGGGGTGCTCGGGGTGTCCAAGGAGCCGAACCGGAGAAGAACGACCGCCGCGCTCACGGCCGCGGTGGCGGGCGCGGCCGTGCTGGCCGGCGCCCCGGCCGCGCAGGCGGCCGTCGTCGACGTCGCCTACGCCTGCGAGACGAAGATCGGCCCCAAGAGCGCCGTCTCACCCGTCGACATCAAGGCCGTCAGGAACGGCAGCGCCTACACGATCACCATGTCGTTCGAGAAGGGCGTCTCCGACAGCCCGGTCGAACTCCCCAAGGGGGTCATGACCCCGCGCGCCGAACTCGTCCTCGGCGGCGACGCCGAAGGCACCGTCCAGGTCAAGGGAACGCCCAACACGGCCGCCGTCCCGCCCGACACCCCCATCAGGATCGGCACGCTGACGGGCACGTACACCCCGAAGAAGAACGGAAAGGTCACCTTCACGGCCGGCAGGCTCACCGTCCACGCCCTCGGCATGGACGCGGCCGTCTGCACCCCGGAGAACAGCCCCGCGCCGTCGCTCGAACTCCAGGTCAGCGGCGTCTCCGGGGGCTCCGGCACCCCACCGCCCGCCGACGACCCGGAGGACACCGGAGCCGAACTGCCCAGGACTGGCCCGCTCGACTCCGCCATGGCCCTCGGCACCCTCGGCGGCACCGTCCTGCTGACCGGCGCCGCAGGAGTCCTCTGGCTCACCCGGCGCACGGCACGCTGATGCGGACGGCGGCACGCCCGGGCCGGCGTCCGGCACGCCAGGCGCCCAGGACAGCGGCACGCACCGGACTCGTGGCCGCCGTGACCGCCCTCATCGGCGCGGTCGCGGCGGCTCCCCCCGGCACCGAGGACCGGACGGCGGCTCCCCCCGGCACCCGGGCCTGGACGGCGGCGCCGGCCGCCGGACGGCCGTACGCCTATCTGGAGGGTCCCGCCGGGAGCGTCCTCCAGGACACCCTGTCGCTGACCAACCCGGGCGCCCGGCCGCTCACCGTACGGCTCAGCGGCCACGGCGCGCCCGTGTCCTTCGCCGCCCGGACCGTGACCGTGCCCGCGAGGACCAGGGCGGACGTGCCGTTCGCCGTGACCGTCACCGCGGACACTCCGCCGGGCGAACACCGGGGCACCGTACGGGCAGCGGCGGCGGACCGGGAGATACGCGTCGACCTGCGGCTACGGGTCAGCGGCCCCCGGCTCGCCGCCCTCACCGTCGAGGACGTCCACGTCGAGACCGCGACCGGCACCCTCCGCTACACCCTGGTCAACCGTGGTACCACCGTCCTCGCCCCGCACCTCGCGGTCCACGCCGAAGGCGTCCTCGGCACCCTCCTCGACCGGCCCCGCCGCCCCCTGCCGCTCACCCTCCGCCCCGGCGAACGGACCACCCGCACCGAACCCTGGCCCGACCCGCCCGGCCTCGACTCCGTCACCGTCCGGCTGACGGCCACCGCCCAGGGCGCCGCCCCTGCCACCGCCCGCGCCGAGGCCTCCTTCGCCTCGGGCCCAGCGCTCACCGGCGCGGCCGGCCTGCTCCTCGCGGCGGCGGCCGGCGGCGGACACGCGCTACGGCGGCGCGGAGGGTCCCGTACCCCACCGGCGTCGGCGGGAGCGACCCCATGAGATGGACACGTACGGCCACGGCGTTCCTGGCGGTCCTCGCCCTCGCTCTGCTGCCCGCCGCCCCGGCACACGCCGCCCCCGGCCCCGTCGTCGAACTCTCCCAGGAGGAGGGCGGCAAGGGCGGCTCGATCACCGTCAGCGGCAGCGGCTGGAAGCCGGGCGCGCTGCTCATGCTCCTGATCTGCGGCCAGTCCGCCCCCGGTACGGGCGTCATCGGCGGCACCAACTCCTGTGCCAACACCGAGGGCAGGGCCGCCACCGTCGACGTCCGGGGCGCGTTCAGTACGAGACTCCCGGTCGCCGAGCCCCCCAAGCCCTGCCCCTGCGTCGTGCACGTGGCCGGGGTCACCGGCCAGCAGGACGCCGTCGACCGGGAGTTCACCGTCGCCGGGCACCCCACGGCCCCGCTCCCCGAGGCCTCCGGCGACGGGCGGCTCGCCGTCCTCGCCGCGGTACGCCTCGACGGCTCCAGCGGCCTCCTCACCTGGTTCGGGGCGCCGCCGCGCCGGGAGATCGTCCTCACCGTCGGCAACCTGGGCTCCGCAGCCGTCAAGGACCCCGTCTTCCAGGTCGGCACCGGCCACGGCGTCTTCGCGCCGCAGTACGAGGAACACCAGTGGCGCGGCACCGTCGCACCCGGCGGGAAGGCCCTCGTCCGGCTCCCGGTGGAACTCGCGGCGGGCGCGCACGGCGACTACCAGGTCTCCGTGCGGTACGCGGGCAAGGTCCTGGCCGAGCAGCCGTGGGGGGTCGGCAGACCCTGGGGCGTGACGCTCTTCTGGGCTCTCCTCGCCCTCGTCGTACCGGCGGCTCTGTTCCGGATCGGGATGGCGGTGGTGGACCGCGTCCGTCCGGCCGCCAGCCCTGCCCGGGCCCGGCCCCCGCGCCGCCGGCGGCCCCGTACACGTGCCCCCGTTCCCGCGCGGCGGGACCCGGGGGACGACGGACCGACCGCGGTCCTGCCGTGGTTCAGTCCTGACTCCGCACCGTCAGCACCGGAGAGCAGCCCGACGACGAAGGGACATGCGTGAGTACGCAACGGAGGATGAGCGCGGCCGGAGTCGCGCTGATGCTCGGCGGCGCGGGGATCCTGATTTCCGCCGGCCCCGCCCAGGCCGCCGAGGTCTCGTACCGGACGGAGTGCATCCCGCCGTCCATCTCCGGGCTTCCGCCCGTGCAGGGCACCACGAAGGTGCTGATCACCGCACCGGCGGAGGCCAAGGTCGGAGACGAGGTCGAGATCGTCTGGAAGACGGTCCAGGCCGCCTCGAAGAACCCCGACGTGCTCGACCTCGGCGAGGACACGGTCAAACCGACTGGCGTCCTCACCGTGGGCGGCGCGGCGAGCGGCACGGTGGCGATGGAGGGACCGCGGAAGAACCCGCCGATCCCCAAGAACAGCCCGATGGTGCTCCCCGACATGAAGGGGAAGCTGAAGCTGGAGAAGGCGGGCGAGATCACGCTGACGCCGGACAAGTACACGATCAACGTGTCCAAGCCGCTGTCGACGGACACGAAGTGCGCGCCGAAGGAGACGGTCCCGGTCGCCGCGACGATCAAGGTGACGGCGGACGGAGGCGGGACGACGACGTCGGGCGGTACGAGCGGCACCGGCGGCACCACGACCTCCGGCGGTTCGAGCAGCACCGGCGGCACCACGACCACCTCCGGCGGTACGAGCAGCACCGGCGGCACCACGACCACCTCCGGCGGTACGAGCAGCACCGGCGGAGGATCGACCAGCACCGGCGGCTCCTCCACCAGCTCCGGCGGCGGTACGGGCGGCTCCACGTCCACCTCCGGCGGAGGCTCCGGAGGCTCCGGCGGGGGCGGCGGGCAGACCGACTTCCCCGGCAAGCAGGTCTCCGTGCAGTTCTCCTGCCAGCCCCCCGGCCCCGCCTCGATCGCCTCCAAGGTGACGATCGACGCCAAGAAGAACGGCAACGGCTACGACCTCACCGTCAAGACCGCCAAGGGCGTCATGAACAGCCCTGCGGCCCTCCCGGCCGGCGCACTCAAGCCGTCCATGGCCGTCAAGGTCGGCGGTGCCGACGGGGGGACGGTGAAGGTCACGGGACCCGCCAACGCCGCCCCGCTGGAGGCGGGCAAGCCGGTCGACCTGTCCGACATGAAGGGCACGTACACGCCGGGGGCGACGGGCCGGTCCACCCTCAGCCCGGGCGCGCTCACCATCAGCGTCTCGCTCGGCGGCACCCCGATCGTGATCCCCTGCGCGGTCAAGGGCGCGGTCCAGGCCTCCCTGGAGCTGGACACCAGCAAGCAGGCGGGCGGCGCGTCCGGCGGCTCCGACGGCGGTACGAGCACGACCACCGGCTCAGGATCGGGCTCGGGCTCCGGCGGCTCCGACGGCGGGAACCTCGCGGAGACCGGCGCCGAGAGCGACGGCGCCCTGCGCGCCCTCGCCCTGGTCGCGGGCACGGTGATCCTGCTCGGCGGCGCGGTGTTCACCTTCACCCCGTGGGCGCGGCTCAGGAGGTGAGAGAACGACGGAGGCCGCCGCACCGGACCCGGTGCGGCGGCCTCCGCGGACCTGCAAGCGTCAGTGGACGTCGCCCATGAGGCCCTGGACCTTCTTGCGGTACATGTAGATCGCGAATCCGGCCGCGACGGCGAGCGCCGCCTGGATGCCGATGATTCCCGTGCCGTTGAGGTCGACACCCGCGATGGAGAGCAGACCCGTCGTGCAGTCACCGGCGGTGACGGCGAGGAACCAGACACCCATCATCTGGGAGGCGTACTTCTGCGGCGCCATCTTCGTGGTGACGGAGAGGCCGACGGGGGAGAGGCACAGCTCGCCGATGGTCTGGATCATGTAGATCGAGACGAGCCACATCGGGGAGACCTTGGTGCCGTCGCCCGCCATGTTCATCGGGACGATGAAGACGAAGAAGGACGCGCCGACCAGGACGAGACCCATCGCGAACTTCACGATGGTGTTCGGCTCCTGGTTCTTGCGGGCCAGCCACAGCCACAGCCAGGCGAAGACCGGGGCCAGCGCCATGACGTACAGCGGGTTCAGCGACTGGTACCAGGTGGCGGGGAAGCCGAGGCCGAAGATGGTGTCGGCGGTCTTGTCGTCGGCGAACAGGGACAGCGTCGAGCCACCCTGGTCGTAGATCATCCAGAAGATGGCGGCGGCGACGAAGAACCAGATGTAGCCGGTCACGCGGGACTTCTCGCCGGAGCTCAGGTCCTTGTCGCGCTTGATGCGGGCCAGGACGGCGACCGGGATGATCAGACCGGCGAGGGTGATCGGGACCATCGCCCAGTTCAGGGTGTACATGCCCAGGGCGACGACGGCACCGTAGAACGCGGCGATCACGACGGTGACGACGGCGGCCTTGGTGATGACGGCCTTGCGCTCCTCGGCGGACAGCGGGTTCGGGACCTCGCTGCTCTTCGGGTTCAGCGTCTTGCCGAAGAGCAGGAAGACGGCGAGGCCCAGGCCCATGCCGACGGCGGCGAGGGCGAAGCCCAGGTGCCAGTTGACCTTCTCGCCGACGGTGCCGATCACCAGGGGAGCGAGGAACGCGCCCAGGTTGATGCCGATGTAGAAGATCGTGAAGCCACCGTCACGGCGCGGGTCGTCCGCGTTCTTGTAGAGGTGGCCGACCATCGTCGAGATGTTGGCCTTCAGCAGACCGGAGCCGACCGCGACGAGTGCGAGACCGACGAAGAACATCGCCTGGCCCGGGAGGGCCAGCGAGACATGGCCGAGCATGATCACGGACGCCGCGATCGTGACGGTCTTGCGGGCGCCCCAGACGCGGTCGCCGAACCAGCCGCCGGGCATGGCCATGAGGTAGACCATCGAGACGTAGACGGAGTAGATCGCCGTCGCCGTCGCCGCGGTCATCGCGAGGCCGCCGCCCTGGCTGCCCGTGGCGGCGTCCACGCCGCCGGAGACCAGGTACAGAACGAGAAGGGCCCTCATGCCGTAGTAGGAGAACCGCTCCCACATCTCGGTCATGAAGAGAGTGGCCAGGCCGCGGGGGTGGCCGAGGAAGGTCTTCTCGTAGCCGAGGGTGTCGGCCGAGTCCTTCGTCAGGCTGGACGCCATGTCGATCCTTGCTCTGTCGGGACGCGCGCCTTGTGAGCGTGGTGCGCCCGGTGGGGGAGGCCGGCACCGGCGGGAGCCGGTACGGCCCCACCGGGATCCACGCCCCGGGAGACGCGTCTGCGCGTCCCGGGACCCGGCCCACAGGTCATTCGCCGTCTTCGAGGATCGGCGGGGCCGACCTCACGCAGAAAGAGGACCTTGGCCCGCGAAGCTGGCCAAAGGTCCCCGTTTACCGCTACAGACGTCTCGACACCATACGACACGACAGTGCCGGATATGGAAGGACTTGAGAGATGGATCACAGGTAGAACTGCAACCGTACAAGGCCATTCCAAGGTCATGTGCTGGATGGTCACAAGATCTCCAAGGGTTACCCGGTCCTTGCACATCACGCCCCGCCCCGGTACCCGTGCCGACTACCATCACCCCATGACCCGTGTACTGCTCGCCGAGGACGACGCCTCCATCTCGGAACCGCTGGCCCGTGCCCTGCGGAGAGAGGGGTACGAGGTCGAGGTCCGCGAGGACGGTCCGACCGCACTCGACGCCGGACTCCAGGGCGGAGTGGACCTGGTCGTGCTCGACCTGGGCCTGCCCGGCATGGACGGTCTCGAGGTCGCACGGCGGCTGCGCGCCGAGGGGCACGCGGTCCCGATCCTGGTGCTCACCGCACGGGCCGACGAGGTCGACACCGTCGTCGGGCTCGACGCCGGCGCCGACGACTACGTCACCAAGCCCTTCCGGCTCGCCGAACTCCTCGCCCGGGTCCGGGCCCTGCTCCGGCGCGGCTCCAGCGAGCCCGCCGTCGCCCCCGCGACCCACGGCGTACGGATCGACGTCGAGTCGCACCGCGCCTGGATGGGCGAGGAGGAGCTCCAGCTCACCGCGAAGGAGTTCGACCTGCTCCGGGTCCTGGTCAGGGACGCCGGCCGGGTCGTCACCCGCGACCAGCTGATGCGCGAGGTCTGGGACACCACCTGGTGGTCCTCCACCAAGACCCTCGACATGCACATCTCCTGGCTGCGCAAGAAGCTCGGCGACGACGCGGCGAACCCGCGCTACATCGCCACCGTGCGCGGAGTCGGTTTCCGCTTCGAGAAGAGCTGAGCCACCCCCACGCCATGCGCCGCCGACTGATCAACTCCACGCTCGCCGTGGTGCTCGTCGTCATCTCGGTGTTCGGGGTCTCCCTCGTCATCGTCGAGACCCGCACCATCACCAGCACCGCCCAGGAGCGGGTGGACACCGAGGCGGTGCGGCTCGCCTCCATCGTCGACAGCCGGCTCATCGGCGGCGAGCCGGTCAACCCGGACATCCTCGCCGAGCAGAGCGGCGCCAAGCGGTACGCCCAGATCCACATCCCCGGCCGCGACACCATCGAGATCGGCACCCGTCCCGAAGGGGACGTCATCCGCGGCCTCGCCGAGGGCGAGCGCGGCGAGACCGTGACCGTCGAGGAGTCCCGCTCCACCGTCACCGACGAGGTCGGCCGCACCCTCCTGATCATCGGCGCGGTGGCCCTGCTCGCCGTCATCGCCGCCGTCCTCCTCGCCGTACGTCAGGCGAACAAGCTGACCTCACCGCTCACCGACCTCGCGGAGACCGCCGAACGCCTCGGCTCCGGCGACCCGCGGCCCCGGCACAAGCGGTACGGGGTGCCCGAGCTCGACCGGGTCGCGGACGTCCTCGACGCCTCCGCCGAACGCATCGCCCGGATGCTCACCGCCGAGCGCAGGCTCGCCGCCGACGCCTCGCACCAGCTGCGGACGCCCCTCACCGCGCTCTCCATGCGCCTGGAGGAAGTGGCCCTCGCCGACGACCTGCACACGGTCAAGGAGGAGGCCACGATCGCGCTCACCCAGGTCGAGCGGCTCACCGACGTCGTCCAGCGGCTCCTGACCAATTCCAGGGACCCGCGCTCCGGCTCCGCCGTCGCCTTCGACCTGGACGAGGTCGTCAAGCAGCAGATCGAGGAGTGGCGGCCGGCCTACCGCAGCGCCGGGCGGGCCATCGTCCACTCGGGCAAGCAGGGGATGCGGGCCGTCGGCACCCCGGGCGCGGTCGCCCAGGTGCTCGCGGCCCTGATCGAGAACTCGCTCATGCACGGCGGCGGCACGGTCGCCCTCAGGACCCGGGTCATCGGCAACCAGTCGGTGATCGAGGTCACCGACGAGGGCCCGGGCGTCCCGGCCGACCTCGGCGCCCGGATCTTCGAGCGGGCCGTCAGCGGCCGCAGCTCCACCGGCATCGGCCTCGCGGTCGCCCGCGACCTGGCGGAGGCGGACGGCGGCAGGCTCGAACTGCTCCAGCAGCAGCCGCCGGTCTTCGCGCTCTTCCTGAGCCGGGAGGTCCGCAGCGTCTCGGACGAGCCCAGGGACCGCCCCGTACGCTGAGAAGGGCTGGTCAGACGCGGTCGGGCTGGCGGCGGGTCGCCTGCCGCGGGGCCTGCTCCAGGAAGGACTCGGCGGTCTGCACCGCCTCCTTCGCGGGCAGCGCACGGAACACCCAGGTGCGGTACGACCAGAAGCGGAACAGCGTTCCGATGCCGATCCCGAAGAACTTGAAGAAGTTGCTGGCCAGCGGGCCGTCCCAGCCGAAGCCGTACGTCGCCGCGTAGAGCACGCCGTTCTCGATGACCATGCCGACGACGCTGAACAGCAGGAACAGCGACATCTCCTTCGTCCGCCCCGACTTGTCCCGGTCGCGGTACGTGAAGTAGCGGAACCCCACGTAGTTGAAGACGATGGCGACGACGGTGGCGATCAGGCTCGCCCGCACCATCGGGATGTCGGTCGTGCCGCGGACCAGGTTGAAGACGCCGAGGTTGACCAGGACGCCGAGACCGCCGACCACCCCGAACTTGGCGACCTCGCGGACGAGCCGGTCGAGTCGCGTGCGCAGCGCGCCGGGTTCACTCATGGTGATGGCTCTGTCCCGTCCGTCCGGATGACGTCCGGGCGACGTCAACCCATCCATGCTAACCAGCGCTCCTGTCACCCGCCCGTGTACCTCGTAAACCCCTGGAGAACCAGGGCTTCACCTGCGGTGTTCTTGTGCCAAACCACAGCCGGACGAGTGTTCCCGGATGGTGCGGATACCCTAAGAGGGTGACGTTCCCCGTAGTAGGCATGGTCGGCGGCGGGCAGCTCGCCCGTATGACCCACGAGGCGGGCATCCCCCTCGGCATCAAGTTCAAGCTCCTCAGCGACACCCCGCAGGACTCCGCGGCCCAGGTGGTGAGCGAGGTCGTCATCGGCGACTACCGCGACCTGGACACGCTGCGTGACTTCGCGCGCGGATGCGACGTGATCACCTTCGATCACGAGCACGTCCCCACGGAGCACCTGCGCGCCCTCGAAGCGGACGGCATTCCCGTCCGCCCGGGCCCCGACGCCCTTGTGCACGCCCAGGACAAGGGGGTGATGCGCGCGAAGCTCGACGAGATCGGCGCGCCCAGCCCCCGGCACCGCATCGTGGCGGACCCGGAGGACGCGGCGGCCTTCGCCGCCGAGGGCGGTGGCTTCCCGATCATCCTCAAGACCGTGCGCGGCGGCTACGACGGCAAGGGCGTCTGGTTCGTCCGTACGCCGGAGGAGGCCCGCGACCCGTTCCTCGCGGGGGTCCCGGTCCTCGCCGAGGAGAAGGTCGACTTCACGCGCGAGCTCGCCGCGAACATCGTCCGCTCCCCGCACGGCCAGGCCGTCGCCTACCCGGTCGTCGAGTCCCGTCAGGTCGACGGCGTCTGTGACACCGTGATCGCGCCCGCGCCCGGCCTCGACGGCGAGCTCGCCGGCCAGGCGCAGGAGCTGGCCCTCCGGATCGCCAAGGAGCTCGGCGTCGTCGGCCACCTCGCCGTCGAGCTGTTCCAGACCACGGACGGCCGCATCCTCGTCAACGAACTGGCGATGCGCCCGCACAACTCCGGTCACTGGACCCAGGACGGGGCGATCACCTCGCAGTTCGCCAACCACGTCCGCGCGGTCCTCGACCTGCCCCTCGGCGATCCGCGGCCGCGCGCGCGGTGGACCGTGATGTGCAATGTCCTGGGCGGCGACTACCCGGACATGTACGCGGCGTACCTGCACTGCATGGCCAGGGACCCGCAGCTCAAGATCCACATGTATGGCAAGGACGTGAAGCCCGGCCGCAAGGTGGGGCACGTCAACACCTACGGCGACGACCTGGACGACGTGCTGGAGCGCGCGCGTCACGCCGCCGGCTACCTGCGAGGAACGATCACCGAGTGAGCAGCATCAGCACCTCCCCCGTCGTCGGCATCGCCATGGGATCCGACTCCGACTGGTCGGTCATGGAGGCCGCGGCCCAGGCGCTCGACGAGTTCGAGATCCCCTACGAGGTCAACGTCCTCTCGGCGCACCGGATGCCGCGCGAGATGATCGCGTACGGCGAGGAGGCCGCGGGCCGCGGCCTGAAGGCGATCATCGCGGGCGCGGGCGGCGCCGCCCACCTGCCCGGCATGCTCGCCTCCGTCACCCCGCTCCCCGTGA
This sequence comes from Streptomyces sp. NPDC058326, assembly GCF_042879855.1. Taxonomy (NCBI): domain Bacteria; kingdom Bacillati; phylum Actinomycetota; class Actinomycetes; order Kitasatosporales; family Streptomycetaceae; genus Streptomyces; species Streptomyces sp. NPDC058326. The sequence continues at coordinate 40,387 of NZ_JBHVZO010000008.1, read as the reverse complement.
TCGGCGTCCCGGTGCCGCTGAAGTACCTCGACGGCATGGACTCGCTGCTCTCCATCGTGCAGATGCCGGCCGGTGTCCCCGTCGCCACGGTCTCCGTCGCCGGTGCCCGGAACGCGGGCCTGCTCGCGGCCCGGATGCTCGCCGCCCACGACCCCGGGCTCCTCACCCGGATGAACGAGTTCCTGCAGGAGCTCAACGACCAGGCGGCCGAGAAGGGCAAGCGGCTGCGGGCCAAGGTCGAGGGCGCCGACTCCTTCGGCTTCGGCAAGTGAGCGCTGCGGCCGACCGTCTGGCGGAGGCCCGCGAGCTGCTCGCGGGCCATCCGGTCGTCGACGGCCACAACGACCTGCCGTGGGCACTCCGCGAGCAGGTGCGGTACGACCTGGACCGCATGGACATCGGCGCGGACCAGACCGGCGCGCTCCACACCGACCTCGCCCGGCTGCGGGCCGGCGGCGTCGGCGCCCAGTTCTGGTCGGTGTACGTGCCCTGCCGGCTGGCCGGCGACGACGCGGTCAGCGCGACCCTGGAGCAGATCGACATCGTCGACCAGCTCCTGGAGCGGTACGCGGGCGAGCTGGCCCCCGCCCTGACGGCGGACGACATGGAGGCGGCCAGGAAGCAGGGCCGTATCGCCTCCCTGAAGGGCGCCGAGGGCGGCCACTCGATCAACAACTCCCTCGCCACCCTGCGCGCGCTGCACACCCTCGGCGTCCGCTACATGACGCTCACCCACAACGACAACAACGACTGGGCGGACTCGGCGACCGACGGGCCCGGCGTCGGCGGGCTCTCCGCGTTCGGCCGGCAGGTCGTCCGCGAGATGAACCGCTCCGGCATGCTCGTCGACCTCTCGCACGTCGCCGCCACCACCATGCGGGACGCCCTCGACGCCACGGCGGCGCCGGTGATCTTCTCGCACTCCTCGGCCCTGGCGGTCTGCGACCACCCGAGGAACATCCCGGACGACGTCCTGGAGCGGCTGCCCGCCAACGGCGGCGTCGCGATGGCGACCTTCGTGCCCAAGTTCATCCTGCCCGCGGCCGTCGAGTGGACCGCGCGGGCCGACGAGAACCTGCGCGCGCACGGCTTCGACCACCTCGACACCACCGCGGGGGCGATGAAGCTGCACCGCGCCTTCGAGGAGGCGAACCCGCGCCCGGTCGCCACCGCCGCCACGGTCGCCGACCACCTCGACCACATGCGCGAGGCCGCCGGCATCGACCACATCGGCATCGGCGGCGACTACGACGGGACGGCCTTCACCCCGGCCGGTCTCGACGACGTCGCCGGCTACCCGAACCTGATCGCGGAGCTGCTGCACCGCGGCTGGTCGCACCCGGACCTGGCCAAACTGACCTGGTCCAACGCGGTCCGCGTCCTCCGAGACGCGGAGGCCGTCTCCCGCGACCTGAGGAGCCGTACGGCACCGTCGAACGCGACCATCGACGTCCTCGACGCACCGTAACCAGGCGGTCACCCGAACGGTCCAGCCCGCCGCGCCCCCGCGGGGGGCCGGTGGCACGGTGGACGGTACTGCCCCGCCGAACTCGGCGGGGCGGTACTGCATCGCCGAGTTCGGAGTAAGACCATGGCGGACCTGATAGACGACCCTCCCGACCTCTCCACCGTCCCTGCCGCCGCCGGCGAGCTCGACGCACCGGAGCCACCCCCGCCGCTCGACGAGACGGCCCGCGCCCGCGCCCTCCTGGCCGCTCAGCCGGTCGCCGAGGGACACACCGAGCTCCCGGGGTCCCTCGACCCCGAGGATCTGCCGCCCGTCCGCGCCCGTGAGGCCGGGGCCCAGTTCTGGTCCCTGCTCGTCGACACCGACGAGGGCGTCATCGGGACCCTGCGGCGCATCGACTCCGTCCGCGCGCTCGTCGCCGCCTGCCCGGAGGACCTCCGCCTCGCGCACACCACGGGCGAGATGTCCCACGCCCGCAACTGCGGCCGTGTCGCCGCCCTCCTGGGCCCCGTCGGCTGGACGACGCTCGGCGGCTCGGCGGCCACCCTGCGGGCCTACCACGCCCTGGGCGTACGGGTCGTCAACCTCACCCGCTTCGACCGCTTCGCCCGCGAGGCGGTACGGGAGATGAACCGCATCGGCCTGGCCGTGGACCTCTCGGGCGCCGACCAGGACACGGTCCACCGCACCCTCGCCGTCACCCGGGCCCCGGTCCTGCTGACCCGGGCGGCCCCCGAGAGCCTCTCCGACGACGTCCTGGGCCTGCTCGGAGACAACGGCGCCGTCTGCATGGTCACGGTGACCGACGACCCCGTTCCGGCGGCCGACGTCCTGGACCGGGTGCGCACGGAGGCCGGGCCGCACTGTACGGGCGTCTCGCACACGACGGCCCCGGCCCTCGGATACGTCCCGCTCTTCGCCGAGCTGCTGCGCCGCGGCTGGCCGGCCCAGGACCTGGTCGGGCTCGCCCACGCGAACGTCACCCGGGCACTGCGGGAGACGGAGTTCCTGTCCCGCGCGAACCGCACCCGGCGGGCCGTGGCCTGACCGGCCGTACGAAGGAGGGAGGGGGCGCGACCGCGCCCCCTCCCTCTCGTGTGTCCTCGTGTCAGGCCCGCGGGCGGCCCATCGCCCGGTACGTCCAGCCGGCCGCCCGCCACCGCTCCGCGTCCAGCGCGTTCCGGCCGTCGAGGAGCACGGGCGACGCGACCTCGTCCACCAGGTCCGCCGGGTCGAGCTCGCGGAATTCGCGCCACTCGGTGAGGTGCAGCACCACGTCGGCCCCGCGCACCGCCTCGCGCGCCGAGTCCGCGTATCCGAGGGTCGGGAAGACGCGCCGGGCGTTGTCCATGCCCTTGGGGTCGTAGACGGTGACCTGGCCGCCCTGGAGGTGTATCTGACCGGCCACGTTCAGCGCGGGGGAGTCGCGGACGTCGTCCGAGTCCGGCTTGAAGGTGGCGCCGAGCACGGCGACCCGGCGGCCGAGGAAGGAGTTCCCGCCGAGGGTCTCCCGGGCCATCTCCACCATCTGGCCGCGCCGCCGCATGTTGATCGAGTCGATCTCGCGCAGGAAGGTCAGCGCCTGGTCGGCGCCCAGTTCGCCGGCGCGGGCCATGAAGGCGCGGATGTCCTTCGGGAGGCAGCCGCCGCCGAAGCCGATGCCGGCCCGCAGGAACTTGGGCCCGATCCGGTCGTCGTGGCCGAGCGCCTCGGCCAGCTTGGCGACGTCGCCGCCGGCGGCCTCGCACAGTTCGGCCATCGCGTTGATGAAGGAGATCTTGGTGGCGAGGAAGGAGTTCGCGGACGTCTTCACGAGTTCGGCGGTCGGGAAGTCGGTCACCACGAAGGGCGAGCCCTCGCCGACCGGCCCGGCGTACACCTCGCGGAGCGTCTTCTCGGCGCGCTCGCTGTGGACGCCGACCACGATCCGGTCCGGGCGCAGGGTGTCCTGCACGGCGAAGCCCTCCCGCAGGAACTCGGGGTTCCAGGCGAGTTCGACGCCCTCCGGCAGCAGGCCCGCGAGCCGCTCGGCCGAGCCGACGGGCACGGTCGACTTGCCAACGACCAGGGCCCCTTCGCGTACGACCCCGGCGAGGGAGGTGAAGGCGGCGTCCACGTAACTCATGTCGCAGGCGTACTCCCCGTGCTTCTGCGGGGTGTTCACACAGACGAAGTGCACGTCGCCGAAGGCGCCGACCTCCTCCCAGGAGGTGGTGAACCGCAGCCGTCCGCTCGACCCCTCGATGCCGGCCACGTGCTTCGCGAGGAGTTCCTCGAGACCCGGCTCGTACATCGGGACCCGTCCGGACGACAGGAGCTCGATCTTCTCGGGGACGACGTCCAGGCCGAGGACCTCGAAGCCCAGTTCCGCCATGGCCGCGGCGTGGGTGGCGCCGAGGTAGCCGGTGCCGATCACGGTGATCTTGAGGGCCATGCGGGTCTCCAGGGAAGGTCGGGCGGAATGCCTGCCCGAGCATAGTCGTGCCCTGGCCGGAGGGGGTGCAGGCGGCCGTGCGCTGCGCCCCCCTCCGGTCCGGGGGTCACGGGTTCGGAACGACCGTGACCTTCTCGTCGTTCTGGATCTGCTGCACCAGCTGCTTGACCTTCGGCATGTCCCACTTGAGCGAGTTCTGCGGCGCCTTGCCGGAGATCGGGATGTTCATGGACGTGCCGTCGCCGCCGCTGATGCCCTTCATGGCGAAGAACATCTTCCCGAGGTCGTACAGCGACATGTCCTTGTCCACGATCAGCGTGTCCAGACCGGCGCCCAGCGTCGGGTACAGCGCGAACGGGTTGAGGATCGTGCCCGGAGTCGCCGCCTCGTTGGCGAGCGCGGACAGGAACTTCTGCTGGTTCTTCGTCCGCTGGAGGTCCGACTGGGCGAAGGCGTACCGGGTCCGGACGAAGGCCAGGGCCTGCTCGCCGTCGAGGGTCTGCGTGCCCGCCTGGAAGTCGGCGCCGGACTTCTTGTCCTTGAAGCCCTTCTCGATGTTCAGCTCGACACCGCCGAGCGCGTCCACGATGTTCGCGAAGCCGGCGAAGCCGATCTCCGCGTAGTGGTCGATGCGGAGGCCGGTGTTGAACTCGACGGTCCGCACGAGCAGCTCGGGGCCGTCCATCGCGTACGCCGCGTTCAGCTTGGAGCCGCCGCGGGCCGGGAAGGACTTGCCGGACTCGGAACCGACGAAGTTCGGGATCGTCACCCAGGAGTCACGGGGCAGCGAGACCATCGTGTTCCCGCTGGAGCAGGCCGCGAGGATCATCATCGAGTCGGTCCGCTTGCCCTCGGCGGAGCCGGTGTGCAGCTTCTTCTTCTCCTCGGCGGTCATACCCTCGCGGCTGTCGGAGCCGACGATCAGGTACGTCGTGCAGTCGCCCTCGGCCGGCCGCTCGATGACCTTGGCGAGGTCGACCTCGTTGCGCATCTGCGAGCTGGCCCAGGCGTAGGTGCCGATGCCCCAGGCGAGGACGCCGACGACGAGGACGATCGAGCCGACCTTGATCCGCTTGCGCCAGTCCGGGGCGGGCCGCCCGGGACCGCCGGTGCCGGGACCCGGCGCGTACTGCGGCGGAACGGTGCCGCGCCCGCCGCCCTGGCCCTGCGGGCCGCCGTAGACCTGGCCCGAGCTGTAACCGGAGTCGTACCCCTGGCCCTGGGCCTGCGTGAAGTTCGGGTTGTAGCCCTGGTCGTGCCGAGGCGGCTGCTGCGGAACCTGCGGGCGCTGCACATGGCTCATGCGGCGAGGACCCTCCGGGTGGGGGTTCGAGCTGCCGCGGCCGTGTCCGCCGTCATCGGGCCAGTCATTCATGCGGACCAGTGTGCCGGTCAGGGCTTTACGGGCGACAGGCCGGGTGGAACATCGGACCGGTGCTGTTGCCAAGCTGATGCAAAGCGGACCGAACGGCGACCCCCGCGGGACCCGGCATATGGTGGAGGGCATGACAGATCAGGGCGATATCCCGGGCAAGCCGACCTCCGCCTCCCGCACCACCCTCAGCCACATCATGACCAGCCACGACACCAACCTCCTGGGTACGGTGCACGGCGGCGTGATCATGAAGCTGGTGGACGACGCCGCCGGTGCCGTCGCGGGCCGGCACTCGGGCGGGCCCGCGGTGACCGCCTCCATGGACGAGATGGCCTTCCTCGAGCCGGTACGGGTCGGGGACCTGGTGCATGTGAAGGCCCAGGTCAACTGGACCGGCCGGTCCTCCATGGAGGTCGGCGTCCGGGTCATGGCCGAGCGCTGGAACGAGTCCACGCCCGCCACCCAGGTCGGCTCCGCCTATCTCGTCTTCGCCGCCGTCGACGCGGAGGGCAAGCCGCGCGAGGTCCCGCAGGTCATCCCGGAGACGGAACAGGACAAGCGCCGGAACCAGGAAGCCCAGATCCGCCGCACCCACCGCCTCGCCCGCCGCCAGGCCATCAAGGACCTGAGAGACCACCGGGCGGCAGAGGGCTACGAGGACTGAGACGCGCCGTGACGGCGGTCACGGGCACACCACCCGGTCCCCCGTCACCGCCTCGAACGGCCCCTCCCGCCCCGTCTCCTCCTCCGCCACCGCCCGCACGCCCCGGTGATCCGTCCCCACCGTCACCCGCAGGGTCCCGCCCCGTCCCGTCACCGGCTTCAGCTCCGCCCCCGGCAGCGCCGCAGCGAGGGTCTTCGCCGAGCGGTCCCAGCGCGGGTCGTACTCCACGACCGTGCGCGCCCGGTCCTTCCCCGGCGCGGTCATGGGCGTCCGCGTCGTGTCGAAGCCGGTCCCGCGCAGCGCGTCGTCGACCTTCCGGCCGAGCCCGTCCGTCCCGGTCCCGTTGTAGACCTGCACCCGCACCTCGCGCGGCGCCACGTCCACGACGACGGCCTTCGGCGTCTTCTCCGCGGAAGCCGAGGAGTCGGGTTCCGCGGGGGTCAGCGGCCGGTCCTCCCGCAGCGCCTGGAAGAGTTTCTGCGCCTTCGACGCGTCCCACTTCACCGTCGAGCCGATCCCCTTCACCGGGAAGCTCATGTCCCCGACCGGTACGGACACGAACTCGGACGACGCCGGAGTGAAGCCGCGCATCGCCTTGGCGAGGGCGAACAGCTGGTCCGTACCGAAGTCCTCGTCGGCCCGGACGGAGCCCAGCATGGTCGTGGCCACCTGACGGAACCGCACCGGGTTGAGCAGCACCCCGCCGCTGGTCGTCCGGTCGATCAGCGCCGCGAGGAAGCGCTGCTGCCGCTGCATCCGCCCGATGTCGGCGGCCCCGTCGATGTGCCGGGAGCGCACGTACTGGAGGGCCTGGCCACCGTCCAGCTCATGGGTGCCCGCGGCCAGGTCGAGCCCGGTGTACGCGTCCTTCACGGGCCGGGTCGTACAGATCTGCACCCCCCCGACCGCGTCCACGGTCCGCATGAAGCTGGTGAAGTCGACCTCCAGATAGTGGTCGATCTTGACGCCGGTCATCGACTCGACGGTCCGCACGGTCAGCCCGGGACCGCCCTCGGCGTACGCCGCGTTCAGCTTCACCGGGTGCGCCTGGTGCTTCTTCCCGCTGGTGAGGTCGGTGTGCTCGGGCATCTCGGCGTACGAGTCACGGGGCAGGCTCACCACGCTCGCCCGTTCCCGGTCCTCCGAGATGTGCACGAGCATCACCGTGTCGGTGCAGTGGCAGGGCGCGCCGCCGAGCCGGTACTTCGCCTTCTCCTCCGGGGTGATCCGGTCCCGGCCGTCGGTGCCGACGACGAGGATGTTCATCCCGTGCCCGGCCTGCGGACGGTTCTTCATGTCCTTGAAGGGGTCGACCCGGGTGATCCCGGTGTCCAGACCCGTCACCACGGCGTGCCCGATCCCGCCGGCCGCGAGGACCGCCACGGAGAGCGCCGTCGCCATCCGCATGCCCCACCGGGGGCGCCTCCGCGGCCGGCGGACCGGCACGCGGCGGGCGGCGGGCCGGGGACGGGGCGTGCGGGGCGGTGCGGGCACGGACGGACACCTCCGCGGGTGTGACAAAGGGAACCGTGAGCACCGTAGGCCCATACGATCAGCGCAAGGGAGCACCACCCATGCGGCGCGCACCGCTGTCCCCCATTCGCGGTAACGTGGCGGGCAATGAACGCCACGCCCCCCGTCTCCGTGATCATGCCGGTCCTCAACGAGGAGCGGCATCTGCGCACCTCGGTTCGTCACATCCTGGAGCAGGAGTACGACGGCGAGATGGAGGTGGTGATCGCGCTCGGCCCGTCCACGGACCGTACCGACGAGATCGCCGCCGAACTCGTCCGTGAGGACCCCCGCGTCACGACCGTGCCGAACCCCACGGGCCGCACGCCCGCCGCCCTCAACGCGGCGATCAAGGCCTCACGTCACCCGATCGTGGTGCGCGTCGACGGCCACGGCATGCTCTCGCCGAACTACATCTCCACCGCCGTCCGGCTCCTGGAGGAGACCGGCGCGCAGAACGTCGGCGGTGTCATGCACGCCGAGGGCGAGAACGCCTGGGAGGACGCGGTCGCCGCCGCGATGACCTCGAAGATCGGCGTCGGCAACGCGGCCTTCCACACGGGCGGCGAGGCGGGCCCCGCCGAGACGGTCTATCTCGGTGTCTTCCGGCGCGAGGCGCTGGAGCGGCAGGACGGCTACAACGTGGAGTTCATCCGCGCCCAGGACTGGGAGCTGAACTTCCGCATCCGCGAGGCCGGCGGCCTGATCTGGTTCTCGCCCGAGCTGCGCGTCCAGTACCGCCCGCGGCCCTCCGTGAAGGCCCTCGCCAAGCAGTACAAGGACTACGGCCGCTGGCGCCATGTGGTGGCCCGCTACCACCAGGGCTCCATCAACCTCCGCTACCTGGCCCCGCCGACCGCCGTCTGCGCCATCGCCGCCGGCCTGGTCGTGGGCGCCGTCCTGACCCCGCTCGGCTTCGTGATCCCGGCCGGCTACCTCGCCGCGATCACGGCCGGTTCCGTCCCGGCGGGCAGGGGCCTCCCGCTCAAGGCCCGCCTCCAGATCCCGGTGGCGCTCGCGACGATGCACATGTCGTGGGGGTACGGCTTCCTCACGAGCCCCCGCTCGCTCGCGAAGAAGGTCATCGCGAGCCGCCGCCCGGCCGTGAAGGCCGGCGAGACCGAGACGGTCTGACCGCTTCCCGGACACGTGCGACGGCCGGGTCCCTCACGGGGCCCGGCCGTCGGCGTTCACGCGCGCGCGGGGGTCAGCTCTTTCCGTCCCACTGGTAGACCGAGTAGATGTCCATGCAGGTCGCCTTGTCGTCGGCGCCCTCGGGCAGATCGCCCGCCTCCACCGCGGGAGCCTTGTAGACATCGCCCTCGCGCCAGTCCGCGCCGACGACGAGCGTGATGCCCTCCGCCTTGGCGTCCGGCCGGACCTTGGCCTCAGGCAGCCCGAGGGCCTTCGCCACGGACACCGCGTTCGCCCTGCCCTGGTCGCCGTCCGCCTTCGGGTACATGACGACCGAGTCCGCGCGCGGCTGCGCCTCCTTGGAGGCATCCGCCTGCGTGAAGCCCTTGCCCGTCAGGGTGTCGGCGACGGCCTTGGCACGTCCCTCGACGGGCGCGTCGCCGGTGCCCGCGGTGCCGTTGGCGACCGTGACGGCGAAGGAGCCGGGGGCCTCGGGAGTGGCCTTCGGCTTCGCGGACGTACTCGGCTTGGGCTTGGCCGTGGCCGGTTTGCCGTTCTTGTCGAAGGCGATGTCGTCGCGGAGCATCGCCCACATCTTGTCGGCGGACGACTTGACCATCTCGAGCTTGTTCCTGTCCTGGGACCACTCGACCGTGGGGACCGTCGCCGTCGTGAGGCGGTTCATCTTCACGTTCTTGAGCTGCATCGACAGGTCGAAGAGCTTCTTCACCGACTTCAGCTCGTCGGAGACCTGGAGCGCCTTGGTGGCGGTCTCGGCGAGTCCCGTCAGCTGACTGGTGTCGCTCCAGGCGTTCTGCTTCTGGAGCTTCTCGACCATGCCGTTGAGGTACATGTGCTGGGCCTTGGCCCGGCCCTGGTCGTTGCCGAAGGCGTGCCGGGTGCGGAGCCACTGGAGGGCCTGCTTGCCCTGGATCTCCGTGGTGCCCGCCTTCAGCTTGAGACCCGAGCCGCCCTTCACCCTCGCCGTCGGCTTGTCGTGGACGCCGGTCTTCACACAGACGGGGACACCGCCGACCTCGTCGGCCATCGCCACCACACCCGCGAAGTCGATCATCATCCAGTGGTCGATGTAGACCCCGGTGATGCTCTCCCAGGTGGTCAGCGTGCAACCGGGACCGCCGCGTCCCAGCGTCTCGTTGATCGGTTCCGTGGTCGTCGCGCGGTAGGTGGAGCCGTCCTCGCCCTTGCACTCCGGTATGGGCACGATCGTGTCCCGCGGGATGGTGACGATGGAGGCGTTCTGCCGGTCGGCCGAGACGTGCAGCAGCATCTGGACGTCGGCGAGCGGCTTCGCCTCGCGGAGGTTCTTGCCACCGCCGAGCGCCACGTTCTTGGCGTCCGCCCGGCTGTCGGAGCCGATCAGGAGGATGTTCAGCGGGGTGTCGCCGAGCGCGTTCGGCGGGGCCTTCTTCACGCCGCTGTCGCCGCCCGCGCGCGAGCCGCCGCGGATGTTGTTGTTCAGGTGCTCGTAGTACAGGTATCCGGCGCCGGCCGTGCCGAGTATCAGTACCGACAGGGCGATCGCCACCCAGCGCAGTGCTCTGCGCTTGCCGGTCTTCTTGGCGCGCCGGCGCGCGGCGGCGCGGCCGCCCGCTCCCGTACCGCCGCCCGACCCCGTACCACCGCGGCCAGGACCCGTACCGCCGCCGGCGTTTCCGCGGCGGCGCTCGGCGCGGGTCGACGCGGGTGCGTCGGCCGCCTTCTCCCCGGGAGCGCCGCCCCCGGCGCCGGTGGCCTCACCGGCGTCGTGAAGATCGTCGTCCCAGCCCAGTTCACGGGCGCGTGGTACGCGTCCCCGCGTTCCCTCCCCACGCACGCTGTTCTGTCCCACCCCTGGTCCCCTCGTCAGTCAGGAGCGTGCCGAGTCCCGGTGTTTCCGGGTCACTTGGCGCACACCTGCTTGTCAGCTTCTACCTGACCCACGTCCGGCGCCTTCGTCGGAGCGGCCATGGAAATCCCTGCGCCCTTGAAGTCGGCGCCGAGAACGAGCGTCATGGGCTCGCGTTCCCCGGCGTCCTGTGTGCCCGGCTTGAGCGCCGTGGCGGGCAGACCCATCATGTCCGCGAGCTTGCGGGCCTGATCGGCCTGGTTCGGTGCGTAGGTGAGCGTGGTCTTCGCCGCCTTCTCGGGGGCGTTGCTCTTGTTGGTGGACCGGCTCACGCCCTGCTCGTTCTGCAGCCAGACGATGGTCGACTGGGCCGCGCCCTGGATGCCGCTGCCGTTGTAGACGTCGACGCGTACGTCGGCGGCCGCGGCGCGCGGTCCCTGGAGGAGCTTCGCCTGGGCCTGCGCCTTGGCGTCCTTGGCCTGCTTCTCCTTCTTCTTCACCTCGGTGAAGGAGACGTCGTTCTCGATCATCGAGAACACCTGAGGGGCCAGCTCCTGGTTGAGGACGACCGTCGCCCGCTTGGTGGGCGGCTCGTCGGGGTTGTCGACGACGGGAACGGTCACGAAGCTGATGTTCTTCAGGTCGACCTTGCCGATCTCCTTGGCCAGGGTCGTCAGCTTCATGACGCTGTCTATCCCCTTGTCGACCGTGAGCGCCTCGGTGGCCGCGTTCGCGACGTCGAGCAGCTGCGACGGGCTGTCCAGGGTGTCTTCCTTGAGCTGCCGCATCATCGAGGCGAGGAACTGCTGCTGCATCTTGATGCGGTCCAGGTCGCTCTCGTTGCCGAGGCCGTGCCGGTTGCGGAGGAACGCGAGCGCGTCCTCGCCCTGGATGCGGTGCTCGCCCTCGGAGAGGTTGAGCTTGGAGTACTTGTTGTCCCGGATGGGCTTGGACAGGCAGACCTTCACGCCGCCGACCGCGGTCGACAGCGTTTTGACGGCGTTGAAGTCGACCATCATGAAGTGGTTGATCCCCAGGCCCGACATCTCCGTGATGGTGCGCATGGTGCAGCCGGGGTCGCGGCCGTTCACACCGAACGACTCGTTGAACTTGGTCGTGCCGACCGAGCCGGGGATGATCTTCGTCGAGCCGTCGGGCTGCTTCGTGGGGCAGTCCGGGATCTTGATCTTGAGGTCGCGGGGGATGCTCAGGGCCGTCGCGTTGGTCCGGTCCTCGGAGATGTGGATGAGGAACGTCGTGTCGGCGTGGCCGGTGACGTTCGTCTTATTCCCGTAGCTCTCGTTGCCCTCACCGGTGCGGACGTCGTTGCCGATGATCAGGATGTTGAGCGGCCCGTCCATCGTCTCCGCATTGACGGCGGCGTTGCCGACGTCGACCGAGCCGATGTTGCCGTCGAGCTTGCTGTAGAGCAGATACGCCCCGGTCGCGCCGCCCACGAGGACGAACGCCATCGTGCCGCCGGTCCACAGCAGGACCTTCTTCTTGCGGGACGCGCCCTGCTTGCGCTTGCGGCGGCTCGCGGGCGGCTGCTGCCGGCCGCCGCCCGTCTCGGTGACCCGGCGGCGGCGCTGGCCGGGCACGGGTGCCTCGACGGGGGTGTCGGCGGGCGCCGGCGCGGGAACGGTGGCTCTGCGGGTCCTGGACGGGGCCTGCGGCTGCGACTGCCCAGCGGAGTGGTCCAGTCGCAGTTCGTAGTTGCCGGTCTGCGGGTTGAGCACCCACTGGTCGGCGGGGTCGATCTCGTCCGCCCGTCCACGGCTGTGCGCGTCCACGGTTACTCGAGTCCTCCGTCGGTGCCACGCGAGGCGCCTCCCCCACAGGGCGCCGCTCTCTCGGTCGTTCGATCCTTGGTGATGCGACCACACGGTCGGGGTGCACCGGATCGCGTCACACTATCCGCCCAGTTCAGCGTGGGGCGACGCGCGTGACAAATTCCACGCCCCTTACAACCGGGCAATTTGCTCAAACCTCATCGCTCTCGGCCCTCCCCTTGGTGTGGCCTTTACTCAGCGTCCCCAGGGGCCCCTCGGGGAGACCCCTTTCACCGCCCCTCCACCGGCCCCCGCCGGACCGGCCTCCTAGGCGCACACCCCTTCCGCCGCGTTCCGGCCGGTGAAGGTCGGGGTCGTGGAGGGTGTCGGGGTGTCCGCGTCGTCGGGCTTTCCGTCCGTCCCGCCGCCCCGCCCGTCGTCGTCCTTCTCGACCGGGGTCACCGCCACGGGCCTGTCCTCCCGTAGCTGCTTGAAGAGTTGACTCGCCGCCGGCTGTACCAGTTCGTCACGGTTCGCGTCATATGCGTAGGGGCGGCGCGGGACCGTGAGGAACTGCACCTTCTCGGTCGGCACCGATCGCATCGACCGCGCCAGGTCGTACAGGTCCCGCAGCGAGTCGAGCCCCGAGTCGGTCGTGATCGCCTTGGTGGCCGCGTCCAGGACCGGATAGAGCCTGGTCGGGTTCAGCAGCACCCCGTCGCTCTGCACCTTGTTGACGAGGGCGCCGAGGAACTGCTGCTGGCGGTCCATGCGTTCCGTGTCACTGCCGTCGCCGATCGACTTCCGGGCGCGTACGAAGCCGAGCGCCTGCTCCCCGTGGAGCGTCTGGCGCCCCGCGGGCAGCTTCAGCTTCGCGTCGGGGTCGTCCACGGGCTCCTTCAGGCAGACCTCCACGCCGTCGACGGCGTCGACCATCGTCTTGAAGCCCCGGAAGTCGATCACCATGTGGTGGTCCACCCGGATTCCCGTCAGCTTCTCGACGGTACGGATCGTGCACGCCGTACCACCGACCTCGAAGGCCCCGTTGAACTGCGCGAACTGCTCGCGGGTCCGGGTCCCGTCGGCCTTGCGGCAGCTCGGGACCGTCACCATCAGGTCGCGGGGGAGCGAGACCGCGGTCGCGCTCGACTTCCCCGCGGACAGGTGCAACAGGATCGTCGTGTCGGAGCGCTGGGTCCCCTTGTCCCTGCCGTACTCGCGGTTGCCCTCGCCGGACCGGGTGTCCGAACCGATGAGCAGGATGTTCCGGGCGGCCGAGACGACCGCGGCCGGCCGCTCCTTCTCGTACTTCCGGAGCTCGTCGGCGGCGTGGGTGTCCGTGGTGATGTTGCCGTCGAGTTTCCGGTAGAACCACCAGCCGGCCCCGGCCGCGGCCAGGACGACGAACGAGACGCCGAGCGCCGTCCACCGCAGCCAGCGGTGCCGGCGAGGCCCCTCCGGGGCGCCGGGCGCGGCCCACCCCGGCCACTGCCGCCGGCGATGCCCCTCCGGGGCGCCGGGCGCCGTGCCCTCCGCCGGAGGCGGATCCGGTTCGGCGGGCGTGCCCACGCGGTCCGTCACGTCTGAGTCCGTCCTTCATGGCGTCGGCGGCACGCCGGGCGGCCGCCGGTCGAAGAAGGAGACGGCCGAACCCGACACATGGTTGTACGGAAGGAATCGACTCCCCCCGGCCGATCATCCACCGGACGGCGTGCCGGGACCCGGGGACTCGGCGCGGTGCTACGCCGAACGGGGTGGTGTCCGTGGTCGGAGCGGCGCCCGGCTGGGTCGGGGGCCGATGCCGGCGGGGGTGCGACGGGGGTCGAGGGCCGATGCCGGCGGGGGTGTGACGGGCGTCGTGGCCGGAGCCGGCGGGCGCCCGACCGTCGGCGGTGGTCGCGGTTCCTCGTTCGGGGCGGTCGGTGTCCCGGATCAGGCGGTGGCCGTGACGGTCACCCGCTCGCTCTCCACGCGCTTGGCGAGGGACTCCGGCGACAGCTGGTCCAGGTTCCGGCAGAGGACCACGGAACCGCCGGCCGCGAGGGGCGCGTACAGACCGGCCGAGAGCCCCTTCCACTCCCCGTATCCGAGCCCGGAGAGCAGCCGGGCGCCGGGCGCGAGGCCGAGCGCCTCCGCGTCCGCGCGGGCCTGCCCGACGAGCTGCGCGCCGCTGCGTTCCGTACCGTCGACGACCAGCGCGGCGGCGTCGGGATCGACCGGTGCGAACGGGGCGAAACGGTCGCCCTGGCTCGGTACCTCGACCGCGTAGTCCGCGTATCCGGGGGGCGCGGCCGGGAAGCGGCGGCCCAGCAGGGCCAGCGAGAGAGCGATCCGCTCGCCGGAGCAGGCGAGACCCGCGTCGAGCGTGTCAGGACCCGCCACCACGAGGTCCGCGTCCGCCGGGTCGCCGCCGATCTCCACGGTCACCCCGACGGAGGAGCAGGCGAGCAGCCAGACGGCGGTCTGCCAGTGCGCGGGCAGCAGCAGCGCGAGCCGGTCGCCGGGTTCCGCGGACAGTTCGCCCTGGAGCAGGTTCGCCGTCTTGGCCACCCAATTGGCGAAGGTGGCGACGGACAATTCCACCCGCTCACCGGTGGCGTCGTCGTAGAAGGTGACCAAGGGGCGGGCGGGGTCCGCGGCGAGCGCGGATCGCAGCAGGTCGGCAGGGGTACGGTCGCTGGCGTTCACGCCGGACAGCGTACGCGCGGGGGCCACGCGGGGTCCGCCGTACCGGTGACGCCGTCCACCGGTCGGCCCGACACGACGTCAGTTTCCGGGCCGGTTCCCGGCGCGCGGAACGGCTCCCGGCTACGCACGATCGGCCCATGCGTGCCTCACTCGCCTCCTCGATCGCCGTCACCTGCGCGGCGGTCCTCGCCCTGCCGGTCTCCCTCGCCGCGCCCGCGGCGGCCGAGGTGCCCCCGGCGCTCGGACTGCCACCCGCACTCTCCGCACAGCCACCCAAGCCCGACCTCCCCGGCGCGACCCAGTCCCTGCCGCTGGAAGCACTCGGCGGTGACGCCGACCGCTCCCTGGGCGGCGGCGCGGACGGGACGGACGCGCAGGGGCTCACCCGAC
Source organism: Streptomyces sp. NPDC058326 (assembly GCF_042879855.1). Lineage (NCBI taxonomy): Bacteria > Bacillati > Actinomycetota > Actinomycetes > Kitasatosporales > Streptomycetaceae > Streptomyces > Streptomyces sp. NPDC058326. The sequence continues at coordinate 25,101 of NZ_JBHVZO010000008.1, read as the reverse complement.
GTGACGTCAGGCCCTTCTCCCTCGTCGGGGTCGTCTGGGACGACCCGGCCGCCGCACTGCACGGCACCGTGCAGGTCCGCACCCGGGCCACCGGCGGCGACGTCTGGTCGGAGTGGCAGGACGTGGAGACCCACAACGAGGAACACGGCGCCGACCCGGACACCGCCGAAGGCTCCGGACGGGCGCTCAAGGGCTCCACCGCCCCGCTGTGGGTGGGCGACTCGGACGGCGTGGAGATCCGCGTACGGGGGGAGGAACCGCTTCCCGAGGGTCTGCGCCTGGAACTGGTCGACCCGGGCGAGGGCCCGGGGGCACCCGCGCCGGGGTCCGTGCCCGCGCCCGCCCCCGTGACCCGGACCGCCGCGTCCCCGATCCCCGTGGCGGGCCTCGCCGGCCTGACCGGACTGCACGCGGCGGAGGCGGCGGCCAGCGCGGTCAACGCCCAGCTGGCCGCGTTCGGCGCCCACTGGATCCCCGCCCTGTCGAAGGAGGCGACGGAGATCACGATCCCGTTCCTGCCCCGGACGCAGACGATGGAGAGCCTCTGGTCCCACCTCCCTTACGTCCAGACGGCGTCCGCCGAGGACGCCGAGGACGCCGCCGCCCAGGCGGCCGAGGACGCCGCCGCACAGGACGCGGCGCAGCCGGACGCCCCCGAAGCGGCGCAGCCGGCCGCGGCGAAGCCGTACATCGGCCCCCGGCCCAAGATCATCACGCGCAAGGGCTGGGGCGCCGACGAGAAGATCCGGGAGAAGGGCTTCGTCTACACGAAGAGCATCAAGGCGGCCTTCGTCCACCACAGCGCGACCGGCAACAACTACACCTGCGGCCAGGCGCCCTCCGTCCTGCGCAGTATCTACCGCTACCACGTCCTGAGCAGCGGATGGCGGGACTTTGGCTACAACTTCGCCGTCGACAAGTGCGGAAACATCTACGAAGGACGTGCGGGGGGCGTTGCCAAGCCCGTTCTCGGCGCGCACACCCTCGGTTTCAACACCAACAGCATGGGCATCGCCGTCCTCGGCACCTTCAGCAAGACCACTCCGCCGGCGGCCGCCGTGACCGCCGTCGCCCGTCTGACGGCCTGGAAGCTCGGGCTGTACGGGCTGAACCCGCAGGGAACGTCGTATCTCGTCTCAGGGGGCGGAAACCTGTACAAGAAGGGCACGAAGGTCCGGTTCAACGCCATCGCGGGACATCGTGACGGATTCGCCACGGAATGCCCCGGAGTGCGGCTGTACGGCAAGCTCGGAACGGCTCGTGCGAGCTCCGCGAAGTACCAGGGAAGGCGCTGATGGGGTCATCGGGGCAACCATCTGCCTAAACTGACCGGTCATATCGCACGGACGACCGAGACGGGCGAGCTGACCAGCCCCGAACAGGAAGCAGAGACGACAAGGTGACAGAAGCGATCCTCCTGGTCGGTGGCAAGGGAACACGGCTGCGACCGCTCACGGTCAACACGCCCAAGCCCATGGTCCCGGCAGCGGGCGTCCCCTTCCTGACGCACCAGCTGGCCCGCGCCCGCGCCGCCGGCGTCGAGCACATCGTGCTCGCCACCTCCTACCTGGCCGAGGTCTTCGAACCGCACTTCGGAGACGGTTCCGCGCTCGGCCTGAGCCTGGAGTACGTCACCGAGGAGGAGCCGCTCGGCACCGGCGGCGCGATCCGTAACGTCGCCTCCCGGCTGCGTTCCGGCCCCGACGACCCGGTCCTCATCTTCAACGGGGACATCCTCACGGGCCTCGACATCGGGGCCCTCGTCGCCACCCACTCCTCCTCCGGCGCGGACGTCTCCCTCCACCTCACCCGGGTCGAGGACCCGCGGGCCTTCGGCCTGGTCCCGACGGACGCGACGGGCAGGGTCACCGCCTTCCTGGAGAAGCCCCAGACCCCGGAGGAGATCGTCACCGACCAGATCAACGCGGGCGCGTACGTGTTCCGCCGCTCGGTCATCGACACGATCCCCGCCGGCCGCCCGGTCTCGGTCGAGCGCGAGACCTTCCCGGAGCTCCTGTCCTCCGGAGCGCACCTCCAGGGCATGGTCGACTCGACGTACTGGCTGGACCTCGGCACCCCGCAGGCCTTCGTCCGCGGCTCCGCCGACCTGGTCCTGGGCCGCGCCCCCTCCCCGGCCGTCCCGGGCCGCTGCGGCGACCGCCTGGTTCTGCCGTCGGCCCGCGTCGCCCCGGACGCCAAGCTGACCGGCGGCACGGTCGTCGGCGCAGGCGCGGTGGTCGGCGAGGGCGCCCGCATCACGGGCTCCACGCTCCTGGCGGGCGCGGTCGTCGAACCGGGCGCGGTGATCACCGACTCCCTGATAGGCGCGGGCGCCCGCATCGGCGCGCGCTCGGTCCTCACGGGCGCGGTCATCGGCGACGGGGCCCAGGTGGGCCCCGACAACGAACTCCGCGACGGCGTCCGCGTCTGGTGCGACGCCACCCTCCCCGCAGCCACGGTCCGCTTCTCCTCGGACCAGTAACCCCCGGTCGCCCGCCCCACCAGGGGCGGGCCCCGGCCCCTCCGCCTCGGCCCACCGGGCCGGCGACGCCGAGACCGACGCGCATGGCCCGCCTCATCGCCCCGAGCGGGGCCAGACCTCACGGTGGAGGCGGGCCTCCGTGCACCAGCGCGCCCACCCGGGGACCCCGGGGGACCTCCCCCGCACCGACCACGCTCGCGAGGGCCCCCGCTCCGGCCGCCCGCGGGCGTCACTCCGGCCGTTCACGCGGGTCCCCACTCCGGCCCGCCCGCGAGCCCCCCGCGCCCGGTTACGCTCGTAGCCATGGCCGGCCGCTACGCACCAAGACCCACCCGCACCACGATCCGCGGCGGCCACATACCCGTACCGCACGGCCCGGTCCCGGACGCCCGGACCGAAGCCGCACCGGACGACCAGCCGCCACCGGAGCCCCAGCCTGAGTCCGTGGACCACGATCCGGTCCACGTCCAGGGCCCTGACCTGGGCCTCACTCTCGGCCCCCTCCGCCGCGGCCCCGCCGACCCCACCTTCCGCATGACCCCCGACGGCTCGGTCTGGCGGGCCAGCCGCACCCCCGACGGCCCCGGCACCCTCCGTGTCGCCGTCCGCGGCGGCCGGGTCGCGGGCGAGGCGTGGGGAGCGGGCGGCTCCTGGCTCATGGCCCGCCTCCCCGCGCTGCTCGGCGCCGAGGACGACCCGGCCGCCTTCGTCCCTCGCCACAAGTTGCTCCTGGCGGCCCACCGCCGCCGCCCCGGCCTCCGTCTCACCCGTACCGGCCTGGTCCTGGAGTCGCTGATCCCCTCCGTCCTCGAGCAGAAGGTCACGACGCACGAGGCGTACGGCGCCTGGCGACTCCTCGTACGGAAGTACGGCGAGCCGGCCCCCGGCCCCGCCCCCGACGGCATGTACGTGATGCCGGACGCGCGCACGTGGGCGAGGATTCCGTCCTGGGAGTGGCACCGTGCGAACGTCGACGGCAAACGCTCGGCCACGATCGTCCGCGCCGCCCGCGTGGCCGCGCGCCTGGAGGAGGCCGCGCACATGGACCCGCCGGCGGCCCGGACACGCCTGGAACTGGTCCCCGGCATCGGCCCCTGGACGAGCGCCGAGACGATCCAGCGCAGCAACGGCGCCCCCGACGAGGTCACCACCGGCGACCTCCACCTCCCGGGGATCGTCGGCTGGGCCCTCGCGGGCGACCGCACGGTGGACGACGAGACGATGCTGGAGCTCCTCGCCCCGTACGCGGGCCAGCGCCACCGCGCGGCCCGGCTGATCCTCCTCAGCGGCCGGGTCCCGCCCCGCAGGGCGCCCCGCATGACCCCGGGTGACATCACGGCGATCTGACCTGGCCAGGACCTCGCCGTCCACTCGGAGTCCGGACACGTCTGCACCCACCGACCGCCGATCGATGCCTTTCCGCGCTCACCCGGCGGACGCGGAAACCGCCCCAGGGGGTGTCTTGTCGATCAGGCCGGGCTCGCGGCTAGCGCACCTCGACGAACTCCGCCGCCGGCCGCGCGGGCCGTTCCCTCGCCGGCGCCGCCGGATGTCCGATCGCCACCGCGCCGAGCGGGTCCCAGCCGTCCGGCAGGTCGAGGACCTCCCGTACGACGTCCCGGCAGAACATCGTCGAGGACACCCACGCCGACCCCAGCCGCTCACCCGCGAGCGCCACCAGGAAGTTCTGCACGCCCGCGCCCGCCGCGACCACGAACATCTCCCGCTCGGCCGCGTCCCGGCGCGGATCGCCGTAGTGGTGGGAGCCGTCCATGACGAGGCAGGGCACCGCCAGGTAGGGGGCGTTCCGCAGGACGTCCCCGCGCCGCACCCGCTTGGCGATGGACTCCTCGGACTTGCCGTCCCGCCGCAGGTCCGCGATCCACGCGTCCCGCATCGCGTCGAGCAGCCGCACTCGTGAGGCCGCCGACTCCAGGAGCACGAACCGCCACGGCGTGGTGTGGTGCGGGGCGGGAGCCGTCACGGCCGCGGCGACCGCGCGCCGGACCGCGCCCGGGTCGACCGGATCCCCGGTGAACTCCCGTACGGTGCGCCGCAGCGTCACCGCCTCGCGCACGGCCTCCGAGGTGCCGAGCCGGAACATGTCGTCGGCCGCGCCGCGCACGAGAGCCCGCGCCCCCGGCTCCGCGTCCCCGGCGACCACGTGCGGCAGACCGCGGACGACGGCGACCGGCAGACCGGCCGTCTTGCCCTTCACCAGGTCGCCCGCGGCGGCGAGTTCGTCGGCCGTGGCGACGACGGTCGCGCTCAGCGGATTGCCGTGCGCGTCGGTCCCGCCGCGCAGGTCGTCCAGGACCCGTACACCGGCCGCCCCGATGGCCACGTCGGTGAGCCCGCTGCGCCAGGGCCGCCCGAAGGTGTCCGTGACGACGACGCCCACGTCGACGCCGAGCGCCTCGCGCAGTCCCGAACGGATGCGCCGCGCCGAGGCGTCGGGGTCCTCGGGCAGCAAGAGCACCGTCCCCGCGGGGGTGTTGGACGCGTCGACCCCGGCGGCGGCCATGACGAGCCCCTGCCGGTTCTCGACGATCCGCAGGGTGCCGCGCCGCGCCACCACCCGTACCGTCTCGGCGTCGATGGCCTCCTCGCGGTCGTCGGCGGCGATCACCCGCCCCTCGGCCTTGCTCACGATCTTGGAGGTGACGAGGAGGACGTCCCCGTCGACGAGCCCCGGCGAGACGGAGGAGATCAGCTTGGCCAGGTCGTCCCCGGCCGTCACCTCCGGCAGTCCGGTCAGGGCCCAGACCCGGTACGAGGGGGGCGCGGCGGTCACCCGCGGACCTCCTCGGCGAGCGCGAGGGCCTCCCGTGCCATCGCGGCCGTCGCCTCGACGTCGGTCATCATCAGCGGGACCGCCCGGCAGCGGATGCCCGCCGCCTCGACCTCCGCGGCCGCGCCCGCGTCGACGGTGTCGACGAGCCAGCCGTCGACGAGCTCGGAGCCGTAATTCCGGGCCACGGCAGCCGCCGTGGCCTCCACGCCCACGGCCGCCAGCACCTTGTCGGCCATACCGCGCACGGGCGCGCCGCCGACGATGGGGGAGAGGCCGACGACGGGCGCCGCGGCCGCCACGATCGCCTCACGGATCCCGGGGACGGCCAGGATCGTCCCGACGCTCACCACGGGGTTGGACGGCGGGAAGAGGATCACGTCCGCCTCGGCGACAGCCTCCAGGACGCCGGGCGCCGGCTTCGCGGCCTCCGCGCCGACCGGCACGATCGCCTTCGCGTCCACGGAGGCGCGCAGCTTCACCCAGTACTCCTGGAAGTGCACCGCGCGCTGCTCGCCGTCGACCTCGATCGCCACATGCGTCTCGACGCGGTCGTCGGACATGGGGAGGAGGCGTACGCCTGGCTGCCAGCGAGCGCACAGCGCCTCGGTGACGGCGCTCAGCGGGTACCCCGCGCCGAGCATCTGCGTACGGACGATGTGGGTCGCGAAGTCCCGGTCGCCGAGGCCGAACCACTCGGGTCCGACGCCGTACGCCGCGAGCTCCTCCTTGACGGCGAAGGACTCGTCACGGCGGCCCCAGCCCTGCTCCTCGTTGATGCCACCGCCGAGGGTGTACATCACCGTGTCCAGGTCGGGGCAGACCTTCAGCCCGAAGAGATGGATGTCGTCACCGGTGTTGCCGATGACCGTGATCTCCGCGTCCGGCGCGGCCTGCTTGAGGCCGCGAAGGAAACGGGCACCACCGATGCCGCCGGCCAGAACCACAATGCGCATGCACAGCAGTCTGTCAGGCCGCGATGACACCGGCGGTGACAGGGGCGCACTGCGCCTGGAGCGACTCGTGCATGGGCATCTCGGTGAGGCCGGGGAAGTAGACGTGGAGGCTGACGGCCGGTTCGAGGGAGCCGTTGACGACCTCGTGGACGTACCCCGGCGCGAAGACCCTCTGCGCCCCGGGCTCGAGCGTCCGCGCGCCCCGGTCCGTACGCTCCGTCAGTTCACCCTCCAGGACGGTCAGTACGCCGGAGGAGAGCCCGTGGTCGTGGAGTCCGCTGCCCTGGCCGGGCACCCAGGAGAGCAGCCACACCTCGTAGCCGGGGCCGGTGCGCAGCCGGTGGTACCAGCGGGTGGTGGCGTCGTACTCGACGTACGGGGCCCACTGGGAGCGGTCGTCGGCGATCGAGCGCGCGAGGCCGGCGAACTCGGCCACGGTGAGGGGGTGGGCTCGCTCGGGCTGGAGGAGGTGGGGGACCTCGAGGATGTCGCCGGCGATCTGAAGGTCGCTGTCCATGTTCATGGGTGGGGTGGTTCCTCAGCAGAAACAGAAGCGGTGGGGGTCACGGAGACGAAGTGACGCGAGTGACGCAGGGTGACGCTGGGAGAAAGAAGCCGGAGCTCTACGGCTCAACAGCTGGGACAGCAACAGCAACAGCGCGCCTGGACAGCGCTGCGGAACCCACGGCTGTGGGTCGCGGAGAGCGCTGCGGTCGCTGGCATGCCACCAAAGGTGGCCGGAACAGCATCCGACTGTCAACCCAATGCCCGATTTGGGGGTAATGTTTCACCTCATCCGGTTACAGCGCCCGGAGAAAGGTTTGTTCAGGCGTGGACCAGGAGAGATGCCGCTTCAGCCGTGCCCGTAAACATGGCAGCGCCCGCGTGATCGACTCCGGTCGGTCACTGCCGGGTCCGGACCGTCCGTGACCGGACTGTGATCCGGATCGCTTCCATGGCTGGATCGCAACAAGATCCAAGTCTCGGACGTCCTCCTCGGTGAGGGCCGCTCGGTGCCATCCAGGCCGGTGGCATGTGTCATGGTTTTTGGTGATTTGAACACTTTCCGCATAGGCTTGGTTCCGCAGAGTGAATACGGGGCCCAATAGCAGATCTCGGCTTGACTCGCGCAGAGCACGAACTTGTAATTTCACTCGTGTCGTTCGGCCGGTTCAGCAACGGCAACATCACGGGGACGCACAGAACAGACGAGGGGCGCACATGACCGAGTTGTTCCAGGAACTGCTGGTCGAGGACGCGGACGAAGAACTCGGCTGGCAGGAGCGCGCGCTGTGCGCCCAGACCGATCCCGAGTCCTTCTTCCCCGAGAAGGGCGGCTCGACCCGCGAGGCCAAGAAGGTCTGCCTCGCCTGCGAGGTCCGTTCCGAATGTCTCGAATACGCCTTGCAGAACGACGAACGGTTCGGCATCTGGGGCGGCCTCTCCGAGCGAGAGCGACGCCGCCTGAAGAAGGCCGCCGTCTGAACGGCGGGAAGCCCACCGGGCCCCGCGCACCACGGCGCGGCCCACCAGAACACCCGGAAGAAGCGGAACGGTCCGCCCCCTGTGCTTTACGGACAGGCGGCGGACCGTTCTGCGTGTTCCGTCCGCAGGGCGCCGTCCCCAGGCGGCGGACCGTTCTGCGTGCTCTGTCCACAGGGCGCTGTCCACAGGGGCGGACCGCCCCGCGTGCAGCCGTTAGTGTGGGCCTCCGTCCGAGACGCTCCCCACGCCCCCCGCGGGCGACCCCGGCCGGAGGGCCCGTAGCTCGATGTCCTCAACTCCTGAGTTTCCGCGACACGTCGTCACCGCCGTGCTCGTCACCCACGACGGCGCCCGCTGGCTGCCGGACGCCCTCGCCGGGCTGCTCGCCCAGGAACGCCCCGTGCAGAACGTGGTCGCCGCCGACACCGGCAGCGCCGACGACTCGGCGGAGCTCCTCGCCGACGCCATCGGCGCCGACCGCGTCCTGCACCTCGCCCGCCGCACCGGCTTCGGCGCCGCGGTCGAGGAGGCCGCCCGCACCGCGCCCGTGCTCGGCCCCGAGGACCTCCCCTATCTGAAGCGCCCCAGCGGCTGGGACCCCGTCAGCCGGACCTGGAACGACGACGCCTACGACCTCCCCGACCTGCCGCACGGCGAACCGGTCCAGTGGCTCTGGCTCCTCCACGACGACTGCGCCCCCGAGCCCGGGGCCCTCGCTGAACTCCTGCGCGTCGCCGACTCCGACGCGGACGCCGCCGTCATCGGCCCCAAGCTGCGCGGCTGGTACGACAGGAAACAACTCCTGGAGACCGGTGTCTCCATCGCCCGCAGCGGGCGCCGCTGGACCGGACTCGACCGCCGCGAGCAGGACCAGGGCCAGCACGACCAGGTCCGCTCCGTCCTCTCCGTCTCCACCGCCGGCATGCTCGTCCGCCGCGACGTCTTCGAGGGCCTCGGCGGCTTCGACCGGCGCCTGCCCCTCATGCGCGACGACGTCGACCTGTGCTGGCGCGCCCACTCCGCCGGCTTCCACGTCCTCGTCGCGCCCGACGCCGTCCTGCGGCACGCCGAGGCCTCCGCCCGCGAGCGCCGCACCGTCGACTGCGCCGGGCGCACGGCCGCCAACCCGCACCGCGTCGACAAGGCCGGCGCCGTCTACACCCTCCTCGCCAACACCCGCGGCGCCGCCCTCCCGTACGTCTTCGCACGGCTCGTCGTCAGCACGCTGCTCCGCACCCTCGCCTACCTCGTCGGCAAGGTCCCCGGTCAGGCCGTCGACGAGGTCATGGGCCTCCTCGCCACCCTGCTGCGCCCCGAGAAGATCCTCGCCGCCCGCAAGCGCCGCAAGAACCCGGCCGTCCTCAACACCTACTTCCGCGCGCTCTTCCCGCCGCCCGGCGCCACCGTCCGCGCCGCCGTCGAACAGTTCACCGCCAACTTCGGCGGCTCCGAGGCCGACTCCGGCGGTTCCCGCCACGGCGTCGTCGAGTCGGGCCCCGGCGGCGACGACGCCGACTACCTGGAGATCGAGCAGTTCGCCCGGCTCAAGAAGATCGCCGCCAGACCCGGCCCGGTCCTCTTCGCCCTCCTGCTCCTCGTCTCCCTCGTCGCCTGCCGCAACCTCCTCACCGGCGGCTCCCTGGCCGGCGGCGCCCTGCTGCCCGCCCCCGACACCGTCTCCGGCCTCTGGTCGCGGTACGCCGACGCCTGGCACGCCCTCGGCACCGGCGGCACCCAGACCGCCCCGCCGTACCTCGCCGTCCTGGCCGCGCTCTCCGCGCTCTTCCTCGGCTCCACCTCCACCGCGCTGACCCTGCTGCTCGTCTGCTCGGTCCCGCTCGCCGGCTTCACCGCCTACTTCGCCGCCCGCGGCATCGTCGAGTCCCGGCTCCTGCGCGCCTGGGGCGCCGTCGCGTACGCCTTCCTGCCCGCCGTCACCGGGGCCCTCGCCACCGGCCGGCTCGGCACCGCCGTCCTCGCGATCCTGCTCCCGCTGATGGCCCGCGCCGCCGTCGCCGCCCACGGCTTCAACCGGCCGGACCGGGGCAGCTGGCGCGCCACGTGGGCGTACAGCTTCCTGCTCACCTTCGCGACCGCGTTCACCCCGGCCGTCTGGCCGCTCGCCGTCGTCCTCGGCCTCGGCGTGCTCGCCGTACGCCGCTCCGACATCACCGCGTACGGACTGCGCTTCCTGGCCGCCGTCGGTACCCCGCTGCTCGTCCTCGCGCCCTGGTCGCTCACGCTCCTGACCGACCCCGCAGCCTTCCTGCGCGAGGCCGGCATCGACATCCGTACGGGCACGGCCACCGCGCTCGACCTCCTCGGCACCAGCCCCGGCGGCCCCGGCACCACCGGCGGCCTCCTTCTCGCGGGCCTCGTCCTCGCCGCTCTGGCCGGGCTGCTGCGCGAGGAGCGCCGGCTCGCCGTCCTCACCGCCTGGTCCGCCGCCCTCGCCGGCCTCCTCCTCGCCGTCCTCTCCAACGGCGCGGGCGGCACCGGCTGGGCCGGACCCGCCACCCTCGTCTACGGCGCCGCCCTCATCGCCGCCGGAATGATCGGCGCCGAGGGCGGCCGCACCCGCGTCGCCGCACACGGCTTCGGCTGGCGCCAGCCCGTCGCCGCCCTCATCGCCCTCGCCTGCGCCGTCGGCCCCGCCGTCGCCGCCGCCGGATGGATGATCGGCGGCGCCGACGGGCCGCTGACCCGGCGCGACCCGGTCCAGGTTCCGGCCTTCGTCGCCGAGGAGAGCGGCACCCGCGACCAGGCCCGCACCCTCGTCCTCGGCGGCAGCACCTCCGGAGAGGTCGCCTACACCCTGGTCCGCGGCTCCGGCGCCCGCCTCGGCGACGCCGAACTCACCGCGGCCGCCGAGGACGACCCGCGTCTCGACGACGTCGTCGCCCATCTGGTCGCCGGCTCCGGCGCCGACCAGACCGAGGAGCTCAGCGGCTACGCGATCCGTTATGTGCTCGTACGGGACGGCGCACCCCGCCGGATGGGCCGTGTCCTCGACTCCACCCCCGGTCTCAGCCGCCTCAGCCAGCTCGACGGCAGCGCCCTCTGGCGCGTGGACCGTGAGGTCGCCCGCGTCGTGATCGTGCCGCCCGCGGCGAAGGCCGGAGCCGAGACCGGAGCCAAGGGCGAGACCGCCCGGCCGGTCCCCGTCGCCGCCGGCCCCGTCGAGGCGCACACCGAGATCCCGGCCGGCCCCGCCGGCCGCGTCCTGCGCCTCGCCGACCGCGCCGACGAGGGCTGGACCGCCACCCTCGACGGCAGGGAACTGACGCCCACCACCGTCGACGGCTGGGCCCAGGGCTTCGCCCTCCCCGCCGAGGGCGGCCGCCTCGACGTCACCTACGACGAGCCGCTCACCCACACGGCGTGGATCTGGGCCCAGGCCGGCCTCGCCGTCGTCCTCCTCGTCCTCGCCCTGCCGGGGCGGCGCCGCGAGATCGACGACGACCTGCCCGAGGAGGAGCTCGCGATCCCCGCCCAGGCGACCGAGGGCGACGGCCGCCGGGCCCGCCGGCTGCGCGCCGCCGCGGAGGCGGAGGCGGAAGCCGTGGAGCCCACCGAGCACGGCCCGGAAGAGGCGGCGGGCCCGGCCCCGGTCCCGGAGCAGCAGGCCTACGAACCCCAGGAATGGGACGGCGGCCACGACCCTGCCTACGCTCAGGCCCAGGAACAGGCCCCGGCGCAGTACCAGGAGCAGCAGCCCCAGCCGTACGCCGAACAGGGCTACTACCAGGAGTACGCCGCCGACCCGTACCAGCAGCAGCCCTACGCCTACCCTCAGCAGGGGTACGAGCAGCAGCCGCACCAGTACGACCAGCCCCAGCCGTACGCCGAACAGGGCTACGACCCGCAACAGCCGTACGCCCCACAGCAGTACGCCCCGCAGCCGTACGACGGCGGGCAGTACGACCCGTACGACCCCGGCTACGGGCACCCCCAGGGCCACGAGACCGAGCAGCGTCCCGACGGGAGCAGCAACCAGTGAAGCGCACGACCCTCTCCCTGATCGCGGTCACCACGGCGCTCGCCGCCGTCACGGGCCTCGCCTCCCTCAGCGCCCCGGCGGGCACCGCCGCCCCCGAGGCGAAGGCGCCCACCCGGCTGCCCGTCGAGCGCGTCGGCCTGGTCTGCCCCGCGCCCAGCACCTCCGAGGTGGCCGAGACCCTCTACACCTCGTACACCCCGACCGGCACGGGCGCGGCGAAGGGCGGCACGGACAAGTCCGAGCAGCCCACCGCACAGCTGCGGCCCGCCGCGAGCACGACGCCCCCGGAAGGCACCGCCAAGAACGGCAAGAAGCCCAAGGCCCCCAAGGCCCCGGCCACCGTCACCGCCCCCGGCAAGCCCGTCACCGCCGAGGCGAACGGCCCCGCCGCACCGGCCCTCGCCGGCTCGGCGACCGGCACCCTCGCCCCCGGCTGGACCGTCCAGCAGACCACCGTCGTCCCGGCGGGCGGCGCGCGCGGCCTCCTCGGCCTCGGCTGCGGCGCCCCCGACACCGACTTCTGGTTCCCCGCCGCCTCCACCGCCAAGGAGCGCCAGGACTACGTCCACCTCACCAACCCCGACGACACGGCCGCGGTCGCCGACATCGAGCTGTACGGCCCCGAGGGCGCCCTCAAGTCCCAGTTCACCGAGGGCATCCCCGTCCCCGCCCGCTCCACGGTCCCTGTCCTCCTCTCCACCCTCACCGGCGAGGCCGCCAAGGAGGCCGTCACCGTCCACGTCACCACCCGCAGCGGACGCATCGGCGCCGCCATCGCCGCCGCCGACGACAAGCGCGGCAGCGACTGGATCGCGGCCGCGGCCGACCCGGCGACCGGCGCCGTCCTCCCCGGCATCCCGGCCGACGCCACCTCCGTGCGGCTCGTGGCCTTCGTCCCCGGCGAGGACGACGCCGACCTGAAGGTCCAGTTCGTCACCGAGTCCGGCACGATCGTCCCCGCGGGCGCCGGATCCCTGCACGTCAAGTCCGGGATGACGGCCTCGGTGGACCTGCCCGACCTCACCCGCGGCGACGGGGGCTCCCTGCTGCTCACCCCGAGCGACCCGAAGAAGGCCACGCCGATCGTGGCCGGCCTCCGGGTGGTCCGCGGCAAGGGCGACGACACCGAGATCGCCTTCGTACCGGCGACCGCCGCGGTCGCCGCCCGTGCGACGGTCGCCGACAACCGGGCCAAGGGCACGACGCTCACCCTGACCGCTCCCGACGCCGCCGCCCAGGTCAAGGTCACGGCCTCGGCCGGCTCCGAGGGGGGTACGCCGGTGTCGAGGACGGTCACCGTCAAGGCGGGCACGACGACGACCCTCACGGACCTGGTCCCCGAGGGCCTCAAGGGTTCCTACGCGCTGACCGTCGAACCGGTCTCCGGCGGCAAGGTGTACGCGGCACGGATCCTCGCCGTGCCGCTGGACGGCACCCCGATGTTCACGGTCCAGACCTTCGTCGACGACCGGGGCACGGTCGAGGTCCCGTCGGCCCGCCAGGACCTCGGCGTACTGGACTGAGCCCTGCCCTGTCGTCAGGGCTCGCGTACGTGCGGCGCCTGCCCTGCCCTGTCGTCAGGGCTCGCGTACGGGCGGGGTCAGTCCGGCCTGTCGTCAGGACTCGCGTACGGGCGGGGTCAGTCCTGTCCGTACCGGGGATCGACCGACTCGGGGGAGAGCCCGAGGAGCTCGGCGACCTGCTCCACGACCACCTCGTGGACCAGGAGGGCCCGCTCGTCCCGGTTCTTCGACCGGATCTCGACCGGCCGCCGGTAGACGACCACCCGGGCCGGCTCGTTCTTCTCGGCCGGCGCCGAACCGCCCAGCGGCACCGTCTCGCCCGTCACCGTCGGCGGCACCTCCATCACCATGAACTCGACGTCCGCGAGCTGCGGCCAGCGCCGCTCCAGACGCTCCACCGAGTCGAGGACCAGATCGCGGAAGGTGTCGGCCCGGCTCGCGGAGAGCGGCACCTGCGGCGGGGCGACAGGTCCGCGCATCCCGCGGCCGTGCCGGTCACGGCGGCGCGCCCGAGGCTCCGCGGGGGGCTCCGGCGAGGGGTGCGGCTGGCTCGGCGGTACAGGACTGTCCATCACTGACGCAGCGTAACCCTCATCTGTCTCCCCGCACCGGGGCGCATCCTCGCCACCTTCCCCGGCGCCGCCGAGCCGCCACCACGCCCCCTGTCGAAACCTGAACATTCCGGCCGACCATCCGCTCGATCCGACAGCCCCTCGCGATCGGCCATCTGGCCGTGGCTGACCGGATCTGTACCCCGGACTGTCCGGATCGACTCCCGGCCCCGCCCCCTTGCGCCCCCTCCCGCGCAGGTCAGAGTGACCACCTTCCCGAGGAGGGTGGCGGAGGTCGCAGCGCGACACGGTGGAGTGACCTGAGGGAGAGTCGTCGCGGCCCGCTCAAGAGTGCGGTACCGTCCAACGTCGTGAGCCCTGTACGTCGCTGTTCGCGCACCGCGTGCGGCCGCCCTGCCGTCGCGACACTGACGTACGTCTATGCCGACTCGACTGCGGTCCTCGGCCCGCTCGCCACCTACGCCGAGCCCCACTGCTACGACCTGTGCGCCGAGCACAGCGAGCGCCTCACCGCCCCCCGCGGGTGGGAGGTCGTGCGGCTCACCGACGGTTCCGCCCCGGCCCGCCCCAGCGGCGACGACCTCGAAGCCCTCGCCAACGCGGTGCGGGAAGCCGCCCGCCCCCAGGAACGCGCGGCCGAGGCCGGCGGCAAGGGCGGCGGTGGCCGCGGCGGCGACCCCATGGAGGTCGGCCGCAGAGGTCACCTCAGGGTGCTCCGTTCCCCGGACAACTGAGCCGCCGGCCGGGCGCAACCGGCCACCGTCCGCGTATACCCCTCACACCTCCGGGTAGTTTTGGCGTTCCGTACACGCGCCGCACACGCGTGCCGAGACTCAGGAGGGTGGATCCGTGACTGCCGATCTGTCGCAGATCGTGAAGGCGTACGACGTCCGCGGAGTGGTACCCGACCAGTGGGACGAGGACCTCGCCGAGCTCTTCGGTGCCGCCTTCGTACGGGTGACGGACGCGGACGCGATCGTCATCGGACACGACATGCGCCCCTCGTCGCCCGGTCTGGCCGACGCCTTCGCGCGCGGCGCGGCCCGCCTCGGCGCCGACGTCACCCTGATCGGACTCTGCTCCACCGATCAGCTGTACTTCGCGTCCGGCAGCCTCGGCCTGCCCGGCGCCATGTTCACCGCCTCGCACAACCCGGCCCAGTACAACGGCATCAAGATGTGCCGCGCGGGCGCCGCCCCCGTGGGCCAGGACACCGGCCTGGCCCAGATCCGCGAGCTGGCCGAGCGCTGGTCGGAGACGGGTGCGCCGGAAGCCGCGGCGACGCCGGGCACGATCACGCGGCGGGACACCCTCGCCGACTACGCCGCCCACCTGAAGGCCCTGGTCGACCTCACGGCGATCCGCCCCCTCAAGGTGGTCGTCGACGCGGGCAACGGCATGGGCGGCCACACCGTCCCCACCGTCTTCGCGGGCCTCCCCCTCGACGTCGTCCCGATGTACTTCGAACTGGACGGGACCTTCCCCAACCACGAGGCCAACCCGCTCGACCCGAAGAACATCGTCGACCTCCAGGCCCGCGTCCGCGCCGAGGGTGCCGACCTCGGCCTCGCCTTCGACGGCGACGCCGACCGCTGCTTCGTCGTCGACGAGCGCGGTGAGCCCGTCCCGCCGTCCGCGATCACGGCCCTCGTCGCAGCCCGCGAGCTCGCCAAGCACCCCGGCGGAACGATCATCCACAACCTGATCACCTCCTGGTCGGTGCCCGAGGTCGTCCGCGAGAACGGCGGCGAGCCCGTCCGCACCCGCGTCGGCCACTCCTTCATCAAGGAGGAGATGGCGAAGACCGGTGCCATCTTCGGCGGCGAGCACTCCGCGCACTACTACTTCAAGGACTTCTGGAACGCGGACACGGGCATGCTCGCCGCGCTCCACGTCCTCGCGGCCCTCGGCGGCCAGGAGGGCACCCTCTCCGACCTGGTCGCGGCGTACGACCGCTACGCCTCCTCGGGCGAGATCAACTCCACGGTCGCGGACCAGACGGCGAGCGCGGCGAAGGTACGCGCGACGTACGAGCACGGCGACGTCACGCTCGACGACCTCGACGGCCTGACGGTGACGGCCGCGGACTGGTGGTTCAACCTCCGCGCCTCCAACACCGAGCCGCTGCTCCGCCTGAACGTGGAGGCCCGCGACGAGGCCACGATGACCAAGATCCGCGACGAGGTCCTCGCCCTCGTCCGGGCGACGGACTGACCCGGCCGGCCGCCGGGGAACGGGGCGCCCCTCGTTCCCCGGCGGTAGGCTGACCTGGCCCGAAGGGCAGCACCACCACCGTTTGTTCGAAGGGACACCCCATGCCGCTCGAAGCCGGCCTCCTGGAGATCCTGGCCTGCCCCGCGTGCCACGCTCCGCTGAACGACCGCACGGCGGACGAAACCCCCGAACTCCTCTGCACGAGCCCGGACTGCGGCCTCGCCTACCCGGTCCGCGACAACATCCCGGTCCTCCTGACGGACGAAGCCCGCCGCCCGTCCTGACCGCGTCGGACACTCCCACCGGCAGGCAGCGCGCGGGACAGGCGGCACGGGACGCCGTACGGCACGGCTGACGACCGCCCGCCCGGCGCCCCCTCCCATTGGGGGCCCGCCGCCGACGGCGAGGACCCCCTACGGGAAGCCCCGCACCACGGGTGATGCGGGTGGGAACCGACAAGCCCCGCCGAAGGCCGGGCGGGCAGGCCCCGCACCCCGCCCGCCCCGCAGGGCCCCGCACCACGGGGCGCACCACGAGGCCCGCACCCCGCCCCGCCCCGCAGGGCCCCGCATGGACCCCGACGACGACGCGACCGGAGGCACCGCCCATGCTCGACGAGACCCTCCTCGACGCCCCGGACGACCTGGCCGTGGCCGACCGCCGCGGCCTCCTCCGCGCCGCGGCCGAGGCCGGCGCCCGGGTGAGGACGGCGGCCCGGCACGCCGCCGAGGCCGGAATCGCGGACCTGCGCCCCGAGGGCCGCCCCCGCGCCGTCCTCGTCGCGGGCCCCGGCACCGTCGCCGCGGGCGTCGCCGACCTGATCGGCGCCCTCGCGGGAGCCTCCGCCCCCGTCGTACGGCTCCAGCCGACCGGCGTCGCCCCCGCCGCTGGCGCCCTGCGCTGGGCCCTGCCCGGCTGGGCGGGCTCGGTGGACCTTCTCCTGCTCCCGACGACGGACGGTGCGGAACCGGGCCTCGCGCTCCTCGCCGAGCAGGCGTACCGGCGCGGTGTCACCGTCGTCGCCGTCGCCCCGAAGGCCTCACCGCTCGCGGAGTCCGTCAGCGGCTCCCACGGCATGTTCGTCCCGATGGCCACCGCCCCGAACGAGTCCGCCGACGAGTACGCCGAGACCATCGCGGCCGGACCCGGCGCCCTGTGGGCCCTGTTCACCCCCCTGCTCGTACTCCTGGACCGGGTCGGGCTCCTCGACGCGCCGCCCGAGACACTGGAGAAGGTGGCCGACCGGCTGGACCGTACGGCCGAACGCTGCGGTCCGGCCATCGCCACGTACAGCAACCCGGCGAAGACGCTCGCCGCCGAGCTCGCGGACTCCCTTCCGCTGATCTGGACCGAGGGCGCCGCCGCGGCCCCGGCGGGCCGCCGTTTCGCCGCGGTCCTCGCCGAACTCGCCGGCCTGCCGGCCCTGGCCGCGGAACTCCCGGAGGCCCTGCCCGCCCACGGCGTCCTGCTGGCGGGCGACTACGCGGCGGGCGCCGATCCCGACGACTTCTTCCGCGACCGGGTGGACGAGCCGCAGGCGCTGCGCGCGCGGGTGGTCCTGCTCCGTGACCGCCCGTCGGACGGCCTCACGGCGGCCCACGCGGCCCGCGAGCTGGCCCTCAGCCATGAGACGGCCGTCAGCGAGCTGGAGCCGGAGGAGGGCGGCGAGCTGGAGACCCTGGCGGAGCTGCTGGCGGTGACCGACTTCGCGGCCGTCTACCTCTCCCTGACCACCCCGGCCCGCACCCCCCACTAGGGACCCCCACTGGGGCACACCCCACCCCTCGCGCCCCGTCCACCACCCCGTCACCCACCCGTCACCCGCCCCCTGTCACCTGTCTCCCGACACCCTCACCATCCGTCACCACCCCGAGGAGCTGGCAGGCACCATGGACCGCCTCGTCAACACCGTTCGCCCCTACGCCTGGGGGTCCACGACGGCCATCCCGGAACTGCTCGGAATCGCCCCGTCCGGCGAGCCCCAGGCCGAGATGTGGATGGGCGCCCACCCCGGCGCGCCCTCCCGCACCGAGCGCGGCTCGCTGAACGAGCTGATCGACGCCGATCCCGTACGCGAGCTGGGGGAGCGTTCCGTCGGAAAGTTCGGCCCGCACCTCCCGTTTCTCCTGAAGGTGCTCGCCGCAGGCGCCCCGCTCTCCCTCCAGGTCCACCCCGACCTGACGCAGGCACAGGCCGGTCACGCGGCCGAGGAGGCCGCCGGCATCCCCATCGACGCCCCGCACCGCACGTACAAGGACGCCAACCACAAGCCCGAGCTGATCTGCGCCCTCACGCCCTTCGACGGCCTGTGCGGCTTCCGCGCCCCGGCCGAGGCCGCCGACCTCATCGCCGCGCTCGGCGTCGACTCGCTCAAGCCGTACGTCGACCTGCTCCACGCCCACCCCGAGGAGGCCGCGCTCCGCGAGGTCCTGACGGGGCTGCTGACCGCGGACCCGGAGGAGATGGCGCACACCGTCGCGGAAGCGGCAGCGGCCGCCGACCGCCTGGGCGGTGACCACGCCCCGTTCGCGCGCCTCGCCCACCACTTCCCCGGCGACCCGGGCGTCCTCGCCGCGATGCTGCTCAACCGGGTCCGGCTCCAGCCCGGCGAGGCCCTCTACCTGGGCGCGGGCGTCCCGCACGCCTACCTCGACGGTCTCGGCGTCGAGATCATGGCCAACTCCGACAACGTCCTGCGCTGCGGACTCACCCCCAAGCACATCGACGTCCCCGAACTCCTGCGCGTGGTCCGCTTCGAGCCGGCCGACCCGAACGTCCTGCGCCCCGAGGCCTCCCCGACCGGCGAGGAGGTCTACGACACCCCGACCGACGAGTTCCGCCTCTCCCGGTTCGCCCGGGCCGAGGGCGCCGCCCCCACCGACCTGACCAGGCCCGCCCCGCAGATCCTGCTCGCCGTCGCAGGCCGGCCGAAAGCGGGCGATGTCACCCTCGCTCCCGGGGAATCCGTCTTCGTACCGGCGGGCGAACCGCTCGAACTCTCCGGTACGGGGACGGTCTTCCGCGCGACGGTCGTGGCCTGATGCAACAATGACCGGCCGAACCGCGGCGACAGAGCCGGTGCACCGACGAAGGGACCACGTACAACCATGAGCGCGTCAGGCGGAACCAAGGCGATCGTGGCGGCACTCGCCGCCAATCTGGCGATCGCCGTAGCCAAGTTCGTGGCGTTCGTCTTCAGTGGTTCGTCCTCGATGCTCGCGGAGAGCGTCCACTCGCTCGCCGACTCCGGCAACCAGGGCCTGCTGCTCCTCGGCGGCAAGAAGGCCCAGCGCGAGGCGACCCCGCAGCACCCCTTCGGCTACGGCCGCGAGCGGTACATCTACGCCTTCCTCGTCTCCATCGTCCTGTTCTCCGTCGGTGGCATGTTCGCCATCTACGAGGGCTACGAGAAGATCCACGACCCGCACGCGATCGAGGCCTGGTACTGGCCGGTCGGCGTCCTCGTCTTCGCGATCATCGCCGAGACGTTCTCCTTCCGCACCGCCATCAAGGAGTCCAACGCGATCCGCGGCGGCCTGTCCTGGACCCAGTTCGTCCGCCGGGCGAAGGCCCCCGAGCTGCCCGTCGTCCTCCTGGAGGACCTCGGCGCCCTCGTCGGCCTGATCCTCGCGCTCGTCGGCGTCAGCCTGGCGCTCGCCACGGGCAACGGCGTCTGGGACGGCATCGGAACCCTCTGCATCGGCGTCCTCCTCATCGTCATCGCGATCGTCCTGGCCGCCGAGACCAAGTCGCTGCTGCTCGGCGAGTCCGCCGGCATCGACGACGTCAAGAAGATCGAGGAAGCGGTCGTCGACGGCGCGACCGTCCCCCGCCTCATCCACATGCGGACGCTCCACCTCGGCCCCGAGGAGCTCCTCGTCGCCGCGAAGATCGCCGTCCGGCACGACGAATCGGCCATCGACGTCGCGAACGCCATCAACGCGGCGGAGGACCGTATCCGCGCCGCCGTCCCGATCGCCCGGGTCATCTACCTGGAGCCCGACATCTACACCGAGAACGCCGCCTCCACCGGCGGGAACCCGGCCAAGAGCCCCGACGGCGCCGGTCACTGACCCCCGCCGTCACGAGACCCCCGGGACCCCGCCGTCCCGGGGGTCTCGTGCGTCCGTACGAGACTCCGGGACCGCCCCGCCGCCCGACGCGGACTGTGGCCGCCGCCCCGTCCGGTGTAGATTCGTGACCAGCCAGACGTCGCTGCTGATGGCGGTCGGGCGGTCCGCACGGACCGGCCGAGGGAGAGAGGGCCTCCGACGACGGCACCGTGGAGAACCCCGGGCATTCGTGTGCCCAGGGACCCTTCGTGGCGCCCGGCGCCCAACCGACCCTCGCACTCGATCACACGAGGAGCAGCCCAGTCATGACGACTGCCGCCCACCAGGACTTCAAGGTCGCCGACCTCTCCCTCGCCGCCTTCGGCCGCAAGGAGATCACTCTCGCCGAGCACGAGATGCCCGGCCTGATGTCGATCCGCCGCGAGTACGCCGAGCAGCAGCCGCTCGCCGGCGCCCGGGTCACCGGCTCGCTGCACATGACGGTGCAGACCGCCGTTCTCATCGAGACCCTGGTCGCTCTCGGGGCCGAGGTCCGCTGGGCCTCGTGCAACATCTTCTCCACCCAGGACCACGCCGCCGCGGCCATCGCTGTCGGCCCCCACGGGACCCCGGAGAACCCGCAGGGTGTCCCGGTCTTCGCCTGGAAGGGCGAGACCCTGGAGGAGTACTGGTGGTGCACGGAGCAGGCCCTGACCTGGCCGAACACGCCCACCGGCGGTCCGAACATGATCCTGGACGACGGCGGTGACGCCACCCTCCTCGTCCACAAGGGCGTCGAGTTCGAGAAGGCCGGCTCGGCCCCGGACCCCTCCACCGCGGACAGCGAGGAGTACGGCCACATCCTGCGTCTCCTCAACCGCACCCTCGGTGAGGACCCGCAGAAGTGGACGCAGCTGGCGTCCGAGATCCGCGGTGTGACCGAGGAGACGACCACCGGCGTCCACCGCCTGTACGAGATGCACCAGGCCGGCTCGCTCCTCTTCCCGGCGATCAACGTGAACGACGCCGTGACGAAGTCGAAGTTCGACAACAAGTACGGCTGCCGCCACTCCCTCATCGACGGCATCAACCGCGCCACCGACGTCCTGATCGGTGGCAAGACGGCCGTCGTCTGCGGTTACGGCGATGTCGGCAAGGGCTGCGCCGAGTCCCTCCGGGGCCAGGGCGCGCGGGTGATCGTGACGGAGATCGACCCGATCTGCGCGCTCCAGGCGGCGATGGACGGCTACCAGGTCACGACCCTGGACGAGGTCGTCGAGACGGCCGACATCTTCATCACCACGACGGGCAACAAGGACATCATCATGGCCGGGGACATGGCCAGGATGAAGCACCAGGCGATCGTCGGGAACATCGGCCACTTCGACAACGAGATCGACATGGCCGGTCTCGCCAAGACGCCGGGCATCGTCAAGGACGAGGTCAAGCCGCAGGTCCACACCTGGACCTACCCGGACGGCAAGGTCCTCATCGTCCTGTCCGAGGGCCGCCTGCTCAACCTGGGCAACGCGACCGGTCACCCCTCCTTCGTCATGTCGAACTCCTTCGCGGACCAGACGCTGGCGCAGATCGAGCTGTTCACGAAGCCGGAGGAGTACCCGACCGATGTCTACGTGCTGCCGAAGCACCTGGACGAGAAGGTCGCCCGTCTCCACCTGGACGCCCTGGGCGTGAAGCTGACGACCCTCCGTCCCGAGCAGGCCGCCTACATCGGCGTCGAGGTCGAGGGCCCCTTCAAGCCGGACCACTACCGCTACTGACATCCCGGCCGGCGCCGCCCGCGCGCTGACGCGGCGCCGTCCCGGACACCCGTAGAGGATTCAGGCAGGCCCCCCGCACCCCCGTGCCGGGGGGCCTGCCCCGTCCCGCCCCCGCTACCGCTCCTGGAAGCGACCCCTCCCGAGGACCGACCCATGCCCCGCGGCCGATATTCGCTCCATGACCCGCACGACCACACCCCCCTCGGTGAAGAACACTTCCACTGCGCGCCCGGCCCCTCCGGCTGGCGCTACGTCTCGCAGATCACCACCCCCTCCGGCGACCACCGAGGCTCCGTCGACCTGGCCGTCGACGAACTCGGTCGCCCCATCCGCCTCGAACTCCACGCCGCCGGCTGGCAGGTCCGCGGCGCGGCCCTCGACGGCGTCACCTGGGTCCGCACGGACCCCACCGGAACCCACGCCACCGAAGGCAATGTGCGCGCCCACGCCTTCACCGGCATGTCCCCGGCGTTCCTCATCGCGCTCACGCGACTCCTGCGTCTCACCCCCGCTTCCCCCGAGACCCGTGTCAGGCTCGTCGCCTTCACGGACCCGGTGCTCGCCCCCCTCACGGCCGACCAGTCCTGGGCCCTGCTGAAGAGTGAAGCGCATGCCACTGACAACGGCCCCCTGATGGTGGACGAGTACCAGGTCAGCGCCCTGGACACGGGCGAGCGGCACACCGTCCACATCGCCGGCGACGTGGTCCTCGCAGCCCCCGGCATCGAACTCGAAGCACTGGAGACCCCGCCGTCGGTCTTTCCCTGACGCTCAGGCGGGCGGAGCGAACCCGGTGACGGGCGCCGCGGGCTCTCCGGCCGCGGGCGAAGAAACGGGCGAAGAAGCAGGCGCAGAGCCGACAACCGGCGGACCGACAACCGTCGCCCCCGCAGTCGGCGGACCGACGACCGGCCCACCCCCACCCGGCATTTCCCCAGTCACGAAGCCCGTCCCCGTCCCCACCTCCGGTGAGGAGACGAACGCCCGCCGGGCGTCCCGAGCCTGCCGCTCGGCCACCACCCCCGCCAGATACGCGTCGGCCGGCACCCCCGGCGGCGGGGGCGTCCCCGTCCGGGCCACCAGCTCGTCCGCGAGTCGCTCCGCGAGCTGCCGTCCCACCACCGGGTCCAGCTCACGCGCGCGCGTCAGGTACTGTCGTATCTCCAGCCACAGAGCCTCGGGCACGGCCGAGAGATCGAGCCCGGCGAACCGCCCCACCAGCCACGGCGGCGGCGGAGGCACGACCTGGACCCGCGCCGCCGGTATCCGCTCTCGCACCACCAGCGTCCCCGCGAAGACGTCCCCGAGCCGCCGCCCCCGCTCCGACACCAGGGACGCGACACAGGCGACGACCCCAAAGGTCATCAGGATCTCCACGACCCCCATCGCCCCGCGCACCAGCGCGTGCCGGAACCGGATCGGCCCGCCGTCGTCCCGCACCACGCGAAGACCGCAGGCCAGCTTCCCCAGCGACCGTCCGTGCGAAAGCGTCTCCACCGCGATCGGAGCCCCGACGAGGATCAGCAGGAAGGACGCGATGGACACAGCCGTCACCGCCGCCTCGTCGAGCGACGCGGTGGCGACCGCGAGCCCAAGCGTGATCAGCAGATACGCGGCCCACACGACGACGAGGTCGATGAGGACCGCCAGCGCCCGGCTCGGCAGCCGCGCGGGCTGCAATCCCAGTACGACGGCGTCTCCCGTCACCAGCCCACTCACGGCACCCACCCTTCTCCGACCTTCCCGACCCCTCCGAACGCCAGTCTGCCAAGCTGACCCGCAGCGCGCCGCAGCAGTACGGACCCGTTCGCAGCCGATGCCTGGAGCAGCAGCCGATCATGGACCTCGACGTCTACGTCACCGCCCACCGGGCCGAGTGGGAACGCCTCGACCAGCTCCTGCGCCGGGGCGGCAAACTCACCGGAGCCGAGGCCGACGAACTCGTCGCCCTGTACCAGCGCACGGCCACCCATCTCTCGATCGTCCAGTCCAGCGCCCCCGACCCCATGCTCACGGCCCGGCTCACCCAGCTCGTGGCCCGCGCCCGCGCCACCGTCACCGGCACCCGCCGCTCCTCCTGGCGCGACGCGGCCCGCTTCCTGACGGCCGGCTTCCCGGCAGCCGTCTACCGCTCCCGGCACTGGTGGATCCCCACAGCCGTCCTCTCCACCCTGCTCGCCGTGCTGATCGGCTGGTGGATCGGTACGCACCCGGAGGTCCAGGCCGCGATCGGCGCCCCCGCCGAGCTCCGCGAGATGACGCGCCCCGGCGGCCAGTACGAGACGTACTACTCCAGCCACCCGGCAGCCTCCTTCGCCGCCCAGGTCTGGACGAACAACGCCCAGGCCGCGGCCATGTGCCTGGTCCTGGGCGCGTTCCTGGGCATCCCGGTGCTCTGGATCCTCTTCCTGAACATGCTGAACGTCGGCGTCGCCATCGGTCTGATGTCATCGGCCGGCCGCCTCGACGTCTTCCTGGGGCTGATCCTTCCCCACGGCCTGCTTGAACTGACCGCCGTCTTCGTGGCCGCGGGCACGGGTCTCCGCCTCGGCTGGACCGTCATCGATCCGGGGCCCACCACCCGCCGCGCGGCCCTGGCGGAACGAGGCCGGGCCGCGGTCGGCATGGCGATCGGCCTGGCCCTTGTCCTCTTCGTCTCGGGTCTGATCGAAGGCTTCGTGACCCCGTCCGGCCTGCCCACCTGGGCCCGCATCACCATCGGCATCGCCGCTGAGCTGGTCTTCCTCGCCTACGTCTACGTCCTGGGTGGCCGAGCCTCCCGCGCCGGCGAGGCAGGCGACCTGGACGAGCCCGACCGCAGCGCCGAGCTCCCCACTGCCGCCTGATGTGCGTACGGCCCCGCTGAGCTGCTAGTCTCCACCGGTGCCCACAAAAGCCATTGACATGGCGGCCGTGGGGAGGTAGATTTTAACGGTTGCCTGGAACTGGACAGTTCGGTGGCGACCAGCGTAGACTCTTACTCACTCCGGTCGGGAACTCGATTCCACGGAGTCACTCCGATTCTTATTCGAATCAAGAAAGCCACCGATTAGGTCGGCCGAAACGAATCTGATAAAGTCGGAACCGCCGAAAGGCCCCCGGAGTGAAAACAAAAGGGACCGGAAAGCACCGAGGAAATCGGATCGGAAAGATCTGATAGAGTCGGAAACGCAAGACCGAAGGGAAGCCCGGAGGAAAGCCCGAGAGGGTGAGTACAAAGGAAGCGTCCGTTCCTTGAGAACTCA
>NZ_JBHVZO010000007.1:167650-330124 GCF_042879855.1 Streptomyces sp. NPDC058326 | reverse complement strand
GGCCGGTATCGCACCGGCCGCACCACCGGGCGTTGTGCAGCGATGCAGTGATGCAGTGATGCAGTGATCAGCGGCCCGCTCCGCCGGGCCGCGCCCCGGTGGGCGCGGGAGCCCCAGAACCGCGAGGAATAAGACCATGACCGTGGACTCCCAGGGGACGGCGACCGCCGATCCTCAGGACGCGCCCGGAAGGGCGGCAGGGAAGTCTCAGACTCCGCCTCCCTCTTCGGGCCCGAAGGAAGTCCTTCAGCCTCCACGCGGCAGACGTTCCCTGCCCGGCGGGCTGCTGCCGTACCTGCTCGTCGCGCCCGCCCTGCTGTCCATGGCGGTGCTGCTGCTCTACCCGCTGATCCGCAATGTGATCCTCTCCTTCCAGCAGCTCAACCGGAAGGAGTTCATCACCCGCGAGACGGTCTGGATCGGCTTCGACAACTACACCGAGCTCCTCGGAGACTCGCACTTCTGGACCGTCGCCCTCCGGAGCGTCGTCTTCACGGCCGTCAACGTCGCCCTCATCATGGCGATCGGTACGGGCATCGGTCTGCTGCTCAACCGCCTCGGCAAGAAGATGCGGCTGGTCCTCTCGCTGTCCCTGATGTTCGCCTGGGCCATGCCGATCGTCGCCTCCGTCACCGTCTTCCGCTGGCTCTTCGACGAGCAGTTCGGTGTCGCGAACTGGGTGATGCGCACCCTCGGCTTCTCCGGCTACGAGCAGCACAGCTGGTTCGAGACCGGCTTCTCCGCCCTCGTCATCATCCTGCTCCTGCTCGTCTGGGGCTCCGTCCCCTTCGTCGCCCTCAACATGTACGCCGGCCTGACCACCATCGGCTCCGAGCTGTACGAGGCCGCCAAGATGGACGGCGCGAGCGGCTGGCGGACCTTCTGGGCCGTGGTCTTCCCGAACCTGAAGTCCTTCTTCATGATCACCACGTTCCTGGAGATCATCTGGATCTTCAAGGCGTTCGCCCAGGTCTACGCCATGAACCAGGGCGGCCCCGACCGCGGCTCCGAGACCCTCCCCGTCTACGCCTACATCGAGGGCGTCGGCCAGTTCCACTACGGTGTGGCCGCGGCCATCTCCATCCTGACGATCGTGATGCTCGTCGCGGTCATGTCCTTCTACTTCCGCCTGATCCTGAAGCAGGAGGAGGAGCTGTGAGCACCACCATCCGGACTCCGCAGAAGCTGCGCACCAGGAAGCCGCTCACGGTCGGCGCGGTCGCCAAGAACCTCAGCGCCCTCGTCATCGCGATGGTGTTCGTCTTCCCCGTCTACTGGATGTTCTCGTCCTCGCTGAAGCCGCAGCACGAGATCATGACGAAGGACCCCGTCTTCGTCTTCACGCCGACGCTCGAGAACTACACGACGGCGACCGAGGTCGACCTCTTCTGGACCTACGTCGGCAACAGCCTCATGGTCACCCTGGGCGCCGTGCTGCTCGCGCTCCTCGTCGCCCTGGCCGCGAGCTTCGCGATCGCCCGCCTGAGGTTCAAGGGACGCAAGGGCATCGTCCTCATCGTGATGATGGCGCAGATGGCCCCCTGGGAGGTCATGGTCATCGCGATGTACATGATCTCCCGTGAGAACGACATGCTGAACAGCATCCCGACGCTCACGCTCATCTACTTCGTCATGGTCCTCCCCTTCACGATCTGGACCCTGCGCGGCTTCATCGCGGCCGTCCCGGTCGAGCTGGAGGAGGCCGCTCAGATCGACGGCTGCACCCGCGCCCAGGCGTTCCGCAAGGTGATCTTCCCGCTGCTCGCCCCCGGCCTGATGTCGACCTCGCTCTTCGGCTTCATCACCGCCTGGAACGAGTTCGCCATGATCCTCATGCTGAACAAGGACAAGGAGTCGCAGACCCTGACGCTCTGGCTCACCCAGTTCCAGACCGCGTTCGGCGACGACTGGGGCGCCACCATGGCCGCCTCGACGCTCTTCGCCCTCCCCGTGCTCGTCGTCTTCCTCTTCCTCCAGCGCAAGGCCGTCGGCGGCATGACCGCCGGCGCGGTGAAGGGATAAGGGCTTCCCCATGACCACACTCGTACACGCCACGGACACCCTGACCCGTGACGCGCTCACGGTGCTCCAGCCGGGCTTCGTCGGCACCACCGCCCCCGACTGGCTGCTCCGCCGCATCGGCGAGGGCCTGTCGTCGGTCGGCCTCTTCGGCCGGAACATCGTCACCCCCGAACAGCTCACCGCGCTCACCGCGCAGCTGAGGGCCGAGCGGGACGACGTCCTCGTCGCCATCGACGAGGAGGGCGGGGACGTCACCCGCCTGGAGGTCAAGCAGGGCTCGTCCTTCCCCGGCAACTACGCGCTCGGCAGCGTCGACGACGTCGAACTCACCCGGGCCGTGGCCCGCGAGCTCGGCCGCCGGCTCGCCGCGTGCGGGGTCGACCTCAACTGGGCGCCGTCCGCCGACGTCAACTCCAACGCCGAGAACCCGGTCATCGGCGTCCGCTCCTTCGGGCCCGACCCCGACCTGGTCGCCCGGCACACCGTGGCGTACGTCGACGGCCTTCAGGGCGTCGGGGTCGCGGCCTGCACGAAGCACTTCCCCGGACACGGCGACACGAACGTCGACTCCCACGACGCGCTGCCCCGGATCGATGTGGATCTCACCACACTGCACGCCCGTGAGCTGGTACCTTTCCGCGCCGCCGTCGCCGCGGGTACCAAAGCGGTCATGAGCGCGCATATCCTGCTCTCCGCGCTCGACCCCGACCGCCCGGCCACCCTGAGCCCGCAGATCCTCACCGGTCTGCTCCGCCAGGAACTGGGCTTCGAGGGGCTGATCGTCACCGACGGCATGGAGATGCAGGCCGTCGCGGCGACGTACGGCATCGAGCGCGGATCCGTCCTCGCCATCGCCGCGGGCGCCGACGCCATCTGCGTCGGCGGCGGGCTGTGCGACGAGGACACCGTGCTGCGGCTGCGTGACGCTCTCGTCACCGCGGTACGGACCGGTGAACTGCCCGAGGAGCGGCTGGCCGACGCCGCGGCGCGCGTACGCGCGCTGGCGGCCTGGACCCAGGCGCACCGGGCGAGGGGCGGGGCTGAGACGGTGCCGGGCGCGGCAGTGCAGGAGGGGACCGCGCCCGGCGCCGACATCGGACTCGTGGCGGCCCGCAGGGCCCTGAGGGTGACCCGGGGGGAGCGGCCGTACACGCCGATGACCAGCGCTCCCTACGTGGCCTCCTTCACCCCGGTCGCGAACTTCGCGGTCGGCGACGAGACGCCCTGGGGCATCGCGGCCGAGCTGGAGCGCCTGCTCCCCGGCACGGAGACCGGCTCCTACGACGAGCCCGCCACCGACGCCGTCCTGGCCGCCGCGGGGGAGCGGCGGATCGTGGCGGTGGTACGCGACGCCCACCGGCACCCGTGGATGACCGAGGCCCTGGACGGCCTGGTCGCGGCCCGCCCCGACACCGTCGTGGTGGAGATGGGCCTCAACGAGGCGGAGCCCCGCGGCGCCCTGCACATCGCCACGCACGGCGCGGCCCGGGTCTGCGGCCGCGCGGCCGCCGAGGCGGTCGTCGGAACCGGCGCCTGACCCGCGAGGCACCCGCCCCCGAAGGGGCCCGGCACCTGAACCGGTGCCGGGCCCCTTCGCTGTTCACCGGGGGTTCCGGACGGTTCAGATGCCCTGCCAGGCGGGCTTGGCGGCGAAGGTGTGGCGGAAGTAGTCCGCGAGCTTCAGCTTGGAGGCGGCGGCCTCGTCCACCACGACCGTCGCGTGCGGGTGCAGTTGGAGCGCGGACGCCGGCACGAGCGCCGCCACCGGCCCCTCGACGGTCTGCGCCACGGCCTCGGCCTTGCCCTCACCGGTGGCGAGCAGCACCAGGTGGCGGGCCTCCAGGATGGTGCCGATGCCCTGGGTGATGACGTGGTGCGGCACCTGCTCTATGTCGTTGTCAAAGAACCGTGCGTTGTCCACGCGGGTCTGCTCGGTGAGCGTCTTGATCCGGGTACGGGAGGCGAGCGAGGAGCACGGCTCGTTGAAGCCGATGTGCCCGTCGGTGCCGATGCCGAGGATCTGCAGGTCCACGCCCCCGGCCGCGGCCAGCGCCTTGTCGTACGCCTCGCAGGCCGCCTGGACGTCCTCGGCGGAGCCGTCGGGGCCCATGAAGGCGTCGGGGGAGAGTCCGAGCGGCTCGACGACCTGGCGGAGCACGGTGGAGCGGTACGACTCCGGGTGGCCCGCGGGCAGGCCGACGTACTCGTCCAGCTGGGCGATCCGGGCCCGGGAGGCATCCACGGATCCGGCCGCGACCTGGGCGGTCAGGGCCTCGTAGATGGGCAGCGGAGTCGAGCCCGTGGCAACGCCGAGCAGCGCGTCGGGCTTGCGGCGCAGGAGGTCGGCGATACCGTCCGCGATGAGTTCGCCGCCCGCCTTGGCGTCCTTGACGATGACAACTTCCACGCTGTGCCTGCCGATCTGGTGAGGGGCTGGTGAGGGGTCGTGTGGTATAGACCAATCTAAGGGCAAATCTAGCAGAGGAGGGGCCTTCTCCTCATGCCGTTCCGCCCCACGGACGCCCCCGCCGCCTCCATCGTCGGCCGCCCTCGTCGCCCCAGCCACTCGAACCCCACGGCCCCCGCCGGGCCCACTTCCTCCCCTCTCATGGCCGCCCCCGGACCGCCCGCCGGACCCCCCGGACCGCCCCTCCGGGACCGCCCCCGGGGTCGCTCTCGGACGCTCGCGCCAAAGCCTCCCCTCCGGCGATCTGCCTCCCGGCTCGGGTTCAGGTCAGGGAGCCGCCCGTCGCGTCGATCCAGTGGCCCGTCACCCAGCGGGCATCGTCGGAGGCGAGGAAGGCCACCACATCCGCTATGTCCGCCGGGGTGCCGACCCCGCCCAGGGCCGAGAGGGCCGCCGCCCCCGCCCAGGCCTCGTCGCTGCCCCGCAGCCAGGTCGCGTTGATGTCCGTGTCCACGATCCCCGGCGCCACCGCGTTGACCGTGATCCGACGCGGGCCGAGGACCTTCGACAGGTCCCGGGTGAAGACGTCGAGCGCCGCCTTCGACATGGAGTACGCGATCAGCTCCGGCATGAGGGCCGCCTTGGTCAGTCCCGTCGAGACGTTGACGATCCGGCCGCCGTCCCGCAGTCGCTCCGCGCCCAGCTGGGCCAGGAAGAACGGCGACTTCGTGTTGATGGCGAAGACCCGGTCGTACTCCTCCTCGGTGAGCGTCGCGAAGGGCTGCGAGGCCGCGATCCCCGCGTTGTTCACCAGAATGTCCAGGCCTTCGCCGCCGACAGCCGTGTCGAACGCCTCCCAGAGTGCCGCCGCGTCCCCGGGCACCCCCAGCTCCTGGCCGAGCGTGAAGGCCTCGCCGCCCGCTTCCTCGATCGCCGCGACCGTCTCCTTCGCCGCGGCCTCGTTGCTTCCGTAGTGCACCGCGACCCGGGCCCCCTCGCGGCCGAGCCGCTCGGCGATCCCCCGCCCGATGCCCCGGCTGCCGCCCGTCACCAGCGCGGTCTTCCCGACCAGCCTCCCGGCCGTCCCGTTCTCCACGGTCACCGTCTTCGCGGTCGCGGTCTTCACTGCCGTACTGCCCTCGAGCACGCCCATGACGACGCCCCCCTCATTTCTGTAGCGGTCGCTATGGAAAGACCGTACCCCACTTCCGTAATGGACGCTATAGAATTCACTCCATGGTGACGACACCGCGAGGCCGCCCCCGCTCCTTCGACCGGCTCACGGCCCTGGAGCAGGCCACGATGGCCTTCTGGGAGCACGGCTACGAGACGACCTCCGTCTCCGATCTCACCCGCGCCATGGGCATCAGCGCGCCCAGCCTCTACGCGGCCTTCGGGGACAAGAAGACGCTGTTCGAGGAGGTCGTCGAGGCCTACGCCGGCTCGTACGGCTCGTACGGCGGCCGTGCCTTCGCGGAGGAGCCCACCGCCCGCGGCGCCATCGGCCGACTCCTGGGCGAGGCCGCCGAGCTCTTCACGGAGCCCGGTCACCCCCGCGGCTGCCTGATGATCTCCGCCGCGACCAACTGCTCGACCCCCGAGGTCGAGGAATCCCTGAGAGCGCGCAGGAATGCCAACCTGGC
Source organism: Streptomyces sp. NPDC058326 (assembly GCF_042879855.1). NCBI lineage: Bacteria > Bacillati > Actinomycetota > Actinomycetes > Kitasatosporales > Streptomycetaceae > Streptomyces > Streptomyces sp. NPDC058326. Next base: position 324,052 of record NZ_JBHVZO010000007.1, on the reverse strand, counting down.
GTCTTTCGAGGCCCGCATCCGGCGGGGCGTCGAGGCGGGTGAGCTGCCGGCCGACACCGACGCCCGGGCGCTGGCCCGCTTCAGCGGCGCGGTCCTTCAGGGCATGTCCCAGCAGGCCCGTGACGGGGCGACGGCGGGTGAGCTGACGGCCGTGGCCGAGACGGCGATGCGGGCGTGGCCCAGGCCTCCCGCACGCTTCCCGGCGGAAACGGCCCCGGAAACACCCGCGGGCCGCGGCGCCTGACGGGACCCTCAGCCCGCCCGGCACCGCAGCCCGGAGTTGCTCCGGCCGGGGGTGTGCGGTCCCTCGGCCGTCGTGGGAGGTCTCGACGCAGTCAGGGCAGAGAGCGTCGGGTACCTCGTTCCATCCTCCTGTGCGGGGAGGATGGAGGTCTACAGCGTTCATTGTGGACTAGACCATTCTTGTCTGTCCATCCACAGGAACGCGGTGCTTCCTGGCCCATCCTCCAGCACGAAGCCGCAGAGATCCAGGTTCACCGCCCCTTTATTCCGCGGGTACGCTCGCACCGTGCCCTCCATGAACGACCTCGTGCGCCAGCACACCGCCCTGAGCGACTCCGACCTCGAGTGGCTCCACCTGCTGGTGTCGGAGTGGCAGCTGCTCTCCGACCTCTCCTTCGCCGACCTCGTCCTCTGGGTCCCGACCCTCGACGGCACGCGGTACGTCTCGGTCGCCCAGATGCGGCCCAACACCGGCCCGACCTCGTACCAGGACGACATGGTCGGCCATCTGGTGCCGCGCGGCCGCCGCCCGCTCCTCGACGCCGCGCTCGACGAGGGCAGGATCGTCCGCGAGGGCGACCCCGAGTGGCGCGAGGAGGTTCCGGTCCGGGTCGAGTCCATCCCCGTGCGCCGCGAGGGCCGGGTCCTCGGTGTCATCGCCCGCAACACCAACCTGCTGACGGTCCGCACCCCGTCCCGGCTCGAACTCACCTACCTCCAGTCGGCCTCCGACCTCGCCCAGATGATCGCGGCCGGGAGCTTCCCGTTCCCCGGCGAGCAGGTCGACATGGACTCCTCGCCCCGGGCCGGCGACGGACTCGTCCGGCTGGACGCCGAGGGCGTCGTCCAGTACGCCTCGCCCAACGCCCTGTCCGCGTACCACCGGCTCGGCCTCGCCGCCGACCTCGTCGGCCAGCACCTCGGTCAGATCACGGCCGAACTCGCCCCTTCCCGGGGCCCCGTGGACGAGGCCCTGGTCACGCTCGCCTCCGGCTACGCGCCGCGAGAGTTCGAGGTCGAGGGCAACGGCGGGGTGATCCAGCTGCGGGCGATCCCGCTCAAGCCGAAGGGCACCCGCATCGGTTCGCTCGTCCTCCTCCGGGACGTCACCGAACTGCGTCGCCGTGAGCGAGAGTTGATCACCAAGGACGCCACCATCCGGGAGATCCACCACCGGGTGAAGAACAACCTCCAGACGGTGGCCGCCCTGTTGCGTCTCCAGGCCCGCCGGATGGACTCCGACCAGGGCCGTGAGGCGCTCAACGAGGCCGTGCGGCGCGTCGGTTCGATCGCCATCGTCCATGAGACGCTGTCTCAGAACCTGGACGAACGGGTGGAGTTCGACGAGATCGCCGACCGGGTGATCGCGATGGTGGCCGAGATCTCCCCGGGCCGGGTCACCTGCCGGCGCAACGGCCGCTTCGGCATTCTCGACGCCGAGGTCGCGACCCCGCTCTCCATGGTTCTCACCGAGGTTCTGCAGAACGCCCTGGAGCACGCGTTCGCCCCGGGCGACGAAGGCGCCGTCGAGGTCACCGCCGTGCGCGGCGAGGCCAGGGCCGATGCCCGGCTCCTGATCACGGTGCGGGACGACGGCCGGGGGCTGCCCGAGGGCTTCGATCCGCAGCGGGCAGGAAACCTCGGCCTCCAGATCGTACGGACCCTGGTGGAAGGGGAGTTGGGAGGATCCTTCGACATGCTGCCCGGCGCCGAGCGCGGCACGAAGGTGGTCCTCGACATCCCCGTACAGCCGCAGAAGTAGTCGCGCACGGCGGTGCACAGCAGCGAGCCCCGGACCGAGGAGATCGGTCCGGGGCTCGAATGCTGTGGGTTACTGCTGCGCGCTGCGGCTCAAGGGCGGTGAGTGCATACGCGATGTATGCGCCGCCGGCCTCAGGCTGTCGGTGGGCGTCAGGCGCTGGCGTTACGCGCCCGGTTGCGAGCGGCGCGGCGCTTCATCGCGCGGCGCTCGTCCTCGCTGAGGCCACCCCAGACGCCGGAGTCCTGGCCGGACTCGAGCGCCCACTGCAGGCACTGCTCCATGACGGGGCAGCGGCGGCAGACGGCCTTGGCTTCCTCGATCTGCAGCAGCGCAGGACCGGTGTTGCCGATGGGGAAGAACAGCTCGGGGTCTTCCTCACGACAAACGGCGTTGTGACGCCAGTCCATGGCTGCTACCTCTCTTGGTGTGACGTGCGGATTGCTTGTGAATGTGAACGCTTTCACGAATCCCCCCGCAAGGGAAGGGCCGACTGCCAGATCAACTGGTGTGGTCCTAAGACTGAGGAGGGGTTCTGGCTCTCAGTGGAGGCCGGTGTTGCGGGCCGTCCCGATCGCCAAGAAGAGACTCCCAAACCCCGGCAACGGATACAACCCCTTCAGGAAAGTTTTTTTTGATTCCTCGGTGTCGGCTAGGTCACAGCCGTACTTCTAAGGGGTGGATGCGCGCCTAAACGTTCGAGTGAAAGGACTTTCGCCCCTTCCACTCACACAATCACACGCAGTGCACGGCGTACGCCTGTGAACGTCACGCTTGTACGCAATCCGAGGTGGTCTCCGTCCATCTGGAGGGGGAGCGGAACCTTCGAATGCAAGGTGAAGTCGGTCAGGTCGTGCAGAGTCGTCGCATGCTTGCCGCGCGGGCCCCGCTCCGGGGTCGAGGTGAGCAGCTGGGTGGCGTAACGGGCCACCGCCGGGGTGGAGAGACGGCGCAGTCCGAGCACGTCGAGCGCGGTCTCGAAGGAGGCCTCCGGGGACGCGTACACCGGACGATTGCCCAGGTAGGTCCAGGGGGAGGTGTTGCAGATTATGGAGAGGACCAGGTCCTCGACCGGCTCGGCGCCGGGGCGCTCCAAGGTGATCGTGCCGTGCCGGCGGTTCGGTTCCTCCAGGAACTGGCGTACCACCTGGCGCAGATAAAGGGCGTGCGTGGATCTCTTCCCGCGCTCCCGCTGCTGTTCGACCCGGCCGATGACGCTGGCGTCGAACCCGAGACCGGCGCAGAAGGTGAACCAGCGGGAGGGCACCGACTCGTCCTCCGTGCCCGGCGTCCCCGAGGCGAGCCCGAGGCTCACTGTGCGTGCCCGCCGCTCACGGAGCGCGTCGAGCAGGGCGCCGGTCGCCTCCACGGCGTCGTTCGGCAGTCCGAGGGCGCGGGCGAACACATTGGTCGAGCCGCCGGGAACCACCGCGAGGCCGGGCAGGCGGTCGGGGTCGGGTCCGTCGTGCAGCAGTCCGTTGACGACCTCGTTCACCGTGCCGTCGCCGCCGAGGGCCACCACGAGGTCGATGTTCCCGGCCTCGGCGGCCCGCCGGCCGAGGTCCCGTGCGTGCCCGCGGTACTCGGTGGTGACCGCTTCCAGCTTCATCTCGCTCGCGAGCGCGTGGATGAGCACGTCGCGGGTGCGGGCACTGGTGGTGGTGGCTGCCGGATTGACCACGAGAAGTGCGCGCATGAGCTTCAGCGTACCTACCCGGCGGTACCGGTCCCACCCCCGTCCGCTCCGCGGGACCCGGCGACGGGCCCCGACGCCCGCTCGTCCGTACCCGGCGACCGGCCTTGACGCCTTGCCCGTCCGAGCCCGGCGACCGGCCTCGACGCCTTGCCCGTCCGATCCCGGTGACCGGCCCCGACGCCCGCTCATCCGTACCCGGCGGCCGCCGCTTGCACGGCCCGCGACGCCCCTCCCGTCCAGCCCGGCGGCCGGCCCCGGTGGGTCCCCGATACCCTGCCTTGTATGAGCAGCAGCACGGAGCAGACCCCCCGTCCCGCCCGTCTCGCCGCCGCGGCGGCCGTGACCGGTGTCGAGGCCCTCGGACTCTTCGCCGGCGGTGTCTACATGCTGGTGGACGCGCTGACCCGGACGTCCGGCGACCTCACCGGTGCTCTGACGGGCGCCGTGACGCTCGTCGCGCTCGGTCTGATCCCGCTCGCCGCCGCCCGCGGCCTCTGGCTGCGCCGCTCCTGGAGCCGCGGCCCGGCCGTGATCACCCAGATCCTCGCCCTGCCGGTCGCCTGGCAGATGCTCCAGGCGGACAGCGCGATGATCCCGGCCGGGGTCGTCCTCGGCGTCCTGGCCGTCGCCGGGCTCGTCCTCCTGGTGAACCCGGCCACGACCGAGGCGCTCGGCATCCGGCGCCCCGGTCAGGAAGCCTGACGAGGGTTACTCCTCCACCAGGAGCTTCTCCCGCAGCTGCGCCAGGGTCCGGGCGAGCAGCCGGGAGACGTGCATCTGCGAGATGCCCACCTCCTGCGCGATCTGCGACTGGGTCATGTTCCCGAAGAAGCGCAGCAGCAGGATCCGCTTCTCCCGGGGCGGCAGGTCCTCCAGGAGCGGCTTGAGCGACTCCCGGTACTCGACCCCCTCCAGCGCCTCGTCCTCCGCGCCGAGGGTGTCCGCCACCGCCGGCGACTCGTCGTCCGTGTCGGGGACGTCCAGGGAGAGCGTCGAGTAGGCGTTCGCCGACTCCAGACCCTCGAGGACCTCCTCCTCCGAAATCCCGAGCCGCTCGGCCAGCTCGTGCACGGTCGGCGAGCGGCCGTGCTGCTGGGAGAGCTCCGCCGTCGCCGTGGTCAGCGACAGCCGCAGCTCCTGGAGCCGCCGCGGCACCCGGACCGCCCAGCCCTTGTCACGGAAGTGGCGCTTGATCTCACCGACGACCGTGGGGGTCGCGTACGTCGAGAACTCGACGCCGCGCTCCGGGTCGAACCGGTCCACCGACTTGATCAGGCCGATCGTCGCCACCTGGGTCAGGTCGTCGAGCGGCTCGCCCCGGTTGCGGAAGCGCCGGGCCAGGTGCTCCACCAGCGGCAGATGCATCCGTACCAGCCGGTTGCGCAGCTCCGCCTTCTCCGGGGAGCCCTCCGGCAGCTCGCGCAGCGTGACGAAGAGAGCGCGGGCGCCGCTCCGGTCATGAGGGTCCGGGGCGACGTGGGCGGTGTCCGGGGCCTCGTCGGCCTCGTCGTCGGCCCCTGCACCGCCGGAGGCGGGCTTCGCCGCGGACTCCGGCGGCTCTTCCGACCCCTCTGCCGCTTCGGACCGCTGAGACCCCGGCCCCTGGGCAGCCCCGGCAGCCCCGGTGGCCACGGGAGCGCCGTCGGCACCCGCGGGACCCCGGGGGGCCGCGGAGACGCCTGGTGTCTCGGGTGTCTCGTGGTGCTGCTCGTGCTCGCTCATCTGGTCCGCCTGCTCCGTAGCGACCTCATGCGGCCGCGCCTGCTGCTCAGGGATGCCGGCCGTCGCGTCCCCGCTCCTCACGCCGGGCCTGGCCCCGCGCCGCGCTGTTTGTACAGGCTGATCGAGACCGTACGGTCATCGGCCACCGACGACTCCACCTTCCCAGCCAGTGCCGAGAGCACCGTCCAGGCGAAGGTGTCCCGCTCGGGCGCGCGGCCGTCGGTGGTCGGCGCGGAGACGGTCACGTCGAGGGAGTCGTCGACCAGCCGGAAGACACAGCTGAGTACGGATCCCGGCACGGCCTGCTGGAGCAGGATGGCGCAGGCCTCGTCGACCGCGATCCGCAAGTCCTCGATCTCGTCGAGGGTGAAGTCCAAGCGCGCCGCGAGGCCGGCCGTGGCCGTACGCAGCACGGACAGATAGGCACCCGCAGCGGGCAGCCGGACTTCCACGAAGTCCTGGGTCCCGGGCTCGCCTGCGATCTGGGACACCCTCACCTCCAAGGTGGCACAAGCTCATTCGGGGCTCGGGGGGAGAGGCCCCCGAACCGGGCGGTACGCAGGGGGCTGCGCAGTCCGCCGTGACGCTATCGCGATCCGTCCCGCCGTGTCGCCGCGAGCCTCCCGCCCCCGTGGACCCCCCGGCCACCGGTCATCACCCATGGTAGGCCCATGGATGCGGACGGTGGACAGGGGTCTGCGGAGGCCGGAACCGAGCGACCGGCGGAGGGGTGACGTACCCACCCGGGGTGCGGGCGAATCGCCGGACGGCCGAATCGCCGGACGGTCGTACGGTCGGAGGATCGAGCCGGTATGGCAAACCGGGACAAGTGGCACACGGTGGCCGCTCAGACGATCGCGCCGTCCACGAAGCACCAGCGCCAGGCCTCGCCCGGCTCGAAGGTCCGCATCAGCGGGTGCCCGGTCGAGGAGTAGTGCCCCGTCGCGTGCCGCCCCACGGAGGAGTCGCAGCAGCCCACGTGCCCGCAGCTCAGACAGAGCCGCAGCTGGACCGGATGCGTACCGTCCGCCAGGCACTCGGGGCAGGTGTCGGCCAGCGGCGCCGGTTCGGGGCGCGGCATTTCGGCAAGGTGCGGGCACTCGCTCATGATGGCCAGGTTACGTTGCGGCTCAGAACAGGGACGGGCATGGACGCACTGCAGCTGGTGGCACTGGTGGCGGCGAGCGCCGCGATCGCGGGACTCGCGCGCAGGACCCCCGTGCCGGCCCCGCTGCTCCTCGTGGCCGCCGGCCTCGCCGCCTCGTACGCCCCCGGGGTGCCCGACTACACCCTCGACCCGCACATCGTGCTGCCGCTGATCCTGCCGCCGCTCCTCTACACGGCCGCCGTCGACTCCTCGTACCTCGACCTGCGGGCCAACATCCGGCCCGTCGCCCTGCTCTCCGTCGGGTACGTCCTCTTCGCCACCGTGGCCGTGGGCTGCCTCGCGTACGTCCTCGTGCCCGATCTGCCGCTCACCGCCGCCCTCGTGCTCGGCGCCGTGATCGCCCCTCCCGACGCCGTCGCCGCGACGGCCATCGCCCGCAAGCTCGGCCTTCCCCACCGGATCACCACGATCCTCCAGGGCGAGTCCCTGGTGAACGACGCCACCGCCATCACCGCCTACAAGGTCGCCCTCGCGGCGGCCGTAGGCGAGGGCGTGAGCTGGGCGGGCGGCATCGGGGAGTTCGCGCTCGCGGCGCTCGGCGGCATCGGCGTCGGTCTGGTCCTCATGGTCCCGATCCACTGGCTCCGCCGGGGCCTGGGCGACTCCCTCCTGCAGAACACGCTCTCCCTCCTCATCCCCTTCATCGCCTACGCGGCGGCCGAGGAGGTCGGCGCCTCCGGGGTCCTCGCCGTCGTCGTGGTCGGCCTCTTCCTCGGCCACCGGGCCTGGCAGGTCGACTTCGCGACCCGGCTCCAGGAGGAGGCGGTCTGGAAGATGGTCGCCTTCGTCCTGGAATCCTCCGTCTTCGCCCTGATCGGCCTCCAACTGCCGTACGTCGTCCAGGGCCTCGGGCGGTACGGCGTCGGGGAGGCGATCTGGTACGCCGTCGGGGTCTTCGTGGCCGTGGTCGTCGTCCGCTTCGTCTGGGTCTATCCGGCGACCTTCCTGCCCCGCTGGTTCTCCGCCGGCGTCAGAGAACGGGAACCCGGAGTGGACTGGAGGGCGCCGCTCATCGTCGGCTGGGCCGGTATGCGCGGCGTCGTGTCGCTCGCCATCGCCTTCTCCATCCCCCTCGTCGTCGACGGGGAGGAGTTCCCCGCCCGCAACCTCGTCCTCTTCCTCACCTTCACCACCGTCATCGGCACCCTCGTGGTGCAGGGCCTCACCCTGCCGCCCCTCATCCGGCTCCTGAAGCTCCCCGGTCGGGACAGGTACGCCGAGACCCTCGCCGAGGCGCAGGCGCAGAGCGAGGCCTCACGGGCCGCCGAGGAGCGCCTCGGCGCCCTCCTCGCCGATGAGCGCAACGCTCTCCCGCAGCCCCTCGCCGACCGGCTGCGGACGGTTCTGGAGCGTCGCCGCAACGCGGTCTGGGAGCGGCTCGGAGCCGTCAACGAGGCCACGGGGGAGACGGCCGACGACACCTACCGGCGGCTCTCGCGCGAGATGATCGATGCCGAGCGGGAGGTCTTCGTGCGGCTGCGTGACGCGCGGCGGATCGACGACGAGATGATGCGGACCCTGCTCCGCCGGCTCGACCTGGAGGAGGCGGCCGCCTACCGCGAGGAGGCGGACGGCTGAGAACCGTCCGCCGGAAGTCATGCGGCGGCCGGGGCCCGCCCGCCCGCCGGAGCCGGGGGGAGGTCGAGGCCCGTCCGCCGAAGTCGGGGAGGTCGAGGCCCGTCCGCCGGAGTCAGGGTCCGACGGGGTCCCTGTCGGGGGCGCCCGTCACCACCGCCGCGAGCCGGGTACCCGCCGGGAACGCGCCCTCCTCCGTCAGGACCGTCAGGCCGTGGAGCATTTTGGCCACATACAGCCGCTCGATGGCGAGTCCATGCCGCGCCTCGAAGTCCTGTGCGAAGGCCTCCAGAGCCGGGGACGTGCGCGCGTACCCCCCGGCGTGGAAGCGGTCGTCCAGCGTCCACTCCCCGCGCGGCCCTCCGAACGCCGCCTCCTGGAGGGCGCGGACCTCCCCGCCGAGGAACCCGCCCCTGAGGACCGGGACGCCCAGCGCCCTCTGCCCGGGGGAGAGGCCCGCCGCGAGGCCCGCGAGGGTGCCGCCCGTGCCACAGGCGACGGCGACGGTGTCCGCCGCCCCGGCGAGCTCGCGGCCCAGCTCCACGCAGCCCTGGACGGCGAGCGCGTTGCTGCCGCCCTCCGGGACCACGTACGCGCCCGCGGGGGCCCGTTCCAGGAGTGCCGCGAGGACCGCCGGATCGTTCTTCGCGCGGTACGTGGCCCGGTCGACGAACTCCAGACGCATCCCGTCCGCGGCGCACCGCGCGAGGGAGGGGTTGAGCGGGCGCCCGGCCAGCTCGTCGCCGCGGACGACGCCGACCGTGGGGAAGCCCAGCAGCCGGCCCGCGGCGGCCGTCGCCCGAAGGTGGTTGGAGTAGGCGCCGCCGAAGGTGAGCACCGGACGCCCGCCCGCCGCGGCCAGGTTGAGGGCGAGCTTGCGCCACTTGTTGCCCGGCAGGTCGGGGTGGATGAGGTCCTCGCGCTTGAGCAGCAGCGTGAGCCCGCGCCGGGCGAAGCGCTCGTCCTCCACCGGCTCCAGGGGCGAGGGGAGCCGGGGCCGCAGACGGGAGAGGTCGAACGCGTTCACCCGGCCATTGTCCGTGCCGGCCGGCACGCTCAGCGCAGGAGGTCGGCGATCCGCTCCCGCATCGAGCCCATGGTGAAACCGCGTGGGTCGACCTTCCCCGGCTGCCACTCCAGGTGCCCGATGACCGAGCGGTGCGTCCAGCCGTGCACCCGGCACAGAGCCGCCGCCGCCTTCGCGATGGCCTCCAGCTGGACCTTCGGCCACGGGTCCTCGCCGTCCCCGAGGTTCTCGCACTCGAAGCCGTAGAAGTGACGGTTGCCGTCCGTGGTGGCCTCGTCGTCCCGTGGCAGGCCCCGCTCGGCGATGACCGCGCGGAGCACCTCGTCGTCACCGAGCCCCGCGTGGTTCGCCCGCCCGTAGCCGACGAGGTGGACCTTGCCGTCCTTGGCGATCACACCGTGACAGAGCGGCCCGGGCAGGGCCGCGTGGCCGTCCCGGCAGATCCGGACGGTGTTGGCGGTGCCGCGGGTCACGGTGTGGTGGATCATCACGCCGTGCACCGGGCCCCAGGGGCCCTTGTGGTTGCGGTTGTGGGTGGACCAGTCGCCGACCTCGACGATCGCGAGGCCCTCGCCGCGGAGCGCGTCGCGGAATCTGCTCGCGGACATGGGTGTGGACATGACCGACTCCCTCCGGAGAACGGGGTGAGCTTCCGGAGTACCGGAGTCCGCTACACCGCTGCCATCCGTTCGAGCCGCGTACGAGCCGATCCGGACACCCGCCGCCGTGACGGGTGGGACTCCGCTGTTCGGATGGAAATCACGTGACATGCCCCGAAGATCGTCGAACAGTCCCACTCGAATGTGTAATGGCGCGGACACGCTCCGTGCTGAAAGGCTTCGTATCGCAACTCAGTCATACGAGAGGGAGTTCCATGTCCGTTGGTTCGGTTGGCGACGAGGTCCGCGCGGAGCAGCAGGCCCCGCAGCAGAGTCTCGGTACCGCCGCCGCGCGGAACCTCGCCACGACCACCAAGTCGGCGCCGCAGATGCAGGAGATCACCTCACGGTGGCTGCTGCGGGCGCTGCCGTGGGTCCAGGTGCAGGGCGGTACGTACCGGGTGAACCGGAGGCTCAGCTACTCCGTGGGTGACGGCCGGGTCACCTTCGTCCAGACCGGAGAGCGCGTCGCGGTCATCCCCGCCGAACTCGGCGAACTCCCCGTCCTGCGCGGCTACGAGGACGAGGAGGCCCTGGCCGAGCTCGCGTCACGCTGCCGCCAGCGGGAGTACGCGGCCGGCGAGGTGATCGCCGTCGCGGGCGAGCCGACCGACCGCGTCCACCTCCTCGCGCACGGCAGGATCGAGCAGGTCGGCGAGGGACCGTACGGCGACGAGGCCGTCCTCGGCGTGCTCGCCGACGGCGCCTACTTCGGTGACGCCGCCCTCGTCGACCCGGAGGCCACCTGGGAGTGGAGCGCCCGCGCCGCCACCGCCTGTACGGTCCTCGAGCTCGCCCGGGACGACGTGCGGAACCTCGCGGAGCGGGCCGGTTCGCTCGCCGCCCACCTGGCGAGCGTGGCCGCGCTGCCCCACCAGCGGACCAACAACTACGGCGAGGCCGAGATCGACCTCTCCGCAGGCCACGTCGGCGAAGCCCTCGTCCCGCACACGTACGTCGACTACGACGCCTCGCCCCGCGAGTACGAGCTGAGCGTCGCCCAGACCGTGCTGAAGGTCCACAGCCGCGTCGCCGACCTCTACAACCAGCCGATGAACCAGACCGAGCAGCAGTTGCGGCTCACGGTCGAGGCGCTCCGCGAGCGCCAGGAGTACGAGCTGGTCAACAACAAGGAGTTCGGTCTCCTCTCCAACTGCGACTACGGGCAGCGGCTCCAGCCCCACGACGGCGCCCCCAGCCCCGACGACATGGACGAGCTGCTCTCCCGCCGCCGCGGCTCCAAGATGTTCCTCGCCCACCCGCGCGCCATCGCCGCCTTCGGCCGCGAGCTCAACAAGCGCGGCCTGGTGCCCGAGACGATCGACGTCAACGGCAACCGCATCCCGACCTGGCGCGGTGTGCCGATCTACCCGTGCAACAAGATCCCGGTCTCGGACGCCCGGACCACCTCGATCATCTGCATGCGTACCGGTGAGGCCGACCAGGGCGTGATCGGTCTGCACCAGACCGGCATCCCCGACGAGATCGAGCCCAGCCTCTCCGTCCGCTTCATGGGCATCGACGAGCAGGCGATCATCTCCTACCTGGTGACGGCCTACTACTCGGCGGCGGTCCTCGTCCCCGACGCGCTGGGTGTCCTGGAGAACGTCGAGGTCAGCCGCTGGCGCTGAGCCGACGACGCCCGGGGGCGGGGACCGAACCCTCCCGCCCCCGGGCGTTCCCGGCTCGTCGTCGCGGAGTCTCGCCACGGAGGATACGAAGGAAGTGACCGTGACCATGACCAGCGGGGATGCCGTCACCGACGGTCAGGGGGCCGTGGCGCTCCTGGACCGGACGCGGACGGCCGTCACTCCCCAACTGCGCTCGACCGTCGAGACCCTGCCCGGTTCCATGCGGCGGGTCGCGATGTACCACTTCGGCTGGGAGCACGCCGACGGCACGCCCGCCGCCGAGCAGGCGGGCAAGGCGATACGCCCGGCCCTGGTCCTCGCGGCGGCCCGCGCGCTCGGCGCCGAGGAGGCCAAGGCCGTGAAGGCCGCCGCCGCCGTGGAGCTCGCGCACAACTTCACGCTGCTCCATGACGACATCGTCGACGAGGACGTGACCCGGAGACACCGGCCCACCGCCTGGACCGTGTTCGGCGTCCCGGACGCGCTGATCGCCGGTGACGCGATGAGCGCGCTCGCTCTGCGGCTGCTCGCCGAGGACCCGCATCCCGCCTCGGCGGCGGCCTCCGCGCGACTGGCGGCCTGCATCATCGAGCTGTGCGCGGGACAGCAGGCGGACTGCGCCTTCGAGCAGCGCGGCCCCCGCGAGGTGTCCCTCGACGAGTGCCTGGCCATGGCGACGGCCAAGACGGGCGCTCTCCTCGGTTGTTCCTGCGCACTCGGCGCGCTCTACGCCGGCGCGGGGGACGAGGAGGTCGCGGCGATGGACGCCTTCGGCCGGGAGGCCGGCCTCGCCTTCCAGCTGATCGACGACCTGATCGGAATCTGGGGTGACCCGGACCGTACGGGCAAGCCGGCGGGGGCCGACCTCGTCGCCCACAAGAAGTCGCTCCCGGTGGTGGCGGCGCTCGCGTCGGGCACCCCGGCGGGGGACGAGCTGGCCGAGCTGTACTCCCGTCCGGTCCTCGACCCAGCTGCGGTCCTGGCGGCGGCGGACGCGGTCGAGCGGGCCGGCGGGCGCGACTGGGCCCAGGCGCAGGCGGCCGAGCGCATGGGCCGCGCCGTCGAGTACCTGGCGCAGGCGGTCCCGGACCTCGACGCCGCGGGCGACCTGCTCGCCCTCGCGGAGTTCGTCACCCGCCGTACCCGCTGAGCCTTCTCGGAGCGGGTGACCGGGCGTCGTCCGCGCGGGCCTCGGAGCGGCTGATCGGGCGTCGTACCCGCTGAGCCTCGGAGCGGGTGATCAGGCGTCGGGAACGATCCGGGTGACCACGGTCTCGATCAGTTCGTCCAGGTCCCGGTCGCCGTGGAGACCCGGGACCGTGAAGTGGTCGAGCAGCAGCCCCGTGAGGGCGAAGTAGAGCAGCCGGACCGTGTCGGCGTCCCCGGGCATCCCGGAGGCCAGGTGCAGCCGGACGTTCTCGTCCAGGTCGGCGCGGAGCACCTTGGTGAGCTGGGTCCGCAGCTCGGGTCGGCGGACGGCTTCGAGGCGCAGTTCGAAGAGGCCGAGGTAGCAGGTGCGTTCGGCCGCGAGCCGCTCGGCGAGCCGGCGCATCAGCTCGACGACCAGGGCCCGGCTCGGCGTGGGCAGCAGGGAGGCGTCGATGACGCCGGGCTCGGGGGTGAGCCGTACGAAGATCCGGTCGGCGACCTGGGAGAGCACCTGGTCCCGGTCGCGGAAGTAGTTGGACGAGGTGCCCGTCGGGACGCCCGCCCGGGCGTCGACCGCGCGGAAGGTCAGCCCCCGGGCACCTTCGTCCGCGAGCACCTCGATCGCGGCGTCGAGCAGGGCCGTACGGCGTTCCGGATTTCTCGCCACGTCGGGCTCCCTTCGGATTTTCGACAAGAGGGCTTGCGTAACCACTACAGGTGAAGCACTATAGCCGTCGTGGTTGCGACTGCAGTCACGCTCCGAAGCAGAAGAGGACCGGCTTGCGCAAGCTCACGTACTACATCGCCTGCACCATCGACGGCTTCATCGGCGACCCCCAGGGCGATGCCACGTCGATGTTCAAGTACTCCGACGGGCCCTACCTCGAGTGGATGGGCACCGAGTTCCCGGAGACCATCCCGACGCATGGCCGGGAAGCTCTCGGCATCGACGCCGAGGGCAAGTCCTTCGACACCGTCATCCAGGGGCTGGGCTCGTACCAGCTCGCCCTGGACATCGGCGTCACCAGCCCGTACAGCCACCTGCGGGAGTTCGTCGCCAGCCGCTCGCTCGCCGAGTCGCCCGACCCCGCCGTCGAGCTGATCGCGGATGACCTCGTCGGCCGCGTCCGCGAGCTCAAGGCCGAGGACGGCCCCCTGGGCATCTGGCTCTGCGGCGGCTCCACCATCGCCGGTGAGCTCATCGAGGAGATCGACGAGCTGATCATCAAGACGTATCCGCAGGTCTACGGCAGCGGCATGCCGATGTTCGGCGCGGGCTTCGAGCCCCGCGACTTCGAGCTCGGCGCGGTGCGCGCCTTCGACAACGGCGTGCTCGTCCGTACGTACACCAGGAAGCGGTAGCGGCGGGAAGCACTTCCGCGCGGGGCGTCCTACCCTGGAGGCATGGGTGAAGAGGCGCCTCGCACGACGCGGGACCCCCGGGCCGAGCACCTGTGTCCGGCCTGCGGCAGTCCCCGTGCCACCGTGGCCACCCGGCACAAGGTCCTCGGGGCCTGGGTGCCGGAGTGGGAAGTACAGCCGTGCCGCAACCCCGCATGCCCTCTCCCCGAGGGTGCGGAAGCCACGAGCACGCCCGTGACCGGCAAGAACGACGAGATCGGGAGAAGTCCGGCCTCGGGGTGACCGGGCGCGCGCCGGAGCCGGTCATACCGCTACAGTCCGCGCATGTCATCGGAGTCGACAGAAGTCTGGACCGGCTGGTACCGGGACCGCAGCGGCGCGGAAGCGATCGTCATCACGGCCGACGGGCGGCACGTCGCCACCCGGATCAGGGGGGTCGAGTACACGGGCGAAGGTTTCGCCGCGCTCAGCGCGGCCGGCGAGGGCGGGCAGCCGCTCACCGGCTGCGTCCTGGAGTGGGACCTGCCCCTCCCCGTCGTCGTGGACGGCGCCACCCAGCAGGCCACCCTGAGCTGCCTGCTGACGCTCGGTGAGCGCGCGGACCTCAGCCTGACCCTGCATTGCGGAGGCGCCGCCTTCGAGTCGTGCGTGGCCGGCGGTGACTTCGACGGAGCCCTTGATCTTGTCCGCCGGCAGCTCCCGCCCGGCGCGGACTTCTCCCGCCGGCTGCTCCAGGCGGCCTGAGCGCGAGGACGGCGGCGCCCCGGGGAGGGGGCGTCGCCGCCGTGTTTCACGCCCCGGTCGCTCAGCCCTTGAAGGCGGAGGCGAGACCGTAGCGCCACAACTGGTCGACGCGGGAGCGCTCCTGGGCGTTCGGCTGGGCGTTCTGGCAGGACGTGCCAGGGCCGCCGCCCGACATCAGCTCGCTGCACGGACCGCTGTAGTGGTCCGGAAGGCCCAGGACGTGCCCGGTCTCGTGGGCGGTCACCCGAGTCGAGTTGTACTGCTGGTTCTGCCGGTAGTCGAGGAAGATGTAGCCGCTGCCGTGGCCGTCGGTGCTCGCGTACGAGCCACGGGAGTCGTTGCCCTCGTAGTAACGGAAGTCCGGGTTGCTGCCCTCGACGAGCCGGACGTTCACCACCGAGCTGTTCCATATCTGGGTGGAACGCGCGATCTGGGTGCGGAAGCTGGGCGCGTTGGCGGCGCTGTAGACGACGGTGACGGCGAGGGCGTCGGGGTTGGCGGCCCGCTTCTTCGCGACCGACTTCACGACGGCCTCGAAGAAGGCCTGATTGGCCTTGGCCTCCTCCGCGGAACCGGCGTACGCCACAGCGGCGTTGCCTGTCTGGCCGGAGCTCACGGCCGCCGCCGGGGCGACGCCGAGGGAGGCGGCGAGACCGAGACCGAGGGTGGCGGTCAGTACGGAGGTGAGGACCTTGGGGTGACGCATGGGGGGCTCCTCCTTCAGGGGACTGGGGAGAGTCTGGGGGAGCCGCGGCCTCCGGGGATGATGCCAACCGCCGATAACCCCACCGCATCACCGCACCCGTATGGGCCAACTCCCGGCCCCACGCGGGGAGTCGAGTGACGCCCGGCGTCTGGTGCGACTCAGGGCGCCGCCCTACCCTCGGGGCATGGAGCTGGAGGTGAGACACCTGCGCGCGCTCTGCGCGATCGCGGACACGGGCAGCCTGCACAAGGCGGCCAGGCAACTGGGCATGAGCCAGCCGTCGTTGACCACCCAGCTGCGCCGCATCGAGAACTCCCTGGGCGCCGAACTCTTCTCCCGCGGCCGCACCGGCTGCCGGCCCACCCCGCTCGGCCGCTCCCTCATCAGCCGGGCCCGCCCCCTCGTCGCCGACATGGCCGCCCTCGTCACCGAGACCCGGGTCGCGGCGGCCCGCACCGGCGGGCCCGGACTCGGCGTCGGCTCCACCGCCAGCCGGGCGCTCCCCGGCTGGCTCCGCCGGCTCCGCCAGCGGCTGCCCGGCACCGACATCGGCCTCCGCATGGACGTCTCGGCGAACGCGCTGCTGCGCGCGGTCGCGGCGGGCCGGCTCGACGTGGCCTTCGTCCACGAGGTGGAAGGTTGCCCGCTGCGGGTCCCCGAGGGCCTGGAGCGACGGGTCCTGGTCGCCCGCGAACCGCAGTTCGTCTCCCTGGCCCGCGACCACCCGGCCGCCGGCCGGCCCGTGGTGGACCTCGCCGACCTGGCCACCGACCACTGGATGGTCGACCCGACCGTGGACGGCGAATGGGACGGCCTCCGGCGGGTCCTGGACGCCGCCGGCATCGACCCGCCCCTGCTGCACGGCGACTACCACACGGCCGCCTCCCTCATCGTCCTCGGCGAGGCCGTCGCGCCCTGCCAGCCGACCTCGGTCCCGCGCGAGGACATGGCCGTCCGCCCGTTACGGGGCGACCCGCTGGCGGTCCGGCTCCTGCTGTACGCGCGCCCCGGAGCGCCCCTGGACACGCTGTACGCCGAACTCGCCGCGGCCTACCGCGAGGTGGCCCTGCGCGCCGCCCCGTACCGCGAGTGGCTCCGCCGCCAGGGAACGGCGGCGGGGCTGTCGGTGGGCCCGTGCATGATGGCGGTATGAACGAACGCGAGGCACGGGACGACCGGGCGGTGGTGCGTCACGCACGCCCCGAGGACATGGCCAGGGTCGTCGAACTCATCGCCGAGCACGCGGCGTACGAGAAGGCGTCACCCCCGGCCCCCGGCCTCGCCGACCGCCTCACCCGCCTCCTCTTCGACCCGGCGCGGCCCCGCCTCCGCTGCCTGGTCGCCGCCCTCCCCGACGGCACCCTCGCGGGCTACGCCACCTGCGCGCCGGAGCTCTCCACGTGGGACGGCACGGAGTACCTCCACATGGACTGCCTCTACCTCACCGAAACCTCCCGCGGCCACGGCCTCGGCCTCCTCCTGATGGCCGCGATCCGCACGGAGGCCCGCGCTCTGGGCCTCGACGAGATCCAGTGGCAGACCCCCGAGTGGAACGAGAACGCGATCCGCTTCTACGACCGCCTGGGCGCCACCTCGAAGGAGAAGCGCCGCTACACCCTCGGCACGGGGGAGTAGAAGCACCAGGGGCCGCCGGGCAGTCGCCCGCCGGGCAGCAGTCTGCCGGGCGGGGGACCGGCGGGAGGCCCAGCCATGACGCCCGCGCCGGAAGGCGACCCAGGTACACCGAGGGGTGCGACGTGTCCCGCGTACGGTGTGCGGACCGCGGCTGACTCCTGCGGCGGCGGTCGTCAGGCTCGGGCGGCGGGCGCGTTCCGTTCCAGACGGGCGCGCAGGGTGCCTTCGAAGTCTTCGGCGCGGGAGAGCTGGACGCGGAGCTTCCCGACCTGCTCGGCGGCTTCCTGTTGGTAGGTGCGGACGCGTTCCAGGAGGGCCTCGCGCTCGTCGGCACTGAGGGTGGCGTCGGTGTCGAGGCGGTCGGTGGCGTCGAGAAGGTCGCGCATCTGGTCCAGGGTGAAGCCGAGCGGCTTCATGCGGCGGATGACCATGAGGCGGGAGACGTCGTTCTCGGTATAGAGGCGGAAGCCGCCCTGAGACCGTGCGGAGGGGGTGACGAGCCCGGTTTCCTCGTAGTGGCGGATCGTGCGCAGGGACAGTTCGGTCCGTGCCGCGACCTCGCCGATCTGCATGTGCTTGCCGTCCACGCCCGTGATCCCCTGGCCCTTCTCCTCGGTCTGCGGCCTCGGCCCTGGTGGGCGCCGCCGATCTCTACTCTAACGTTAGGGTAGAGTTGCTGGTGTGAGGGCGGCGTTCCGCGGCCCCGCTGTTGCGGTGTCGGGGCCGATGGTGCCCCCGGCGAAGTATCGATTCTTGCAGGAGAGAAGCGTGCGCGAGTTCATGACGCCCGGCGCCGCCGCCTGCCCGCCGTGACGCTTCGCCCCCGGACGTGAGCCTGGCCGCGCCGACGGCCGTTCCCTGCCCCGTCCTCCTTCGACTTCCGGCCCCGCGTTTCGCGGCGCCGCCCGCGGAGTGCCGGCCTGGTCTCTCCGCGCCCTCCCGCACGTCCCGGCCTGCCGAACGGGGCGTGCCCGAGCACGACAGGTTCCGTCTCCCTTGTCTTCTGCTGCCACTGCTGTGTCCCCGGCCGCGCGCCTGCGGGGCCTGAAGCCCGACTGGATCTCCGACCCGAAGGTCTGGCGCACGGAGGTCCTGGCCGGCCTGGTCGTCGCCCTCGCGCTGATCCCCGAGGCCATCTCGTTCTCGATCATCGCGGGCGTGGACCCGGCGATCGGTCTGTTCGCCTCCTTCACCATGGCCGTCGTCATCTCGATCGTCGGCGGCCGACGGGCGATGATCTCCGCCGCGACCGGTGCCGTCGCCCTCGTGATCGCACCACTGAACCGTGAGCACGGTCTCGGCTACCTCGTGGCCGCGGTCATTCTGGCGGGCGTTTTCCAGGTCGTCCTCGGCGCGCTCGGGGTGGCGAAGCTGATGCGGTTCATCCCGCGATCGGTGATGGTCGGATTCGTCAACGCGCTCGCCATCCTGATCTTCATGGCCCAGGTCCCCGAGATGAGCAACGTGCCCTGGGGGGTGTACCTGCTGATCGCCGGCGGTCTGGCACTCATGGTGTTCTTCCCGAGGATCACGACCGTGATCCCCGCGCCGCTGGTCTCCATCGTCATCCTGACCGTGATCACCGTCGGTGCGGCCATCGCGGTGCCGACCGTGGGCGACAAGGGCGAACTGCCGTCCTCCCTGCCCGTGCCGGGCCTGCCGGACGTGCCGTTCACGCTCGACACCCTGACGACGATCGCCCCGTACGCGTTCGCGATGGCGCTGGTCGGGCTGATGGAGTCGTTGATGACCGCGAAGCTCGTCGACGAGATCACCGACACCCACTCGAACAAGACCCGCGAGTCGGTCGGCCAGGGCGTCGCCAACATCGTCACCGGCTTCTTCGGCGGCATGGGCGGCTGCGCCATGATCGGCCAGACGATGATCAACGTGAAGGTCTCCGGCGCCCGCACCCGCGTGTCCACGTTCCTCGCCGGCGCGTTCCTGATGGTGCTGTGCATCGTCTTCGGCCCGGTCGTCTCCGACATCCCGATGGCCGCTCTCGTCGCCGTCATGATCATGGTGTCGTTCGCGACCTTCGACTGGCACTCCATCGCTCCGAAGACGCTCAAGCGGATGCCCGCCGGCGAGATCGCCGTCATGGTGATCACCGTCGCCGCGGTCGTCGCCACCCACAACCTCGCCATCGGCGTCGTCCTGGGCTCCATCACCGCCATGGTCATCTTCGCCAAGCGCGTCGCCCACCTCGCCGAGGTCACCGCCGTGGTCGACCCCGACGGCACGACGGTGGTCTACCGGGTCACCGGCGAGCTGTTCTTCGCCTCCTCCAACGACCTGGTGGGCCAGTTCAACTACGCCACCGACCCGGACGAGGTGATCATCGACCTCAGCTCGGCGCACATCTGGGACGCCTCCTCCGTCGCCGCCCTCGACGCGATCGAGACCAAGTACGCCCAGCGTGGCAAGACCGTGGAGATCACCGGGCTCAACACCCCGAGCGCTCACCTGCACGACAAGCTCAGCGGCGAACTCGCCGCCGGTCACTGACCAGCCCCGCGACCCACGCAACAGGACCCCGGCCCACCCGCCGGGGTTCTGCGCTGTTCGCGATCGACTGCGCCGGCCCGGGCCCCATCGAACCTGGGGGCCGCCGCCGAAGACGCGAACGGCCCGCACCGGGATGACCGGGCGGGCCGTTCGGTTTGCCCTCTGGCCTGGGCCGGAGCAGGGGGCGGGAGAGACCTTGGTCAGGCCTTCTTCGTCTCCTAGTAACGGGCCGGGTCGGTGACCTGCGGGGATCTTCCCTGCGGGCCGCTGACCTGGCCTTTTGCTGTTGGCTGGCGATGGGATGCGACGGTCCTGATCGGGTGTCCTGCGGACTGTGTGCGGACCGGCTGGAGTCCAGCCCGATGAACCTGTGCACGTTTAACTGCGACGGGTCGATTGAAGCTGAAGCGCGGCTCATACTCTGTTGCTCAGGCCGCCCAAGTTGCCGGACGTCCGGCGTGTCGGTAGCACATCACCCTTTTTGGCCCGCGATGTCAGTGCCTGGTACTAGCGTGCTGGTGTTGATGGTCGGCCGTGGGCAGGTAGCTCTGCCCTGAGTAGCGGGGTGAGGACTTATGGCGAGGGTGGGCAACGTACAGCGCGCCGCGTGGGTGCCGGACGACGACCCTGAGAGGGATTGGGAGCTTGCTGCACAACTAGCGGTGGCCTGGATCCAACAGGAGTGCGATGAGCAGGATGCTGGCGGCGTGTTGGTCCTGAACGCCTTCGGCGCCCAGGATCACAGCCCAGCTCTTCGGCGATTTAGTGCCCTGCACGCTTGCACGACGCCCCGTGCCGATCGAAGCCGCGTCGGCTGTGGTATCGGACCGGTCCTCGTGTATGCCCCTACAGAGAAGACGCTGGACTTTGCAATGAGCCTGGCTCGTGGATCTTCTATTGCTGTCATCGAAGGCACCCTCTTTCCGCTTCGCGGTTGGGCGCAGCAATTGGGTGCCATTGATCTCACGCGTCCAAATGACGAGCCTGAGCAGATTCCCCCTCGCTTGGTGGAGGCCATCGAGCGCCTGGACTTCTACGGCAACAACGGATTCGGCGATCAGTTCGGTAAACAGCAAGCTGGGAATATCCTGCGCGATTTGCGTGATGCGGGAATCCTTGACCGCGAATTTATTTTGGGTGCCATGGCGGCGAGGGGTGCATCCGATCGATCGATTAAGAATCTTTCCAAGATCGTCGACAGACTCAATCTCTAACTCGCGTCGCGCCAGTCAACTTTCAACCCTTAGATCCGTTTGCGGGTATGTATTGATTCTCCGCCGGTGAATAGGTGAGTTGTGCCTCCCGGGATTGCTTTGCGGTGACAAGCGGGGGCGAAGTCTTTCTTGATTGGGGTGGATGTGAGGTCGTTTAAGGGTGCTGAGGGTTCGTCTTGTCGCCATACGGAGTTGTCGATTGTCGACCCGTACGAACTGTTGCGGAAATATTCCTGTCGAGAGTGCCAGGCCGTTCTAACGTGTGCATGCGACCGAGAACTTGCCCTCTATGTGCTCCCGCATCAAGCTGGACTGACTACTGACGCCGAGACCGGTAAGACGCTCCAAGTTACCTTTCCCTTGGTGGATGGCGTGTGCCATGACTGTCGCGGCGAGATGCCCCCGGCTTTTCCAAGGAAGCCGCACCGCGGAGCGGCCAGTCTGGTTCATCGGTACTACTGGCGAGAAATCTATAGGGAGGTGAATCATCGTTTTATCGAGCGGTTGCTGAGCCAAGGTGTGAGCCTCGTGGGAGAGGGTGGGTATCCTGTAGTTTCCGCTCTTTCTCGCCAGTATCGGGGTGAATATGAAGAGATCGAGCGCTCGGTCGTTAGCGATATTCGCAGCTCGCATGTGCGCGATCCGAAGTACGACTTCACCAGGCCTTCAGATTCTGAAATTCTAACTTCCTTTGGTGTCGCGGTGGATGACTACCCCGCTTGCTATGTCACCCCCACGATCGGCCACGTAGAGGTTCTCCCGGTTGGTTCGAAGGATCTTCATTCGGCACTAAGTGTGGAGGAGTTTGTGGCCGGGCGCCTTCGAGAGGCCGGGCGGCAGGTCATGCTGTGTGAGAGCCGGCCGATCCATGCTCTCTATGGAACCTTGATGTGGCTGTGGGTGCAAGATCCAAGGGATTCTCATAATCGGGCTGCCGGATTCGGTGGGCGCGACGAGAATTCTTTCGGGCAAGGTGACCTTATCTGGACGGTGCTGCCTGACGACTTCGGAAGTCCGCGGCATGCCACGCGTCGAGCGAGCGCATTGAGGCAGCATCTTGATAGTCTTCCGCGCTCGACGGATGAACTGCTTTGGTTGTTCGATTATTGGACTTCGCATTCACAAGGCTTGCTGCAGTATCTTTGGGCGCATCGGGAAGTTGACATCGTGCGGGGTCGCAGACTAATTGAGATTCTGGGTCCGGAGCGAGTGGTTGAAATCCTCGGGTTTCTCGCAGGTGACTATTGGGGTCGATATCTCGGATGGCCTGATCTGGTGTCATGGCTTGAAATCGACGGCAGAGTTGAGGGTGTCGAATTTGTCGAGGTCAAGTCGAGCAGTGACAAGCTGAGTGAAGATCAGCGGGACTGGATCGCTGGCAATGCAGAGTTCCTCCAGCTCTCTTTCAAGATCGCCAAGGTGCATAGGGCTCAGCAACTGGTTAGGCCGTGACCGCATGAGGTGAAGGGGTCGGGGCTATATGGTCACGCGAGAAGGATCTGGATAGCCAAGGCTCCGAGGGCCTCCTTCTCGGGGCCGTAGATGGTGCGGATGTTGGCGAGTTGCTGGTCGCGGGTGGCGGTCGGGTTGACGTTGGACGGGCCCTCGCCGTCGAGGAGGGCCTCGAAGTTGGGGTACTCGGTGACGCGGAGGACGTTCACGCTGCAGGTCTCGTCGGTGTCCTTGATGCGGAAGCGGATGGTGTCGCCGGCGGCGAGGTCGGCGAGGTGCGGGTACTTGACCCGCACCTCGATGGTCTTGGTGCCCGCGGCGACGAGCTCGAAGTACTGGCGGTAGAGGTTGAGCTCGCGGACGCGGGCGGTGCGGTCGGTCATCGGGACGAGACGCTCCTGGGGGACGGCGCGGTGATCAGGCGGCCGATCTCGGCGGCCGAGTACGAACGGAAGAAGTGGCGGGGGTCGGAGAGCAGGGTCTCGGCCATGGCGAGCAGCTGGTCGGCGTACTCGGTGACGGTGCCGGGCCACTGCCGGGTGTCGAGCATCCAAGGGGCGGCTCCCTCCGGCAAGAGGGCACGGCCTTCTCGTATGAGGGATTTCGACAGCTTGGCACCGGTGTCAGTGACGACCTGGGGGCAGAACAGGCGGGCCGGGAGCTGGGTGCGGGTGAGGCCCACGGCCTGGAGGGCCTCGTCGACGAGGTGGGAGCCGAAGACCCAGTCGCCGCCCTTGACCATGACGTGCAGGGTGCCGTTGGGGCTGGTCAGGGCGAGTTCCTTGACCAGGTTGCGGTACAGGGTGGCCAGGTCCAGGTACGCGCCGGCGGTGGGCGTGATCGTGGCCTCGTACGGGCCGTGGTGGAGGCAGACGGCGGAGACCACCGCCGACTCGGGCCCGGTGAGGCGGACCCGGGTGCGTTCGGCGTGTTTCTCGGCCCAGCCGCAGCCGGGGTACGGGCAGGGGACGCGGAGGTGCGGGGTGCCGGTGGAGGGGGCGAGCCACCAGCGGGCGGCGTCGATTCGGGGGAGGAGACGGAGCCAGGTGCGGCGGTAGTGCTCGCCGGCCTGCTGCTGTGTGTACGTCTCGATGTGGTGCGGGATGCCCAGGCGCCGGGACAGGGCGGTGAAGAGTGGTTGGTAGAGGGCGGTGACGAGGTCGAGCAGGGCCTGCTCACCGAGGGCCTGGGCGTAGGCGCGCTGGTAGCGGTGGCCGCTGGCCGGGTCGGTGGCCAGCTCGTACGGGGCGTTGTCGAGGGCGCTGAAGAGCACCTCGGTGGGGAGTCCGAAGCGGTCGCGCAGGCGGACCGCCATGGCGAAGGCCAGGGACTGTACGAGCGAGGTGCCGATGTGCGGGGCGCCGTTGATCTGGGTGCCGACGACCAGCACGATCCGCTCGGGCGGGGCAGCCAGGATGCGCGGGGTCAGGACGTCCTCGGCGTGGTGGAGGGCGTTGGCGAGAACGGTGTTCGGCGAGACGGGGTGCGTGGTCACGAGGTGTCTCCCTGGGGGCCGGTGGTGTGGGGCGGCAGGGGAGCGGCCCCGTTCTTGGCACGGTCGAATGCGGCCCAGACGTACTTTCCGGGGCCCGTCCGCTCCTTCACGCCCCAGCTGTCGGCGGTCGCGGCGACGATCAGCAGACCGCGGCCGTCGACGGCGGACTCCTCGGGAACGCGCTTCGTCGGCCTCTTCTCGCCGCTGTCGTGGACCTCGATCCGCAGCTCCGCGTCGAGGGACTCGACCCGTACCAGGACCAGTCGGCCCACGGGCACTCCGTGAAGCACGGCATTGGTGACGAGCTCCGAGGTGCACAGCCGCATGTCGTCGAGGCGGCTGGTCTCGCCCCATTCGGTCAGCGTGGCGACGACGAAATTGCGAGCGGTACGCGGTGTGGTCCGGCGGCGGGGGAACAGCATGGTGCGGTGCCGGCCAGTGCCCGGAAGGAGATCGGGGGCGGCGTCGGTCGCCTCGTTGGTGAGTCTGCTTGCCATGGTCAACAGCAAAGCGACTTAACTCATTTGGGTCGGGAGCCAACACGG
Organism: Streptomyces sp. NPDC058326; assembly: GCF_042879855.1. Classification (NCBI taxonomy): domain Bacteria; kingdom Bacillati; phylum Actinomycetota; class Actinomycetes; order Kitasatosporales; family Streptomycetaceae; genus Streptomyces; species Streptomyces sp. NPDC058326. The sequence goes on along the minus strand of NZ_JBHVZO010000007.1, from coordinate 299,762 downwards.
GGGCCAAAGCGGGGGCCACTATGGGGGCCAGAGGTCACGTGTTCCTGGGGGGACGGCATGGGCGACACCGGGATCGGCGCCTTGCTCGTCCGGCTGCGCACCGAGCGTGGCTGGAGCCAGCAGAGGGTTGCCGATGAGTACAACGCACTGGAGGGGCGTTCCGCGAAGACCGGCAAAGAGATCGGGCGGTACGAGCGCGAAGCGCGAGTTCCCGTTCCCTACGCCCGGAAGTACCTGGCGCAGGTCTTCGGTGTCGATGTCGCCGTGCTCGACCAAGCTGTTGCCGTCAGCAAGGGGCAGCGGGACGGGTCCGATGCCGCCGAGGTCGAGTTCATGCCGCCGGTGCTGCCGCCTGAAGACACCCACGTCCGTGGAACCCCACTCTCTGAGGACGCGGTGACGTCGGCCGAGTTCGCCCGGTTCATCGCGCAGCGCAACGCCGACGAGTTCGTCGTCGAGCAACTGGAGGCGGATGTCGGCCGACTCGCTCGTACGTACGTCAGCCACCCGTTGATGGAGCAGTACGTCGAGATCAAGCGGTTACGGGACGGGGTGTTCGAGCTGCTGCGCGGGCGCCAGCACCCCCGGCAGACCACCGACCTCTACCTTTCCGCCTCTCGCCTCTGTGGCCTGTCCGCGCACGTCTGCCTCGACCTCGGTGACTACGACTCCGCCGCCACCCACGCCCGCACCGCACGCGCCTGTGCCGAGGTGGCGAGGCACGAGGGGATGCTGGCCTGGGTACGGGCCGTGGAATCGTTGATTGCGTACTGGACAGGGCGGTACGAACAGGCGGCCCGACTGGCGCAAGCCGGCCGGCGGCACAGGGCGAGCGGCAGCATCGGCGCACGGCTGGCGAGTCTGGAGGCGCGGACGTTGGCGATAGTCGGCGACTCGGCAGGCGCGCTCGCCGCCCTGTCGGATGCCGAACGATCGCGCGAGGCGATCTCGGGTCGGGACGAGGTACTGGGAGTCTTCGACTTCCCCGCGGCCAAGCAGTTCGCGTACGCCGGAACGACCCTCCTGGCCGTGGGAGGGCAGGAGCACGTCCAGCGGGCCATCGACAGCGCGGAGACGGCGATCCGCCTCTATCGCAGCGCGGACGGAGACGACCAGTCGGTCGGTGACCTGTTCGCCGCGCACCTCGACCTCGCCAGCGGGCACCTGCTCCTGGGCGACCTGGACGGCACGGAGGAGACGCTCGGCTTCGTTCTCCAGTCCTCGCCGGAGCGCATGTCGGCCAGTATCGTGCGCCGGCTCACCGTTCTCGGGCGGGAGCTGGAAGGGCCGCAGTACGGTGGAGCCGCGCAGGCGGTGCACCTGCGCGAACGACTCCAGCACACGGCCGTCCGTGCGTCCCTGCCCGCCGCCCACCCTCCGGAGTTGCCGACGTGACCGACCTGTCCGCCGCCCACGACGCCGCCGTCACCGACCGGGCCCGCCTGGCGGGCAGCGCCTACAACGGAGACCGGGACCTCGCGGCCCGGCAGTCGCTCTACCGGTGGCAGACGCCCCGGTACGACCTGCCCGGCCTCGTCGCCGAGTGGCTGGGCGACGTACGCGGGCGCGTCGTCGACATCGGCTGTGGCAACGGCAAGTTCATCCAGCGGCTTCGCCAGGACCGTCCGGACCTGTCCCTGCTCGGTCTCGACATCGCGCCCGGCATCCTCGCCGGCGTCCCTGGCTCGGTCGCCGTGGCGGATGCCACGCGGCTTCCGCTGGCGGCGGGCAGCGTCGACGCCGCTCTCGCGCTGCACATGCTCTACCACGTATCCGACATTCCCCAGGCGGTCCGGGAGCTGGCCAGGGTCGTGGCCCGTGACGGGGTGGTGGTCGCCTCCACCAACAGCGACCGCGACAAGGCCGAACTCGACGACCTCTGGCAGCGGGCCGCCGGCGACGTGCTCGGCATCGACCGAGGCCCGGCCCGAATCTCGCTCAGTGCCCGCTTCTCACTGGAGAAGGCCACGGCCTTCCTCGGCAAGGAGTTCAGTCGCGTGGAGGTCGTCGAACTGCCAGGGATCATTACAGTCCGCGACCCTGAGCCCGTCATTGCTCACATGGCTTCGTATCACGCTTGGGCGGACCAGCACGACGTTCCTTTCGAAGCGACCATCGACCGGGCACGCGCGTTGGTGATTGAGCACATCGCTCGGCATGGTGCATACAAGATCACCTGCCACGGTGGCATCCTCGTCTGTCAGCGATGAGGCGGTTGGCGCGATCCCCGTTAGCGGTAAGCGACGATCAGCTCAGGGCGCTGTGGGGCCCGCGGAGGTTGCCGCACTTGGATGCGGACCCTGGGCGGTGCAGGAAGTGACTAAGCGAGGATCGCGGTCACGTCCTTGACTGAGACGTGGGTGTCCCCTGCCACTCGACAGGCGAGCTTCTCGACGTACGCCCAAGCGCTCACCAGGGCCTGCCTAGCTCGCTGCTGTTGGTGCCCCCAGTTCCACGGCTGCGGCTGCAGGCCCGGCGGTCCGTAGTCCAGTTCCCGCCAGCCAACCCCTGGAAGACCTGCGGTCGCGGCACAGACCTCACGAGCGAGAACCTGGTCCCCGAAGCCGCCGATCTCAACTGCCCACCGGCGACTGGCGGCCACCGGGCCCAACTGTTCACACCACAGCAGCCGCGCTTGCACGCCCGCGGCCAAGGCCGTCAGCGTGTCGTAGGCCGAGCCAGCATCCAACGGCACCGCCACGTTCCGACCAGCCCACCTGACAGCACCGCACGTTTCACAGGTTGGGCCCGCAATAATCTCCACCGGCACGGCGGGTATCCCCGCCAGGCGCGCAACGACCGCATGCCCAGCCTCATGGAACGCCGTACCCAGTAGCTCCTGCTCGGCAGAGAACGCGCCGTGCCGGGCGAAACAGCATGTGACATCAGGGGACGGGTCGGTGGTGTGCCCCCAGTAGTCGACCCCGCCTGAACTGATGGCTACCTCGTAGCTGTAGCCGTCGAAGCTGCTCACAGCACCGCCATGGCAGCGGTCGACTTCACGTAGACCTCCCGGATCCGGGCCGCTATCTGATCCTGCACCTGCGCAAGCTGCTCGAGGCTGGCCATGAAAACCGCGTCCACTTCCCTGGGATCGACACGATGCATGCCAGCTGGTCTGCCGAGTGCCGTCCGGGCCGCTTTCACCTGCTCACGCAACTGGTCGTCGAGCACCAAACCAGCCAGCATGTGCACCATCTGGTTCGCCACCCGGTTCTCTTCGGCCAGCTCCTCGCCAAGTAGTTCCACTCCGTAGAGGCGGGTTTCACGGCTCGCCATCATGTCTGCGTGATGAGCCTGTGCGGTCGTCCTGCCGAGCACCTGCAGGGCTTCGGTGAGCCTTTGTAGGTTCTCCAGCTCGAAGTTCTCCCGGCGCTCGCGGAAGGCCGCAGCCGCATCCTGGAGACGCTCCTTTTGCTGCCGACGGTGCGCCAGCCAGCCCGTGAGCTGGGTAGCCAGGCCGCCGAGGAAAAACGCTGCCACTGGCCATACGGCCATCCACCCCTTGTCCATCGCCGCAGTGTACGAGCGGCCTACGACACGACACCCAGCCTTTGCAGTTCTGCCCACACCCAGAACGCGCGGCTGATGGCCCGCCGCACCAGGTCGGACCCGATGCCCTGCCACGAGGCGTGGCGGGGCATCAGGCCGGGGTTAGCGGTGTCGACTGCGTTCTTCGGGCCTCGTAGCCACTGGTGTGGCCGGAGGGTGTGGTGTGGCGGACCTGGTCGAGGTGCCGCTCGTGGCGCTTCGGCTGTGAGCGGCTTGCGTCCGTCGGTTCGGCTGAGCGGTGATGCGCCAGTTGAGGACCTCGGCGGGGTGCTCGGCGCTGTCGAGTTCTCGTTGCGTGCCTACCTCGGCTAGGAGGCGTCGGGGGTTGTGGCCGGCGGTTTCGGCGTGGGCGAGTGTTGTGGTCAGGGCGGTCCAGGTGGGGTCGGTGAGGATTCGGTCGGCGTGATCGGGGAGGGTCGCGCGAACGTCTTGCTCGAAGCGGCTGGCGGTTGCGGCTCGTGGTGCGCGGCGGGCCAGGTCCGCCAGGACGGGTGCGGCGGCCTGCTGGTAGCCCGCCTGAAGGTGGCGGAAGGCTTCCTCGGCTGCCGCCGCCTGCTGTTCGTGGCCGCGTTGTTCGTGCCACTTGGCGGCGGCGCGGGCCAGGTGCACGGTGGCGAGGAGCAGGGCGATGGCGAGTCCGCCCGGCTGGTTGGAGGCGTAGGCGAGTTCCTTGGCGGCCTTGCGCAGGGCGGTGGCGGCCTGGTGGTCGGCGCGGGTGGCGGAGCGGCGGGCGCGGTTGAACGCCATCGCCGCCGCCTCCAGTTCTGCCCGGTGGGGGCCGGTTGTGGCGCTGGCGATGTTGTAGAGAGCGTCGCCGAAGGCGGCCAGGTGGCCCTGGGCGGCGGCATCGTCACCGGAGTCGAGTACGGTGCGTGCCGCGTGTATGGCGGTGGTGGTGTGGCGCCATGGGTCGGCGGGGTCCGCCACCTGCCGGGGGTGGTCGGCCGCCTTCTGGTCGGGGAGGCGTTCGCGTAGGCGGTTGATGGAGAGGTCGGGGGCGAGTTTGGAGCCGCCGTACCAGACGGCTTCGCCGGCCGCGTTGGTGTCGCCGGGGGCGGCGAGGCTGTAGCCGATCACGTCTCCGGTTTCCGGGCCGAGTCGTGTCTTGACCTTGATACCCAGGGAGTCCAGCACGGTGAAGTAGTCGGCTTCCGTTCGTACGGCGGCGGCGACCGCGTACGCCTGCTCGCGTAGCCAGTGCCGTGCCGTGACCGTTTGGCCTTGGCGTTCGGCCTTGGCGCGTTCGGCGCCGGTGGGGGTGCGGGGCGCGGTGAGGTCGCCGGGCTTCAGGCGGCGCAGGCCGAACTCGGCTTCGATCTTGCGGCATTCGGCTTGGGCGCGCTGTCCGTCGTGGTGGGTGCGTGGGCGGCGTCCGTCGGCGCGGACGGTGGTGGCCATGATGTGGATGTGGTCGTCGGCGTGGCGCACGGCGATCCACCGGCATGCCTTGTCGTCGCCTTCGGGGGCGATACCGGCGGCGTGAACGATGCGGCGGGCGACCTCGGCCCACTCGGTGTCGGTGAGGTAGCGGTCGCCGGGCGCGGTGCGGACCGGGCAGTGCCAGACGTGCTGGGGTGGCTTTTTGCCGCCCAGTTCGCGGGTGCGCAGGTCGACGTGGTGGTCGAGGCGCTTGGCGAGCTGGGAGTAGGTGGCTGCCGGGTCGCGGCCGGGGTCGGGGGCGCCGGCCATGTCCCAGGCGGTGACGATGTGAGGGTCGGTGTGTTCGTCGCGGCGGCCGGGGCCGAAGAGGTAGGCGATCAGTCCGCGGGTGTTGGAGCCGGTGGAGACGTCAGGAACCATGCGCGGTGCCTTCCGTCAGGAGCTGGTCGATCAGTTGGTAGCTGCTCTCGGCTGCTTGCTCGACTCGGGCTAGCACCGTCTCGGCGCGCTCGGGCACTGTTCCTCGGTGGATGGCTGCGGTGATCTGGTTGAGGTTGCTGCCGATGCGGTTCAGCGCGACCGTGTGTGCCTCGACGGCCTCGATCAGCGGGCGGATGGGATCGCCCTCCGGGCTGCCGACCAGCCCTGCCTTGCCCAGGGCGACGGCGAGGGCGGCGTCGCCGACGAATCCGGCGAACCTCTGCCCGCGCTGGTGAGCTGCGGCGCTGATCACGCCGACCGCGGTTCGCGTGAAGCGGATGGTCTTCTCCTGGTCGCGCTTCTCCACGGTGCGCTTGCGGTTCATCAGCGCGGGCAGGACGGGGGCGTCGAGGTCCCGCCAGGAGGGCTGCTCGACAGGCGGTTGGACGTCGGTCGGTGGCTGGGTGCGAAGGGCAGCGGAGTCGGCTATGACCCCATCCGGCTCGGGCGCCCCCTGGCGCTCGGCCTTCTCCTCCGTCACCCCTGGGGCGGGGGCAAGCGCGGACGAAGCCTCGTTAGAGGCTCGTTCGCTCCAGCTTGCTGCTGATCGGCGGGTGAGGCCGAAGAATCCCTTGCGGCGGCGGGTGGGGGCGTTGTCGGTGCTCGTTTCGGGCATGGTGATGCTCCGGTGGTCGTGTGGGGTCGGGCTTCGTCACGTCTGTTGCATCCGTCCCGTAGCTGGTCAGGACAGGTACGGAGGTGGTCGCAGGTACGGAGTGATCCGTATCGGCAAGGAACTCCGTCCCCGCGCTGACCTGCGCGGGGACGGATGCGACGGATTGATACGGAGCTGGGGTCAGCGAGTGGGCCTGGGGCCGGCAGGCCCGCCGGGCGGGCCGATGGGCAGGGTCCCGGTCGGAGGGGTCAGTGGCTTGCCCTGGGCTCGACGTGCGACCACGGTCTCGCCGGCTGCGGGTGCCGGTGGGGCGGGGTCGGGGCAGTAGCGGGCCCAGGCGTCGAGGAACTGGTTACGGGCGTACGCCTTGGCCTGCCTGCCGTTCTCGAAGCGGTGGTTGGCCGGGCTGATGCCGAATTCGCGCAGCAGGTTGGCCAGGTGGTAGGCGTTCAGGCCCTTCGTCCCGTACTCGGCCCACGGCGCCTCGGCGTCCTGGATGAGCGCGGCGAGCAGGTCGTGGCTGCGCAGCGCCTCTCGGTCGCCCTGCTGCTCGAAGACACGTCGGATGTCCCGCAGCAGCCGGGTCTTAAGCGTCGTCTGCTCGTCCTGGACCACCTCGTTGCGCGTCATCGCCAGGCAGGCCGCACGAGCCCGCGAGGGCCAGTGCCCGCCGGCCAGGTCGGCGACGATGACCAGCGGTTCCCACGTGTCGGCGGCCCGGTCTTCGACCGGCATCTGCGGAACCAAGCCCTCTGCGGCGCTCCGCAGCGGGGCCAGCCAGGCGGTCAGCCGGTCGCGCAGCGCGTTCAGTTCCGGGACGGAATACCGCGAGCGGAACGGGGCTATGCGCTCACCCGGCTTTCGCTTCTGCATGCGGAGCACGACGGCCCGGTCCATGATCGTGTCCGGCAGGCCGCCGATGCCCGCCAGCGCGGCCATGGCGAAGGTCGGGAACGCAGTCGCCTTGTGTTCCGGGCCGGAGATCCGCCAGGCGGGGCGGTTTCGCTGGTGTCCGGCGTTCAGCAGGCCGCGCAGATCCTCTTTGTCGCCGGCTTTGGGGCCGAAGATGGTGTCGGCCTCGTCCACCAGCAGCGTCGGCGGGTCCTCGCCGATGACGCGGAAGACCACCGCCGGTGAGGTATTCACCGTCATCATCGGCCGGGACACGGTCTCGTGGAGCACGTCCAGGACGCGGGACTTGCCGCAGCCCTTCGTTGGTCCCACCACCGCCAGGCGCGGCGCGTGCTGGAGGGCGGGCTGGATGTGGGAGGCCGCCACCCACAGGGTGACCGCGGTCAGGACCTCCTCGCTCGGCAGCACGACGTACCGGCCGATCGCGGCGCGCAGCTCGTCCAGTACGGCGGTCCCGTCCTGGTCCCGGTCCGCCGTGAGGCTGACACTCTCGCGGTCCCCAGTTCCCCGTCCGGGTTCGGGGACCGTCCCCGGAGCACCGTGGTCAACCCGGACCGGCGGTCCGGGTTCACCGTCCGACTGACCGGAATTCTCCGTCCGGTCCTCGGCTTCCGGACCGGGCCCATGGTCCGGGTTCCCGGTCCGGTCCGGTAGGCCGCTGAGCTGCGCGTTCTCCGTCGGTCCGGGTTCCTGGTCCGGGTTGACCGGATCTCCGGTCCGGGTTTCGGTCGCGGGTCGGTCCGGTCGATCGTCGGTCCCGAGAAGGGCGGGCCGGCCGTCCGCTCGGTCCGGGTTGAGCCACGGGATGCCCTGGCCGGGGACCGCGGTGGCAGGCCAGACGGCCTTGTGGGATGTGTTCGAGATGGCGGGGGACGTAGAGTCCTCCATCGGCGTTCCTCTCAGGTGAGGGACGGGACGGGCAAGGTCCCGCCCTTCACCGGTTCATTCGTTCAGGGATGGGCGATGTGCAGGGGAATCTCCGGCCCTCGGCGTTGGCGCGCCGGGGGCCGTTGCTGTGTCCGGGGCTGCCGGCGGCTCACGAGGCCAGGCCCCATTCCTCCTGGCCGGCGATCAGCGTGCGCTCGTAGCGCAGCAGCTCGGCCTCGGGGTACAGCACCCGCTTGCCGACCTTGATGCCGCGCGGCCCCTTCTTGATCTGGCGCCAGTAGCGGACGGTGCTCTCGGCTGTGCGGTAGCGCTCGGCGACCTCGGCGGTGGTCAGGTATCGCATGCATTCCCATTCGGCTAGGTAGCGATTCGATCTGCATAGAGTTGTACCCGACGATCCCCGGTTACCCAAATCGGGAAGTCCATGTTTCAATATGGATAGCGACGGTGACGATGGAGGTTCGATGGCAGGCGACAGGCCCGAAGGTGGCGAGGTGCCGCTGCTCTACAGCGAGGGGAACGTGGCCGCGCGTGTGGCCCTGGAGCGCGAGGTCAGAGGGTGGAGCACGACCGAGCTGGCGGAGCGGGTGACCAGAGCGGGCGTCAAGATGAACCAGACGGCGGTCTGGCGCATCGAGAACGGCACCCCCCGCCGGCGCATCAACCTCGACGAGGCCCTCGCTTTCTCCCGCGTCTTCGAGCTCCCCCTCGAAGAGCTGATGTCCCCGCCCCTGGAGGGGCTCGACATCGACAGCCGGCGGCTCGTCCAGGAGGCCGTCGAAGCGTTCTACGAGGCCCGCGACGCGCGCGACCGCCTCCATCACGCCGTGGTCGCCATCTCCGACCACATCAAGGCCCACCCCGACAGCTCGCGGGCGATCCACGAGCAGTGCCTCCGCCTCATGGGCGACGAGCGCGACGCTCGCACCCTCAGCAACGACATCGCGGACGGCGGCCACTACTGACAACCGACACGAAGGAGAGGCCACTTGGCCAACATTCAGAAGCGCCCCAACGGCAAGTGGCGGGCCCGCTACCGCGATCTCGACGGCAAGGAGCACGCGCGCCACTTCGAGCGGAAACTCGACGCTCAGCGCTGGCTCGACGAGGTCACGGCGAGCATGGTCACCGGCCAGTACGTCGATCCCCGTGCCGGCCGCGTCACCTTCGAGAAGTACGCAGAGAAGTGGGAAGGCTCGCTCATCGTCAGCGAGGCGGGCGAGCGCATCACGGACAACGCGTTGCGGCTCCACCTCGTACCCGCGCTGGGCGCCCGCTCCATGGCGGCGATACGCCGCAACGACATACAGGTGCTCTTCAAGCACCTCTCCGACCAGCTCGGCCCCGGCAGCGTGCGGAACGTCTACGACGTCCTCGTACGCGTCATGACGGCGGCCGTGGACGACAAGGTCATCGCCTCCAGCCCGTGCCGCCGGATCACCCTCCCGGCCATGCCGGACGAGGAGGTCACCCCGCCCACGGTCGAGCAGGTCGAGGCGATGGCGCGCGTGATGCCGCCGTACATCCGCGCGGCGATCGTCACCCTCGCCGGATCAGGTCTGCGCATCGGTGAACTGCTCGGCCTGAAGGTGTCGGACGTCGACTTCAAGGCCGGCACCATCCGCGTCGAGCGGCAGCGGCTTCAGTCCGGGAAGATCGGCCCACCGAAGACTGCCAAGTCCCGGCGCACGGTCCCGGTCGGAGAGGTCGTCACCGACGCGCTCCTCGCGCATCTTGCCGCACGTCCGTCCAGGGAGTGGCTGTTCACCATGGAGGAGGGCGAGCCGCTCAACTATCGGCGCTGGAAGACCGAGTGGAACGGGGCTCGCAAGGCGCTCCAAGCGGCCGAGAACGGGGCTGCCGAGCGGGAAGGCCGCAAGCCCGTCGAGCTGCCGCACATGGTCACCCACGACCTGCGGCACTTCTACGCCTCCGCGCTCATCGCCGGCGGCGCGAGCGTCAAGCAGGTGCAGCTCGTCCTCGGGCACGCGTCCGCCGTCATCACGCTGCGGATCTACGCCCACCTGTGGCCGGGCGAAGAAGACCGCACCCGGGCCGTCATGGACGCCGTGCTCGGCGGCCTGCGGACCGGGTGCGGACAGGTAGGTAGCCAGACCCGCGAAAGTGCAGGTCAGGCCGCCTAGAAGGAGATCAAGCCTTCTTCGTCTCCCAGAAGATGCGGTCGATCTCGGCGATGAGCTCCAGCGCCTTCTCGCCCGTCTTCGGGTCCGTCGACGCCTTGGCGGCCGAGAGGGCCTTCAGGGTGTCGTTGACCAGCTGGTTGAGCTCGGGGTACTTCTCGAAGTGCGGGGCCTTGAAGTAGTCGCTCCAGAGCACCGACACGTGGTGCTTGGCGAGCTCCGCGCGCTGCTCCTTGATGACCGTGGCGCGGGCGCGGAAGTGCGCGTCCTCGTTCGCCAGGTACTTCTCCTGGACAGCCTTGACCGACTCGGCCTCGATGCGGGCCTGGGCCGGGTCGTACACGCCGCACGGGAGGTCGCAGTGGGCGCTGACCTTCACCTTGGGGGCAAACAGGCGGGAGAGCATTGTGCCGTCCTTCCTCGTGATCGTCTTCTCAGGTGGGACATTACTCGGTGAGAAGGGCGATTTCGCGGGCGCCCCCTGGGGCTTAGGTCAAAAGTCCAGGGTGACCATGGGACTCGTGTACGAGTGGACGAGCGGACCGGGAGGTGCCGGATGAGGGAATCGGGGCGGGAGCGGGTGGCGGAGGCCGGGGCTCCGTTCGGGGTCGCCGAGGTGACGGGGGTGTCGATGGTGCCCACGCTGCTCCACGGTGACCAGCTGCTCGTGCAGTACGGGGCGCGGTTGCGGGCCGGGTGCGTGGCCGTGCTGCGGCATCCGCTCCAGCAGGATCTGCTCATCGTGAAGCGGCTGATCGAGCGACGGGACGGCGGCTGGTGGGTGCTGGGGGACAACCCGGACGCCGAGGGGGACAGCCGGGTGTTCGGAGCCGTACCGCCCGAGCTCGTTCTCGGGCGGGTGCGGGCGCGGTACCGGCCGGTGACGCCGGGGCGTCAGCGGTCGCCGGTGGTGATGGTCTCCTGGCTGCTCTCGGCGGTCAGGCCCGTGGCCTCCAGGCGCTTGCGGGCCCGGTAGGCGGCCACGTTGGCGCGGGTCGCGCAGCGGTCGGAGCAGTAGCGGCGGGAGCGGTTGGTGGAGGTGTCGAGGTAGGCGTTGCGGCAGGGCGGTGCCTGGCAGAGGCCGAGCCGGTCGGCGCCGAACTCCGTCAGGTGGAACGCGAGGCCCATGGCCGCGATGGCCGCGTATCCCGCGGTCGCGTTCGAGGGGTGGTCGGCGAGGTGCATGTGCCACCGCGGCCGGCCGTCCTCGTCGAGGGTGTCGTGGCCGGAGATCTGGGGGCTGACGGGGAACTCCAGGAGGAGGGAGTTCAGCAGGTCCACGGCTCCCGTGTGGTCGCCCTCGTCGGCTGCGGTGAAGACCGCCCGCAGCCGGGCGCGTACGGCGCGGAAGCGGGTCACGTCGGAGTCGGTGGCGCGCCGGGCCATCTGGGTGGCGGGGCCGAAGAGCTCGCGGATGACCTCGACGGAGGTGAGGGCGTCCTTGTTGCGGGTCGGCTCCTCGGTGTTGACCAGACGCACGGCGTAATCCGAGTAATAGGCCAGTTCCACTTGTAGTCCTTACTCTGGCGGTCTAGTGTCGTGGTCGGTAGGGGGTAACGACTGTTGCCCCTGTCAGGGTATTACGCGAGGGGGAGGAGCGGCGATGACCGGAACCGACTGGGCGGGCTGGCAGCAGAGCTGGGACCGTCAGCAGGAGTGGTACATGCCGGACCGTGAGGAGCGGTTCCGGGTGATGCTCGACATGGTCGAGGCCTTGGTGGGGCCCAGGCCCCGCGTCCTCGACCTCGCGTGCGGTACGGGAAGTATCACGGATCGGCTCCTGAAGAGGTTCCCGGAGACGACCAGTACCGGTGTCGACCTCGACCCCGCCCTCCTCGCCATCGCCGAGGGGTACTTCGCCGGCGACGAGCGCGTCACCTTCGTGACCGCCGACCTCAAGGACCCCGCGTGGGCCGCGCGGCTGCCCCACGGCTCGTACGACGCCGTCCTCACCGCCACCGCGCTCCACTGGCTGCACAGCGAGCCCCTGACGGCCCTCTACGGGCAGATCGCGGGTCTCGTCCGCGACGGCGGCGTCTTCATGAACGCCGACCACATGATCGACGGGACCACTCCCCGCATCAACGCCGCCGAGCGCGCCCAGCGGCACGCCAGGATGGACGTCGAGAAGGCCGCCGGGGTCCTCGACTGGGCCGACTGGTGGGCCCTCGCCGCCAAGGACCCCGTCCTCGCCGAGCCCACCGCCCGCCGCTTCGAGATCTACGGCGAGCACGCCGACGGCGACATGCCCTCCCCGCGCTGGCACGCCGACACCCTGCTCGCCGCCGGCTTCGGCGAGGCGAGGGCCGTCTGGGCCTCGCCCTCCGACACCCTCCTCCTCGCCGTGAAGTAGCCCGGGCAGGCGAGAGGGGCGGTACGGGAGACCCGTACCGCCCCTTCGTCTGTTCCGGGCCTCTACAGCACCTTCGACAGGAACGCCTTCGTCCGGTCGTGCTGCGGGTTGCCCAGGACGTCCCGCGGGTTGCCCGACTCGACGACCACGCCGCCGTCCATGAAGACCAGCGAGTCGCCGACCTCGCGGGCGAAGCCCATCTCGTGCGTGACGACGATCATCGTCATGCCCGACTCGGCGAGGTCCCGCATGACGTCGAGGACGTCACCCACCAGCTCCGGGTCGAGCGCCGAGGTCGGCTCGTCGAAGAGCATCAGCTTCGGCTCCATCGCCAGCGCGCGGGCGATGGCGACGCGCTGCTGCTGGCCACCGGAGAGCTGCGACGGGTAGTTCCCCATCTTGTCCCGCAGACCGACCCGGTCGAGCAGGCGCTCGGCGCGCTCGCGCGCCACCGCCTTGGACTCGCCCTTCACCTGGATCGGGGCCTCCATGACATTGCCCAGGGCCGTCATGTGCGGGAAGAGGTTGAAGCGCTGGAAGACCATGCCGATGTCACGGCGCTGGACCGCGACCTCGCTGTCCTTCAGCTCGTAGAGCTTGTCGCCCTTCTGCCGGTAGCCGACCAGATGGCCGTCGACCGAGAGCCGGCCGCCGTCGATCCGCTCCAGGTGGTTGATGCACCGGAGGAAGGTCGACTTGCCGGAGCCGGACGGGCCGACGAGGCAGAAGACCTCGCCGTTCTGCACTTCGAGGTCGATGCCACGGAGGATGTGGGCGGCGCCGTACGACTTGTGGACGCCCTCCGCCTTGACCATGGGCTGGCCGGTCATGCCGCTGCCTCCGGGGAACGCTTGAACGTGGTCAGGTTCGCCTTGACCCGCTGCCACGGGGTGGGCGGCAGGTTACGGGTCGAACCGCGGGCGAAGCGGCGCTCCAGGTAGTACTGGCCGACGCTGAAGACGCTGGTCAGCGCGAGGTACCAGATGGAGGCGACGAAGAGCATCTCCATCACGGCACCGGCCGTGCTGCCGATGTTCGAGGACGCCCGAAGGAGTTCGGTGTACTGCACGGCCGAGACCAGCGACGAGGTCTTCAGCATGTTGATGAACTCGTTGCCCGTCGGCGGCACGATCACTCGCATCGCCTGCGGAAGAACGATGCGGCCCATGGTCTTCGTCTGGGACATGCCGAGGGCGTGCGCTGCCTCGGTCTGGCCCTCGTCGACCGACTGGATGCCCGCGCGGACGATCTCCGCCATGTAGGCGCCCTCGTTGAGGCCGAGGCCGAGCAGCGCCACCATGAACGGCGTCATGACGTCGACGGTCTCGTTCTTGTAGATCGGCCCGAGGTCGATGTACTGGAAGATCAGCGACAGGTTGAACCAGACAAGCAGCTGCACGTACACCGGGGTGCCGCGGAAGAACCAGATGTAGAGCCAGGCGACGGCGCCCGTCACGGGGTTCTTGGAGAGCCGCATCACGGCGAAGAGGACGCCGAGGACGAGGCCGAGGGCCATGGAGGCGACGCTGATGATGATGGTGTTCCACAGGCCGCTGATGATCGAGGTGTCGAACACCTTGTCCCACACCGTGTCCCAGATGATGTTGCCCTGGGAGAAGGCGTAGGCGAGCCAGCCGAGCAGTACGACGACCACGACGGCGCTGACCCAGCGCCCGTAGTGCCGCACGGGGATGGCCTTGATCGCCTCGTACGGAGTGCCCGAGGCGCCGGGCCCGGCCGGAGCGGCGGCCGGGTCCTTGCTGATCTTGTCAGTCACGACGACTGCCCTTCAGTGGAGCGGGGAGGTCACTTGCCGGCGTTGACGGTGGCCGACTTGACGGCGCTGCCCTCGACGTTCCACTTCTTCAGGGCCTCGGCGTAGGTGCCGTCCTTGATGATGGCGTCGAGCGCCTCCTTGACGGCGTCGCGCAGCTGCGGGTTGTCCTTCGAGACGCCGATGCCGAAGAGGCCGACGTCGCTCTGGCTGCCGACGACCTCGAAGTCGTTGCCGCCGCCCGAGGTCTTCGCGATGTACGCGGCCACCGGGTAGTCGTTCAGGTCGGCCACGGCGCCGCCGGCCTTGACGCGGGTCTGGGCCTCGGCGTCGGTGTCGAAGGCCTGGATCGTCAGCTTCTTGGCGCCGCACTTCGCGGCCTGGGCCTTGAAGGTGTCCTCGTAGATCGTGCCGCGCTGGACGGCCACGGTCTTGCCGCAGAGGTCGTCGAGGGAGTTGACGCCCTGCGGGTTGCCCTTCTTGACCAGGAGGGAGACGCCGGAGCTGAAGTAGTCGACGAAGTCGATGCCCTTGCCGATCTTCTTCCCGTTGTCGTCCAGGCCCTCCTGGCGCTTCTTGTTGTCCGTCATCGAGGACATGATCAGGTCCTGGCGGCCGGTGTAGATCGAGGTGATCAGACCGTCGAAGGTGCCGGACGTGAACTTGAACTCGACGCCGAGCTGCTTGCCCAGGGCCGCGGCGATGTCCGGGTCGACACCGACGATCTTGCCGCCCTCGGTGAACTCCATCGGGGCGTACGAGGCGTCGGTGCCGACCTTGATGACACCGGCCTTCTGGATGTCGGCGGGGAGCTTCGAGAAGAGCGGGGCGGCGTTCGCGGAGCCGCCGCTCTTCGTCGGAGACGCGGATCCGCCCTCGGTCTGGTCACCGCAGGCGGTCAGCAGCATGGAGCCGGCGACCGCGACGGCGGCGACCGCGGCAAGACGGGACGTGCGGGTCTTGGCGGTCGTACAACGCGTGGTGCGTGCGGTCATGATCGGGTTCCTCCGGCGTGTGAGGGAGTTGCCAGGTGGTCACGTACACCTCTTCGAGTGTCGTGACCTCGTGTGATTACGGCATCTTGCCATTCGGACCGCCCCAAACCGACGGCTGCGGATGTCAAAATCGGGTAACGGGTGACGGCCGAATGCCGACAGGCCGGTACATCAGGGCCGGATCTTCTTCGGGATCCCTTCCCCGCCACCGAAAAATCTCCTGTGTATCTCGCCATTCGGACGAGTGGAAGGCCGCCAATCGGGTGCGGAATGCATCTATCGGGACATGGGGTGACGTGTCGTTCTCCGTCCGTGTCCGAATGCGCTCGGTATGAGTCGCGTCACCGAGCGGATATGGACTCGTCTGCGGTGCCGTCCGTCCGGTAAGAAGGATCCTTACACCCCTCATCCGGGGCTCAGGGCGCGTTGTGCGGCGCGCCCGCGCGGCTGCCAGACACGGCGGCCGCGGTGCCTCCCCACCCCTCCTCAACCGGGAGTGGCCACCCTCAAATGAAACAGACTTAAGGGGTTCAACCCAATGGCAGCGGAGATCGTCAATCCTCGCAACGACAGTGGTACGGAAGGGGCTCCGGAGGAGCCCTTCGATCCTGTCTTCGCCCTTCACCGGGGCGGCAAGATGGCCATTCAGGCCACCGTCCCCCTGCGGGACAGGGACGACCTGTCCCTCGCGTACACGCCCGGCGTCGCCAAGGTGTGCACCGCGATCGCCGAGCAGCCCGAGCTGGTCAACGACTACACCTGGAAGTCCCAGGTCGTCGCGGTCGTGACCGACGGCACGGCGGTGCTCGGCCTCGGTGACATCGGCCCGGAGGCCTCCCTCCCGGTCATGGAGGGGAAGGCCATCCTCTTCAAGCAGTTCGGCGGCGTGGACGCGGTCCCGATCGCCCTCGCCACCACCGACACCGATGAGATCGTCGAGACCGTCGTCCGGCTCGCCCCGTCCTTCGGCGGCGTGAACCTGGAGGACATCTCGGCGCCGCGGTGCTTCGAGATCGAGCGCAAGCTCCAGGAGCGCCTCGACATCCCCGTCTTCCACGACGACCAGCACGGCACCGCGATCGTCACCCTCGCCGCCCTCCGTAACGCGGCGAAGCTGACCGGCCGGACCCTCGGCGACCTGCGCGCCGTCATCTCCGGCGCGGGTGCGGCCGGCGTCGCCATCGCCAAGTTCCTCCTGGAGGCGGGGCTCGGAGACGTGGCCGTCGCCGACCGCAAGGGCATCGTCAGCCGCGACCGCGAGGACCTCACGGACGTCAAGCGTGAGCTCGCCGAGCTCACCAACAAGGCCGGGCTCGTCGGCTCCCTGGAGAGCGCCCTGGCCGGCGCGGACGTCTTCATCGGCGTCTCCGGCGGCACGGTCCCCGAGGCGGCCGTCGCCTCCATGGCTCCGAACGCCTTCGTGTTCGCCATGGCCAACCCGAACCCCGAGGTCCACCCCGACGTCGCGCACAAGTACGCGGCCGTCGTGGCGACCGGCCGTTCGGACTACCCGAACCAGATCAACAACGTCCTCGCGTTCCCCGGCATCTTCGCCGGCGCGCTCCAGGTCCGGGCCTCCCGGATCACCGAGGGTATGAAGATCGCCGCGGCCAACGCGATCGCGGACGTGGTCAGCGACCAGCTCGCGGCCGACTGCGTCATCCCGTCGCCGTTCGACGAGCGGGTCGCCCCGGCCGTCGCGGCCGCGGTCGCCGCAGCCGCCCGCGCCGAGGGCGTCGCCCGCCGCTGACGCGCGCACCTCGGAGTGTCACCCGCCGGCACGTCCGCCGGTACGCCGAAAGGGCCCTGTTCCGTACGCCGGGACGGGGCCCTTTCGCGTGCGATGGGGCGGGGGCCTTTCGGCGTACGGCGGGGCGGGGGTCTCTGGCGTACGGCCGGGCGGGGGCTTGTGGCGTACGGCGGGCCTGGGCCTCTCGCGTGCTGCGGGGCAGGTCGGGGGCGGGCCCCTGGGCGACGCGGGTCACACCGGGGTGTGGTTCCCCTCGCTGTCCGTGGCGGCCTAGGGTCGGGGCCATGTTCGCTGCCTACGCTGCCCGAATCGACCGCGACCAGCCCCTGAACGGCCTCGAATTGGGCGAACGCCCCGAACCCGAGGCGCGGCCCGGCTGGACCACCGTCACCGTCAAGGCCGCCTCGCTCAACCACCACGATCTGTGGTCGCTGCGCGGGGTCGGGCTGCCCGAGGAGAAGCTGCCGATGATCCTCGGCTGCGACGCCGCCGGCATCGACGAGGACGGCAACGAGGTCGTCCTGCACTCCGTGATCGGCCAGACGGGTCACGGCGTCGGGCCCGACGAGCCCCGGTCCATCCTCACCGAGCGCTACCAGGGCACGTTCGCCGAGCGGGTGACCGTGCCCCGCTGGAACGTGCTGCCCAAGCCGAAGGAGCTCTCCTTCGAGGAGGCTGCCTGCCTGCCCACGGCCTGGCTGACCGCGTACCGGATGCTCTTCACCAACGCCGGGGTACGGCCCGGGGACTCGGTGCTCGTCCAGGGCGCGGGCGGCGGAGTCGCCACCGCGGCGATCGCCCTCGGCGAGGCGGCCGGCCTGCGGGTCTTCGCCACCAGCCGCGACGAGGCGAAGCGCAAGCGGGCCGTCGAGCTCGGGGCCGTCGAGGCCTACGAGCCGGGCGCGCGGCTCCCGCAGCGGGTGGACGCGGTCATCGAGACCGTCGGTGCCGCCACCTGGTCCCACTCGGTCAAGTCGCTGCGGCCGGGCGGCACCCTCGTCATCTCGGGCGCCACGAGCGGTGACCGGCCCGCGCACGCCGAGCTGACCCGGATCTTCTTCCTGGAGCTGAAGGTGGTCGGTTCGACCATGGGCTCCAAGGACGAGCTGGAGGACCTGCTGTCCTTCTGCGCGGCGACGGGCGTCCGGCCGGTCGTCGACGAGGTCCTGCCGCTCGACCGGGCGCGGGAGGGCTTCGAACGGATGGCCTCCGGCGAACTCTTCGGGAAGATCGTCCTGAAGACCTCCTGAAGACCTCCTGAAGACCTCCTCAGACCTTCCAAGGCCTCCTGACGACTTCCTGGTGACCTCCCGACTCCCCGAAGCTTTCTCGGGACTTCCTGACGACCCCTTGATGACTCGTCATGATGCTGATGGGATCTCCGGCACGCGAAACGTGAACATCTCTCACATCCTCGTGCCGGAGGTCCTCCTTGTTGCGAACGTCGAGAACATCGCGAACGACCCTTGCCGCGGGCGCCGTCGTCGCCGCGCTGCTCGCCCCGACCGGTGTCGCCCGCGCCGAGAGCCCCGGCGGTGACCGGATACCCGCTCTCACCGACGAACACGGCCGCGTCCTCACCCTCCGCGGCTGGAACGTCGAGGACAAGGTGAACCGCGGTGACGCCGCCCTCTCCGCGATCACCGAGCGGCACTTCCGCGACATGCGGGCCAGAGGGTTCAACTTCGCCCGCCTCCTCGTCTTCTGGGACGACCTGGAGCCC
This sequence comes from Streptomyces sp. NPDC058326, assembly GCF_042879855.1. NCBI lineage: Bacteria > Bacillati > Actinomycetota > Actinomycetes > Kitasatosporales > Streptomycetaceae > Streptomyces > Streptomyces sp. NPDC058326. The sequence goes on along the minus strand of NZ_JBHVZO010000007.1, from coordinate 281,198 downwards.
CGGCCCGGTCAGTACAGCCAGGGCTACCTGCGGAAGATCGAACGGATCCTGGACTGGGCCGAGAAGCACGACGTCAAGGTCCTCATCGACGCCCACCAGGACGTCTTCGGGCCCGCCTTCGGCCACCGCGGCGTGCCCGCCTGGGCGACCAGGACCGACGGACTGCCCTTCACCCCGCGCCCGGACGACTGGTTCTCCGAGTACTTCGAACCCGCCGTCCAGCGGGCCTTCAGCCACCTCTACGGGGACGAGGACCTGCGGCTCGCCCAGGCCCGCATGTGGCGGGTGCTCGCCGACCGCTTCGAGGACCACCCGGCCGTCATCGGCTACGACCTGATCAACGAGCCGATGGGTGAGCTCAGGGAGGGCGAGGACCTGGCCACGGCGGCCCGGCGCATCGAGCGGGACCAGCTCACCCCCTTGTACAACCGCCTCGCGGACGCCGTCCGGTCGGTCGACCCGTCCACCTGGATCTTCGTCGAGCCGACCCCGATCGTGGGCGAGGGCGTGCCCACCGGGCTCGGACGGATCGACGACCCGAAGATCGTCTACGCGCCGCACTTCTACAACACCGGCATGGAGGCGGGAGCCGACTACGACCCCGCCGCCGGCTGGATCGAGAGCTACGAGCAGGCCGTCACCCTGTACCCCAAGGAGTACAAGGTGCCCGTGGTGGTGGGCGAGTGGGGGCCGCTCAACAACTCCCTGCCGAACATGAACCGCTTCTACCGCGAGGCGATGGCCTCCCTCGGCCGCTACGGCTCCGGCTGGGCCGGATACGTCTGGTGCTACGGCGGCGGCTACTGCGCCGTGGACGGCGCCGGGACCTTCCGGACGAACAAGGAGCTGACCGCTGAGCCGTACGCGGAGGCGGTCGCCGGCACGGTCCGCTCCGCCGTCTACGACCAGGCGACCGGGACCTATCGCCTGTCGTACGACTCCGCCGGGCGGCGCGGCCCCCGCGTCACCGAGCTCTCCCTGCCGGCCGGCACCTGGCGCGTGAAGGCCGGGGGCGGGGCGCTGGTGCTCCGCAAGACCACGGGCAAGGCCTGGATCCTCGCCGCTCCCGGCGCCCGGGTGACGGTCACCGTCACCCGGGGCTGAGACCCGGCGCCGCCTGGGGGCGGGGCGGGGTGGGCGGGTCTGCCGGGCGTGACCCGGCGGGCCTCGCCCGACCGTCCTCCTACGCTCTGGGCCGTGACCGCAGCAGGCCCGTGATGCGGATCGCCGCCGTGGACAACTGGTCGCGGGCCTCGGCCAGTTGGTCCTGGCTCACCCCGTGGTCGCGGGCCGCGTCGCGGATCTCGTCGCGGAAGCGGTCGAGAAGCCGGTCGAGGTCACGGGCCGGGTCGCCCGAACCCGCCGTGTCCCGCGCCCATTCCGGCGCCTCGCCGGCCGGGGCGGTCGTGAACGGCGGCTCCTGGCCGGCGGCCTTCGGGTGCGTCGTGCCCGTCACCAGGTCGCCGAGCTGGGCCGTGATGCCCGAGAGGCCCTCCCAGACCCCCTTCGGCCAGTCGCCCCGCGAGAACCGGTCCTGGACCTCCTCCTGCACCTGCTGGGCGATTCGCTGGAACTCCCTGGCCTGGTGGCGGGCGGACTTCGCCTCGGCGCGGGCCTGACGGGCCTGCTCCTTCCACTCCTGACCGACCCGGCGCAGCTCCTCCTTGGCGTCGGCGAACGAGGAGGACTCCGCCGCTCTGGTCCGGCCCGCCGCCGCGCGCATCTCGCTGCGCACCCGGCCGGCCGCGCCGCGGACGTCGTCGCGGATCTCCGCCGCCAGCTCCGACACCGACTCGCGGATCTCCCGCTCCAGGTCGTCCAGTTCGGCGCCGCGCCCGGCCAGCTCGGCGCGGCCCGCGTCGGTGATCGAGTACACCTTCCGGCCACCCTCACTGGCGTGGGTGACGAGGCCCTCGGCCTCCAGCTTGGCGAGCCGCGGGTAGACCGTGCCCGCGGAGGGCGCGTAGAGCCCCTGGAAGCGCTCCTCCAGGAGACGGATCACCTCATAGCCGTGGCGCGGGGCCTCGTCGAGCAGCTTGAGCAGATAGAGACGGAGGCGGCCGTGCGCGAAGACGGGCGGCATGTCAGAGCACCTTTCCGGTCGCGGAGGGGGCGGGGGAGGGGGTGGAGTCGGTGTCCCCGTCCGGCTCGGGGCGCCGGAGCAGGGCGATGGAGCCGGAGACGGTGGTCGCCTTGAGGGTGCCCCGGCCCGCACCCAGGGTGCCGGTCACGGACTTGGCGCCCCACTGGCCGCCCACGCGCAGGTCCTCGAAGGCGTTCGACACGGAGCCGCTCGTGGTGCTCGCCTCGACCCGGGCGTCGGCCGGGTGCGGGAGTCTGATGGCGACCTCGCCGGAGACGCTGGAGAGCCGGATGTCGGCGGGCGGCCCTTCGAGGCCGGCGGTGTCGAGGTCGATGACCATGTCGCCACTGACCGTCTCCGCCCGCACGGAGGCCCCCGCGCCCTCGATCACCGTCACGTCCCCCGTCACGGAGTTGACCCGCAGGGCGCCCGTGACCGACTGGGCCTCCAGGCTCCCCGAGACGCTCTCGGCGCGGACCGGTCCGGAGAGCCCGAGGAGGGTGGTGTCACCCGTGACGCCGCGCACCTCCGTACGCCCCCGGATGCCGGTGACGACGGCCTCGGCGCCGACCACTCCCACCTCGACGTCGATGCCCGCGGGGACGGCGACGGAGACGACGACCCGGCGCCGGTACTCCTTGCGGTCGAGCCACTTGAGGATGTTCTTCCACTGCAGGTCGTCGTAGCCCACGATCAGGGCGGAGCCGTCCTGCTTCACGGTCAGCGGCGGGCCCTCGATCTCGGTGATCTCCACCCGGGCGGAACTCTCGTCCGTCCCCACCACGTTCACCGTGCCGTTGACGACGCGGATCTGCAGGCGGGTCACGGGGTCGGCCGGCGCCAGCTTCGTCGGCTCGGTGACGGACCACTCTGTCATGGTGCTGACCTCCCGTTTCGGCAACGCAACATATCGCGTCTTGCGATACACACGATATATCGCGGCCAAGTGAAGTCAACCCTGACTCTCCCCTGACAGGGTGTGCAATCTCCGTCGTATGCGGACAAATTGGCCTAGCGTGAGCCCATGAACGCGACATCCGGACCGAGCGCCGCCGGGGCGCTGCTGCTCTGCCGTGCCGATCCCCCGGCGGTCCGGCGACCGGCCCGACTGCTCGGCGAACGGCTGCTCCTCGCCCCCGCGGGCGACGGCTGGAGCGTCCTCGTACCGGAGGGCAAGCCCTGGCTCCCCGGCGGGGAGGCCGTCGAACAGGTCGTCACCGGCTGGGCCACCGCCCTCGCCGTCTCGGCCGCCACCTGGCCCGTCGTCGCGCTCTGGTGGGACAGGGACGGGGCCGGCCTCACGCTCGCCGCCGGCTTCCGCCGTGCGGTCGGCTACACCTGGCTCGCGGACGGCACGCCCGTCGGGGAGGACGAGGCCATGCGTACCTTCGCCGCCCGGCTCGCCCTCGACCCCGTCCTGGACCTCCAGGCCCTGGAGCCGCTCACCGTGCCCGACCGGGACGCCGACGCCCGGAGCCGGCTCGTCGGGATCGTCGCCGTCCTCGCCCGCGCCGGACTCGCCCTGCCGACCGGGCTCCTCCCCGGCGAGAGCGCCGACCGGCTCCGCTCCGTCGCCCTCGCCCAGGACGCCGAGCAGTTCGAACGGTCCGGCCGGCAGGATGCCGACCGCGCCGAACCCGACGCGGCGGAGGGCGGCCCCCTCGGGCCGTACGCGCGCGGCCCCGCCGTACGCGTACCGGACGGCTCCACGGCGCGGGTGCTGGGCGGGGTCCAACTCGCGGTGGGTCTGCCGCTCCTGCTCCGGGGCATCGGCCGGCGCAACGGCGGCTGGGCGACGGCCGGGGCACTGCTCGTCGCGTACGGCGTGCTCGGTCTCGCCTGCGACCGGCTACGGGGGGCCTGAACGCGATCGGCTACGGGGGGGGCCTGAACGCGACCGGCTGCGGGAGGCTCTCCGGGCGCGGGGGCGGAAACGTCGCCTACGCGCGCGTCCGGGAGCACGTCGTCCACGCGCGGATCCGGGAGCGACATCGCCCACGCGCGCGTTAAGCAGGAGCACACGCGCGCGTCCGGGAGCACTCGATCACGCGCGCGCGTGGAAGGATCCCGGCCCCGCGCGGGTGCGCTCTACTCCTCGTCGTCCTCGTCGTCGTCCAGACGGGCCAGCCAGGTCGCGAGGCGCTCGACCGGCACCTCGAAGTCGGGGTTGAGATCGACGAACGTCCGCAGCTGCTCGGCGAGCCACTCGAAGGTGACCTCCTCCTCGCCTCGCCGCTTCTCCAGTTCCTCGATGCCACGGTCGGTGAAGTACATGCGATCAGGATAGGCCGTACCTCTCCCGTCCCCTGTCGCCCGTCAGTCCCACCGACTAGCCTTCCTCATCATCGTTTCGGGGAGCGGGGGCGCTGTGACACACGGGATCGCTCGAATTCGGCTGGACGACGGCACGCCCGTGTGGGCCCGGGTCAGTGACGTGCAGGAACTCGGCAGGGGCGGCGGGTTCCAGGACACCGGCGTCAGGGACCGGGTGGTCTCGATGGCCGGCGGGCTCACGGACGTGGTGCGCGGGGTGGTCGGCTCGCTGCGCGCCGGACTCGACCCGCAGGGTTCCGTGGAGGTCGCGGTCAGCTTCGGCATCGAACTGTCGGCGCAGTCCGGCAAGGTCATCGGGGTCCTCGCGGACGGCTCGGGCAAGGCCTCGGTGAACGTCTCCCTCACCTGGACCGAACCGGGCCCCATACCCGCGACGGACCCGGCGACGGACCCCGCGACGGCCCCTGCGGCGGACCCGGCGCCGACACCGGCGCCCGCGACCGATACCGCCCCCGCCCCTGTCCCCGCCCAGGCCCAGGACACACCCCACAGAGCCCCCCAAGCGCGCCCGGTGGCCGATGAGCGCGCATGAGCGCCTTCGACGCTCTCGTGCGCCCCGCGCTCGTACGCATCGCCGCCCCCGGCTGCGGGTATGACCCGCACGGCGACCGGTACTGGGGCACCGGCTTCTTCATCGCCCCCGGCTGGGTGCTGACCTGCGCCCATGTCGTGGCCGAGGGGGGAAGCGCGGTGTGGAGGAGCGAGCCTGCCGTCGGCGTCACCTGGGAGGACGGCAAGACCACCCGGGAGACCACCGGCACCGTCGTGCTCGCGCTGCCGCGCCCCGACCGGCCCGACGACCCGCCGGACCGGTGGGCCTTCCCCGACCTCGCGCTCATCAGGGTGTCCGGAGCGCAGAAGGCGTCCTGCGTGCGCCTCAGCGAGCGCCCGCCCGTCCCGCCGACCGCCGTCGGACTCCACGGCTGGTCACGGGAGACCGGCGAGCTCGGCGTCCGGCACGTCCACGGCACCCTGATCGGCAGCGACGGGAAAGCTCTCATCACCGACTGGGTCATGCCTGTCGAGGGCTGCTCCGGCGGGCCTGTCGTCGATCACCAGCAGGGCGCCGTCGTCGGCCTCAACAAGGGCCGTGGGCGCGACGGCGGGGCGGTCGTCCCCGTCACCGCCCTGCGCGGGCTGCACGACCTCCCCGGCGGCGAGGCCATGGGCGAGGCGCTGCGCGCCCACGACCGGTACCACCTGGCCCGCTACCGCTCGCTCGACGACCGGCCCGACTGGACCCGCACCCAGCGGAAACTGGCCGGCGCCCAGGGCGTCAGCCCCGGCCTGCGCACCCAGCTGTACGGGCACTTCGCCGAACTGCCCGCGCCCACCGCGCCCGGCGAGATCATGGACCTGATCGACCAGGTCAAGGCCTGGATCAGGGACGACGACCTGCCGGACGCACTGGAGGACGACCCGCGCACCTGGAGCGAGGGCGCCGGGCTCCTGCGCGGACTGCGGGCGCCCCGCAGGGACGGCGTCCGCGACCTCGACCTGGACGCGGTGCTCCTGTACGCGGCCCATGTCGTCCGGCACGTCGGCGGACGGTACGGCGACCGGGCCGACACCGCTGCGCTCACCCGCTGGATCGTCGACGAGTCGGGCGACGCCGACCGGCACCTCCGGCGCGAGATCGACCGGCTCGTCACCCCGGGCAGGCCCGCGCCGCTCTCCGTACGCGAACCTCGCGCGCGTGCCGACGTTCTCCTGGAGATCGACACCCCCCGCTACGACCGGCGTTACCCCTGGCGGGTCAAGCTCCTCCTCGACGGACACACCGTCAGCCCGCTCCACTGCGACGACCGGGGCGTCGAGCGGGCCCGTCTCAGGGAGACCCTCCGCGAACCGCTCGCGGACGCCCTGCGGCGCGGCGACAGCGGGCCGCACCTGGCCGCCGTGGAGGCGGTGCTGCCGCGCGAGCTCTTCGACGAACCCCTCGACACCTGGCGGCTCGAACCCCCGCAGGGCCCCCACGACGCCTGGGCGACCACGCTCGGCCAGCGCAGGATCGTCGTCATCCGCGACGCCCGCCGCCACGACCGGGAACCGGCCCCCGAATGGCGCGAGCGCTGGGAGGCGGGCGAGCGCGGCCCGCTCCGCGCCACCCCCCTGCGCGCCGAGGTGGCGGGCGCCGGTCCGGACGCCCACACCCCGCGCGTACGCCGGGAGACCTGGGCGGAGACGTACGACCGGCTCCGCGAGGCCGAGGCCGGCGCCGTCCCCGTGTACTGCGGCCAGGTGGGGAGCGGCGACGGGCTCATGGCGATGAACGCGGCCCTCGCCGCGGGCCATCCGCTCGCCCTCTGGCGTACCGGCGCCCACGACCACACCGACTGCGCGGAGTTCCACGAACGGGCCGACCGGCTGCTCGCCGCCGCCCTCACCGCCTGGGACGTACGCGCCCCCGTCCGCTCCCTGCGCACCCGCGCCACGGACCCGGCGGCCGGGCCCGAGGCGCGGGCCGCGTACGCATGGGCCGAGGGCATCGCGGTCCTCCTCGACCCGCCCGACCGGCCGCCGCACGGCGGGCGCCTGGAGGCCCCGCCCCTGCTCGGGGAGGGGGAGCAGTGACCGGAGCGGCCACCGGGACGACGCCGCCGCGATCCGTCCGGTTACGCCATCGGCAGGCCCCGCCCCCGGGCGGTACCGTCGACGGACCCGGCATCGACACCACAGCCAGGAGGAGTCCATCGTGAACGATTGGCGGATCTACCGTGGTGCCGGTCTTCCGCACGACGAGATACAGCGGCTGCCCGCCCCGCCGCCCTGGCGCGACTTCTCGACGGGCAGCGCGGACGACACCCTGGCCGGCTCCGACCGGCGGCTCGGCGTCAAGCGCAGACTCGTCCAGAACCACCACCCCCGGCCCGCCGAGACGGACGCCGTCAACGCCGCCCTGTACCTGCGCCGCCCGCTCCTCGTCACCGGCAACCCCGGCACCGGCAAGTCCACCCTCGCGCACGCCGTCGCCCACGAACTGCGCCTCGGCCGGGTGCTGCGCTGGCCGATCGTCAGCCGTACGACCCTCCAGGACGGGCTCTACCGGTACGACGCCATCGGCCGGCTCCAGGACGTCCAGCTGGAGCGCGCCCAGGCCGGATCGCCCGGCTCCGCCGCCGCGGCCCCGGCCGGCATCGGCTCGTACATCCGGCTCGGACCGCTCGGCACCGCGCTGCTCCCCTCCGAGCAGCCCCGGGTGCTGCTCATCGACGAGCTGGACAAGAGTGACCTCGACCTGCCGAACGACCTCCTGAACGCCCTGGAGGAGGGCGAGTTCGCCATCCCCGAGCTGGAACGGCTCGCCGACCGGGAGCCCGTCGTCGAGGTGCTCAGCGACGACGGCCGCAAGGTGCGCGTGTTCGGCGGCCGGGTCCGCTGCACCACCTTCCCCTTCATCGTGCTCACCTCCAACGGCGAACGGGACTTCCCCGCCGCCCTGTTGCGCCGCTGCATCCGCCTGGAGCTCGAACCGCCGGGCGAGGAGCAGCTCCGCGCCATGATCGAGGCCCACCTCGGGACCGAGGCCGCCGCGGGCGACGGGGAACAGGGCCTCGTCCAGCGCTTCCTCAACCGCGAGCCCGGCGAGGTGATCGCCACCGACCAGCTGCTCAACGCCCTCTACCTGACCCAGCACGCCTCCCGCGCCGAACGAGTCACCAGGGAACGCATCGCCGACATGCTCATGCAACCGCTCGATCAGCCGAGGTGACGGTCGGATGCACCGGATGCATCTGGAAGAGCTCACCCGCAGACTGCGGGACGGCGGCCAGGACCCCACCGCCGAGGACGTCGCCGACGCGCTCTGGCTGGCCCAGTGGCTCCCCGGCCCCGCTCCACGCGGGCGGGAAGGACCGCGGAGCCCGGAGAGCGACCGGCCGGCGGAGACGGCCGGGGACGCCTCCGCGGGTCCGCGCCGGTCGGACGGGCACCCGGACCCGAGCCGGAACGGCGTCGGGCGTGACGGCGGGGGAGCGGAAGGAGCGGCGGGCGGGCCGCCGGGGCCCGGCGCCCACGAGTCCGTCTCCCTGCACATGGTCATCGGAACGCGCGGAGCCGCCGGACCGGACGGCGGACCAGGCGGCGGAACAGGGCGCACGGAGCGGGGCGCCACCCTGCCCGTCCGCGCCCCCGGCGCCAACGCCCTGCCCGGCCTCCTGAGCCTCCAGAAGGCCCTCCGCCCCCTGCGCGGCTACGCCCTCGCACCGCACCGCCCCGGCGAGGGCACCCTCGACGAGGAGGCCACGGCCGAACGCAGCGCCGCCGCCGGCATCCTCACCCCCGTCCTTCGCCCCGCGGCCGGACGCCGCCCCGACATCCAGCTCCTCATGGACACGGGCCCCGCCATGGTCGTCTGGAGCCGGATGGTCGAGGAACTCCGCCAGGCCTGCCAGCAGTCCGGCGCCTTCCGGGACGTCCAGGTCCACCGTCTGTACGACACCGGGGAAGGCCCCCCGCTCGTCACCACCACCTCCGGCGCCGACGGCCGGCCCCGGCTGCGCCCCGTCGACCAGCTGCACGACCCCACCGGTCGCCGCCTCACCCTCGTCGTCAGCGACTGCGTCGGACCCCTCTGGCAGCGCGGCGCCGCCCAGCGCTTCCTCCGCCAGTGGCCCCGCCACTCGCCGCTCGCCCTCGTCCAGCCCCTGCCGCCCCGGCTCTGGCCCCGTACCGCGCTCCCCGTCGAACCCGGCACCTTCCAGCGTTCCGCGACGCCCGGCGGCCACACCGTCTTCCGCTCCGACGACGAACCCTGGGGACCCCGGGCCCCCGGCCGCCGCGCCGTCCCCGTGCTCACCCCGACCCCCGAGGCCTTCGCCTCCTGGACCCGGCTCCACACCGGGCACGGCGGCAACGCCGTACGCGGCTGGGCCGCCTGGCTCGGCCCCGCGCCGGCGGAGCCGCGCGCGTCCCGCACGCCCCGCGCGCCCCGGGGCGACGACGAGCTCCTGCGCGCCTTCCGGGCGGGAGCCTCACCCGGCGCGCTCCGCCTCGCCGTCCACCTCGCGGCGGCCCCCCTGACGCTGCCCGTCATGCAGCTCGTCCAGCGCGCCATGCTGCCCGACACCGGGCCCATGGAGCTGGCCGAGGTCCTGCTCAGCGGGCTCCTGCGACGGCTGCCAGGACCCACCCCGTACCCCTGCTTCAGCTATCCGCCCGGCATCCAGCAGCACTTCCTCGGCTCGCTCGACCCCAGCGCCGCCGCCCTCGTCCTCAAACACTGCTCCGCCTACGTGGAGCGCAATTTCGGCCAGGGCATGCGGAACTTCCCGGCGCTCGCCGCCGCCCGGCTCGCGGGGACCGGGACCGAGCCCGGCCGGGGCGCCACCAGGGGCCCCGGCGAAGCACGCCACGAGACCCACCAGACCCACGGGTCCCACAGGACCGACAGGGCCGAGGACGCGACCTACGAGACCGACGAACCCCTCGGTCCCGACGGCGCCGAGACCGAACTCTTCGCCCGCATCCCCGCGCGCGTCCTCCGCTTCTACCACCCCGACCTCATCACCCCCGACCCGCTCACCGAAGCCCGCCGCCTTCTCGCGCAGGGACGCGGCCAGTCCGACCCGGCCCTCCTCGCCGGCGCCCGCGAGCGCGCCGAGGCGGCGCTCCCCGCCGAACCCGTCGAGGCCCGGATCGTCCTCGCCCGCGCGCTGTACGCCGAGGCGGGCACCGCCGCCGCCCGGCGCAACGGCCGCCGCCCGGAGCTCCTCGGCCAGGCCGCCGACACCCTCGTACGGGCCGGTGAACTCGCCCCGGCCGGCGACGAGGCCTGGGCCGACGCCCGGCTCGAACTCGCCGTCGTCCACCACGCGCTGTGGCGCGAGACCGACGAGACCGGCCATCTCGACGCGGCCCTCACCGCCCTCGCCGAGGACGCCGACCGGTGGCCCGAGACCGCCCGCCACACCCTCCACCTCCGCCGTGGCCGCCTGCTCCTCGCCCGCGGCGACGGAGAGGCGGCGGCCGGGGAGCTCACCGCGGCCCTCACCCTCCACGAGAGCGCCGCCGCCCTCCTCGACCTCGCCGACGCCCTCCGCCTCGCCGAGGCGGACCCGGCCAGGGTCGGCCCCGTGCTCGACCGCGCCGAACCCCTCCTCGGTGACGGCCGCGCCCTGCGGCTGCGTTTCATCACCGCGCGCGCCCGGCTGTACGACACGGAGGGTGACGGGGCCGCCGCCGACGCCGCGTACGAGGAGGCCACCCTGCTCGCCCCCGCCGACAGCGCGCAGCGCGGCCCGCTGCTGCTCACCTGGGGCGGGTCGCTGCTGCGGCGCGCCGCGGCCGGCACCGGCACGGCCCCCGTCGACCGGGCCGAAGGCGTCCTGCGGGAGGCCTTCACCCGGCTGCCCGCCGGGGCGCCCGAACGGGCCCGCGCCCGGACACTGATCGGCAGCGTCCTCGCCCTCCGCTTCCACCGCGCCGGGTTCCTGCCCGACCTCTTCGAGAGCCGCCATCTGCTCGAACAGGCCCTCCGGGGCACCGACGACCCGGCGGCCCGGGCCGAAGTGTGGCTGCAACTGGGCCGGGTGCGGCTCGAACTGGCCGAGACGGCGCGGGACGGGCTCATCGGTGACGCGCTCACCGCCTACCGCAACGCCGGCGAGGAGTCCCGTACCGCCGACGGCGACACTCCGGGAACGGTCACCGGCGCCCGCGCGGCGCACGCCCAGGGAGCCGTCCTGTGGCTGATGGGCCGACCGGGCCGGGCCAGGGCCGCGCTGCTCGCCGCCACCGAGCAGTGGCGGCGGCTGACCGGGCGGCTCGTGGAGGTGGACTGGGCGGACGTGGAGCGGACCAGGGCCTTGCTGAGGGAGGTGGAAGGAGCGGCGGGAGAAGGCCACGGGAGGCTCTCCAGCGAGGACCGGCGCAGGATCGCACCACCCTGGTGGACCTGGAGCGGTACCACCGGATGAGCTGCCGACGATCGGCTGGATAACGGGGGCGTGAATGGGCGCAGTTGAATCGAATGGGTTTCCGGTCTCCCGGCGTCGGGAAGAACCGCTGCGCCGCTACGACCGTGGGGGACAGCGTCGGTGAGGAGGAGCCGAGAGTGTTCGAGCGTACGGAGTGGGCGACCGGTGCCGGCCGGAGGGCCGGCAGGTCTCCGCATCTGCCCGATCTCGCGGCCGTTGATCTGCGGACCTTGCGCGTCACGGACGACGCCGTCCTCGGCGCGGCGGTCGAGAGAGTACTGCGCCACCCCTCGGATCTGGTCGTCTCCTGGCCCGAGGACGCCTTCGTCGACTGACGTACGAGCGCCCCGAACCGCCCGGCGGGCCGCGCACCGCACACGGGCCGACCACTCGTTTCCGGCCGTATCCACCGGACGCACGCCCCCGGTCGCGGCCCGGAGCCGGGAGTGATCGCCCCGCCGCCGCGGCCCGCGGCCTTCGCCGCGCTCGCGGCGACCCGGCCCGCTCCGGCCGGCGCGTCCTTCCTGCGGTCAGGGGCGCACGCCCGCCGGCTGCTGCTGCTCAAAGCCCTCCTCGTACGGGTCCTGCGCCATCGCGACGAGGTCGCTCCCGAGACCCTCCGGGGCTTCGAGACCGCCTGGCGCCTCCTCGAACGGACGGAGCGCGCCGCACCCCGAGCCGTCCGTACCGTCCTCGACTACCCGACCACCGGGGCCTGGCTCGCGGCCGCCCTCACCGAGCCCGTGGGACCCGCCCTCGACCGGCACCTGACCCGCCTGGGACTGGTCGCCGCCACCGCCGCCCTCCGGGCCGGCCGCCCTGTCGACCTCGTCGTCCACGCCCCCGGCGGGGTGCTCTCGCTGCCGGGTGCCGGGAGCGTCCTGCTGGCCGCGGGACCGGTCCGGCTGACCTCACGCTCCCAGGTCGTACGGGTCCATGCCGACGGCACCCCGGGGGCCCCGGCGGCGCTGCTCAGGCTCGCCGATGCCCGCACCGGCGCCGTGACCGGCAGCGGCCCCGGCTGGCGCGGCCTGCGTGGATTGTCCGGCGGAGCGGCCCGCCTGGAGGACCTGGACCCGTACCGGGTGCCGCCCGGCGGGGTCGGGACCCCGGCCCGGATGGCGGCAGAGCGTCCCGACATCGACCACGCCACCTGGTCCGGGCACTGGCGCGCCGCCCGCGAACTGCTGCGGCGGACCGACCGGGAGCGGGCGGCGGAGGTCGGGCGGACCGTCGGCGCGCTCGTACCGCTGCTCCCGCAGGGACCACGCTCCGTCGGCGCCACCCTGAGCGTCGCCCCCGGAGCCGTCCTCATGACGCCGTCGGCCGGCGCCTTCGACATGGCGGAGACGCTCGTCCACGAGCTGCACCACAGCAAGCTCTCCACCCTCCACGAACTCGTCCCGCTCTACCGCCCCGGCCGGGCCGCGGTGTACCGGGTCGGCTGGCGCACCGACGCGCGTCCGGTCGCCGGAGTCTTCCAAGGGGCGTACGCCCACCTGGCGTTGGCCGATCTGTGGCGGAGGGCGAGGGACGCCCCCGGGGTGCCCGGAGCATGGAGTACCCGGGCCGTGCAGCAGTTCGACCATGTCCACGATCAGGTGGGCGAAGCCCTTGCGATGCTGCTTGAATCCGATGAACTGACCAATGAGGGGCGGGAGTTCGCCCGGCAAATGAGGCAGCTCCATGCGAGCCTCGGCGCGAGCCCCAGGGCCGGTGGGTAACACTGTGCCCACGGCACATGACACTGCGTTGCGCGTGAGCGGGACGGGAGACGTACAGATGGCGGAACAGCGGTCGGGCGGAGGCGCGGAGAGCCACGGGGGCAGGGCCGCGCCCGAACACGTCCTGGTGGTCTTCCCCGGATACCACCGGCCCTGGGCGGCCTGGATCAACCAGCGCCTCGAAGCGCACGGCGTACGCGCCACCCTCCAGCGCTGGGACCCGCCCCGCGAGGTCCCTCTCGAGGACTCCCTCGGCGACCTGCTCCTCGCGCGCGGACAGGTCCTCCTCGTCCTCAACGACTGGTTCTTCGAACTCGGCCCCCGGCCGGCCGGCGAATGGAACGACGTCCTCCGCGGCTTCGTCGCCGCCCACGCCGAACGGTTCGCCGCCGTCAACCTCACCAACCGCACCCTGCTCCCCTCCACGGCCGTCCTCGAACCTGTCAGCCTCTGGGGCGTCGGCGAGGAGGAGGCCGAGGCCCGGCTCCTCAGCCGGCTCGCGATCGAACCCCGCAGGAACGCGGGCCGCCGCATCCCGGCGGGCGCCCTGGCCCGCTACCCCGACACCCCGCCCGAGATCTGGGGCGACGTCCCCCGCCGCAACCCCCGCTTCACCGGCCGGGACGACCTCCTCACCGAGCTCCAGGAACGGCTCATGGACGCCGAACGCGGCAACGCCGCGTGCACCCTGCTCGGCATGTCCGGCATCGGCAAGACCCAGATCGCCGCCGAGTACGCCCACCGCTTCAGCCCCGACTACGACGTCATCTGGTGGGTCAACTCCGACGACCGCAACATCCAGCGTGACCGCTTCGGCGAACTCGCCGTCGAACTCACCCTGCCCACCGGCAGTGAACCCGGCGAACGCATCCGCGCCGTCCGGGAGGCCCTGCGCCGCGGCGACCCGCACACCCGCTGGCTCGTCGTCTTCGACGGCTGGGACGACACCGACGGCATCGACGTCATGCTCCCCCAGGGCCCCGGCCACGTCCTCATCACCTCCCGCAACCGAGGCTGGCGGGAACACACCGACGTCCTGGAGATCCCCGGCTTCGACCGGTCCGAGTCCACCGGCTACCTGATGCGCCGCGCCCCGCACATCAACGCGGCCGAGGCCGACGAGGTCGCCGCCGAGTTCGGCGACGTACCCCTGCCGCTCGTCCAGGCCGCCGCCTGGCTCGGCGAGTCCGGCATGGAGGCCCCCGAATACCTCCGCATGGTCCGCGACGGCCGGCTCTCCACCGTCGACGAACCCTCGGCCGGCGACGGCATGCCCAACGCCTCCCTCACCTCCTGGTCGATACTGATCAACCGGCTCCGCCGCGCCCAGCCGCAGGCCATCGACATCCTCAGCCTGTGCGCCTCCTTCGCCCCCGGCCGCATCCCGCTCGGCATCGTCCGCGCCTACCCGCAGGCGCAGCTGCCCGAGGACCTCCGCTGGATGGCCACCGACCTGCCCGCCTGGACGCGCGCGCTCGACACCCTCGTCAACTACTCGGTGCTCACCCGCGAGACCCGCGGCCCCATGACCACCGACGACGTCGGCCCCCACCAGGAGTCGATCCACATGCACCGCCTGGTGCACGACATCGTCGCCCGGCTCACCGACGGCGAGCACCGCGACGCCCACCGCAAGGCCGTCCGCACCCTGCTCGCCGAGGCCGACCCCGGCAACCCCACGGACAGCAGGCACTGGCCCCGCTACTCCGAACTCCTGCCCCACCTGGAACCGTCGGGCGCCCTCCGCAGCACCGACCCGCGCATCCAGGTCGCCGTCCTCAACTGCCTGCGGTTCTGCGACCGCAGCGGCGAGTACAAGGCGGGCATCCGGCTCGCCGGGCGCATCCGCGACGAGTGGACGTCCTTCATGGAGCCGCTCGCCCCGCACATGCAGGAACTCACCACCCTGGAAGGCGACATCCTGCGCCGCTACGGCCGGTTCCGGGAGGCGTACGACCTCGACCTCGCCCAGCGCGAGCGGCTGACCGCCGCCGAGGGCACCGACCAGCTCGGCGAGCTCCAGACCAAGATCTCCATCGCCCGCGACCTGCGCTTCCTCGGCCAGTACAAGGAGTCGGAGCAGCTCCAGCGGGAAGCCCTCGCCGAGGCCAGGGGCCTGCTCGGCGAGACCCAGTTCCTCACCCTCGTCGCCCGCCACAACCTCGGTGTCGTGCTGCGCATGCGGGGCCGCTACCAGGAGGCGTACGAACAGGACACCGACACCCTCGCCCGCTGCGAGAGCGTCCTGCGCCCCCACCACGCCTCCACGCTCAACTCCAACAACGCCGTCGCCCAGGACCTGCGGCTGCTCGGCCGCTACCGCGAGGCGCTCGGCCGCCAGGAGGCCAACGTCAAGCTGCACGTGAAGATCCTCGGGCCGCAGCACCTCCACACCCTGTACGCGCGGAGCCAGCTCGCGCTCTGCCGCCGCCGCGAGGGAGGCTTCAAGGAGGACATCGGCTCGATGATGGCCTCCGTCCTCGACCACCTGGAGCAGGCCTACGGCCGCGACCACTACGTGACGCTCTCGGCCGTCACCAACTACGCCAACTTCCTCCGTGAGCACGGCGACCTCGACCTGGCGAGGGAACTCATCACCGAGGCGGAGGCCGGCTACCGCGCCCTCCTCGGCCCCGCCCACCCCGTGTCCACCGGCGTCCTCGCCAACACCGCCCTCGTGATGCAGGCCTCCGGCGAACGGGCCTCGGCCCTGACCATGCTGGAGTCCGCGCTCGCGGGACTCACCGCCACCCTCGGCTCCGACCACCCCTGGGTGCTCGGCTGCGCCCTCAACACCACCGCCGCCCGCAACTTCAACGGCAGGGTCGTCGAAGCCGCCGAACTCAGCCGCGACACCCTGCGCCGGGCCCGGCACACCCTCGGGAACGAGCACCCCCTGACTCTCTCCTGCCAGGTCGCGCTCGCCACCGACCTGCGCGGCCTCCGCGAGACCGACGAGGCCGGGAAGCTGGAGGAGGACGCGCTGCTCACCCTCACCAGGACGCTCGGCGCCCAGCACCCGCACACCCTCTCGGCCCGCCAGCGCAACCGCCCGTACTGGGACTTCGAGGCCAACCTCTGAGGCACGGCGAAACGCCGGAGGCCCGGCACCCCCCAAAGGGTGCCGGGCCTCCTCACGTACGTCGCTGATCAGGCGTCGAAGACCTCGTTGACCAGCTGCTGCTGCTCCGCCTGGTGACGCTTGGCCGAGCCGACCGCCGGGGAGGACGAGTGCGGACGCGAGATCCGGCGCAGGCGCTCGCCCGCCGGGATGTCCGCGCCGACCGCCAGGTCCAGGTGGTCGATCAGGTTGAGCGCGATGAACGGCCAGGCACCCTGGTTCGCCGGCTCCTCCTGCGCCCAGATGTACTTCGCCGCGTTCGGGTACTTGGCGATCTCGGCCTGGAGCTCGGCACCCGGCAGCGGGTACAGACGCTCCAGACGGATGATCGCGGTCTCCGTGTCCCCGCGCTTCTGACGCTCGGCCTCCAGGTCGTAGTAGACCTTGCCGGCGCAGAAGACGACCTTGCGGACGTCGGCCGGGTTCACCGTCACGTCGCCGATCACCGGGCGGAAGCCGCCGGTGGTGAACTCCTCCACCTTGGACGCCGCGGCCTTCAGACGCAGCATCGACTTCGGGGTGAAGACGATGAGCGGCTTGTGGTGCGGGTTGTGGACCTGCCAGCGCAGCAGGTGGAAGTAGTTCGACGGCAGCGTCGGCATGGCGACCGTCATGTTGTCCTGGGCGCACATCTGGAGGAAGCGCTCCGGGCGCGCGGACGAGTGGTCCGGGCCCTGGCCCTCGTAGCCGTGCGGCAGGAGCAGCGTGACGCCGGAGGTCTGGCCCCACTTCTGCTCGGCCGAGGAGATGAACTCGTCGACGACGGTCTGCGCGCCGTTGACGAAGTCACCGAACTGGGCCTCCCAGATGACCAGGGAGTCCGGACGCGCCAGCGAGTAGCCGTACTCGAAGCCCATCGCCGCGTACTCGCTGAGCAGCGAGTCGTAGACGTTGTAGTGGGCCTGGTCGTCGGTCAGGTAGAGCAGCGGGGTGTAGTCCTCGCCGGTCTCCTGGTCCACCAGCACCGCGTGACGCTGGCCGAAGGTGCCGCGGCGGGAATCCTGACCCGAGAGGCGGACCGGGGTGCCCTCCATGAGGAGGGAGCCGATGGCGAGGGTCTCGCCGAAGCCCCAGTCGATGGTGCCGTCGTCGATGGAGGCGGCACGGCGCTGCATCTGCGGCAGCAGACGCGGGTGGACCGTGATCCGCTCCGGGATGCTGACCTGCGACTCGGCGATCCGCTTCACGACCTCCTGGGAGACCGCGGTGGTGACGTCGACCGGGAAGGCGGCCTTGGCGTCCGGCACGGTCGCCGAGGCCGGGGCCGCGGTGGCCTCGCGGACCTCCGCGAACACCTTCTCCAGCTGCCCCTGGAAGTCCTGGAGCGCCTGCTCCGCCTCTTCGAGGGTGATGTCACCGCGACCGATGAGCGACTCGGTGTACAGCTTGCGCACCGAACGCTTCTTGTCGATCAGGTTGTACATCTGCGGGTTGGTGAACTGCGGGTTGTCGCCCTCGTTGTGACCGCGGCGGCGGTAGCAGATGAGGTCGATCACGACGTCCTTGTTGAACGTCTGGCGGAACTCGAAGGCGAGCCGCGCGACGCGGACCACGGCCTCCGGGTCGTCGCCGTTCACGTGGAAGATCGGCGCCTCGATCATGCGGGCCACGTCGGTCGCGTACATCGAGGAACGCGAGGACTCCGGGGCGGCGGTGAAGCCGACCTGGTTGTTGATGACGATGTGGACCGTGCCGCCGGTGCGGTAGCCGCGCAGCTGCGACATGTTGAGCGTCTCGGCGACGACACCCTGGCCGGCGAAGGCCGCGTCACCGTGCAGGGCGACGGGGAGGACGGTGAAGTCCGTGCCGCCCTTGTTGATGACGTCCTGCTTGGCGCGGACGATGCCTTCCAGGACCGGGTCGACCGCCTCCAGGTGGGAGGGGTTCGCGGCCAGGGAGACCGTGATCTGCTCGCCGTCGAGACCGGTGAACGTGCCCTCGGCGCCCAGGTGGTACTTGACGTCGCCGGAGCCGTGCATCGACTTCGGGTCGAGGTTGCCCTCGAACTCGCGGAAGATCTGCGCGTACGACTTGCCGACGATGTTCGCCAGGACGTTCAGCCGGCCGCGGTGGGCCATGCCGATGACGACCTCGTCGAGGCGCGACTCGGCGGCTGAGTCGATGACCGCGTCGAGCAGCGGGATGACGGACTCGCCGCCCTCCAGGGAGAACCGCTTCTGGCCGACGTACTTCGTCTGCAGGAAGGTCTCGAAGGCCTCCGCCGCGTTCAGCCGGCGCAGGATCCGCAGCTGCTCCTCGCGCTCCACACGGGAGTGCGGGCGCTCGACGCGGTCCTGGATCCACTTGCGCTGCTTCGGGTCCTGGATGTGCATGAACTCGACGCCGGTGGTGCGGCAGTACGAGTCGCGGAGCACGCCGAGGATGTCGCGCAGCTTCATCATCGACTTGCCGGCGAAGCCGCCGACCGCGAACTCCCGCTCCAGGTCCCACAGGGTGAGGCCGTGCTCGGTGATGTCCAGGTCGGGGTGCTTGCGCTGCTTGTACTCCAGCGGGTCGGTGTCGGCCATGACGTGGCCGCGGACCCGGTAGGAGTGGATGAGCTCGAAGACGCGCGCGGCCTTGGTGACGTCGTCGTCGTGCGACGCGTCGATGTCCTTGAGCCAGCGGACCGGCTCGTAGGGGATGCGCAGCGCCTTGAAGATGTCGTCGTAGAAACCCTGCTCGCCGAGGAGGAAGTTGGCGACGACGCGCAGGAACTCGCCGGAGGCGGCGCCCTGGATGACGCGGTGGTCGTACGTCGAGGTCAGGGTCATGACCTTCGAGATGCCCAGCTTGTTCAGGGTGTCCTGGGAGGTGCCCTGGAACTCGGCCGGGTAGTCCATCGAGCCGACGCCCATGATGACCGACTGTCCGGGCATCAGACGCGGCACGGAGTGGACGGTGCCGAGGCCGCCGGGGTTGGTCAGGGAGACCGTGACGCCGGTGAAGTCCTCCATCGTCAGCTTGCCCACGCGGGCGCGCTTGACGATGTCCTCGTACGCCTGCCAGAACTCGAAGAAGTTGAGCGTCTCGGCCTTCTTGATGCCCGCGACGACGAGCTGGCGGTCGCCGTTGGGCTTCACCAGGTCGATCGCGAGACCGAAGTTCACGTGCTCCGGCTTGACCAGGGTCGGCTTGCCGTCCTTCTCCGCGAAGGAGTAGTTCATCGACGGCATGGCCTTGATCGCCTGCACCATCGCGTAGCCGATGAGGTGCGTGAAGGAGATCTTCCCGCCCCGGGCGCGCTTCAGGTGGTTGTTGATCACGATCCGGTTGTCGAAGAGCAGCTTCACCGGGACGGCGCGGACGGACGTGGCCGTCGGCACCTCCAGGGAGGCGTTCATGTTCTTCGCGACCGCGGCGGCGGGGCCGCGCAGCGTGATCAGCTCGGGGCCGGCGGGGGCCTCGGTCGCCGGAGCGGCCGCGGGCTTGGCCGGGGCGGCCTTCACGGCGGCCGGAGCGGCGGCGGCGGGCTTCGCGGCGGCCGGGGCGGCGGGAGCCGCGGCCGGCTTCACGGGAGCCGGGGCCGGAGCAGCCGGGGCCGGAGCGGCCGCGGGAGCGGGAACGGCCGCCGGAGCGGCAGGCGCGGCCTGTGCGGGGCCCGCCTGCTGCGCGGCAGGCGCGCTCTGGGTGGTGGGTGCCGGGGCGGTCGGGGTCTCCGACGCTCCGGGCTTGTAGTCGGCGAAGAAGTCCCACCAGGCACGATCGACCGAATTCGGGTCCTGGAGGTACTGCTGGTAGATCTCGTCGACGAGCCACTCATTGGCACCGAAGGCGGTCGCAGGGTTCTTTCCCTGCCCGTCTTGGTCGGTCGGGGAGCTCGGGGTACTGGGGGACTGAGACGACACGGCGGCAACCGCCCTCTTCCGCTTCACAAGGTGATGGACAGCGGAAATAAAGGCTACGCCTGTCCGGCCGAGAGGTGCAGGCCGGGCGCTCCAACGTCGCGCAAGTCACACTTGACGAGGTGTTTCGGGGGCGTGAATGGCGGGAAACAAGCGTGGTTCCGCATGTGTGAGGGTACGGGAAAGCGCAGGCACGGCCCGCTTCGGCCGCACCCCTGATCGCACCCCGCTCACGTGCACGCAGGTCTTGCTCACGTACACGCAGAACGCGCTCTTCCGGTTCGAACCCTACGTCAACCTGTCGGGGGACGGCTGCCCGGAAGAGTGACTCTGATGCGGCAGCCACGTGAGGATTCGGCCACACCGATCCCGCCGCCGTGCAGATCCACCGCCCAGCGGGCGATCGCGAGACCCAGCCCCGTGCCGCCGTCGCTCCCCGGTCCCTGCCGCAGCGGCGCCGTGCCCCGGTTGAAGCGCTCGAAGACCTTGTGCCGCTCCGACTCCGGGATGCCGGGGCCCTCGTCCTCGACCACCAGCTCGAGCGAGTCCGGGTACGGGCCGCGCCGGGCCCGGACAGTGACACGGCCGTGCGGCGGCGAGTGCTTCACCGCGTTGTCGATGAGGTTCGCCATCACCTGGTGCAGCCGCTCCGCGTCCGCGTGCGCCACCAGCTCGGGCGGCGACACGTCCAGGTGGAGATGCACGTCCGTGCGGTTGTGGAGCCCGGAGGTGGACGAGAGGCCCCGCTGCGAGGCGGCCAGGTTCGCCTCCCGCAGCACCCCCGACAGATACGGCCAGACCTCGAAGCGGCTCGCCCTCAGCGCGACGACACCGTTGTCAAGACGTGACAGATCCAGCAGCGTCTCCACCAGCCGGCCAAGGCGCTCGGTCTGCTTGAGCGCCGACCGCATGGTCTCCGGATCCGGCTCGGACACCCCGTCCACGACGTTCTCCAGTACGGCCCTGAGCGCGGCGATCGGGGTGCGCAGCTCGTGCGACACATTGGCGACCAGCTCCTTGCGGTGCCGGTCGACGGCCTCCAGGTCGTCCGCCATGCGGTTGATCGTCGAGGCGAGGTCGCCCAGCTCGTCCCGCCGGTCCGCGCCCCGCACCCGGCGGCTGAAGTCGCCGCGCGAGATCGTCCCGGCCACTGTCGTCATCTCGTCGAGCGGCGCGGTCAGGGACTGGGCCACGAACTGGGTGATCAGCAGGGTCGCGATCATCGCGAAGATCGTGATGTACCGGAACTCCGTGGACGTGCGGATCGCCACCAGGGCCAGACAGGAGGTCAGCAGGACCGCCCCGACGACCAGGGCGCCCAGCTTGGTCTTGATCGAGATCACGATCCGGCGCGGCCTGCGCGCCTCGGCCGCACCCTGCCTCACCTGGCGCTCACCCCGTTCCCGCTGCCCCTGCGGTCGCCCGGGCCTCCGCCGGCTCACAGCGCCGGGGTCTCCAGCGCGTACCCGACGCCGTGGACCGTGCGGATGCGCTCGGCCCCGATCTTCCGGCGCAGCGCCTTGATGTGACTGTCCACGGTCCGGGTGCCCGAGGCGTCCGCCCAGTCCCACACCTCGGCGAGGAGCTGCTCGCGGGAGAGGACCGCCCGTGGGGTGCCCGCCAGGCAGACGAGCAGGTCGAACTCGGTCGGCGTCAGGTGCACGTCCTCGGAGCGCACCCGGACCCGGCGCTGCGCGTGGTCGATCTCCAGTTCGCCCAGGCGGAGGATGCCGCTGCGGGGGGTGACGGCCGCGAGCGCGGCCCGCTCCACCCGGCGCAGCAGCACATGCACCCGGGCCGCCAGCTCCCGCATCGAGAACGGCTTGGTCATGTAGTCGTCCGCGCCCACGCCGAGGCCGACCAGCATGTCGGTCTCGTCGTCGCGGGCGGTCAGCATGAGGACCGGGACGGGGCGCTGGGCCTGGACCCGGCGGCACACCTCCAGACCGTCGAAACCGGGCAGCATGACGTCCAGGACCATCAGGTCCGGCTGCCAGGCCTCGGCCGCCTCCACGGCCGCGGGACCGTCGGTCGCGGTCTGCACGAGAAAGCCCTCTGCGCGCAGCCGCGCGGAGATCGCCTCCACGATCGTGGCGTCGTCCTCGACCACCAGGACACGTCGCTGAGCCCCCGGAGTGGCCGCCGCACCGTGGTGAGTGGTGTGTGTCTGCTCCATTGCCCCGCCTCGCGTCGCCGATGTCGGCTCAGCAGCCTAGAGGTACCGGTGGCGTCCCGGCTATCCAGGAGCTATCCGGGACGCACCGCGAGGTGGACCGCGTCGGGGACGCCCCGGGCAACGGGGATCTCTTCCGTCCGTACCCCGCTGAATCCGGCATTCCGCAATGTCTCTTCGAAATCGGCGGACGGCCGGGCGGACCATACGGCGAGCACTCCGCCCGGGTTCAGACGGGCCGCGCACAGGGCCAATCCCTCGGCTCCGTACAGGGATTCGTTGCCCTCGGTGACCGTCCAGTCGGGGCCGTTGTCGATGTCGAGACAGAGGGCGTCGTAGGTGTCCGTGGAGGTGTGGAGGTACTCCACGAGGTCCGTGTGCAGGATCACCGTCCTCGGGTCGGCGAGCGCCCTCCCGGAGATCGCGGCGAGCGGCCCCTGCCGGTGCCATTCGATGATCGCCTCCTCACGCTCGGCGACGGCGATCCGGCCCCAGAGGGGGTCCTCGGCGGCGTGCGCGAGGGAGAAACCGACGCCGAGACCGCCGACCAGGACGGACGCGCCGGCCCGGACCTCCTCGGGCAGGGCGTCCCGCGCCGCGTCGATCAGGAGCCGCTCGGAGCGCCCGTCGGAGGTGTCCATCAGGAAGGTGCCGTTGGCGATGATCTCGTAGTGCTCGGCCCGGCGGCGCAGCACGACCTCTCCGTACGGTCCTTCGCGGCGGTCGAGGGTCACGGGACCTGACATCGTTCGTCACTCCGTTCTCGTCGTCTCGGCAGACGGCCCCGCCATTCTCGCGGGCGGGGCCGACCGGGACAAACACCTTACGGAGTCCCGGCGTTACGCCCTGGGGCCGCCCCGGGACCTCACGACTCGCCGGTCACCCGCCGTGCTCCCCGCCACGCGTACCCGCCCGTGCCCGTCACGAACGCGGCGACCGCCACCGTCCACGCGCCGGCCTGCGGGCCCGGCTGCATCACCCAGGCCCACCACTGCGCCGCACCGCCGGGCTCGGACGGGGCCGCGAGATAGACCACACCCACGAAGAACACGGGCGGCAGCCAGCTCAGCCGGGCGCCGACGACAGCGGCGGCGCCCGCCGTCACCCCCATGAGCCCCAGCGTGTTCCGTACGGCGGCGGGCGCTCCGTACGCCTCCATGTGGCCCGGCAGCGCGAGGGCGAACAGCGCGGCGGCGAGCAGGGTCGGGACCAGTACGTGGGCGAGGCGCCGCGGCCACCACGGCTTGACCGCCGTGCGGTCCAGCTCGTCGCTCGGGGTGTGCAGGCTCGCGCCGACCGTGGCCGCCGCGAGCAGCGGGCCGAGGACGACGACCGGCAGCCGGGCCGTGTGGTCGAAGTCGGGCAGCGACACCAGCCACCGGGCCGACCCGGCGGCGGCCGCCGCCGTGCCGACGAGCGCGGCGAGCGCGGTGGGGAGGGCACGGGAGCGCAGATAGAGCCTCATGGGACGGGCACCTCGTCCGGGCGGCAGCTGTCGGCCGCCAGGTAGCGGGCGAGGTAGTCGCGCTGGGCGGCGGGGGACTTGGCCTTGAGCCGGTCGATGTACGGCCGGGCGGCGGTGGGGTCGACGCCGTAGTCGTCCGGGGCGGGCGCCAGCCACTCCGAGACGGCGAGGTGGATGACGCTCGCCCGCTCGGCGTTCGGGCCCGTGCCGTCGCCAGGCCGGCAGCTGTCCGAGAACAGCCAGTTCACGGCCGCATACAGATACAGGTCGGGGCGTACGAGCCGGCCGCGCACCGCCTCCTGGTCGGTGTTGGGCAGCGCGACGTCCCCGGGGCGGGTGTCACCGAGTCCGCTCACCCAGCGGACCGGGGCGCCGGGCAGCCCCCTGAGGCGGGCGTTCAGCGGGGCGAGCGCCGCCGACACGTCCGGCAGCAGCTTCTCGTCCACGGCCGTCAGACACACCTGCGGAGTGCCGTCGTCACAGACCTGCCGGGCCAGGGCCGGGTCCGGGCGCCAGGGGCCCTCGTCCACCGGCAGGCGCAGGATCAGGCCGGCGGCGGTGACCGCCACGGCGAGCGGTACCAGGGCGAGCGGCCGCAGCCGGGCCGGGCGCAGCCCGTACGCGAGGAGTGCGGCGAGCGCGATCCCCGCCGTCCACGCCATCGACACCGGGCCGAACCACCACACCGGCCGGTCCCAGAAGAACTGGTGCTCGGCGGCCGGGCCGAGCCAGCGCGCCGGGCCGTCCGCGTAGGCGGTGGCGATCATGACGACGTACCCGACGATCCCCAGGAGCGGGGCGGTCAGCCGCCAGCGCACCACCCGGCCGACGACGTGGCCGAGCGCGCCGAGGGCGGCGACGGCGACGGCGTCGGCGGCGACGAGCTCCAGGTAGGGACGGCCCCCGGAGACGTACGGCCAGGTCGCGAGGAGGACGACGGCGTCGGCGAGGAGCAGCCCTGCGGTCGGCCAGAACACGGACGGGGCGACGGCGACGAGCAGGCGGCGCAAGGGGGAGCGCGACACGGACTCCCACAGGTCCGTCGTCCCGCGCCGCCGGTCCCGGCCGCCCTGCCAGCAGCCCGCCGCGAGCGCGAGCGGCCCGGCGAGCAGCCCGGTGGCGACGTGCAGCATGTTCGTGGCGTCGGCCCAGCGGCCCTGCCAGCCGGGGCCCTTGTTGTACATCGTGACGAGGATGGTGAGGGCGACGGCGGCACCGGTCCAGGGGCCGAGACCGCGCCGCAGCTCGGTGCGGAGCGCGGAGGGGGTACGCGCGGGCGTGGATCCGCCGGAACGGGGCGGGGTGAGGGTGGCGGTCATCGGAGCGCCCCCTTCGCGTGGTCCTCCCGTGTGCGGTGGGCGCGCAGGGCGGCCGTGTAGCCGCGTTCGACGGCGTGGGCCGTGGAGTCGTCCGGTCCGCCCGACGTCCCGCCGAGTCCGGTGAGTTCGGCCGTGGTGCCCTGGAAGGCGAGCCGCCCCGCCTCGATGAGGGCGACCTCGCCGCACGCGGCGGCCACGTCCTCCACCAGGTGTGTGGAGACCACCACCGTCGTCTCCGTGCCCAACTCCCGCAGCAGGTCACGGAAGTCGACCCGCTGTTCCGGGTCGAGGCCCGCCGTCGGCTCGTCGAGCAGCAGCAGCTCCGGCTCGTTCACGATGGCCTGGGCGATCCCGGCGCGCCGGACCATGCCGCCCGACAGCGTCTTCATCTTCGTGTCGATCCGGTCGGCGAGCCCGACCCGCCGCACCGCGCGCTCCACCGCCGCCGGGACCCGGTCGGCGGGCAGCTCCTTGAGCCAGGCGACATAGGCGACGAACTCCCGCACCGTGAAGGCCGGGTAGTAGCCGAACTCCTGCGGCAGATAGCCGAGCCGGCGCCGGATCCCGGTGCGGTCACGGTGGTTCGTGGCGTCCCCGCCGAGCAGTTCCACCCGGCCGGAGGAGGGCGCGGCGACGGTCGCGAGGACCCGGATGAGGGAGGTCTTCCCGGCTCCGTTCGGTCCGAGCAGGCCGTGCACGCCGGGCCCCAGGGTCAGGTCGAGGCGGTCGAGGGCGATGGTACGGCGGTGACGGACGGTCAGTCCGGTCACCGCGACGGAGGGCGAGGGGTTCACCGGGGCTCCAGGTGGTCGAAGGAACGGCGCCGCAGCACGAGGAGGGCCGCACAGGCGAGCGCGGCGGCGGCCCACCCCCCTTGCACGGCGGAGCCGGAGAAGTAGGGGGCGAGCGCGGCGGCTCCCGCCCCCGGGTCCGCGTCGGGCCCGCCGAGGAGCGGCCCCGTCACGGCGAGCAGCCATCCGCCGCCGAGCGTCAGGGCCGCCGCCCGGCAGCCGACGAACGAGCCGAGCGCGAGGGTGGCCAGGGTCAGCGCGAGACCGGGAAGCAGCCAGGCGGCCGCCCCCGGAAGGCCGGCCACCGGCGGCAGCAGCGCACCGCCCGCGGTCAGCAGCGGTACGCACACGCCGAGCACGGCGGCGGTACGGGTGAGCAGCAGCCGCAGCCCGCCCGACGGGGTGGCGGCCGTGATCTCGTACAGGGGGTCGGCGTGCCGGCCGTAGGACACGGCGACACCGGCGAGCGGAAGGACGGGGGAGACGGCGAGCAGCAGGCCTCCCGCCCCCCGCGACCCGGCGCCGTAGGCGAGTCCGAAGGCCCCGCCGACGACGAGGACGAGGGCCACCACCCAGGACCCGCGGAGGGCGGGCCCGACGGCCCACCAGAGCCGTGCCCACCGTCCGAGGGGGTTCCCGGCGGCGGCCGCGGGGGCGGGCCGGTGGCCGAGGGAGGACAGGAGCTCGGCGCGGACGGCCGCGAGGGCGGGGCCCGCGGCGCCGGCGCGTACGGCGGCCGAGACGCGGCCCGCGCAGGCCGCGCAGGTCTCGACGTGCTTCTCCAGGGACCAGGCGTCCGTCTCGGCGGCGGTGCCCTCCGCGTACCGCAGCGCCAGGGCGTCGGTGACGTGCCAGGGCGGCCGCTGTCCGGGCCGGGGTGCGGGTCGGTGGTCGGGCCGGGACGCTGTCATGCGGTGCCTCCCAAGGCGTGCGGGCCCCCGGGGTTCCCGGCCGCGAGTGCGGCGCGCAGCTCGCGGCGGGCGCGCAGGGCGCGGGTCTTGACGGTGCCCTCGGGTAGGCCGAGGAGCCGGGCGGTCTCACGGGTCGTCAGGCCGTCGACGACGGTCGCCCGCAGGACCTCGGCGAGCTCGGGCGAGATCCGGTCGAGGGCGGCGCCCACCTCCCCATACTCCAGGCCCGCGAGGACCCGGTCCTCGGCGGAGGGGGCAGCGGCCGGTGCCTCGGAGGGCGCGGCGGCGTGGGCGGTGGCGCGGTCGGTACGGGCCCGGGCGCGCTGGGCGTCCACCAGGCGCCGGGCGGCGATCACCCAGAGCCAGCCACCGGCCTCGCCCCGGCCCCGGTGGCCGCCGGCCGAGCGCCAGACGGTGACGAAGGTGTCCTGGAGGACCTCCCGTACGGTCTCCTCGTCGGGGCAGCGCCGGGCGAGCCGGGCGTGCAGCCAGCCGGCGTGCCGGTCGTAGAGGACGGCGAGGGCCTCGGTGTCCCCCCTGGCGACCTTGCGCAGCAGCGCGGAGTCGTCCTCGTCGCCCCCGGAGGGGCCTCCCCCTGTGGGGCGCGACAGTCTCACGCCTTCTCTATCGCCGGGAGGGCGCCGGACGGTTCACGCGCTCACGGACCGGTGGGCGGGCCGCCCTCCGGGAGGGCGGCGAAGACGCGCTGGAGGGCGGGCGGGCGCTCGCCGTCGCCCGCGACGACGAGCCGGTGGCGGTGGGTGACGGAGTACTGGAAGCCGTCGGGGACCGGGGCACCGGTCGGACGCGTCGGCACGCGCGCGTACGCGGGGTCTTCGAGCGCCGCCCGCAGTTCGGCGGCCTCGGCGGGGGTCATCCGGCCGGTGCGGGGCGGCTCGGTGCCGGAGCGGCTGGTCCAGGTGCCGTCGTAGCGGACGACGAGCTGGTTGCGGACCCCGGCGAGACCGCCGCTGACGACCACCTCGACGAGGACCTCCTGCCCGCGCGGCTCCGCGGAGGGTGGGGTCGAACCGGTGGGGGTGGTGGGTGCGGTGGGCGCCGGCGGGGATGTGGACGGGCCGGTCGGGGTCGGCCTGGGTGCCGGCGTCGCCGGGGAAGGGGGCGTGGCCGAGGTGGCGGGCCCGGGCGGCACGCTCACGCCCGATGCCGGGCCGCCCGGCGCGGGCGGGGTCTCCGGTCCGCAGCCGCTCGCGCCGAGGGCCCCGGCGGTCAGGGCCGCCGCGACGAGCAGGGCCCCGCGCCTTGTCTTCCGTACGCCTCGCACCATGGTCCGAGCATGCCCCGCCGGGGGCTCCCCGCGCAGCCGGGCGCCCGGAAGCGAGCGGCCAGGCGGTCAGCTCTCCGCCCGGACGATGCCGGTG
This sequence comes from Streptomyces sp. NPDC058326, assembly GCF_042879855.1. Taxonomy (NCBI): domain Bacteria; kingdom Bacillati; phylum Actinomycetota; class Actinomycetes; order Kitasatosporales; family Streptomycetaceae; genus Streptomyces; species Streptomyces sp. NPDC058326. The sequence continues at coordinate 253,133 of NZ_JBHVZO010000007.1, read as the reverse complement.
AGCGGCCCCCGGTGGCGCCAGCCCAGCGAGTCGTACAGCGCGAGGCCGTCCGTGGTCGCGGAGAGCACCCCGGTCCCGGCGCCCGCCGGGGCGGCGGCCGCCTCCAGGGTGCGCATGACGTTGGCGCCGAGGCCGCGCCGCCGGTGCGCGGGGTCGGTCTCGATCTGGTCGGCGACGGCGGTCGAGCCCGTCGGGGCGATCTGGCCGCGCGCGGCGAGGGTGCCGTCGGGGGCGAGGACGCGGACCCGGATGACGCCGTCCCTGACCTCGGTGGTCCTGGCGTACCCCTCCGGCGGTGCGGGCCGGGCGCCCGGGTCCAGCGGCTTGACCATCATGAATCCCGGGTCGTCGGGAACGGTCCACCCCTCGGTGATCCACGGCGCGACGTCCTCGGGCTCCGCCATGACCTTGAGCCAGCTGTACGGGGCGGTGAGCCGGGCGCAGAGCGCGCCGACGGAGGCCGCGTCGGGGGCGGGCAGGACATGCCGTACGACGTGCCCGGGGAGGCCCACGTCGATCCGGTATCCCCAGGGTTCCGTGACGGCGGCCGGGGTGCCCCGCGAGACGGTCCAGCCCGCAACCCAGGCGGAAGTAATAGACGCTATATCCATTGAGCTATTACATCCCTCGAAGCGGCCCGTCGGGCGGGGTGATCGCTCAGAGCGAACAGGCCTCCGGGAACATCCACCGGCTCACATGCATTGAGTCCGTATAACTCAACTTGACTGCCGAAGGGGAGATCATGGCTTCTGCGTCCACGCCGTCCGTGCCGCTCACTCTGCCCGTACTGCCGCTCGACGACGAGGTCGTGCTGCCCGGAATGGTGGTGCCCCTCGACCTCTCCGACAACGACGTACGGGCCGCCGTCGAGGCCGCCCAGGCCGCCGCACGGTCCGGCACCGGCAAGCCCAGGGTCCTGCTCGTCCCCCGGGTCGACGGCACCTACGCGGCGACCGGCGTCCTCGGCACCGTCGAGCAGGTCGGCCGCCTCTCCGACGGCGACCCCGGCGCGCTGATCCGCGCCCTCGGCCGCGTACGCATCGGCGCCGGAACGACCGGGCCAGGCGCGGCCCTGTGGGTCGAGGGCAGCACCGTCGAGGAGACCCTGCCCGACCCGCTGCCCGGTCAGGTCACCGACCTGGTCAAGGAGTACAAGGCGCTGGCCACCAGCTGGCTCAAGAAGCGCGGCGCCTGGCAGGTCGTCGACCGCGTCCAGCAGATCGACGGCGTCGGCGCCCTCGCCGACAACTCCGGCTACTCGCCCTTCCTCAGCGTCGAGCAGAAGGTCGCGCTCCTGGAGACCGCCGACCCCGTCGCCCGCCTCAAGCTCGCCACCGCCCAGCTCCGCGAGCACCTCGCCGAGCAGGACGTCGCCGAGACCATCGCCAAGGACGTTCAGGAAGGCGTCGACAAGCAGCAGCGTGAATTCCTGCTCCGCCGCCAGCTCGAAGCCGTCCGCAAGGAACTCCGCGACCTCAACGGCGAGGCGGAGGGCGACGAGTCCGACGACTACCGCGCCCGCGTGGAGGCCGCAGACCTGCCCGAGAAGGTCAGGGAGGCCGCCCTCAAGGAGGTCGAGAAGCTGGAGCGGTCCAGCGACCAGTCCCCCGAGGGCTCCTGGATCCGCACCTGGCTGGACACCGTCCTCGAACTCCCCTGGAACGAGCGCACGGAGGACCGGTACGACATCCGCGGCGCCCGCGCCGTCCTCGACGCCGAGCACGCCGGCCTCGACGACGTGAAGGAACGCATCACCGAGTACCTCGCCGTGCGCAAGCGGCGCTCCGAGCGCGGCCTCGGTGTGGTCGGCGGCCGCCGCGGCGGCGCCGTCCTCGCCCTCGTCGGCCCGCCCGGCGTCGGCAAGACCTCCCTCGGCGAGTCCGTCGCCCACGCGATGGGACGCGAGTTCGTCCGGGTCGCCCTCGGCGGCGTACGGGACGAGGCGGAGATCCGCGGCCACCGCAGGACCTACGTCGGCGCACTGCCCGGACGTATCGTCCGCGCCATCAAGGAGGCCGGGTCCATGAACCCGGTGGTCCTCCTCGACGAGATCGACAAGGTCGGCTCCGACTTCCGCGGCGACCCCGCGGCGGCGCTCCTCGAAGTCCTCGACCCGGCACAGAACCACACCTTCCGCGACCACTACCTGGAGGTCGAACTCGACCTCTCCGACGTCGTCTTCCTCGCCACCGCCAACGTCCTCGAAGCCATCCCCGAGGCCCTCCTCGACCGCATGGAGCTGGTCAGGCTCGACGGCTACACCGAGGACGAGAAGATCGTCATCGCCCGCGACCACCTGCTGCCCCGGCAGCTGGAGCGGGCCGGCCTCGAGCCCGGCGAGGTCGCCCTGGAGGACGCGAGCCTGCGCAAGCTGGCCGGCGAGTACACCCGGGAGGCGGGCGTCCGCACCCTGGAGCGCGCGCTGTCCCGGCTGCTCCGCAAGGTCGCGGCCCAGCACGAACTGGGCGACCGCGAGCTCCCGTTCACGGTCACCCCGGACGACCTGCGGGAGCTGATCGGACGGCCGCACCACGTGCCGGAGTCGGCCCAGGACCCGGCGGAGCGCCGCACCGCGGTGCCCGGCGTCGCCACCGGTCTCGCCGTGACCGGCGCGGGCGGTGACGTCCTCTTCGTCGAGGCGTCCCTCGCCGACCCGGAGACCGGCGCCGCGGGCCTTACCCTCACCGGTCAGCTGGGCGACGTGATGAAGGAGTCGGCGCAGATCGCGCTCTCCTTCCTCCGCTCGCACGGCGCGGAACTGGAGCTGCCCGTCACCGGTCTCAAGGACCGGGGCGTGCACATCCACTTCCCGGCGGGCGCGGTCCCCAAGGACGGGCCGAGCGCGGGCGTCACCATGACGACCGCCCTGGCCTCCCTGCTGAGCGGGCGCCTGGTCCGCACGGACGTGGCCATGACCGGCGAGGTCTCCCTCACCGGCCGGGTCCTCCCGATCGGCGGAGTGAAGCAGAAGCTGCTCGCCGCGCACCGGGCGGGCATCACGACCGTCGTGATCCCCAAGCGGAACGAGGCCGACCTGGACGACGTCCCGGCCGAGATCCTGGAGAAGCTGGAGGTCCACCCGGTGGCCGACGTCCGGCAGGTCCTGGAGATCGCGCTGGCACCGGCGAAGGTGGCGGTGGGGGTCGCCGCCTGACGCCATGACGGCAGGGGTGGCCGCCCGGCGCCCCGAGGCAGGGGCGACGCGGAGCGTCCACCGGAGCGGGGTGTCCTTTCACGGGGCACCCCGCTCCGGTGCGCGTACCCGGATGTCACTGGAGGCTGTCATGCTCGTACGCATGAACGACGACGCCTTCTGGGCTCTCATCGACGAGTTGAGCCGCCGACCCGGCGACCGGGAGGAGCGGCAGGAGTGGCTGCGCGAGGAGCTGATGCGGCGGCCCGTCTCCGAGGCCGTGCACTTCCAGGTGCGCCTCGAGGAGGCGTGCGGGCGGGCCGACACGCGCGCCCTTTGGCGTGCGGCGAACCGGATCGAGAGCGGTGCCTGCACCGACGACGGCTTCCACTACTTCACGCTCTGGCTGGTGGGGCAGGGGCGGAAGGTGTACGAGTCGATCCTCGCCGACCCGGACGCACTGGCCGACGTGCCGGAGGTACGGGCCCTCGTGGGGCGGCACCGGGACGAGTGGGACGACGACGAGTGGCTGGAGTGGGAGGAGCTCGACTACGTGGCCCAGGACGCGTACGACGAGCTGACCGACCAGGACGACGACGACGGCGAGGAGTTCCTCGACGCGGTCGAGGAGGCGGCCGAGGAGCTCGCGGAGCTGTCGGGCGGGCTGCCGGACGACGGGCCCGAGGACTTGTCGGACGAGTTCCCCGAGGACTTTCCCGGGGATTTCCCGGGGGACTCCCCGGGAGGGTTCCCCGACGATTTCTCCCGTGAACGGGAAGAGGGCGACGACCCCCGGGGGGCTCGCGCGGAGGGGGTGGCGCTTCCCCGGCTCACCGCCCTCTTCCCGCCCGGGCCCTCCGGCTCCTAGGAGGCGGAGGAGTTGCGGCGGCGGCCGAGGAGCAGGCTGCCCGCCCCGAAGGCGGCGAGGGCGCCCGCGCCCGCGAGGGCCGGGGGGAGCGGCGAGGACGGGGTGGCCGCGGCCTCGGCGGAGAGGGCGGGCGCCCGCTCGTCGCCGCCGTGGCCCGCGTGGCTCACGGTGGACAGCTCCGCGCCCGCCGCGATCCTCGCCTCGGTCGGCGCCTGGGCCCGCTGCGCCGCCGTGCCGCCGAAGGTGACGTCCGAGCAGCTGTAGAAGGCCTCGGGGCTGTCGCTGCGCTGCCACACCTTGTAGACGATGTGGCGGCCGGTACGGGCGGGCAGGTGGCCCGTGAAGTCGTAGAAGCCGTTGGTGGCGGTGCGGGTGGTGGCGTACACGGCGACGGGGGTCGCGTCGAGGTCCGACCACTTGAGGGGCCGGGTCGGGTCGAAGCCCGGCTTGGTGATGTAGACGGTCATCGTGCCGGAGTGGGCGGCCGTCACTCGGACCTTGAAGTCGAAGGAGCCCGCGCTGACCGCCGTGGCCGGCCAGTCGGTGCGGGCCCAGTCCAGGGCCCGGTACTTCTCGCGGTTCGCCGAGCAGAGCTTGCCGTCGGGGATGAGGGCCTGGTGCTGCCCGGCGGCGTTCGCGATGTTGACCTCGTTCCAGTCGTAGAGCGGCTGGGTGCCGGAGTCGGCGACGAGGTCCTTGCACACCTGTGACCTGGGCGTCTCGGGGCCCTCCGCGTAACACGCGGCCACCCGGCTGACGGGGTTGAAGACGGCTCCGTGGGCGCTCGCCGCGGTGGGGGTGAGGCTGACGAGCGCGGCTGCGGCGGACAGCGCGGCGGCGCCGGTGACGGTGCGGCGGGAGGACGGCATGCGGGGGCTCTCTCTCGTGCGTGGGGGAGGACGGGACGAGCAACGCGCGCTGAGCGTACGGACGTTGAGCGTCCGTGCGATCGTCGAAGAGACTCGCATTGGTCCATACCAATGGGCAAGAGGGAGGGCGGAAAAAGCCGGAGCGGCCCCCGGGGTGCCGCACACCCGGAGGCCGCCGCGGAGGGGGCGGGGGCGTCAGCCGTTCGCGAGCGCCTGCACGCGCGACAGGTCGCCGTTGAAGTGGTTGTGGTCGCCGACCGTCGGACCGGACGAGGTGTACTGCCACATCGTGTAGTACGGCCAGCCGGCCGGGAGTTCGCCCACCGTGGAGGCGTACCGCGCGACCCACAGCGGATTGGTCGACCCGAAGCCGGAGTAGTTGCCGGTGCACTGGGTCCACCAGCTGGTCGCCGTGTAGATGACGGCGTCCCGGCCGGTCCGGTACTTGTAGCGGTTCACGAAGTCGCGGATCCAGGCCACCATCCCGGCCTGGGTCTTGCCGTAGCAGGTCGCCCCGTACGGGTTCCACTCGATGTCGAGCACGCCCGGCAGCGTCCTGCCGTCCTTCGACCACCCGCCGCCGTTGTTGACGAAGTAGTCGGCCTGGGCGGCGCCGGTCGTCGTGTCCGGGGTGGCGAAGTGGTACGAGCCGCGGATCATGCCGACGTTGTACGAGCCGTTGTACTGCTGGGCGAAGTAGGTGTTCTTGTAGTAGGTGCCCTCCGTCGCCTTGACGTAGGCCCACTTGACGCCGCTGTTCCACAGCGTGGACCAGGCGACGTTCCCCTGGTGGCTGGAGACGTCCACGCCTTCCGTCTGGACGGCGAGGGCCGTGGCGCCGCCGCTCGGCTTCGCGCCCTTGCCGTCGTGCGCGATCACGCCCATGCCCATGTAGGCGGAGCCGCGCACGGGCTTGCCGCCCGGGTCCTGGGCGGCACCGGCGGAGCCGGCGAGGGGCAGGAGGAGGGCCAGGGCCGCGAGCGCGGCGCCGGCGAGGGTCGTTCCGGATCTGTGCACACGCATGCGTGCCTCCGAAAGGCTCGGTGGGTGAGCGATGCCGGCATGTCCTGGTGTGGACATGTCATCGAGGACGCTACGCACGTAGACCCGGGTGGCGGAAGAGGGCCTGGATGCCGCCGTTGGTCTACGCCTGCGAAATACTGAAGGAGCTGCGGTGATGGCCGCGGCCGGAAGAAACTTTCAGCGGCCCGAAAGCTGCCGAGGGTCACCGGAGAACGCGTGGGAGGTGCTGACGTGCACGGAAGCGGTACGGGAAGTGACGGCAGGGTCGCACCGCCCGGCGCCGTCGACCCCGAGTTCCTCGCGCTCGAACGTGAGCTGGCCGTCTTCCTGCGGCGTGCCCGCGCCCAGTCCGGCGAGATGGCCCGCGAGGTCCACCCCGAGCTGGAGCCCGCCGCCTACGGGCTCTTCGTACGGCTCGACGACACCGGCCCCCAGCGGGCCACCGAACTCGCCGGCTACTTCGGGGTCGGCAAGGCCACCATGAGCCGCCAGCTCCGTGCCCTTGAGGACCTCGGGCTCGTCGCCCGCGACCCCGACCCCGCCGACGGCCGCGCCTCGCTCGTCAGGCTCACCGAGGAGGGCCGCCGGCGGTTCCGGCGCGTACGCGACGCCCGGCGTGAGCGATACGTCCGCAAGCTCACGGACTGGGACCGCGCCGAGGTCGCCGAACTCGCCCGGCTCCTGAACCACTTCAACGTCCGGTTCGAGGGCTGACGGGCCGACCGGCCGACCGCTCAGCCGTCCGGCCGGAGGGCCGACCGCTCAGACTCCGGGCCGGAGGGCCGACCGCTCAGCCGCCGGGCAGCTCCACGCAGGCGGCCGTCGCGTCGTCGTGCCGCTTCCAGCGGCGCACCCCGCCCGCTCGCTCGTCCGCCGCCTCAAGGGTCCGCACCCGGTGGAGCAGGCCGTGCGGCCCCTCCTCGCGCAGGACGCCGAAGCAGTCCGTCCAGTCGCCCTCCGCGAACAGATCCACCCAGCGGCTCGCCCCGTCCGTGAGCGCGGCCAGGGCCCGTACCTCCGCGCGCGGGGTCGTCCCGGTCACCGCCCGCTCCGCGACCGCCGGATCGGCCGCCGCGGTGAAGAAGCCGCCCTCCCGGTTCCGCAGCCGGTCCGTCGCCGCCAGGGAACGCAGGACCTCGGCCGGCACCCGGTCGAGCCGGTCGTCGAGCACGGCCCGTACCGCCCCGTCCGGGGACTCCAGGAGGAGGACGGAGTCGGAGAGGACCAGGTGCTCGACCGAGGTCTCGTTCCAGCGGGCGAGCACCACGGTCGCCTGGGGCGTACGTACGTGAGAAAGGTCACAGGTGTCGCGGTGGGCGTCCGCGGTGCGCCGGATTGCCAGCGACAGGACCCCGGACAGGGGCATGTCCGGCCGGGAAGCGGACAGTTCGGTCAAAGCTCCGCCCAGCCGCGCGGTGAACCACGGCACCGTGTGCACACAACCGTCATCCCCGGCGGGTGGGGTGACGCCGTCGAGGAGGACGACGGTTCCGCCGCAGCCCGAGGCGGGAAGGGTGACGGTGGCCCAGTCCTCGTTGGGGCGTTCGGGGCTGCCGGGGAGGGAGGCGACGTCGCTGCGCATGACGACCAGTGTGCCCGGCCCTTCGCGCTCCTTCACGAGACCTGCAGATGACCGGAAATGGCCTGTACCAAGCCGCCGAAGGGGCGCGCCGGAGGCGGAACGGCCGCCTCCGTGGAGCTGCGGGCGGGCATCCTGCCAAAGCACGCGCGGAAGATCCAACCGGGGGGCCCTCAGGGGCCCGGGGCGCCGCCCGGAGAAGTTGTTCACCAACTCAGGAGTGTTGTTCACTCGTTCGGGTGGCGGAGCGGCCGATGCGCGCCTCCTTCCCAGAAGCGCTGGAATGGTCGGAAGCCGTACCAGGGGTGGGGGCGCTCCATGTGACCGGCCGTCATCTCTGCTTTGTGGGCGGACGAGTCAAGAATGCGAGCACCGGTGCAGATGAAGCGGCCTCGGAGCAAGAACGGCGCGCGGAGCCAGACCCCCGGTGTGACGACGAGCCCGGACGGCGGCGCTGCCACGGCGCCCACCGGCGACGCCACCCCGGGCGCCGCCCCCGGCCCGGCCGCGATCACCCCGGCCGGCGTCCCCGCCGGCCGCCCCAAGCGCGTCCGCAACCGTCTGGTCGCCGGCGTCGCCCTCGTCGGTGTCACGGTCCTCGCCGCCGGAGCTCCCGCGATCCTCGCCGCCTCCACCGAGCTCACCGCCTCCCAGCGCCTGGTCACCCTCGCCGAACTCGACCGGCAGGCCGTCACCCTGGCCCACTCCCTCGCCGACGAGCGCGACGAGGTCGTCGCCTACATCGCCGCGGGCCGCGACGCCCAGAGCGGCGACGCCAAGGACAAGCGCCAGGTCACCAGCGTCCGGTCCACCCGGGTCGACCGGCAGATCGACGAGATCAGGCCCGCCGCCTCCGCCGAACTCCGCCGCGACCTCGCCGGCGTCCCCTCCGTCCGCCGCGCCGCCCTCACCGGCAAGGGCACCGCCGTGGAGGCCCACCGGGCGTACTCCGAGGTCATCGGCAAACTCCAGGCCCTCGCCGACGAACTGGCCGACAAGGCCCCGGCCCGCGCCTCCGACGCCGCGCTCACCGGAGCGACCCGCGCCCCCGCCGCCCTCGGCCGCGCCGTCGAACAGGCCTCTGCCACCCGTGGTCTGCTCCTCGCCGCGCTCTCCGTACCGCAGCCCGAGCCCACCGGGGACGTCCACTACGACCCCCAGACGGGCACCTACGTCCCCGACGTCCCCGAGGGCACCGCCGAGGCCGAGCGGGCCCGTGACGTCCTCGCCGCCGCCGCCCAGCAGGCCCGCGTCCGCGAACTCGCCGCCCTCGGCGACTTCGACCAGGCCGCCGGCTCCACCGCCCGCGACTCCCTCGCCGCCACCGTCACGGGGCCCGACGTCAAGAGCGCCGAGCGCCTCCTCGCCTCCCTCACCGACCAGCCCCGGCTGACGGAGACCGAGCGCGAGACCGACCGGGCCGGCCTCGAGGCGGCCCTCTCCGCCCGTATCGAGCAGATGCGCGGCGTCGAGTCCGCCCTCGCCGCCGAGCGGGTCGAACGGCTCGGCGCGCTCCGCGACGACGACGTCACCGCCCTCGAACTGCGCATCGCCTTCCTCGGCGGCTGCCTGCTCGTCGCCATCGGCATCTCCACCTACGTCGCCCGCACCCTCACCCGGCCGCTCGCGGTCCTCCGCATCGGCGCCGCCCGGCTCGCCGGAGCCCCCGCGCCGCACACCGAGGAGCCGGTCCGCTTCACCGGCCGCAACGACGAGTTCGCCCAGGCCGTCCGTTCCCTCAACACCCTGCACGGCAAGCTCTCCGGCCTCGCCGCGCACACCGAGCGGCTCACCGGGGACCAGGCGGAGCTCGCCGCGGCCAAGGAAGCCCTCGGCGCCGAGCTCGCCACCCAGCGCGCCGAACTGCAGGGCCGGGTCACCCTCCTCACCGCCGAGCTCGAACGGCTCAGGGGCACCGTCCACCACACCTTCGTCAACCTCTCGCTGCGCAGCCTCGGGCTCGTCGAGCGGCAGCTCGGCGTCATCGAGAAGCTGGAGGAGCGCGAGCAGGACCCGGACCGCCTCGCCACCCTCTTCAAGCTCGACCACATGGCGACCGTCATGCGCCGCCACAGCGAGAACCTCCTCGTCCTCGCCGGGCACGAGCACGTCCACGGCCACGCCGGGCCCGTCCCGCTCGTGGACGTGCTGCGCGCCGCCGTCAGCGAGATCGAGCGGTACGAGCGGGTCACCATCCAGTCCCTTCCGCCGCACGCCCAGGTCGCCGGCTTCGCCGCGGACGACCTGAGCCACCTCATCGCGGAGCTCCTGGAGAACGCGACCTCCTTCTCGCCGCCCGACGCCGAGGTCCAGCTCTCCGGCTGGCTCCTGGAGTCCGGCGAGGTGATGCTCTCCGTGCAGGACGCGGGCATCGGCATGACCGCCTCCCGGCTCGCCGAGCTGAACGCGCGTCTGGCGGAGGCCGACCCGGCCGCCTTCGAGGGCGAGGGCCTCGGCATGCGTGTCGTCGCCCTGCTCGCCGCCCGCCACGGCGTCCGCGTCGAGCTTCGCGAGCAGAAGCCGGGCGGCACGGCGGCCGTCGTGGTCCTGCCGGAACCCCTGCTGCCGACCGCCCCGCCGACCACCGTCACGGAGCCCGTACGGGTGGCGGGCGCGGCGCCCTCGCTCCAGCTGCCCGGCTCGGTCGCGGAGGCCAACTCCAACACGCTGCCGTCCCGCACGCGGGACCCGCTCGTGGAGGCGGCGGAGCGGGCGTTCCTGGCGGCGGAGGTGAACGCGGCGAAGGAACAGCGGGAGCCGGAGACGGCTCACGACGCGCCCGAACCCGCGTACGACGCGCCCGAGCCCGCGTACGCGGAGACCGAGCCGTCGTACGAAACCCCCCTCGGGGAGTCCGTCTCGGAGACCACGCTCCAGGTCCGGCTGCCGGAGCCGCCGCCGGAGCCGGACGCCCACGAGCGCGCCACCGACCCCGCGCCGTACGCGGAGCCGATACACACGGAGCCCCCGGCCCCGTACGACCCGGCCCCGTCCGGCTCCGCCCCGTCCGACCCGGAGCCGGTCGCCGACCAGCCGGTTCCCGGGCCGCGTCCCGCCCAGTGGGAGCGGATCACGGACAAGGGCCTGCCCAAGCGCACCCCGCAGGTGGTCCGCCAGGCCGGCGCCGCCGCCACGCCCCGCAAGGGCGGCGTGGACGCCGAGGCCCTGCGCCGCCGGCTCGGCGGCTTCCACAAGGGCGCCGAGGCCGGGCGCCGCGACGTGGAGGCGGAGATGGACACGGCGCGGACAGAAGACGTAGAGCCTGCACGTACAGAGGAGATGACGGGGGACACAGTCGAGGAGGCACGCAGTTGACTGCGACGGGAACGTTCGGACTGAGCACGGAAGCCCGCAACCTGCAATGGCTGCTGGGAAACCTGGTGGAGGAGGTGCCCGGCGTCCACTCGGTCGCCGTCGTCTCCTCGGACGGCCTGATGCTGCTCTCGTCCGACCCGGCCATCCAGCAGAGCACGACGGCCGCCGCCGAAGCCGGCCGTCCCGACGGGCCGCGCGGCTCCAGCGCCGACCTGGCCACCATCGTCTCCGGCATCGGCAGCCTGACCGTCGGCGCCGCCCGTCTGATGGACGGCGGCGGGGTCAAGCAGACCATGGTGGCGATGGAGGAGGGCAGCGTCTTCGTGATGTCGATCAGCGACGGTTCGCTGCTCGGCGTCCACGCCACGCCCGACTGCGACATGAGCGTGGTGGCCTACCACATGGCGCTCTTCGTGGGCCGCGCCGGTCACGTACTCACCCCCGAAGTCCGCAGTGAGCTGCGCAAATCGATGGAGAGCACCCAGTGACGTCCGCATCCTCGGCGTATCACGCCCATCGCCTGCCGGTACGGGGAGACGGGCGGCGCCCCGCGCGCGTACGCCCGTACTCGCTGACCGGCGGCCGTACCCGCTTCGGACACGTCCTGCTCGTCGAGACCTTCGTGGCGGCGCTCGAGGCGCCCGCCGTGCGCAAGGTCCTGACGGACGGCGGGCCCGGTGCCCGCGGTCTGATGCCGGAGATGCGGGCCATCGTCGAGATCTGTCGCCGCATGCGGACGGTCGCGGAGATCTCGGCACTGTTGAAGATGCCGTTGGGGGTCGTCCGGGTGCTGCTCAGCGACCTGGCCGACCAGGGAAAGATCCGTGTGTACGGGACCGGCCACGCCACCGGCCAGCCCGACCGCGCGCTCCTCGAAAGGGTGCTGAGTGGACTCCGTCGTCTCTGACGCCTCCGCCGTCTCCGACTCACCGTCGGTCGCCGGCATCCCCGCGCAGCCCAAGGCCGATCCGTTCGAACGGGATACCGCCGGCCCGGCGGTGGAGGACGGCGCGCAGGACTGGCAGCTCGACCACACCCGTGCCCCGATCGCGACGAAGATCGTCGTCGCGGGCGGTTTCGGCGTCGGCAAGACCACGTTCGTGCGCGCGGTCTCGGAGATCACCCCGCTCCAGACCGAGGCCCTGATGACGCGGGCGAGCGAGGACACCGACGACCTCACCGCCACCCCGGACAAGCTCACCACCACGGTGGCGATGGACTTCGGCCGGATCACGCTCGACAACGACCTGGTGCTGTACGTCTTCGGCACGCCGGGGCAGCAGCGCTTCTGGTTCATGTGGGACGACCTGGTGCGCGGGGCGATCGGCGCGATCGTGCTCGCCGACACCCGCCGGCTCACCGACTGCTTCCCGGCCCTCGACTACTTCGAGAGCTGTGGGCTTCCGTACATCGTGGCCGTCAACCACTTCGAGGGTACGGAGCTGTTCGAGCCGGAGGACGTCAGGGAGGCTCTGACCGTGCCGCCCCACGTACCCGTGGTGATCATGGACGCGCGCAAGCGGTACAGCGTCGTCGAGAGCCTGCTCGCGATGGTCGCGCACGCGCTCGAAGCCACCCCCGAATAGTCCTCACCGTCACGCCAGGAGCACCACCCATGCGGAAGATACTCATAGTCGGCGCCGGCCAGTCCGGTCTGCAGCTCGCCCTCGGACTCCAGTCCTCGGGGTACGAGGTCACCCTCATGTCGAACCGGACGGCCGACGAGATCCGGTCCGGCCGGGTCATGTCCACCCAGTGCATGTTCGACACCGCGCTCCAGCACGAGCGTGACCTCGGCCTCGACTTCTGGGCGTCCCAGGCCCCGCGCATCGAGGGCCTCGGCGTCTCCGTCGCCGCCCCGGACGCCGGCCGGGCGATCGACTGGGTCGGGAAGCTCGACGGGTACGCCCAGTCCGTCGACCAGCGCGTGAAGATGGCCGGCTGGATGGAGACCTTCGCCCAGCGCGGCGGCCAGCTGGTCATCCACGGCGCGGCCGTCGGCGACCTCGACTACTTCTCCCGCAGCTACGACCTGGTGCTCGTCGCGGCGGGCAAGGGCGAGCTGGTCACCATGTTCGGCCGGGACGCGTCCCGTTCCCCGTACAGCGAGCCGCAGCGCGCCCTCGCCGTCGCGTACGTCCACGGCCTCGGCCCGCGCCCCGAGCACCCCGAATTCGACGCGGTGCGCTGCAACATCGTCCCGGGCGTCGGCGAACTGTTCGTCATGCCGACCCTCACCATCGGCGGCCGCGCCGACATCCTCTTCTGGGAGGGCATCCCGGGCGGCCCCCTCGACGCCTTCCAGGGCGTCAAGGACCCGGCGGAGCACCTGTCGCTGACCCTTGAGCTGATGGAGCGGTTCACGCCCTGGGAGTACGCGCGGGCCACCAAGGTCGAACTGACCGACGCCGGCGGCACCCTCGCCGGCCGGTACGCGCCGACCGTCCGCAACCCCGTCGGCCGGCTGCCCGGCGGCGGCCTGGTCCTCGGTGTCGCCGACGTCGTCGTCGCCAACGACCCGATCACCGGCCAGGGCTCCAACTCGGCGTCCAAGTGCGCCGCCGCGTACCTCGCCGCCATCGTCGAGCACGGCGACAGGCCCTTCGACGAGGAGTGGATGCGGGGCGCCTTCGACCGCTACTGGCAGACGGCCCAGCACGTCACCAAGTGGACGAACGCGATGCTGGCCCCGCCGCCGGAGCACGTCCTGAACCTGCTCGGCGCGGCCGGCGGGCTCCAGCCCGTCGCCGACCGCGTCGCGAACGGCTTCGACGACCCGGCCGACTTCGAGAACTTCTTCTTCGACCCGGAGAAGGCGTCCGCGTATCTGGCGTCGGTCGCCGCGGGCTGACACCGCGCGCCCGGGGAAACCTGAGAAGGGCGGCGTACGCCGACGTGATGTCGGGGTGCGCCGCCCTTGCGTGTGCGGGCGTCATGGAGGGGCCGCTCGGTGCGGGGGCGGGACGGGTCAGAGGCTGCGGGCGGTGATGTCGCCGTAGGCGGTGGTGGCGCGGATGTTCAGGGCGGCGGCGGGGCCTTCGGCGTTCTGGAGGGAGTTGTGGATCCGGCCGTAGGAGGTGCCGGCGTCGAGGGTGGCGGAGACTCCGCGGGCGGCGCCGACCTGGATCTCGCCGGCCTCGGTGCGCAGGGTGACCGTGCCGCGCATGGCCTCGGTGACGCGCAGGTCGCCCTTGCGGGTGCTGATCTGCGCGGGGCCGCCCAGCCGGCCGACGGTGATGTCGCCGGCGGCGAGGGTGAGGCGGGCGCCCGCGGTCTCGTCGAGCTTGACCGTGCCCTGCGCGCTCTCGAAGGTGACGTCACCGAGGCGGCCGACACCCCGGAGTTCCGCGGTGGCCGCCTTGGCCTCGACGCGGGAGCCGGCGGGCAGCTGGACGGTGACCTCGACGGACCCGGGGTGACCGAGGACCCGGTTCTTCGCCTCCGGGGCCTCGATCCGCAGGACGCCGTCGGCGTAGGCGACCGTGACCCGCTCCGCCGCCCTCACGTCACGGCTCCTGGAGGCGTGGGCGGGCCGGATCTCGACCGTGGTGTCGGCGCGGTCGGCGGCGATGAACCGGATCTCTCCGGCGGGGATGTCGAGGACGGCGGAGATCGGGGCGGTGGTGTCGAACTTCTGCATGGTCTCTTCCTTCGGCTTGTCGTTTCTGTTGAGTGAAACGCTACGTTGCGTTCACGGTCTCGGCAACATGCATGCTGCGCGATATCGCTATACATGCAGGTGAAACGTAAGAAATCGTTGCGATGGCCATGGCGAGTAATGCAATGCCGCAGGTCTGTTCGTTGCAATGGATTGACAGCGAACGCTATGACGAGGCCTCCGGCGAGGGACTCCGCCCCCGATGGCCGATGATGTGCGCATGCCCGTGCCGAACACCCTGGCCCGCGTGGACGAGGACCTGACCGCCGGCCGTGTGCCCATGGCGCGTCAGCGTCTGCGCGGCCTCATCTCGTCCTACCCGCAGGACCTGACGCTCCGCCGCCGTCTGGCCGAGGTGTACCGGCTCTACGGCGAGGCGCCCTCCGAGCCGTGGACGGTCGGCGGCGTGCTGGCGGGCGCCGGCTGCCTCGTCGGGGTCGTCGCCTTCCTGGCGGTCTGGGTGATCGGCGTCATCGCCCTCTTCGACTGAGACCCGGGCGCCCCCGGCGCCTTCACCCGTGGTCGTACCCCGCGTCCTCGCCGTCCCGCGCTCCCGCCGGAAGCACCGGCGGGGTGTACGCGGCCAGGGCCTTCCCGTCCGGGTCGGGGCGCACGGCCCCGAGCAGCGGGTTCGCCGCGATCGGGGAGACCTTCACCTTGCCGCCCGGACGCGGCGCCTGCACCACGAGGCCCTCCCCGAGGTAGACCGCCACATGTGTGGCGCCGGGGAAGTAGACCACCAGGTCCCCGGGGCGCAGTTCCGCGAGCGGTACGCGGGGCAGGGTCGCCCACTGCTCCTGGCTGGTGCGCGGCAGCTCCCGGCCCGCCGCCGCCCACGCCTGCTGGGTCAGCCCCGAACAGTCGTACGTCTCCGGGCCCTCCGCCCCCCACTCGTACGGCTTGCCGATCTGGCCCACCGCGAACCGCAGCGCCGCCGCGCCCGCCCGGGACGGGGTGCGCCGGCCGTCGAGGACGCCGGAGCCGAGGAGTTCCCGCTGTGCCCCGGCGGTCTGTACGCGCTCCAGCTCGGTGAGCCGGGCCACCTGCTCGGGGGAGAGGGCGGCGAGCAGCTTCTCGACCTCCGCCAGCCGGGCCCGTACCTCGTCGCGCCGGGTGCGCTGCGTGGCGGCGAGGGTCTGCTGCCGGTCGAGCGCCTTCCGGGAGGCGCCCGCCAGCGCGTCCGCCCGCCGCTCGGCCGCTTCGAGCCGCGAGACGGCCGTGGCGCGGTCGCGTGCCGCCCGGGCCATCAGATGGCTCTGCTCCAGGGCCGACCGGGGGTCCGGAGCGAAGAGCACCCGCAGGTAGGAGGAGAGTTCGGACCGGCCCTGGTACTGGTCCCGGGCGATCCGCCCCGCCGCCGCACGTCCCCCGGCCAGGGCGGTCCGGGCGGCGGTGAGGCGGGCCGTGACCTTCTTGGTGTCGGCGGTCTGGCGCTTCAGCGCCTCCTCGGCCGCGTTGAACCGCTCGGTGGCCTCCTCGGCCTGCTGGTAGAGGGTGCGGAGACGGGTGAGCAGGGCGGTGACGGAGTCGCCGCCGGGGGGAGGGAGGGCGGCGCCGTCGTCGAGGGGGGCGGCAGCGGAGGCTGATTCCGGTGATTCCGGTGATTCCGGTGATTCGGGCGGCTCGGGGGTGCGGGCGGCCTCCAAGTCTTCCGGGACCGGGACCGGGACCGGGACCGCTGGATCCTCGGCTCCAGCAGGGTCGGCAGGGTCGGCCGGGTCCGTCGCATCGGTCCCCGTGCTCGGGTCCTCCGGCTCGGCCGACTTCTCCCTCGCGGCCGACGCGGCCCCCTCCGACTCCGGGTCGACGGGTCCCACGGGCTCCGCCGCCGGGTCGGCCCAGGCGATCGGGGCCTCCGCCGCGGGGTCGGCCGGTGGTTCGGGTGCGGCGCCGCCCGCCGGGACCGCCACCCCGGTGAACGTCGCCGCCGCGGCGAGCGCCCCCGTGCAGACCGTACGCAGCAGCCTTCGCGACACGTCACCACCTCCACGGGGATGATGACGTGTCACTTCATCTGATTACCGTACGAACGGGGGCGCGTCCGGCGCCCTCACCCGTTCGGCTCAGCACCCCGCTCGGGCGGGGCCGCACCGCCGCCCGGCTTCGACCACGGCCACCTCAGCTCGCGCCGCTCGCGGCCCCCGGGCGCGTACTGGTAGACCCAGCCGCGCTGGAGCCCGAGCCGCTTCGTGTGGCCCGCGGGCTCGCGCCGGTACGCGTACACCGTCGGCGGGCGTCCGTCATGGGCCGGGACCGGCACCTCGTACCACTTCGGCGGGTGGCCGGTCGGGCCGAGCAGGATCGGCAGGACCCGCCCGTCGAGGGGGCCGCCGCGGAAGGGGGTGTTCTCGCTTCTCACCCCACCAGTCTCCCCCGCCTCAGGGTCGCAGCAGGTGGGCCGCCTCGCCCACCACCGGGATCACCCGGCGGGCCAGCCGCGCCACCGGCCCCTCGGGCGTCTCCTGGGCGAGCAGCCGCCCGACCACCCGCGCCGTCTCGTCGTCGCTCGCCGTGGTCGCCGCGAGCAGGGCGACGAGATGGTCGACGAGCCAGTCCCGCAGCTCCCCGGCCGGGGGCCGCTTGTCCTCGTCGAGCCAGATCAGCGAGGCGGCCTCCACGGCGGCGATCCACGTCCTCACCAGCATGCCGAGCCGGGGCCCTGGCCGCTCCACTCCCAGATGGACGAGGATCTGCTCGGCGGCGGCCCGCCGCACCTCGTCGACGATCGCGGTGGTCCGGGAGGTCTCGGCGACACTGCCACCCCGCAGCAGGGCGCTGAACCCGGCGTCGTGCTCGTCGACGAAGGCCAGATAGCGGTCGAGCACCCGGCCGAGCCGCTCCGTGGGCGGCCCCTCCGGAGGCTCGGTGAAGCACCGGTTCAAGGCGTCGGCGGAGGAGCGCAGGGCCGCCTCGTACAGCTGCTGTTTGCCACCGGGGAAGTAGCGGTAGACGAGGGGCCGCGAGACGCCGGCGGCCTCGGCGACGTCGTCGAGCGAGACGTCCTCGGGGGTCCGGTGGGCGAAGAGCTCCTGGGCGGCGTCGAGGAGCTGCCCGCGCCGCTCCTCGACACTGAGCCTGCGGTACGCGGGAGTGGCGGCACTCGTCATGCTCCGCAGCGTAGCCGCGCGGCCCACGGGCCAGGTGGCGGGAGCCGGCGGCGAAGCGTCTCCGGCACGCACCTCAGGCCAGCAGCCCGGAGGACTTCCACAGCCGGCGCCCCGGCCCGCGCAGGACGCCGATGTCGTCGAGGAAGTCCGTCAACCGCCCGGCACCCGACCGCATGACCTCGCTCCGGTGTCCGCTCGCCCTCACCTGGGCGAGGGCCTCGCGGCGGTCCAGGCCCACGGCCTCGTACACCCGGGGGTTGACGAAGCAGGTGGAGAAGACCCGGGCGGCCTCACCGCAGCTGAGCCGGGTGACCTCCTGCTCCCAGCGCGGGGCGGTCACCATCTGGCGCCGCAGCTCCTCACGGGCGTACCGCACATGGCGGGCCTCCTCGACCACATGGATGCGGGTCACTCCGCGGACGAGGGTCTGCACCCGCTCGTCCGGGAAGGTCAGGCGCTGCATCCAGTCGAGGATCTCCTCGCCGAGCAGGGTGGCGGCGAAGGAACCGGGGGTGGTGGAGACGGTCTTCAGGATCCGCGCGAGGTTGTGGTAGAGCCTCGGCACCGGGTACGCGGGGGTGTCGCTCCGGCGGATCAGCCGGGCGAACATCATCGAGTGCCGGCACTCGTCGGCGATCTCCGTGAGCGCGTAGCGGACGTGATGGCTGGTCAGCGACTTGTCGTAGATGTGCCGGACGAGCAGCTGCATCAGGATGATCTCGAACCAGATGCCGAGGGAGGCGAGCGAGGCGGCCTCGTGGCGGGAGAGGGCGATCCGCTGTTCCTCGGACATCCGGTGCCACAAGGGGGTGCCGTAGAGGGAGACCAGCTCCGGCGGCCAGAACCACTTGCCGTCCTCGAAGGGCGCGTCCCAGTCGAGCTCGGTGTCCGGGTCGTAGGAGTGCTTGCGGGAGGACTCCAGGAGGCGTGCGGCGACCTGCTCGCGGTCGCGCAGCGGCCCCAGGGCGTCCCGGAGGAGACCGAAGTCGGGCTCGGTGAAGGGGGTCATGGGGAGGCACCTCGCTGCGCTCGCCGTCGCGTTACCAGGGGTCGCTCTTTATGAGACTGCCCGTCAGCAACACCGTCAATCCCTTGCGCGCGACTTGTTGACGACTCGTCTACCACCGTGTGAGCCTGGCCGGAGGGCCCGCATCGCGCACGCCCAGCACCCCGCGCAGGCCCACCACCGCACCCGCACCACCGCAACGCACCACGGGAACGGCCCGATCCCCCCGAAGGAGGCGTCAGTGTCGACGCGCGACCTCTACACCACGGCCCCCGCCACCCCCACCTGGCAGGTCCCGGCCACCGGAGCAGCCCGTCTCTCCTGGGAGTACGAGGACGGCCGCGAGCGCCTCCTCGCCCTCTACCAGAAGGGCAAGGACAAGCAGTGGGACGGCGCCACCAGGATCGACTGGGACCTGGAGGTCGACCCGTACGACCCGCTCGGCACCCCCGACGACGTCCTCACCCTCCACGGCACCCGCCACTGGGCGAAGATGACCGAGAAGGACAAGGGCGACCTGCGCCGGCACTACGCCTCCTGGCAGTTCAGCCAGTTCCTCCACGGCGAGCAGGGCGCCATGGTCTGCGCCGCCCGGATCGTCGAGTCGGTCCCCGACCTGGACGCCAAGTTCTACTCGGCCACCCAGACCATGGACGAGGCCCGGCACGCCGAGATCTACGGCCGCTTCCTCCACGACAAGATCGGCATGCTCTACCCGGTCAACGACAACCTCAAGGGCCTCCTCGGCGACACCCTGCGGGACTCCCGCTGGGACATGCCCTACCTCGGCATGCAGGTCCTCATCGAAGGCCTCGCCCTCGCCGCCTTCGGCATGATCCGCGACACCACCGACAAGCCGCTGCCGAAGCAGATCCTCGCCTACGTCATGCAGGACGAGGCCCGGCACGTGGCGTTCGGCCGGATGGCCCTGCGCGACTACTACCGGCAGCTGTCCGACGCCGAACTCCGCGAGCGCGAGGAGTTCGTCATCGAGGGCTGCTACCTGATGCGGGACCGGCTGCGCGGCGTCGAGGTCCTGGAGAACTTCGGCATCCCGAGGAAGGAGGCGGAGGAGCTCAGCGAGCAGAGCGAGTTCCTGCACCTCTTCCGCAAGCTCCTCTTCAGCCGGATCGTCCCCTGCGTCAAGGACATCGGCCTCTGGGGCGAACGCCTCCAGAAGGCCTACCTCGACATGGGCGTCTTCGACCTCGGCGACTCCAACCTCGACCTGCTGATGACCCAGGACGAGGAGATCGCGGAGGCGCTGGACCGCGAGCGGTTCGCGGCGGAGGAACAGGAGCGGGTGGCGGAGGTCGAAGAGGCGATCGCGGCGGGCGCGGCGGAGGGGTAGAGGACGCCGGGTGGTCGTGCGGGGAGCGCGCGACCCGGAAGAGGGGATGTCGTACCGGTGACGTAGCGTGCCCGTCATGACCACGCCGCCCCGGCCGAGCCGGCCTCCCCACGCCCCGTACGGCGGGCCCGTACCGCCCCCGCAGCAGCCCGGGGCGTTCGGGTCTCCGCAGGGTTTCCCCCAACAGGGCTTCCCGCCGCACGGCGTCCCGCCCCAGTACCCCGGGCCGGGCGCCGGAGTCTGGGGGCAGCCGCCCATGGGGCCGCCGCCGAAGAAGAAGCTGTCGGCCGGGGCGGTCGTCGCCATCGTCCTGGGATCCCTGGTCCTGGTCGGCGGTCTCGGTTACGCGGCGAAGGCCGGGCTCGACGGCGTCGGCGTCACCGGCCCCTTCCCCGAGGCGACCCATGAACTCGTCGTCCCGAAGACGCTGCTCGCCGGTGAGTACACCCTGGTCACCGACCTCTCCGACACCCAGGGCAAGGAGATCGAGGACACCCCCGATCTCACCGTGAAGGACGCCGAGGCGGCCGTCGGGCAGTACAGCGGCAAGGACGAGTCCGTACTCGTCGTCTCCGGGATGCACGGACGTATCAAGAACGGCGAGTTCACCCGGGGGTCCATCCTCAAGGGCGCGGCCACGGAGAAGGGCTCCACGCTCGTCGTCCGCCCCAAGGACTTCACCCCCGCCGGATACGGCGTGACCGTCCGCTGCCAGGTCACCACGTCGAAGGACGCCCTCGGCACGACCACGCTCCCCATGTGCGCCTGGGGCGACGACAACACCGCGGCCGCCGTGGCCCTGGTGACCCCCGACGCGGCCACCGCCGACCCGGAGGACATCGACCTGGCCGCACTGGCCGAGACCACGGTCAAGATCCGCGCGGAGATCCGCAAGCCGATCGCCTGACATGTCCGGGGCGCGCCGGGGGCGGCTCGGGAGCCGTGGCCGGGGGTGTCCGACCATTCCCGTCGGATCCGACGCCCATGGTCGGACACCCCCTAGCCCCGCGCCTCCGCCTCCAGCCGGAGCGCCTCCGTCATCACCGCCTTCGCGAGCGGGGCCGCGCTGCCGCCCCCGCTGATGTCCGTACGGGACGCCTCCGCGTCCTCGACGACCACCGCCACGGCGACCGCCGGCTGGGCCGCGTCCTCGGCCTGTGCCCAGGCGATGAACCAGGCGTACGGGGTCCCCGTGTTGCCGAAGCCGTGCTGGGCGGTGCCGGTCTTGCCGCCGACCCGGGCGCCCGGGATCGCCGCGTTCGTCCCCGTACCCTCCTCGACCGCCTTCACCATCAGCCGCTGGAGGTGCATCGCCGTCGAGGGGTTCATCGCCTGCCGGTAGCTGCGGCGGCCGGTGCGGTCGATCGTCGTGCCGCCCGAGGTCGTCAGGCGGTCGACGAGGTACGGGTGGGCGATCTCCCCGTTGTTGGCGACGGCCGCCGCCACCATGGCCATCTGGAGCGGGGTGGCCGTCGTGTCGAACTGCCCGATCGACGAGAGCGCCAGCTGGTCCGGGCTCATCTCCCGGTCGAAGTTGGACTTCGCCACCCAGGACGGCACCCGCAGCGCCGTGTCGTTGAAGCCGAACCGTTCCACCGCGTCGACCATCCCGGTCAGGCCCACCTCCACGCCGAGGCCGGCCATCACCGTGTTGCAGGACCACTGGATGGCGTACGCGAGGGACGCGTCCGCGCACCCCCGTGCCTCGTTCGGCAGCACCTGCCGGGTGCCGGGCAGCACGAAGGGGTCGGGGGTGTCGGTCGGCGCCTCCACGTCCCGTACGGCCCCGGCGTCCAGGGCCGCGGCGGCCGTCACGATCTTGAACGTGGAGCCCGGCGGGTACGTCTGCCGCAGCGCCCGGTTCAGCATCGGCTGGTTCGGTGAGGTGTTCAGCCGCTTCCAGGCGTCCTTGACGCCCATGCCCGTACCGGAGAGGACGCCCGGGTCGTACGAGGGCGAGCTGACGAGCGCCAGGATGCGGCCGCTGTGCGGCTCCACCGCGACGACCGCGCCGCGCTTCCCGCCGAGCCCCCGGTAGGCGGCCTCCTGCATCGAGGCGCGGATCGTCGTCACCACGTCTCCACCGGGCTGCCGGCCGCGCGTGAGGTCGTTCCAGAGCGGCAGCGGCGCCAGCATCGGTTCGGTCCCGGCGAGGACCGCGTCCTCCGCGTGCTCGACGAGGGTGGTGCCGTACGTCTGAGAGGAGTACCCGGTCAGCGGGGCGTACAAGGGTCCCTGGCGGTAGGTCCGTTCCCAGCGCAGCTGCTGTCCGCTGTCGCGGGAGCCCGTCACCGGCTTGCCGTCGACGACGATCTCGCCGCGCGGCTGCGCGTACCGGGAGATCGCGATCCGCCGGTTGGCCGGGTTGTCGTCGAGCGACTCGGCCTCGAAGAGCATCACCCGGGCGGAGTTGACGAGGAGCGCCACGAGCAGCACGAGACAGAGAGCGGCGGCCCGCCGGGCGTACCGGATCACGAGGCGCCTCCCGTCCGGCACGACCGGCTCACGCGGCGCCCTCCTTCACCGGCGCGAGCGTCCCCGTGTCGGCGGAGTCCGGCTGGGGGGCGCGCGCCGAGTCGCTGACGCGGATGAGCAGCGCCACGATCACCCAGTTGGTGACCACCGAGGAACCTCCCTGGGCGAGGAACGGCATGGCCATGCCGGTCAGCGGGATCAGCCCCATCACTCCGCCCGCGATCACGAAGACCTGGAGCGCCACGATCGACGCGAGGCCGATCGCGAGGAGCCGGCCGAAGGGGTCGCGCAGCGAGAGGCCGGCGCGATATCCCCTGGCGACGAGCAGCGCGTACAGGAGGAAGAGCGCGGTCAGGCCGACGAGCCCCAGCTCCTCGCCCGCCGTGGCCAGGATGAAGTCGGACTTGGTGGCGAAGCCGATGAGGACGGAATGGCCGAGTCCGAGCCCGCTGCCGAGCATCCCCCCGGCGGCGAAGGAGAACAGCGACTGGGCGAGCTGCCCCGGTCCGTCGCCCGCCCGGATCGACGCGAACGGATCGAGCCAGTCCTGCACCCGGCTGTGCACATGGGGTTCGAGCGAGCCGACGAGGAAGGCCCCGGCGGAGGCGAGCACGAGGCCGACCGCGATCCAGCCGATCCGGCCGGTCGCCACGTACAGCATGATCACGAAGAGCCCGAAGAAGAGCAGCGACGTACCGAGGTCCCGTTCGAGGACGAGCACGCCGACGCTCAGCAGCCAGATCGCCACGACGGGCCCGAGCACCCGCCCGGAAGGGAACTGGAACCTCCAGATCCGGCGGCCGGTGTACGCGAGCGCGTTGCGGTTGGCCGCGAGGTACGCGGCGAAGAAGACCGCGAGCAGGATCTTGGCGAACTCGCCCGGCTGGAACGAGAGACCGCCGAGCCGGATCCAGATCCTGGCACCGTTCACGGCCGGGAAGAAGATCGGCAGGATCATCAGGGCGAGCGCGGCGGCCACCGACACGTACGCGTACCCCTGGAGCACGCGATGGTCGCGGAGCAGCAGGACGACCACGATGAAGAGCGCCACTCCGAGCGTCGACCAGACCAGCTGCGTCGCGGCCGCCTGGTCGCGCGGTGTCTCCAGGTCGAGACGGTAGATGAGCACCAGGCCGAGGCCGTTGAGCAGGACCGCGATCGGCAGCAGCAGCGGATCGGCGTACGGGGCGCGGAACCGGACCGAGAGATGGGCGACGAGCGCGAGCAGACCGAGACCGGCCCCGTAGCGGGCGGCGTCCGGCGGCACGGCACCGCTGCGGGCGAGGCCGACCTCGGCGTAGCCGCAGACGGAGATGAGGACGGCGCAGACGAGGAGGGAGAGTTCCACGCCGCGGCGCTTCGGGATGCGTACCCCGGGCGGGGGCGCGTCCGTTCGCGGTGCGGTCATGGCCGCAACGTAGCAAGCGGTATGCCCTATGTCCCTTTTGTGTGACGGTGTGCCGTGCGGTCAGTGGGTGTCTTGCCGATCCGGCCGGGCCCGACGGGAATTGTCGGACAGGATCTAGAACACCCCCCGCTCCATCCGGGCCAGCGCGGCCCGGCACAAGGTCAGCAGCTTCTCGTCGAGGTGGACGTCATGGCTGCCCGAGGCGCCCTCCCGGGCGTTGTGGCGGCGCCGCCGGGTCAGCTCGGTGAGGATCACCAGCTGCGCCTCCGCCGCCGCCGGCCCCATCTCCGCCAGGCACTCGGCGACGTCCACGCGCGCGTGCCGGTTCTCCTCCCAGGCCGCGAGCAGCACGGGCAGGGCCGTCGCCGCGTCCCCGGACACCCGCCACAGGGCCGCGGCGCTGCGGACCCGCACCCACAGGTCCCGGGAGGCGAGGCCGGGCAGGAGGGCGGGGGCCGCCGCGGCCGCGGCCGGGCCGATTTCGCCGAGCGCCTGCGCGGCGGAGCAGCGGTCGGCGCCCGAGACGCCCGGCCGCAGCCACCGCTCCAGGGCCGAAAGGACCTCCGCGGGATCCCCCTCGGCCGCCCACAGGGCGCGCGCCGCCGTCGTCGCGACCGCGGCCGACTCGGCGCCCAGGAGCCGCCGGATGTCCGGTACGGCAGGCCGGGCGGCGGGACCGAAGGCCGCCAGGGTCCGCAGAGCGGCCTCCCGCACCCAGTCCCGCCGGTTCGACGGCGCTCCGCGCAGCACGCGCAGGACCTCGGGTACGGCCTGGCCGCCCCGGACCGCCGCGAGGGCGTACAGCAGGGGCGTGGCCCGGTCGTAGAGCCGCTCGTCGAGCTCGACCTCGGCGAGCCGGCGGCGCAGCGGCGGGGCGAGCATCGCGGCCGACGGCCCGAGGCCGTCCATGGCGTACAGCAGCTCCCGTCGCACCTCGCCCTCCTCCAGGGCGCGGGCGAGCAGCGGGACGGCCCGGGCGTCCCCGGCGCGGGCCAGCGCGAGGAGCGCCCCGTCCCGTCCGGACCGGCCGAGGAAACCGCCCGGACCGCCACCGCCCTGAGCCGGCCCGTACGGGCCGCCGGCGAGGCGGGCGGCGAGCGCGTCGGCGGCGGGCGCGCCCAGCTCGAAGAGCCGCTCGAGGAACGAGGTGGCGGCCTCCCGGAGCCGGGGCTCGGGATCCTGGAGCTGCGCGCCGACGAGCCGGACGACCTCCTCGTACCGCCCGCGCCAGACCCGTATCAACCCGCCGCACAGCCAGATCGCGTCCGAACGCTGTCCCCAGTCGGGGCTGCGCAACTGCGCGAGGATCAGCGCGACGCGGTCGTCGACCCGGTCGTCGAGCGCCGTGTGCAGGGTCCGCAGCAGCTCCTCCGTCCAGGGCGCGGGGCGTCCCGCGGCGTGCTCCTCCAGGAGTTCGCGGACCTGCCCGATGAGGGTCGGCGGGGCGTGCCGGGAACCCTCGGAGCCGGGGGCGGCCGACGCCTGCGCGGTGACCCTGATTTCCTCCAGGAGCCCCGTTACCCACGGCACGATGTCGTCGGGGATGTCACCCGGGGCGCAGCGCGCCCGCTGCGCGAGGGCCGCGAGACGGAGTCCCGGGTCGTGGGCGGCGCGGGCGAGCCAGCCGAGCCAGTCGACGGTCTCGGCGCGCAGCGAGGCGTGCCGCAGGGCGATCCGCCCGACGGCGGCCACGAGGGCGAGCCGTACCTCGGTGTCCCGCTCGACGGTGAGCCGCTCGCGCAGCAGCGTGAGCACGAGGGCGGGCTCGGGGTGGAGCGAGGCGAGCGCGCAGGGCGCGGCGAGGCGGACCTCGGGGTCCGCGTCGGAGACGAGACCGAGGAAGACGTCGGCGCCGGCGGCGATGGCGGCTGCGGCCATCGCGTAGTTGGCGGCGGGGATGAACTCCTCCTCGTCGGGGTCGAGTTCGTCGAGCTCGTCGTCGTCGTCGAGCTCGATGCCGCCGATGCTGGTGAGCAGCTCGACGAGGGGGCCGCGGTCCTGGACGACGGGGTCGGCGACGAGTTCGAGGAGGAAGGGGATGCAGGCGAGCGTCGAGTCGTACACGTCGCCCTGGTGGTGCACGGCGCCGTACATGCCGTCGAGGGCGGTCTCGCGCTCCGCGGGATCGGCGGAGGCGAGTCCGCGGAGGAGCTCCGGCACGTCGTCCGCGGGGCCGTACGCGTGCCCCAGTGAGGCCCAGTCGACCTCCTCGATCCCCGTCAGCATGTACCAGGCCGCCTTCCCCGTGAGCGCTACCAGGCAGCAAGTGTGCACCACGGCAGGCACAGCAAGGCCTTACCGGCGCCAGCGGGCCCGCACGGACCGCGAGTTGCGACTTCTTTCCGCCATGTACGCTACGGAGCAAGGCAGTTGCTCTGGGTATCGAACCGAGTTCGCCCCGAATCGGAAAGCGCGCCCGGCGCAAGGGGCGGTTCAGCCTTCCGACCGCACCCGGACGAACGTCGCGTTCTCCTGCCGCTGCCGCACCGCGAGCTGCCGCAGTTCGACGGGGACCGGCGGGTCGACCCACCGCACCGGCCCGTGCTCCGGGTCCGTCGCCAGGGGCCCGGCCCGGTCGCCCACCAGCGCACCGACCTCCCGCGACTGCGCCGGGGTCAGCCGGGGGGAGGTGGTCACGGTACGGCCGTCGTGAAGCCGTACGACCAGGGCGCGGGGCCGGTCGGCCGGGCCGAGGACACCGAGCAGCAGACCGTCGCTGGTCTCCGCGTGCCGGATCTTCCGCCAGGCCCAGGTGGGCCCCGCCCGGTAGGCCGAGCCCAGCGTCTTGGCGACGATCCCCTCGACGCCGGCGTCCCGCAGGTCCCGGAACCAGTCGCGCGCCGTCTCCTCGTCGAGGGTGGCGAGGACACGCTGGAGCGGCGGCTCGACCTCCCGCAGGGCCGCGCCGAGCAGCTCCCACCGCTCGCGGAGCGGCAGACCCCGTACGTCACGCCCGGGGACCGCGAGGATGTCGAAGGCGATGTACGAGACGGGCACTCCGGCTCGTGCCCGGTCCGCGGGGGAGCGGAGCAGGTCGGTGAAGCTCAGGCGCCCCTCCCGGTAGGCGCACAGCTCGCCGTCGAGGACGATCCCGGGCGGCAGCTGTTCCCGCAGGTGCGCGGCGGTCCCGGGGAACTCGGGGGCGAGGTCCCGGCGGGAGCGGGACTGGAGGACGACCCTGCCGCCGTCGAGGACGAAGGCGAGCGCGCGGAAGCCGTCCAGCTTGAGCGAGTACTGGAGCTGCCGTGGCGGCTCCGCCTGTGCGGGGATCTCGTCGGCGGCACGTGGCCGCATGACGTCGACGGGCGGGACCAGCACCACGGCCCCGGGGCCGTTCACGGCAGCTCCCCCGCCCGTCCGGGCGCGAAAAGGGGCGCCAGGAGGTCCCCGTACCGCTCCAGACGTGGCGTGATGTCGTCCATGAGGAGGACAAGGGCCTCCGGGCCGGCGGCGGTCCCGGCGCACTCCTCGACCTCCTCCCAGGTGACGGGGGCGGAGACGGCGGGCCGGGCGCGGGCCCGCAGGGTGTAGGGGGTGGCGGTCGTCTTGGCGGCGGCGTTCTGGCTGTGGTCGACGAAGACCTTCCCCGGCCGCAGGGCCTTGGCCATCCGGTGCACGACCAGCTTCGGCAGCGCCGCCTCCGCCTCGACGGCGAGCTGTCTCGCGTACGCCGAGACGCGCGCGGAGGGTGTCGGCGCCACCGGGACGAGGAGGTGCAGCCCCTTGGCGCCGGAGGTCTTGGCGAAGGCCTCGAGCCCGTCCGCGGCGAGCCGCTCACGCAGGTGCAGCGCGACCCGGCAGCACTCGACGACCGTCGCGGGCGGCCCGGGGTCGAGGTCGAACACGAGCCGGTCGGCGACGGCGGGAGAGGAGGTCCGCCACTGCGGCGTGTGGAACTCCACGACCAGGTTCGACGCCCACATCAGCGAGGCCAGGTCATCGATCACCACCTGCCGGGCCCCGGGGGCGTCGGAGCGGGGCACGGGGGTGGTCCTCACCCAGGAGGGTGTGCCGGGCGGGGGATTCTTCGTGAAGAAGAGCTGCCCGTCCGGGCCGTCCGGATAGCGCAGGAAGGACACCGGGCGATCGCGCAGATGCGGCAGGATCGCGGCCCCGACCGTCGCGTAGTAGTGGAGCACCTCGCCCTTGGTGGTGCCGGTGACCGGGTGGATCACCTTGTCCAGGTTGCTGAGCGCCAGGCGCCGCCCCTCCACCTCTGTGATCGGCGTCATACGATGAGAATCCCCACGAATCATCGCTTTTAGGCTCGAAAGGGAAGAAACGTGCGATCCATCTGGAACGGCGCCATATCTTTCGGGCTTGTCAGCATCCCGATCAAGCTGGTGAACGCCACGGAGAGCCGGTCGGTCTCCTTCCGCCAGATCCACACCGAGGACGGCGGCCGTGTCCGCTACAAGAAGGTGTGCGAGCTCGACGGCGAGGAGCTCTCCACGGCGGAGATCGGCAAGGCGTACGAGGACGCCGACGGGACCATGATCCCGATCACCGACGAGGACCTGGCCTCCCTGCCGCTCCCCACCGCGAAGACGATCGAGATCGTGTCCTTCGTGCCGGCCGGCGACATCGACCCGCTCCAGATGGACGCCGCGTACTACCTCTCGGCGAACGGCGTGCCGGCGGCCAAGCCGTACACGCTGCTCCGCGAGGCGCTCAAGCGCAGCGACAAGGTGGCCGTGGCCAAGTTCGCCCTCCGGGGGCGGGAGCGGCTCGGCATGCTGCGGGTCGTGGACGACGTGATCGCGATGCACGGCCTGCTCTGGCCGGACGAGATCCGCGCCCCCGAGGGCGTGGCCCCGGAGAGCCCGGTGACCGTACGGGAGGCCGAACTCGACCTGGCGGACGCCCTGATGGCCACGCTCGGGGAGGTCGACATCAGCACCCTGCACGACGACTACCGCACCGCGGTCGAGGAGATGATCGCGGCGAAGGCGGAGGGCGGCGAGGGCGTCGCGGCCCCGCCCACCGAGGAGGCGCCGGGCGGCCGGGTCATCGACCTGATGGCGGCCCTGGAGAGCAGCGTCCGGGCGGCGAAGGAGGCCCGGGGCGAGGAAGCGGACGCCGTGGTGACCGAGCTCAAGCCGCGCGGGACGCCGAAGGAGACGGGCGGCAAGAAGTCCACGTCCCGCACGCCCGCGAAGAAGACGGCGGCCCCGGCCCGCAAGTCGACGTCGACGGCCGGTGGTACGGCGAAGGAGACGCCGGCGAGGAAGAGCACGGCGAAGGCGAAGGAGCCGGCGAAGAAGTCCGCGGCCAAGAAGGCCACGGCGAGGAAGACGGCGACGAAGACCACGGCGAAGACCGCGACGAAGGACACGGCGAAGAAGGCGGCCCCGCGCAAGCGCACGGCCTGAGGCCCCCGGCCGGGCGGCCGCCGCGACGCCTCGGGTGAGCCGGCGCCGCGGTGGTGCGGCGCGTCAGCGGCGGGCGTCGGGGTGGCCCCGCACCACGAGTCGATCCGGTCCCGGGTGGCCCGGAGCCCCGCGCGGGCGTCGCGGACCCGTGCGGGCGGTGCCGTCGCGGTGTCCGTGGGACCTGTCCGTACGACTTCCCTCAGCCGGCCGGCCCTGCGCCGCGCCCCGTCGCCGAAGACGCCGGGCTCGCCGGGGGAGAGGTGAACCCCCGCCTCCCCGAGCCGCGCCCGGACCACCCTCGTGCTGCCCGACTGCGGGCAAGGAGACCCACTCTCTCCCCCCAACACCCCGCATAGCGAACACAGTTCTCTGTCCTTCGGACAACAGCTGGTCAAATCCTTGTTGCAGACCTGTCAAAAAGGCTTCTTCGCTGGCACGCTTCCAGCCGCACCACCCCCCACCCCCCACCCTTCACCCCCACGCTTGTCAGCGAAGGAGCCCGAGTGACCCGCCAGCAGTCCTCGCACCGCCGCACCACCACCGCCCGCGCCGCCGCCCTGATCGCATCGGCCGCCATGGTCGTCGTCGGAGTCCAGACCGGATCCGCCAGCGCCGATGTCCAGCGCGAGGCCGGGGCCACCGCGCTCGTCCTCACCGGCGCCGAGCGCGCCACCGCCGTGCGCGAGGCGCAGGCCGGAGCCGCCGCCACCGGCAAGGCCATCGGTCTCTCCGGCCAGGAGAAGCTCGTCGTCCGGGACGTCGTCAAGGACGCCGACGGCACCGTCCACACGCGCTACGAGCGCACCTACGAGGGTCTCCCCGTCCTCGGCGGCGACCTCGTCGTCCACCAGAAGAAGAACGGCTCGCGCGCCACCACCAAGGCGACCGACGCCCGCATATCCGTGGCGAGCACGACGGCGAAGGTCACCGCCGAGACCGCGGGGAAGGCCGCCGCGGCGTCCTCCGACGCGCGCTCCGCCGCCCCCTCCTCGTCCCGCAAGGTGGTCTGGGCCGCCACCGGCAAGCCGGCCCTCGCCTGGGAGACGACCGTCACGGGCGTCCAGGCCGACGGCACCCCGAGCGAGCGCCACGTCATCACCGACGCCACCACCGGCAAGGAGCTGTACGCCTACGAGGCGATCGAGACGGGCACCGGCCACACCCAGTACAGCGGTACGGTCACCCTCGGCACCGCGCCCTCGTTCACCCTCACGGACACCGCACGCGGCGGCCACAAGACGTACGACCTGAACGGCGGCACCAGCGGCACCGGCTCCCTCTTCACCAACAGCACCGACACCTGGGGCAACGGCCTCGCCACGAACCGGGAGACCGCCGCGGCCGACGCCCACTACGGCGCGGCCGTCACCTGGGACTTCTACAAGAACGAGCTCGGCCGCAACGGCATCCGCGGCGACGGCGTCGCGGCCTACTCCCGCGTCCACTACGGCAACGCGTACGTCAACGCCTTCTGGTCCGACTCCTGCTTCTGCATGACCTACGGCGACGGTGCGAACAACGCCAGGCCGCTCACCTCGATCGACGTGGCCGGCCACGAGATGACCCACGGCCTCACCGCCTCGACGGCCAACCTGCGCTACAGCAAGGAGTCGGGCGGCCTGAACGAGGCAACCTCCGACATCCTCGGCACCTCGGTCGAGTTCTACGCGGCCAACGCCTCGGACGCCGGCGACTACCTCATCGGCGAGAAGATCGACATCCGCGGCAACGGCACCCCGCTCCGCTACATGGACAAGCCGAGCCGTGACGGCAGCTCCGCCGACTACTGGTCCAGCAGCCTCGGCCGCCTCGACGTCCACCACTCCTCGGGCCCGGCCAACCACTTCTTCTACCTGCTCTCCGAGGGCAGCGGCGCGAAGACGCTCAACGGTGTCTCGTACGACTCCCCGACGTACGACGGCTCCACCCTCACGGGCATCGGCCGCGCCAAGGCCTACAAGATCTGGTTCAAGGCCCTCTCCACCTACATGACCTCCTCCACCACCTACGCCGGCGCCCGCACGGCCACCCTGTCCGCGGCCACCGACCTCTACGGCGCGGGCAGCCCCGAGTACGCGGCGGTCGCCAAGGCCTGGACGGCGATCAACGTCAAGTGACCCCAGGGGCCGCCCGGCCGGGACAACCCGCCGGGCGGCCCACGGTCTCCTCAAGGAGCCGGCGTCCGCCCCTGCGCGGACGCCGGCTCCGTCGTATGCGCGTATGTGTCGCTTCCTCCAAGCAGACTCTCATCCGCCATGGAGGGTCCCACGATTCAGTTGCAGATGCGTGAGATCACGGCCTAACGTGTCGCACATGCAGTCCTACACCATCGGCCAGGCCGCGCGTCTCCTCGGCGTCAGCCCCGACACCGCGCGACGCTGGGCCGACGCCGGCCGCGTCGCGACCCGTCGCGACGAGAGCGGCCGGCGCGTGATCGACGGGGAGGCGCTCGCCGCCTTCTCCGTGGAGATCGCGCAGAGCGACGACGACGAGGTTCCGTACACGTCGGCGCGCAACTCCTTCCCGGGCATCGTCACGGCGATCAAGCTCGGCGACGTCGCGGCCCAGGTCACCATCCAGGCCGGACCGCACCGCCTGGTCTCCCTCCTCACCCGTGAGGCCGTGGAGGAACTGGGACTGGAAGTCGGCGTGCGGGCCACCGCCCGCGTGAAGTCGACCAGCGTGCACATCGACCGCACCTGATCGCCCCTCACGCCGTACCGAGGCCTCCCGGCCGTCGGCGCGACCGGCCTCCTCCCCGTACGTTCCCTCCGCCCCCAGGAGTCCGCCCCCATGGCCCTCATGCCGACCGTCACCCGCCGCCGTGCCGCCGCCGCCCTCACCGCGGCGCTGCTTCTGCCGCTCGCGGCCTGTTCGAGCGACGACACCACGCGGGACACCGGCGGATCCACGGCCTCCGGCACCGCGCCCCGGGCGAAGCTGACGGTCCTCGCGGCCGCCTCCCTCACCGACGCCTTCAGGACCGCCGGCGCCGCATACGAGAAGTCCCACCCGGGCACCGAGCTCACCTTCTCCTTCGCCGGCTCCCAGGAACTCGTCGCCCAGGTGACCCAGGGCTCGCCCGCCGACGTCCTGGTGACCGCCGACACCAAGAGCATGGACAAGGTACGGGCCGACACCGGCACACCGGCGGTCATCGCGAAGAACCGCCTGGTCATCGCCACCGGCGAAGGCAACCCCTTCAAGGTCGACGGCCTGAACGACCTCGCGGACCCCAGCCTCAAGGTCGCCCTCGCCGCCCCCGAGGTACCGGCCGGCAAGTACAGCCGGCAGATCCTCGACGCCCAGAAGATCACGGTGAATCCGGTCTCCCAGGAGCCGAACGTGCGCGCCGTGCTCAGCAAGGTCGAGCTGGGAGAGGCCGACGCCGGGCTCGTCTACAGGACCGACGCCGAGAGCGCCGGGGACAAGGTCGACGCGGTCGAGATCCCCGACGCGCAGAACGCCGTCGCCGCCTACCCCGCCGCCACACTGAAGGACTCGGAGAACGCCGAGGCCGCCGCCGCGTTCGTCAGCTGGCTCTCCTCGCCCGAGGCCCGGAAGATCCTCCAGGACGCCGGCTTCCAGAAGCCGTGACCGACCGGACCACCCGGACCGCGCGGCACTGTCCGTACCGGGGGACCGGATGATCCTCGCTCCGCCTCTCCTCACGCCGTCGGGAACACGATGAAACAAGCAGGCATCCGCACCCCCGGAAGGCGCACCGGCCGCGCCAGGCCGCCGCTCGCCCTCGCGCTGCCCGCGCTGCTCGCCGTGGTCTTCCTCGCTCTCCCGCTGGTCGGCATCCTCGCGCGGACCGAATGGGGCGAGCTCGCCGGCCACCTGACGTCCCCCGGGACCGTCGAGGCGCTGCGACTTTCGCTCGTGGTGTCGTTCTGGGCGCTCGGCCTGTCCCTGCTGCTCGGCGTACCGCTGGCATGGCTGCTCGCCCGGGTCACCTTCCCCGGCAAGGCGTTCGTCCGCTCACTCGTCCTGCTGCCGATGGTGCTGCCACCGACGGTCGGCGGTGTCGCCCTGCTGCTCGCCTTCGGCAGGCGCGGAGTGCTCGGACCGTGGCTGGAGAACACCTTCGGGGTCACGCTGCCGTTCCACACCTCCGGCGCCGTCCTCGCCGCCACCTTCGTCTCCATGCCGTTCCTCGTCGTCAGCCTGGAGGGCGCGCTCGGCGGACTGCGGCCGCGGTACGAGGAGACGGCGGCCTCCCTCGGCGCCTCGCCCGTACGGGTCTTCCTCACCGTCACCCTGCCCATGGTGGCGCCCGGCGTCGTCGCGGGCGCGGCCCTCACCTGGGCGCGGGCCCTCGGCGAGTTCGGCGCCACCATCACCTTCGCCGGCAACCTCCCCGGCACCACCCAGACCCTGCCGCTCCAGGTCTACCTCCTGCTCCAGGACGAACCCGAGGCCGCCACCTCCGTCTCCCTGCTGCTCCTCGCCATCGCCATGGCCGTCCTCATCGCCCTGCGCGGACGGTGGACCGGCGCCCCGAGCGACACGAAGCGGCGCACCGCCCCCGAGGCCGCCCCGGAGCCGGTCCCCGCCGACGCGGCTCCCGATGCGCCCCCGCCGACCCCCGGCGTCGCCGGCCGCTGGTCGCTGGGCGCCGACGTCACCGGCTTCACCCGGCTCACCCTGGACGCCGAAGCCGGCACCACCATCGCCGTCGTCGGCCCCAACGGCGCCGGGAAGACCACCCTGCTCCGCGCCCTGCTCGGCCTCACCCCCCGCGCCCACGCCGAGCTCAGGCTCGGCGGAGAGGACGTCACCGCACTGCCCCCGCACCGCCGCCGCGTCGCCTGGGTGCCGCAGGACGGCGCCCTCTTCCCGCATCTGTCGGCCCTCGCCAACACCGCGTACGGGCTGCGCGCCCAGGGTGTGGCGCGAGCCGAGGCCCGCCGCGAGGCCCAGGCATGGCTCGACCGCCTCGGCGTCGGCCACCTCGCCCACCGCCGCCCCGCCCAGCTCTCCGGCGGTCAGGCCCAGCGCGTCGCCCTGGCCCGCGCCCTCGCCGCCCGGCCCCGGCTGCTCGTCCTCGACGAACCGCTCGCCGCCCTCGACCAGACCACCCGCGCCCATGTACGGCACACCCTGCGCAGCCACCTCTCCGGCTTCGGCGGTGTCTGCCTGATCGTCACCCACGACCCCGTAGAGGCGGTCTCCCTCGCCGACCGCGTCCTCGTCCTCCAGGACGGCCGAGCCCTCCAGGACGACACCCCGGCGGAGGTCACCCGCCACCCCCGCTCTCCGTGGGTGGCCCGGATGCTCGGCCGCAACGCCTGGCCCGGCACGGCCACCCCCGACGGCCTCGCCCTCGACGGCGGCGGCACCCTGGTCGCGGCCGAATCGCCGCCGGCCGGCACCCCTGCGCTCGCGATCGTCGCCCCGGAGGCGGTCTCCGTCCACCGGGAGAAGCCCGCGGGCAGCCCCCGCAACGTCTGGCCCGGCACCGTACGCGAGATCACCGCGAGCGGCAGCCGACTGCGAATCCTCGTCACCTCCCCCCAGGCCCCCGACCTCGTCGCGGAGATCACCCCCCAGGCCGCCGCCGAACTCGCCCTCGCCGAGGGGACACCGGTCTGGACCAGCGTGAAGGCAACGGAGACGACGATCGTGCCCCTCTGACCGACCCGGCGTCAGTCCGCCCGGGGCCCGGCCAGGAAACGGACGGACCGGCGCTCGGCCGGCACGGCACATACAACAAGACCCCGCGCTCAGCGTTTCCACTGATCACGGGGTCTGTGTGGCACTTCCTGCGAAGTGCCCCCGGCAGGATTCGAACCTGCGCACACGGCTCCGGAGGCCGTTGCTCTATCCCCTGAGCTACGGGGGCGCTGCCGCGTTCGGCGGCGACGGGTAGAACCCTACCAGCTCTCTGGGAGTGGCTGTGAACAGGTATTTCCGGGGCGTCACCGGGGGTCGGGTCCCCCGCACGGGTCAGAAGTGGGTAAAACCCGGACGCAGCCGTTCGGGGCGCCCTACTCTCGTTCGTGTGTCAGGGGTGTCCGGTCGGGTGCTCGTTGTCGATGACAACAAGGTGATCCGGCAGTTGATCAGGGTCAATCTCGAACTCGAGGGGTTCGAGGTCGTGACCGCGGCCGATGGTGCCGAGTGTCTGGATGTCGTGCATCGGGTTCGTCCTGATGTCGTCACCCTGGACGTCGTCATGCCCCGGTTGGACGGGATCAAGACGGCCGAGCGGCTACGTGCCGATCCGCGCACCAGTGATCTGCCGGTCGCGATCATCAGCGCCTGCGGTGAGCACGAGGTCGCCGACGGGGTCGCGCCCCGGGTCGACGCGTTCCTCGCCAAGCCCTTCGAGCCCGCCGAGCTCGTCCGCGTGGTCCGTCAGCTGATGCACCGCGAGCGGCGGGAGCGGCCGGAGGCGGCCGGGACCGACGGGGGAGAGGAACCGGCCGCGGCCGAGGAGCGGCAGGATCAGGGGACCCGACGTGCCGGAAGCGCGCCCGGGGTGCACTGAACGGGCGCACCGGACTAGGCGCCGGGCAGGTGCACTGAGCTTGTGCGCTCAGCAGCTGCGCTGAGCTCGTGTGCTGAGCGGATGCGCTGAGCTCATGCACCGAGCGCGTGCGCTGAGCTCATGCATCGAGCTCGTGCGCTTAGCTCATGCACCGAGCGCGTACACCGAGCTCTCACGGACCGGGTGTCACGCCCCCCCGCCCTCCCGTTTGCCCGTATGGCGAAACCGGTTCGCTTTCCGACCCCCCTCCTCCCCTAGGCTTGACCCGTGACCCCCGCGGACCTCTCCCTCACCGTGCTGCACGCCGTGCGCCGTGCGGTCGACGACGGTGCGCTGCGGGTCGACGTGCCGCCGTTCGTGAAGGTCGAGCGGGCCCGTCCCGGCGGCGCCGGCGAGTACGCCAGCAACATCGCCCTCACCCTCGCCCGGTCCGCCGGGCGCACCGCCCTCGATGTCGCGGGGATCCTGGAGGAGCGGCTCCGTGGCGCTCCCGGGCTCCGGGGCGTCGAGATCACCGGCCCGGGGTTCCTGAACTTCAGCCTCCGGCGGGACGCCGGCGGCGAGCTCGTGTCCGCGGTCCTCGCCGCCGGATCCGGGTACGGGAGCGGCACCGCCCTCGCCGGGACCACCGTCCGCTTCGCCGCCCCCGCGGAGCCGCGCGCCGCCCTCGTCACGGAGACCGTCGTCCGGCTCCTCCGCACGCAGGGGGCCGAAGCCGGGTTCGGCGGCGCCGGGCGGATCCACGTACGGCCCGGGGCGTACGAGCCCGAAGCCCTCGGCGTCGACGCCGCCCGCTGGGCCCTCCTCCGGCCCGCGCCCCAGGACCGGCCCCTCGACGGGCCGCCGCTCCTCGTCCAGCACGAGCGCAACCCTCTCTTCCGTGTCCGGTACGCGTACGCGCGGGTGCGGCGGCTGCTCGTCAACGGCGAGCAGCTGGGGTTCGCACCCCGGTACGAGACCCCCGTCGACGCCCCCGCACTTCTCGGCGCCCTCGGCGACCACCCCGTCGTCCTCCTCGCCGCCGCCCGCCACCGCGCCCCCGACCGGGTCGCCCGGCACCTGGAAGCCACCGCCGACGCGCTGCTCGCGTTCCAGCACACCGTTCTGCCGCTCGGCGACGAGAAACCCTCGGCCGCCCACCGCTCCCGGCTCGCGCTCGCCGAAGCCGCCGGGACGGTGCTCGCCGGTGGCCTCTCCGTGCTCGGCATCAGCGCACCCGATCGGATCTGAGAGAGCAGAAGAGCAGACATGAGCCGTTCCGCCCACCCCGCAGGGCCCCGCCACGCCGACGTCCTTCCCGAGGGCCACTACACCGCGCCGGCCGCCGACCTCAACGTCCTCGACCCGAAGGTGTGGTCCCGGACCGTCGCCAGGGACGAGCGGGGGGCGGCCACCGTCGGTGGCCTGAGCGTGACCGACCTCGCCGAGGAGTTCGGCACCCCCGCCTACTTCCTCGACGAGAGCGACTTCCGCGCCCGCTGCCGCGCCTGGGCCGATGCCTTCGGCGCGGACGCCGACGTGTTCTACGCGGGCAAGGCGTTCCTCTCCCGTGCCGTCGTGCGCTGGCTCAAGGAGGAGGGGCTGAACCTCGACGTCTGCTCCGGCGGCGAGCTCACCACCGCTCTCTCCGCCGGCATGCCCGCCGAGCGCATCGCCTTCCACGGCAACAACAAGAGCGAGGAGGAGATCCGTACGGCCGTCGAGGCCGGCGTCGGACGGATCGTCCTCGACTCCTTCCAGGAGATCGTCCGCGTCGCCCACATCGCCCAGTCCCTCGGCCGGCGCCAGCGCGTACAGATCCGGGTGACCGTCGGCGTCGAGGCACACACGCACGAGTTCATCGCCACCGCGCACGAGGACCAGAAGTTCGGCATCGCCCTGGCCGGCGGGCAGGCCGCGGAGGCCGTGCGCCGTGCCCTCCGGCTCGATGGGCTCGAACTCATCGGGATCCACTCGCACATCGGGTCCCAGATCTTCGACATGGCCGGCTTCGAGGTGTCCGCCCGCCGCGTCGTCCAGCTGCTCGCCGAGGTGCGTGACGAGCACGGCGTCGAGCTGCCCGAGATCGACCTCGGCGGCGGCCTCGGCATCGCGTACACCTCCGAGGACGACCCGCGCGAGCCGCACGAGATCGCGAAGGCGCTCGGCGAGATCGTGACGCGGGAGTGCGAGGCCGCGGGTCTCGCCACTCCGCGCATCTCGGTCGAGCCCGGCCGCGCGATCGTCGGGCCGACCGCGTTCACGCTCTACCGGGTCGGCACCGTCAAGCCGCTCGAAGGGCTGCGGACGTACGTGAGCGTCGACGGCGGCATGTCGGACAACATCCGCACCGCTCTCTACGACGCCGAGTACAGCGTGAGCCTCGTCTCGCGGACCAGCGACGCCGCGCCGATGCTGTCCCGGGTCGTCGGCAAGCACTGCGAGAGCGGTGACATCGTCGTACGGGATGCCTTCCTGCCCTCGGACCTGGCGCCCGGCGACCTCATCGCCGTGCCCGCCACCGGCGCGTACTGCCGCTCCATGGCCAGCAACTACAACCACGCGCTCCGGCCGCCCGTCGTCGCCGTCAGGGACGGCGAGGCGCGGGTGATCGTCCGCCGCGAGACGGAGGAAGATCTCCTGCGCCTCGACGTCGGATGATGAAATAGTCGAGTGATGAAATAGACGTCTCAGGATCCGGACAACGGGCGGAAACGCCCGTCCGGTGAGTGAGACTGGTTCCACCGCAGAGAACCGTAGAACCGTAGAGATACGAACGTAGAGATACGAAGCAGGACGGAAAGAGGTCGGATGATGCGTACGCGTCCGCTGAAGGTGGCGCTGCTGGGCTGTGGAGTGGTCGGCTCAGAGGTGGCGCGCATCATGACGACGCACGCCGACGACCTCGCCGCGCGCATCGGCGCCCCGGTCGAGCTCGCCGGCGTGGCGGTCCGCCGCCCGGACAGGGTCCGCGAGGGCATCCCCGCGGAGCTGATCACCACCGACGCCACCGCCCTGGTCAAACGGGGGGACATCGACGTCGTCGTCGAGGTCATCGGCGGGGTCGAGCCGGCCCGCACCCTCATCACCACCGCCTTCGAGCACGGCGCCTCCGTCGTCTCCGCGAACAAGGCGCTGCTCGCCCAGGACGGCGCGAGCCTCTACGCCGCCGCCCAGCAGCACGGGCAGGACCTCTACTACGAGGCCGCCGTCGCGGGTGCCATCCCGCTCATCCGGCCGCTGCGCGAGTCCCTCGCCGGCGACAAGATCAACCGTGTGATGGGCATCGTCAACGGCACGACGAACTTCATCCTCGACAAGATGGACTCGTCCGGCGCCGGCTACTCCGAGGCGCTCGACGAGGCCACCGCCCTCGGGTACGCCGAGGCCGACCCGACCGCCGACGTCGAGGGCTTCGACGCCGCCGCCAAGGCCGCCATCCTCTCGGGGATCGCCTTCCACACGCGCGTGCGCCTCGACGACGTGTACCGCGAGGGCATGACCGAGGTCACCGCCGCCGACTTCGCCTCCGCGAAGCAGATGGGCTGCACCATCAAGCTGCTCGCCATCTGCGAGCGGGCCGCCGACGGCGGATCCGTCACCGCGCGCGTGCACCCCGCGATGATCCCGCTCAGCCACCCGCTCGCCTCCGTCCGCGAGGCGTACAACGCGGTCTTCGTCGAGGCGGAGGCCGCCGGGCAGCTCATGTTCTACGGCCCCGGCGCCGGCGGCTCTCCGACCGCGTCCGCCGTCCTCGGCGACCTCGTCGCCGTCTGCCGCAACAAGCTCAACGAGGCCAACGGCCCCGGCGAGTCCGCGTACACCCAGCTGCCCGTGAGCTCCATGGGCGAGGTCGTGACGCGGTACCACATCAGCCTCGACGTGGCCGACAAGCCGGGCGTCCTCGCCCAGGTCGCGACGGTCTTCGCCGAGCACGGGGTGTCGATCGACACCGTCCGCCAGCAGGGAAAGGACGGCGAGGCCTCCCTCGTCGTCGTCACCCACCGCGCGCCCGACGCCGCCCTCTCCGGGACCGTCGAGGCGCTGCGCAAGCTCGACACCGTGCGCGGTGTCGCCAGCATCATGCGTGTTGAAGGGGAGTAAGGACCCATGACCAGCAAGGGCACCCACCAGTGGCGCGGCATCATCGAGGAGTACCGGGACCGCCTTCCGGTCACGGACACGACGCCGGTCGTCACGCTCCGTGAGGGCGGTACGCCGCTCGTTCCCGCTCAGGTCCTCTCCGAGCGCACGGGCTGCGAGGTGCACCTCAAGGTCGAGGGCGCCAACCCCACCGGCTCCTTCAAGGACCGGGGCATGACCATGGCCATCACCCGGGCCAAGGAGGAGGGCGCGCAGGCCGTCATCTGCGCCTCCACCGGCAACACCTCCGCCTCCGCCGCCGCGTACGCGGTACGCGCCGGGATGGTCTGCGCCGTCCTTGTGCCGCAGGGCAAGATCGCGCTCGGCAAGATGGGCCAGGCCCTCGTCCACGGCGCGAAGATCCTCCAGGTCGACGGCAACTTCGACGACTGTCTGACGCTGGCCCGCGGCCTCTCCGAGAACTACCCGGTGGCGCTGGTCAATTCGGTCAACCCGGTCCGCATCGAGGGCCAGAAGACCGCCGCGTTCGAGATCGTCGACATGCTCGGCGACGCGCCCGACATCCACGTCCTGCCCGTCGGCAACGCCGGCAACATCACGGCGTACTGGAAGGGGTACTCCGAGTACGCCGCCGACGCCGTCTCCACGCACCGGCCGCGCATGTGGGGCTTCCAGGCCTCCGGTTCGGCCCCGCTGGTGCGCGGCGAGGTCGTCAAGGACCCGTCGACGATCGCCACCGCGATCCGGATCGGCAACCCGGCCTCGTGGGACTACGCGATCGCCGCGCGCGACGAGTCGGGCGGCTTCATCGACGAGGTGACGGACCGTGAGATCCTGCGCGCCTACCGCCTGTTGGCGGCGCAGGAGGGCGTCTTCGTGGAGCCCGCTTCGGCCGCTTCCGTCGCCGGCCTGCTGAAGGCCGCCGAGCAGGGCAAGGTCGACCCGGGCCAGCGGATCGTCTGCACGGTCACCGGCAACGGGCTCAAGGACCCCGACTGGGCCGTCGCCGGCGCGCCGCAGCCGGTCACCGTCCCGGTCGACGCGGCGGCCGCCGCCGAGCGCCTCGGCCTGGCCTGATCCCACCCCCCTGCCCAGGGAAACGCACTGATCGAAACCCGATCAGGAACGTACATAGGCGCACAGGTTGGCTCGCGACACGCATCGTGCGCCTCCTGTGCGCCCTATGTCGCGGCAGAACCTTCCTTCGATAGGCTGTACCGAACCCGCCCCGACGCATATGCGCGGTGTCGTTGCCGTTGTCGCCTCCGTGGCCGAAACGGCCCCCGGGTTCCCGTGTACTTCTCTTGAACTACCCGTTGTCGCAATCAAGGAGAGTCATCGAGCGATGGCCGGTCCAGCGTTCCGCGCCGCCGCCGTACGGGTGCGCGTCCCCGCCACCAGCGCCAATCTCGGTCCGGGCTTCGACGCCTTCGGCCTGTCGCTGGGCCTCTACGACGACGTCGTCGTCCGTGTCGCCGACTCCGGGCTGCACGTCGACATCGCCGGCGAGGGTGCCGAGACGCTCCCGCGCGACGAGAGCCACCTGCTCGTACGCTCC
Organism: Streptomyces sp. NPDC058326; assembly: GCF_042879855.1. Lineage (NCBI taxonomy): Bacteria > Bacillati > Actinomycetota > Actinomycetes > Kitasatosporales > Streptomycetaceae > Streptomyces > Streptomyces sp. NPDC058326. The sequence goes on along the minus strand of NZ_JBHVZO010000007.1, from coordinate 211,832 downwards.
CTGCGCACGGCCTTCGACCTGCTCGGCGGACAGCCGCGCGGCCTCGAGGTCGTCTGCGCCAACCGCATCCCGCACGGCCGCGGCCTCGGCTCCTCCTCCGCCGCCATCTGCGCCGGCATCGTCGCCGCCCGCGCCGTGACCATAGGCGGGGACGCCAGGCTCGACGAGGCCGCCCTCCTGGAGCTGGCCACCGAGATCGAGGGTCACCCCGACAACGTCGCCGCCTGTCTGCTCGGCGGATTCACGCTCGCCTGGACCGAGTCCGGTGCCGCGCGGGCGATCAGGATGGATCCCTCGGATTCCATCGTTCCGGTGGTTTTCGTCCCCGGAAAGCCGGTCCTCACCGAGACCGCCCGCGGCCTCCTCCCGCGCACCGTCCCGCACGTGGACGCCGCCGCCAACGCCGGGCGCGCCGCCCTCCTCGTCGAGGCCCTGACCCGCCGCCCCGAGCTGCTGCTCGCGGCCACCGAGGACCGGCTGCACCAGGAGTACCGGGCTCCCGCGATGCCGGAGAGCATCGCCCTGGTGAACCGGCTGCGGGCGGACGGCGTCCCCGCGGTCATCTCCGGCGCGGGCCCCACGGTCCTCGCGCTGGCCGAACACGGGACGGCAGACAAGGTCGCCCGACTGGCGGGCGAGGGCTGGGCCGCCAACCGGCTCGACCTCGACGCGTCCGGAGCGAGCGTCCTTCCGCTGGCGCCCTAGGCGCACGGCGGCCGGACGCCGGGCAGCGTCCGGACAGGAGATTGCCGGTGAGGGAGAGGGGGAATGTTTGTTGGAGCCGGTAGTGTTAACCTCAAGTCAGCACCCGGCGCCTTTGTGGCGCGGTGCTGAGTGTCCCCATCAGGGACCACCGATTCTTCCGGGAGCCTCCCCAACTGCCTGAGCAGCCTGCCTGTGCAGTTTCGAGCACGCTCCGGAACCGGCACGACACCCCTCGCTCTTCCGCAGTGAGGGCCGAGCAGGGGGCGCTCGGGCCGGACCCACAGCACGTTCTCTCTCCGCCGTACCCGGCGGGACCACCGCCCCGGACACGGTCCACCCACACGGGACCGCTGCCGGACAGCACAACCGGTCGCCGAGCCAGATGGCCGACGTCCGCTCCAGGGAAGGACCCTTCGTGAGCGACACCACCGATCTGATGGGCGTGACTGCCGACAGCAGTGTCGACGCCGCCGCGCCCGCCGCCACCGGCGGCACCGCACGGCGCCGCCGCTCCGGCACCGGCCTCGACGGCATGGTCCTGGCCGAGCTGCAGCAGGTCGCGTCCGGCCTCGGCATCAGGGGCACCGCGCGGATGCGCAAGAGCCAGCTGATCGAGGTCATCAAGGAGGCGCAGGCCGGAGGGGGCTCCGCCGCCCCCGCCAAGACCGCCGACGCCGCCGAGACCAAGCCGAAGCGCCGCGCCACCTCCAAGACCCGTACGGGCGAGACCGCCGCCGAGGCCGCGGAGCCCAAGGCCGAGAAGGCCGAGAAGGCCGTCGCCCAGCAGCAGATCGACATCCCGGGCCAGCCGGCGTCGGACGACCAGCCGGCCGGTGAGCGCCGTCGTCGCCGGGCCACCGCCCCCGCCGGTTCGCCGGAGGGCGAGGTCAAGGCCGAGGCCGCCCAGATCGTCAAGACCGAGGCGCGCACCGAGACCCGTACCGAGCCCAAGGCCGACGCGGGGACCGACACCAAGGCCGAGGCCGCCGTCGACGGCGCCGAGGGCCGTGGCCGCCGTGACCGTGGCGAGCGGGGCGACCGCGGGGAGCGCGGCGAGCGCCGTGACCGCCGTGACCGTCAGCGCGACCGTGGCAAGGGCGACGAGCAGCAGGGCGGCGGCCAGGGCGGCCAGCGTCAGCGCCAGGGCGGCCAGGGCCAGGGCCAGCCGCTCCAGGGCCAGGGTCAGCAGGGCGGCCAGCAGGCCGGTCCGCAGGACGACTACGACGACGGTGAGGGCGGCCGCCGCGGGCGCCGCGGCCGTTACCGCGACCGTCGTGGCCGGCGCGGCCGTGACGACTTCCAGGCCGGCGAGCCGCAGGTCGCGGACGACGACGTCCTGATCCCCGTCGCGGGCATCCTGGACATCCTCGACAACTACGCGTTCATCCGGACCTCCGGCTACCTGCCCGGTCCGAACGACGTGTACGTCTCCCTCGCCCAGGTCCGCAAGAACGGTCTGCGCAAGGGTGACCACGTCACCGGCGCCGTGCGGCAGCCGAAGGAGGGCGAGCGCCGCGAGAAGTTCAACGCGCTGGTCCGCCTGGACTCCGCGAACGGCATGGCCGCCGACTCCGGCCGCGGCCGCCCCGAGTTCAACAAGCTCACCCCGCTGTACCCGCAGGACCGGCTCCGTCTGGAGACCGACCCGGGCGTGCTGACCACGCGGATCATCGACCTCGTGTCGCCGATCGGCAAGGGCCAGCGCGGTCTGATCGTGGCCCCGCCGAAGACCGGCAAGACCATGATCATGCAGGCGGTCGCCAACGCGATCACCACCAACAACCCCGAGTGCCACCTGATGGTCGTCCTGGTCGACGAGCGTCCGGAAGAGGTCACCGACATGCAGCGGTCGGTCAAGGGCGAGGTCATCTCCTCGACCTTCGACCGTCCGGCCGAGGACCACACCACCGTCGCCGAGCTGGCCATCGAGCGCGCCAAGCGTCTCGTGGAGCTGGGTCACGACGTGGTCGTCCTGCTCGACTCGATCACCCGCCTGGGCCGCGCGTACAACCTCGCGGCGCCGGCCTCCGGCCGCATCCTGTCCGGTGGTGTCGACTCGACCGCGCTCTACCCGCCGAAGCGCTTCTTCGGTGCCGCGCGCAACATCGAGGACGGCGGTTCGCTGACCATCCTCGCGACCGCGCTGGTCGACACCGGTTCGCGCATGGACGAGGTGATCTTCGAGGAGTTCAAGGGCACCGGCAACATGGAGCTCAAGCTCGACCGGAAGCTCGCCGACAAGCGCATCTTCCCGGCCGTCGACGTCGACGCCTCGGGTACGCGCAAGGAAGAGATCCTGCTCGGCGCCGACGAGCTCGCGGTCACCTGGAAGCTGCGTCGCGTGCTGCACGCGCTCGACCAGCAGCAGGCGATCGAGCTGCTGCTCGACAAGATGAAGCAGACGAAGTCGAACGGCGAGTTCCTGCTCCAGATCCAGAAGACCACGCCTGGTGCGTCCAACAACGACTGACGTGAGACCCGCGTCACACGACGAGAGCCGGGCCCCGGGCCCGTAACCCCGTCGTGACCTGCGTGAACCACTGCGCCCACCGTGCCCGCACGGTGGGCGCGGTGCTGTGTCCGGTGCTGTGTCCGGCCAAACCTCACAGGTCCGTATGCAACCCTTTCGGGTGCTTCGCCGTCACACATGGTGAACCGAGGGCCCGAGGGATGACGATGACCGAACAGAGCAGGCGCGGCCGAATACCCGGCGCGGGAAGCGGCCATCGCCGCAAGCCGCGCGACAGGCGCGGCCGGGGACTCGCGATCCTGGGCGCCGGGGCCGCCGCGGTCCTCGTCCTCGGCGGCGCCGGACTGGGCTACGTGTACGTCAAGCTCGACGGCAACATCGAGGGCGTCGACATCAACGCCCAGCTGGGCACCGACCGCCCCGACGACATCGACGACGGCTCCATGGACATCCTCGTCCTCGGCTCCGACTCACGCTCCGGCGACAACGACGCCTACGGCAAGGACGAGGGCGGCGCCCGCTCCGACACCGCGATGGTCGTCCACGTCCACGAGGGCCACAAGAAGGCGAGCGTGGTCTCCATACCCCGCGACACCCTCGTCGACCGGCCCTCCTGCACCGGAGGCCAGGGCGCCACCGTCGCCGGCGAGCGGAGGGCCATGTTCAACACCGCGTACGAGGCCGGCGGCCCCGCCTGCGCGGTCAAGACGGTCGAGGCGATGTCCGGCATCCGCATGGACCACTACATCGAGGTCGACTTCACCGGCTTCAAGAAGCTCATCGACGAACTCGGCGGGGTGGAGATCACCACCACCCGGGCCATCAAGGACGACAAGAGTCACCTCGACCTCGCACCGGGCACCCACACCCTCGACGGCGAGCAGTCCCTCGGCCTCGTCCGCACCCGCAAGAGCGTCGGCGACGGCAGCGACCTCGGCCGCATCCAGCTCCAGCAGGCCTTCATGAAGGCCTTCATCGAGCAGGTCAAGGACGTCGGCGTCCTCACCGATCCGAAGAAGCTCCTCGGCCTCGCCGACGCCGCCACCAAGGCCGTCACCCCCGACTCCGAACTCGACTCCGTCCAGGAGCTGATGGGCTTCGCGAAGGGCCTCTCCGGCATCGGCGCCCAGAACGTCCACATGGTCACCCTGCCCGTCGAGTACGACCCGCGCGACCCCAACCGCGTCATCCCCCTGGAAGCCGAGGCCCGACAGGTCTGGACGGCCATCAAGAACGACCGGCCGATCCCCGCGTCGGCGACGAAGGACGCCGCCACCGGGAAGGCCGACGGACTCGTGAAGTAGCCCGCGGGCCCTCCAGGAGCACGCCCGGAATACTTCCGGCCCGACCCCGGTTTTGGGAGATACGGCCGGTCCTGGCAGACTGGTACGTCGGCCCCGGTTCACGCTCACCGCAACCCGCGGAAGCGACCCGGAGCCCTCCCGAAACTAGGAGACACCTTGAAGCGCGAGATTCACCCCGAGTACGTCGAGACCCAGGTCAGCTGCACCTGTGGCGCGTCGTTCACCACCCGGAGCACGCTGACCGAGGGCACCATCCGTGCCGAGGTCTGCTCCGAGTGCCACCCGTTCTACACGGGCAAGCAGAAGATCCTCGACACCGGCGGCCGCGTGGCCCGCTTCGAGGCCCGCTTCGGCAAGGCCGGCTCCGCCGCGAAGTAGCGAGCCCCTGCGCCGGTCCACGGTCGCCCCGCGCGGGTGACCGGGACCGGCGCTTTGCCGTCCCCGTAGCAACTGAGCAGCAACTGACGAAAAGACCAGGAGCCCCCCGATGTTCGAGGCGGTCGAGGAACTGGTCGGCGAGCACGCCGGCCTGGAGACGAAGCTCGCGGACCCCTCGGTCCACGCCGATCAGGCCAACGCGCGCAAGCTGAACAAGCGCTACGCCGAGCTGACCCCGATCGTCGCGACCTACCGGGCCTGGAAGCGGACCGGTGACGACATCGAGACCGCCCGCGAGTTCGCGCACGACGACCCCGACTTCGCCGCCGAGGTCAAGCAGCTGGAGAAGGACCGGGAGGAGCTCACCGACAAGCTCCGCCTGCTCCTCGTCCCGCGCGACCCGAGCGACGACAAGGACGTCATCCTGGAGATCAAGGCGGGCGCGGGCGGCGACGAGTCCGCCCTCTTCGCCGGCGACCTGCTCCGCATGTACCTCCGGTACGCCGAGCGCGTCGGCTGGAAGACCGAGATCATCGACGCCACCGAGTCCGAGCTGGGCGGCTACAAGGACGTCCAGGTCGCCGTGAAGACCAAGGGCGGCAACGGCGCCACCGAGCCCGGCCAGGGCGTCTGGGCCCGCCTCAAGTACGAGGGCGGGGTGCACCGCGTGCAGCGCGTCCCCGCGACCGAGTCCGCCGGCCGTATCCACACCTCCGCCGCCGGCGTGCTCGTCACGCCCGAGGCCGAGGAGGTCGAGGTCGAGGTCCACGCCAACGACCTGCGCATCGACGTCTACCGCTCGTCCGGCCCCGGCGGCCAGTCGGTCAACACCACCGACTCCGCCGTCCGCATCACCCACCTGCCGACCGGTATCGTCGCCTCCTGCCAGAACGAGAAGAGCCAGCTCCAGAACAAGGAGCAGGCCATGCGCATCCTGCGGTCCCGGCTGCTCGCCGCCGCGCAGGAGGAGGCCGAGTCCAAGGCCGCCGACGCCCGCCGCAGCCAGGTCCGCACGGTCGACCGGTCCGAGAAGATCCGTACGTACAACTTCCCGGAGAACCGGATCTCGGACCACCGCGTCGGCTTCAAGGCGTACAACCTGGACCAGGTGCTCGACGGCGACCTGGACGCCATGATCCAGGCATGCGTCGACGCCGACTCGGCAGCCAAGCTCGCAGCGGCGTAAGCAGCGGCGTACGTTTCCCAGCCCCACCCCCCCCGCACCACGGAGGACCAGCGTGAACCTGCTGCTTGCCGAGGTGGCCCAGGCCACCCAGCGGCTGGCCGACGCCGGCGTTCCCTCACCGCGTTTCGACGCCGAGGAGCTCGCCGCGTTCGTGCACGGCGTGAAGCGGGGGGAGCTGCACAACGTCAAGGACGTCGACTTCGACGCCCGCTACTGGGAGACGGTCGCCCGCCGCGAGGCCCGCGAACCGCTCCAGCACATCACCGGACGGGCGTTCTTCCGCTACCTGGAGCTCCAGGTCGGCCCCGGTGTCTTCGTGCCCCGCCCGGAGACCGAGTCGGTCGTCGGCTGGGCCATAGACGCCGTACGCGCCATGGACGTCGTCGAACCCCTCATCGTCGACCTCTGCACCGGCTCCGGGGCCATCGCCCTCGCCATGGCCCAGGAGGTGCCGCGCTCGCGCGTGCACGCCGTCGAGCTCTCCGACGACGCCCTCGTCTGGACCCGCAAGAACGCCGAGGGCTCCCGCGTCACCGTCCACCAGGGCGACGCGCTGAGCGCCCTCCCGGAGCTGGACGGCCAGGTCGACCTGGTCATCTCCAATCCGCCGTACATCCCGCTCACCGAGTGGGAGTACGTGGCGCCCGAGGCCCGCGACCACGACCCGGAGATGGCCCTCTTCTCCGGCGAGGACGGCCTCGACACCATCCGCGGCATCGAGCGCACCGCCCACCGTCTGCTGCGTCCCGGCGGCCTCGTCGTCATCGAGCACGCGGACACCCAGGGCGGGCAGGTCCCGTGGATCTTCAACGAGGAGGCCGGCTGGGCCGACGCCGCCGACCACCCGGACCTGAACAACCGGCCGCGCTTCGCGACCGCCCGCAAGGCCATGCCATGACGGCCATGACTTCTGCCATGACGAACCACGTGTACGAGGAGGCCGGGAACTGATGGCACGGCGATACGACTGCAACGAGGCGACCGACCGCGTGACCGGTCTGCGCGAAGCCGCGTCCGCCGTCCGCCGGGGCGAGCTGGTCGTGCTGCCCACCGACACCGTCTACGGGATCGGGGCGGACGCCTTCAGCAGCGAGGCCGTCGCCGACCTGCTCGCCGCCAAGGGCCGGGGCCGCAACATGCCCACACCCGTGCTCATCGGCTCCCCGAACACCCTCCACGGCCTCGTCACGGACTTCTCCGAGCAGGCCTGGGAGCTCGTCGACGCGTTCTGGCCCGGCGCGCTCACCCTCGTCGCCAGGCACCAGCCGTCCCTCCAGTGGGACCTGGGCGACACCCGGGGCACGGTCGCCATCCGCATGCCGCTGCACCCGGTCGCCATCGAACTGCTCACCGAGGTCGGACCGATGGCGGTCTCCTCGGCCAACCTCACCGGCCACCCGTCGCCGGAGGACTGCGACGCGGCCCAGCAGATGCTCGGCGACTCCGTCTCCGTCTACCTCGACGGCGGCCCGACCCCCGGCATCGTCCCCTCCTCCATCGTCGACGTCACGGGCAAGGTCCCGGTGCTGCTGCGCGAGGGCGCGCTGTCCCCGGAGGAGCTCCGGAAGGTCGTACCCGACCTCGAGGTGGCGAATTGACCGCCCCTGAGGGGCGTGGCATAGCGGGGTTCGACGACAGCAACACCTTCCGCATCCTCCACGTCAGCACCGGCAACGTCTGCCGCTCGCCCATCACCGAGCGGCTGACCCGCCATGCCCTGAGCGACCGCCTCGGCGATCCTCTCGGCGGCGGCCTGATCGTGGAGAGCGCGGGCACCTGGGGCCACGAGGGCGCCCCCATGGAGGCCAACGCGGAACTGGTCCTCGCCGACTTCGGCGCGGACTACAGCGGCTTCGTGGGACGCGAGCTCCTCGACGAGCACGTCATCCGCGCGGACCTGGTCCTGACGGCGACCCGCGACCACCGGGCGCAGGTCATCTCGATGGGCCACTCGGCGGGCCTGCGCACCTTCACCCTGAAGGAGTTCACCCGCCTGGTCCGCGCGATCGACCCGGCCACGCTCCCGGACGCCCACGACGAGGGCATGGTGGAACGCGCGCGTGCCCTGGTCCGCGCGGCGGCGGCTCTACGCGGGTGGCTTCTGGCCCCGTCGGTCGACGCGGACGAGGTCAACGACCCGTACGGCGCCCCGATCACCTTCTTCCGCTCGATCGGCGACGAGATCAACCAGGCGCTGGACCCGGTGGTGACGGCACTGACGGGCGTACGGGCACGGGACTGACGGTCCCGACGGACGTACCAGCACGGGACTGACGGGCGTACGGGGGCGGGGACCGGGTTCGACGGGCGGGCCTCGGGGCGCGTGTCTACATTGGTGACATGTCGGTCACCGCTCCACTCGCCGAGGAACTCGACGTCCTGCGCCGGCAGGACCCGGAGATCGCCGACGTACTGCTCGGCGAGGGGCGTCGGCAGGCCGAGTGCCTGCAGTTGATCGCCGCCGAGAACTTCACCTCGCCCGCCGTCCTCGCCGCCCTCGGCTCCCCGCTCGCCAACAAGTACGCCGAGGGCTACCCCGGCGCCCGCCACCACGGCGGCTGCGAGTACGCGGACGCCGCCGAGCGGATCGCCGTCGAGCGGGCCACCGCGCTCTTCGGCGCCGACCACGCGAACGTCCAGGCACACTCGGGCTCCTCGGCCGTCCTGGCGGCGTACGCGGCCCTTCTCAGGCCCGGTGACACGGTGCTGGCCATGGGCCTGAACCACGGCGGGCACCTCACGCACGGTTCACCGGCGAACTTCTCCGGGCGCTGGTTCGACTTCGTCCCGTACGGCGTGGACGCCGAGACCGGCCTCGTCGACCACGAACAGGTCGCCGCGCTCGCCCGCCACCACCGGCCCAAGGCGATCGTGTGCGGCTCGATCTCCTACCCCCGCCACGTGGATTACGCGGTCTTCCGCGAGATCGCCGACGAGGTCGGCGCCTATCTCATCGCCGACGCGGCCCATCCGATCGGTCTCGTCGCCGGGGGAGCGGCCCCCAGCCCCGTCCCGTACGCCGACGTGGTCTGCGCGACCACCCACAAGGTGCTGCGGGGTCCGCGCGGCGGAATGATCCTCTGCGGCGACGACCTCGCGGGGCGGATCGACCGCGCGGTGTTCCCCTTCACCCAGGGCGGCGCCCAGATGCACACGATCGCGGCGAAGGCGGTGGCCTTCGGCGAGGCGTCCACCCCGGCGTTCACCGCGTACGCCCATCAGGTGGTCGAGAACGCCCGGGTCCTCGCCGCCGCGCTCGCCGCCGAGGGCTTCGCCGTGACCACCGGCGGCACCGACACCCATCTCATCACCGCCGACCCCGCCCCCCTCGGCATCGAGGGGCGGACCGCACGCGCCCGGCTCGCCGCCGCCGGCATCGTGCTCGACACCTGCGCCCTGCCCCACGGGGAGGCGCGCGGCATCCGGCTCGGCACCGCCGCCGTCACCACCCAGGGCATGGGCGCCCCCGAGATGGTCCGGATCGTCGCGCTCTTCACCGCCGCGCTGCGGGAGGACGCCGCGGAGACCGCCCGGGTACGGGCGGAGGTACGGGCTCTGACCGGCCGATTTCCCCCGTATGGACGGTGAGGAAAGACCGGGGGAGGACCGAACGCAACCGTTCGGGCGGCCCGCGTGTCTCCAAGCACATGGACGGCACGGCTAGGGTGTGGGGCTGAGATGGCCAGCGATTCCTGTGGGGCAGCCCGTGCGTGATTACCTGCTGACGCTGTGTGTCACGGCGGCGGTGACCTATCTGCTCACCGGTCCGGTGCGGAAGTTCGCCATCGCCACCGGGGCGATGCCGGAGATCCGCGCCCGCGACGTACACCGAGAACCGACTCCGCGGCTCGGTGGCATCGCCATGTTCTTCGGGCTGTGCGCGGGACTCCTCGTCGCCGACCACCTGCAGAACCTGAACAGCGTCTTCGAGCTCTCCAACGAGCCGCGCGCGCTGCTCTCCGGTGCCGCCCTGATCTGGCTGATCGGCGTCCTCGACGACAAGTTCGAGCTGGACGCGCTGATCAAGCTGGGCGCGCAGATGATCTCGGCGGGCGTGATGGTCGCGCAGGGTCTGACGATCCTGTGGCTGCCGATCCCGGGTGTCGGCGTGGTCTCCCTGACCCCCTGGCAGGGCACGCTCCTCACCGTCGCCCTGGTCGTCCTCACCATCAACGCCGTCAACTTCGTCGACGGTCTCGACGGCCTCGCCGCCGGCATGGTCTGCATCGCCGCCGCCGCCTTCTTCCTGTACGCGTACCGCCTCTGGTACGGCTACACGATCGAGGCCGCCGCCCCCGCGACGCTCTTCACCGTCATCCTCATGGGCATGTGCCTGGGCTTCCTGCCGCACAACATGCACCCGGCGCGGATCTTCATGGGCGACTCCGGCTCGATGCTGATCGGTCTGATCCTGGCGGCCTCCGCCATCTCGATCACCGGCCAGGTCGACCCGGACGCGCTGAAGATCTTCGAGGGCTCGACCCGGGAGGCCACCCACGCCGCCCTGCCGGTCTTCATCCCGCTGCTGCTGCCGCTGACGATCATCGCGATCCCGATGGCCGACCTCGTCCTGGCGATCGTCCGCCGCACGTGGAAGGGCCAGTCGCCGTTCGCCGCCGACCGCGGCCACCTCCACCACCGGCTCCTGGAGATCGGGCACTCGCACAGCCGCGCCGTGCTGATCATGTACTTCTGGTCGGCGCTCATCGCCTTCGGGACGCTGGCGTACTCGGTCCACTCGGCCTCGATGTGGATCGTCCTGTGTGTCGTCGGGCTGAGCGCGATCGGTCTGGTGCTGCTCCTGCTGCCGCGCTTCACGCCGCGCGCGCCCCGCTGGGCGGAGTCGGTCGTACCGCCCCGCTACCGCCGCCGCAAGCGGATTCCCGTCGTGGAGGCCGCTCCGGAGCCGGTCGCGGTCGAGGAGGAGCGGGTTCCGGTGCCGGCGGGCCTCAACGGCTCCACGGCCATCGGCAACCGCGCGCGCTTCACCGACCGGCGGAAGGCCGGAACGCCAAGTTGACGAAAGCCGCATCCGCGGCCGTTACCAGACAAGATGCCCTACTGTCGCGCACACACGCGCGGAGTAACTCTCATGTGTGACAGTTGGCACACCTTCTGGGTAAAGACCTATTCAAATAGTTTGTGATACGGTTCACGAGACCCGGCGACAGAGCCGAAAGACCGTAGTGCGACGGTCCGTTGGCCCCGAGACCCACCTCGGACCGGGCTTACGCTCGTCCATGACGACACCATCGCCCCCTTCAGCAAGCGGAGACACCGCCATGCCGTCCAACGACGCACGCATCCTTCTGCACACCGCCGTACCCACCGCAGCCGTCGGCGCCGTCGCCACGGTCATCAGCGGGGTGGTCGCCGGTGGCAAGGGTGCGCTCGGAGCGGTCGTCGGCACCCTGGTGGTCCTCCTCTTCATGGGAATCGGGCAGCTGGTTCTGCAGCGGACGGCGAAGTCGTTCCCGCACCTCTTCCAGGCCATGGGGCTCATGCTCTACACGGCCCAGCTGCTGGTGCTCTTCATCTTCCTGGCCTTGCTCAAGAACACCTCGCTGTTCGACTTCAAGGCCTTCGCCTTCACGCTGCTCGCGACGACCGTGGTGTGGGTCGCCGCACAGGCCCGGGCCTACATGAAGGCCAAGATCACGTACATCGACCCCGGAAACACGGGGTCGAAGTCGTGAAGGGTAGGGCCGGGATAAAGCCGCGTTCGGCTTCCTGCTATCGTCCGGTGCCAACTGCGGCACTGCGGGCGCGGGCATCCGAAGCGGCGCCTGTCCCAGCGCGAGGCTCGATGCCGAACCGCCGCCCCCTTATCCGTAAGACCAGTCCAGTGCCGACCCGCGGCTGCGTGCCGCGCCGACACAACGAGGTTGCCGTACCTATGCGCCACGCTGAAGGAGCCCGCGGTGAGTGCTGACCAGACGCTTGCCTTCGACCCGGATTGCCACATCTTCAGTGGATGTGGCTTCCCGGCGCCGGGGCTGCACACGTTCATGTACGAGCCCGTCGCGACGGTGGCCGGCATCGAGATCACCAAGCCGATGCTGCTCGCCATCCTCGGCTCCATCGTGATCGTCGGGTTCTTCTGGGCCGCCTTCAACAAGCCCAAGCTGATCCCCGGCAAGCTGCAGATGGTCGGCGAGGCCGGATACGACTTCGTGCGCCGCGGCATCGTCTACGAGATCATCGGCAAGAAGGACGGCGAGAAGTACGTCCCCTTCATGGTGTCGCTGTTCTTCTTCGTCTGGATCATGAACCTCTGGTCGATCGTTCCGCTCGCCCAGTTCCCGGTCACGTCGCTGATCGCCTTCCCGGCCGGTCTCGCCCTGATCGTGTACGTGATGTGGATCTCGCTCACCTTCAAGAAGCACGGCTTCGTGGGTGGCTGGAAGAACATCGTCGGCTACGACAAGTCCCTCGGCGCGATCCTCCCGATGGTCGTCGTACTCGAGTTCTTCTCGAACCTCATCATCCGGCCCTTCACGCACGCGGTGCGACTGTTCGCGAACATGTTCGCCGGTCACCTGCTCATCGTGATGTTCACGCTGGCCACCTGGTACCTCATGAACGGCCTCGGCTTTGTCTACGCCGGCGCCTCGTTCGTGATGGTCCTTGTGATGACGGCGTTCGAGCTCTTCATCCAGGCCGTCCAGGCGTACGTCTTCGTACTCCTGGCCTGCAGCTACATCCAGGGCGCGCTCTCCGAGCACCACTGAGCCGATCCGTCCCGGATCGTAGCTTCACCCCCAATCCAACAGTCGTCCGGTGGCCAACCCCCACCGGGTCATTGAAAGAGAAGGAAGTAACGGCATGTCCGCTGCTCTCGAACTGGTCAACCTCGCCGCCCCCGGTGACTCCGCCAAGACCACCCTCGTCGGCAACGTCGCGTCCATCGGCTACGGCCTCGCCGCGATCGGCCCCGGCGTCGGCGTCGGCATCATCTTCGGTAACGGTACGCAGGCCCTCGCCCGCCAGCCCGAGGCCGCCGGTCTGATCCGCACCAACCAGATCATGGGCTTCGCCTTCTGTGAGGCGCTCGCCCTCATCGGCATCGTCATGGGCTTCGTCTACCAGTAAGCCGGACCGACTGCCCGATTCTTTTTACGGAAGGCACTGATGTGAACGCTCTGCTTCTTGCGGCGGCGGAGGAGCCCCAGCCTCCTCTGCTCCCGCATCTCGACGAGCTCGTCATCGGCCTGATCGCCTTCGTCATCGTCTTCGGCTTCCTCGCCAAGAAGCTCCTCCCGAACATCAACAAGGTTCTGGAGCAGCGTCGCGAGGCCATCGAGGGTGGCATCGAGAAGGCCGAGTCGGCCCAGATCGAGGCTCAGAGTGTGCTGGAGCAGTACAAGGCCCAGCTCGCCGAGGCCCGCCACGAGGCCGCGCGTCTTCGCCAGGAGGCGACGGAGCAGGGCACCGCGATCATCCAGGAGATGAAGGCGGAAGGCCAGCGCCAGCGCGAGGAGATCATCGCGGCCGGCCACACGCAGATCGAGGCCGACCGCAAGGCCGCCTCCGCGTCGCTGCGTCAGGACGTGGGCAAGCTCGCCACCGACCTGGCCGGCAAGCTGGTCGGCGAGTCCCTCGAGGACACCGCCCGCCAGAGCCGCACGATCGACCGCTTCCTCGACGAGCTCGAGGAGAAGGCCGAGGCCGTCCGATGAACGGAGCGAGCCGCGAGGCACTGGCCGCCGCCCGTGAGTCCCTCGACGCGCTGACCGACAACACCTCGGTCGACGCGACGAAGCTCTCGGACGAGCTGGCCGCCGTCACCGTGCTGCTCGACCGCGAGGTGTCGCTGCGCCGGGTCCTGACCGACCCCGCGCAGTCGGGTGAGGCCAAGGCCGAGCTCGCGCAGCGACTCCTGAGCGGTCAGGTGGACGGCGTGACCCTCGACCTGGTGTCCGGCATGGTGCGTTCCCGCTGGTCGCGTTCGCGTGACCTGGTCGACGCCGCCGAGGAACTGGCGAACACCGCCGACCTCACCGCGGCGCAGAAGGCGGGCGCGCTCGACGGCGTCGAGGACGAGCTGTTCCGGTTCGGCCGGATCGTGTCCTCCAGCAACGAGCTCCGCTCGGCGCTGACGGACAAGGCCGCCACGGCCGCCGCCAAGGGCGCGCTGCTCCGCAGCCTGCTCGGCGGCAAGGCCCACGCGACCACTGAGCGTCTGGTCGTCCGTCTCGTGACCCAGCCCCGTGGACGTAGCCTGGAAGCGGGACTCGAGTCCCTGTCCAAGCTCGCCGCGGCGCGCCGGAACCGGATGGTCGCCGTCGTCACCTCGGCGGTGCCGCTGTCGGACCAGCAGAAGCAGCGCCTCGGTGCCGTCCTCGCCAAGCTGTACGGCCGCGAGATGCACCTGAACCTGGACGTGGACCCGGCGGTCCTCGGCGGGATCACCGTGCAGGTCGGCGACGAGGTCATCAACGGGTCCATCGCGGAGCGCCTCGACGAGGCGACCCGTCGACTCGCCGGCTGACGGCAGCCACAGCACAAGGCATCACAGCACCACAGCATCACCAGCGGCCCGGTTGGGCCGTGCAGAGATTGCAGAAGATTCCTGGGGGTCGGCCCCCAGACCCCTTAAGAAACTTCGGGCCCAACAAGGAGAGCAGGGAACCCAGATGGCGGAGCTCACGATCCGGCCGGAGGAGATCCGGGACGCACTGGAGAACTTCGTCCAGTCGTACCAGCCGGACGCGGCCTCGCGCGAGGAGGTCGGCACGGTCAGCCTGGCCGGTGACGGTATCGCGAAGGTCGAGGGTCTTCCCTCGGCCATGGCGAACGAGCTGCTGAAGTTCGAGGACGGGACCCTGGGTCTCGCCCTGAACCTCGAAGAGCGCGAGATCGGCGCGATCGTCCTCGGCGAGTTCAGCGGTATCGAGGAGGGACAGTCGGTGCAGCGCACCGGCGAGGTCCTCTCCGTCGGTGTCGGTGAGGGATACCTGGGTCGCGTCGTCGACCCGCTCGGCAACCCGATCGACGGTCTCGGCGAGATCGCGACGGAGGGCCGTCGCGCCCTCGAGCTGCAGGCCCCGGGCGTTATGGCCCGTAAGTCGGTGCACGAGCCGATGGAGACCGGCTACAAGGCCGTCGACGCCATGACGCCGGTCGGCCGTGGCCAGCGTCAGCTGATCATCGGTGACCGTCAGACCGGCAAGACCGCGCTGTGCGTCGACACGATCATCAACCAGCGCGACAACTGGCGCTCGGGCGACGTGAACAAGCAGGTCCGCTGCATCTACGTCGCCGTCGGCCAGAAGGGCTCGACCATCGCGTCCGTTCGCGGCGCCCTGGAAGAGGCCGGTGCGCTCGAGTACACGACGATCGTCGCCGCCCCGGCGTCCGACCCGGCCGGCTTCAAGTACCTGGCGCCGTACACCGGTTCCGCCATCGGTCAGCACTGGATGTACCAGGGCAAGCACGTCCTGATCGTCTTCGACGACCTGTCGAAGCAGGCCGACGCCTACCGCGCCGTGTCGCTGCTGCTGCGCCGCCCGCCGGGCCGTGAGGCCTACCCGGGTGACGTCTTCTACCTGCACTCGCGTCTCCTCGAGCGCTGCGCGAAGCTCTCGGACGAGCTGGGTGCCGGTTCGATGACCGGTCTTCCGATCGTCGAGACCAAGGCGAACGACGTGTCGGCGTTCATCCCGACCAACGTCATCTCCATCACCGACGGCCAGTGCTTCCTTGAGTCCGACCTGTTCAACGCCGGCCAGCGTCCGGCCCTGAACGTCGGTATCTCGGTCTCCCGCGTCGGTGGCTCCGCCCAGCACAAGGCGATGAAGCAGATCTCCGGTCGCCTCCGTGTCGACCTGGCCCAGTTCCGTGAGCTGGAGGCGTTCGCCGCCTTCGGTTCCGACCTGGACGCCGCGTCGAAGGCGCAGCTGGAGCGTGGACAGCGCATGGTCGAGCTGCTCAAGCAGGCTCAGTACCAGCCGATGCCCACCGAGAACCAGGTCGTCTCCGTCTGGGCCGGTACCACCGGCAAGATGGACGACGTCCCGGTCGCCGACATCCGCCGCTTCGAGGCCGAGCTCCTGGCGTACCTGCGCCAGAACCACTCGGGTCTCATGACCTCCATCCGTGAGGGCGGCAAGATGTCCGACGACACCCTGCAGTCCGTCGGTGACGCCATCGCGGAGTTCAAGAAGCAGTTCGAGACCTCTGACGGCAAGCTGCTGGGCGAGGACGCTCCTGCCGCCGTCAACGTCTCGAAGTGACGACGGAAGGGACCTGACTCATGGGAGCGCAGCTCCGGGTCTACAAGCGTCGCATCAAATCCGTCACCGCGACGAAGAAGATCACCAAGGCGATGGAGATGATCGCCGCCTCGCGTGTCGTCAAGGCGCAGCGCAAGGTGCAGGCGTCGACTCCGTACGCGACCGAGCTGACGCGCGCGGTCACGGCGGTGGCCACGGGTGCCAATGACAAGCACCCGCTGACCACCGAGGCGGAGAACCCGGTTCGCGCCGCGGTTCTGCTCCTCTCGAGCGACCGCGGTCTGGCCGGCGCCTTCAACTCCAACGCCATCAAGGCGGCGGAAAAGCTGACGGCGAAGCTGGAGGGCGAGGGCCGCGAGGTCACCGTCTATGTCGTCGGCCGTCGTGGTATCGCGCACTACAACTTCCGTGAGCGGAAGCTGGCCGGTACGTGGACCGGGTTCACGGACCAGCCGTCGTACGGCGACGCCAAGACGATCGCGGCTCCGCTGATCGAGGCGATCGAGCAGGACACGGCGGAGGGTGGTGTGGACGAGCTCCACATCGTCTACACCGAGTTCGTCTCGATGATGACGCAGACGGCGGTCGAGGCCCGGCTGCTGCCCCTCAGCCTCGACGAGGTGGCGAAGGAGGCCGGCGGTTCGGACACGCTCCGTCCGCTGTACGACTTCGAGCCGTCGGCGGAGGACGTCCTCGACGCCCTGCTGCCCCGGTACGTCGAGAGCCGGATCTACAACGCGCTGCTCCAGTCGGCTGCCTCCAAGCACGCTGCCACGCGCCGCGCGATGAAGTCGGCGACCGACAACGCGGGAGACTTGATCAACAACCTCTCCCGACTTGCCAACGCGGCCCGCCAGGCCGAAATCACCCAGGAAATCAGCGAGATCGTCGGTGGCACCGCAGCCCTGGCCGACGCGACCGCGGGGAGTGACAAGTAATGACGACCACTGTTGAGACGGCCGCCGCCACGGGCCGCGTCGCCCGGGTCATCGGCCCGGTCGTCGACGTGGAGTTCCCCGTCGACGCGATGCCGGAGATCTACAACGCCCTGAACGTCGAGGTCCCGGACCCGGCCGTGGAGGGTGGCACCAAGACGCTGACCCTCGAGGTCGCCCAGCACCTCGGTGACGGCGTCGTCCGCACCATCTCGATGCAGCCCACCGACGGCCTGGTCCGCCAGGCCCCGGTGACCAACACGGGCACGGGCATCACCGTCCCGGTCGGTGACGTCACCAAGGGTCGTGTGTTCAACACGCTCGGCCAGGTGCTGAACGCCGACGAGTCCACCGTGGCCGACGCGCCGCGCTGGACGATCCACCGCAAGGCTCCCGCCTTCGACCAGCTCGAGTCCAAGACCGAGATGTTCGAGACCGGCCTGAAGGTCGTCGACCTTCTCACCCCGTACGTCAAGGGTGGAAAGATCGGTCTGTTCGGTGGCGCCGGTGTCGGCAAGACCGTTCTGATCCAGGAAATGATCGTCCGTGTGGCCAAGCTGCACGACGGTGTCTCCGTCTTCGCGGGCGTCGGCGAGCGCACCCGTGAGGGCAACGACCTCATGGTCGAGATGGAGGAGGCCGGCGTTCTCGACAAGACCGCGCTGGTCTTCGGCCAGATGGACGAGCCCCCGGGCACCCGTCTGCGCGTGGCCCTCGCCGGTCTGACCATGGCGGAGTACTTCCGCGATGTGCAGAAGCAGGACGTGCTGTTCTTCATCGACAACATCTTCCGCTTCACCCAGGCCGGCTCCGAGGTCTCGACCCTGCTCGGCCGTATGCCCTCCGCAGTGGGTTACCAGCCGAACCTGGCCGACGAGATGGGTCTCCTCCAGGAGCGCATCACCTCGACCCGTGGTCACTCGATCACCTCGATGCAGGCGATCTACGTCCCCGCGGACGACCTGACCGACCCGGCTCCGGCCACCACCTTCGCCCACCTCGACGCGACGACGGTTCTCTCCCGTCCGATCTCCGAGAAGGGCATCTACCCGGCCGTGGACCCGCTGGACTCCACGTCCCGGATCCTGGACCCGCGCTACATCGCGCAGGACCACTACGACGCCGCCACGCGCGTCAAGGGAATCCTGCAGAAGTACAAGGATCTCCAGGACATCATCGCGATCCTCGGTATCGACGAGCTGAGCGAGGAGGACAAGCTCGTTGTCCACCGCGCCCGCCGTGTCGAGCGCTTCCTGTCCCAGAACACCCACGCGGCGAAGCAGTTCACCGGTGTGGACGGTTCGGACGTTCCGCTCGACGAGTCGATCGCCGCGTTCAACGCGATCTGCGACGGTGAGTACGACCACTTCCCCGAGCAGGCGTTCTTCATGTGCGGTGGTCTTGAGGACCTCAAGAACAACGCCAAGGAGCTCGGCGTCTCCTGAGCCCCGTGCTCGCCCGAGTGGGGGCGGGATCCGTCCCGCCCCCGCTCCACGCCCATTAGAATTGACCCCAACACCCGGCAGACCCGCCGGGTGGTGACCCGAGGAGCCACCCTTGGCTGCTGAGCTGCACGTCGAGCTGGTCGCCGCGGACCGGAGTGTCTGGTCCGGCGAGGCCACCCTGGTCATCGCGCGTACCACCTCCGGCGACATCGGCGTCATGCCCGGCCACCAGCCGCTGCTCGGTGTGCTGGAGTCGGGCCCGGTGACCATCCGTACGAGCGAGGGCGCGACCGTCGTCGCCGCCGTCCACGGCGGATTCATCTCGTTTGCCGACGACAAGCTGTCTCTGCTCGCGGAGATCTGCGAGCTGGCGGACGAGATCGACGCCCAGCGCGCCGAGCGCGCGCTGGAGCGTGCGAAGTCGGACTCCGACGCCGCCGCCGAGCGGCGCGCCGATGTCCGGCTGCGCGCGGTAGCGGTCCGTTAAGGTCCGCGCCGAGCAGTAGTGCCCTCAGCCGCGGCACGATCCGGAATTTTCCGGACCGTGCCGCGGCTGAGGCGATGCATATGCAGGTTGTATTCGGTTCTGCCGGCGGTGCCGGCTACGGGACGCAGCGAGGAGGTCGGTGAAGATGTTCCTCGCTCTGCTCGTGTGCGGCCTGGTCGTCGCACTGGTGGTGATCGGGCTCTTCGTCTTCGGACTGCGCCGGAGGCTGATCCAGCGCGCCGGCGGCACCTTCGACTGTTCCCTGCACTGGAACGTCCCGGACGATCCGGATCCGAGCGGCAAGGGCTGGGTCTACGGCGTCGCCCGTTACAGCGGTGACGAGATCGCCTGGTTCCGTGTCTTCTCGTACGCGCCCCGCCCGCGCCGGGTCCTGGAGCGCTCGTCCATCGTGGCTCTGGAGCGCCGGATGCCGGAGGGCGAGGAGGAGCTAGCGCTGCTCTCCGATGCGGTGATCCAGCCCTGTATGTACGAGGGCGTGCGGCTGGAGCTGGCGATGAGCGAGGACGCGCGGACCGGTTTCATGGCCTGGCTGGAGGCGGCGCCTCCGGGGCAGAGGGTGAACGTCGCGTAGACGTGAAAGAAGCGGGGGACGGCGTGCTGCGCCGTCCCCCGCTTCTTTCGTGCGTGCTAGTTCAGGCCGGTGTTGATGGCTCCGACGAGTTCGCCGTTGCCGGTGTCACCGCTGAACTCCCAGAAGAAGGCGCCGCCCAGGCCCTGGTTCTTCGCCCAGTTCATCTTGGACGTGACCGTGGCCGGGGTGTCGTAGCTCCACCAGTTGGTGCCGCAGTGGGCGTACGCGGTGCCCGCGACGGTGCCGGTGGCCGGGCAGGAGGCCTTGAGGACCTTGTAGTCCTCGATGCCCTGCTCGTACGTGCCCGCCGCCGGGCCGGTCGCCGTGCCGCCGGGGGCCGACTGGGTGACGCCGGTCCAGCCGCGCCCGTAGAAGCCGATGCCGAGCAGCAGCTTCTTGGCGGGGACGCCCTTCGCCTTGAACTTGGCGATCGCCTCGGCGGAGTTGAAGCCGGCCTGCGGGATGCCGGCGTACGAGGTGAGCGGGGAGTGCGGGGCCGTCGGGCCCTTCGCCGCCCAGGCGCCGAAGAAGTCGTACGTCATGACGTTGAACCAGTCCATGTACTGCGCGGCGCCGCCGTAGTCGGCGGCGTCGATCTTTCCGCCGGCGGAGGCGTCGGCGGTGACGGCCGCGGTGACCAGGTTGTTGGTACCGAACTTGGCGCGCATGGCCTGCATCATGTTCTTGAAGGAGGCGGCGCCGCTGGTGTCACAGGTGAGACCGCAGGCGTTGGGGTACTCCCAGTCGAGGTCGATGCCGTCGAAGACGTCGGCCCAGCGCGGGTCCTCGACCAGGTCGTAGCAGGACTGGGCGAAGGCGGCCGGGTTCTGCACGGCCTGGCCGAAGCCGCCGGACCAGGTCCAGCCGCCGAAGGACCAGAGGATCTTGATGTTCGGGTAGGCCTTCTTCAGCTTGCGCAGCTGGTTGAAGTTGCCGCGCAGCGGCTGGTCCCAGGTGTCGGCCACGCCGTCGACGGACTGGTCGGCGGTGTAGGCCTTGTCGTAGTCGGCGTAGGCGTCACCGATGGTGCACTTGCCGCCGGTGACGTTGCCGAAGGCGTAGTTGATGTGGGTGATCTTGGACGCGGAGCCCGAGGTCACGATGTTCTTCACGTGGTAGTTGCGGCCGTAGACGCCCCAGTTGGTGAAGTAGCCCATCTTCACGGTGTTGCCGACGGGCGGGTTGGTGCCGCCGCCCGTCGTGCGGACGGAGACCGCGCCGCTCGCCGGGCCGGTCTGGTCGACGGTGTCGCGGGCGACGACCGTGTAGCTGTAGTCGGTGCCGGCGGTCAGGCCCTGGTCGGTGTGGGTGAGGCCGGTGACCGTGGCGACCTTGGCGCCGTTGCGGAGGACGTCGTAGTTCTTGATGCCCTTGTCGTCGGTGGCCGCGGTCCAGGTGAGCTTCACCGAGGTGTCGGTGATGCCGGAGGCGGTGGGCGTGCCGGGGGCCGAGGGGGCGTTGTCGCCGGGCTGGCTGGTGCCGTCGCAGGAGGCGCCGTTGATCTTGCAGCCGGTGGGAGCGCCGGGGCCGGCGCCGTTGTAGCCGAAGGAGACGGAGGCGCCGGGGGCGAGAGTGCCGTTCCAGCCGACGTTCTTGGCGGTCCAGTGGGTGCCGGAGCTGGTGACGGTGGCGTCCCAGGCGGAGGTCACGGAGGTGCCGGCGGGGTAGTCCCACTCGACGGTCCAGGCGCTGATGGTGGTGGTGCCGGTGTTCTTGATGGTCCAGTTGGCACCGAATCCGGTGCCCCAGTCCTGGGTCTTGGTGTAGGTGGCCGTGGCCGAGGTGGCCGCTTCGGCGGGGGTGGCGAGGCCGACCATGGCGGCCAGGGGCAGGATCAGGGCGGTCAGACCGGCGGCGGCCCGGTGTCTGAACCCTGTTCTGCGCGTCGGTGCTTGAGTGCTCAACGGTGCTCCTCAAGTTGCGGACGGACGAGGGGGTGGGGGTGGTCCGTGAAGATGCGCGCGCCCCGCGAGCGTAGGAAGGTCTGGACCAATCGTCAAGAGGTCCAGACCAACGTCGCCGCCGTTGTCCTAGACGCCCAACTCGCGCGCCAGCACCGCCGCTTGCACCCTGCTCCGCAGCTCCAGTTTCCCCAGCACCTTGCTGACGTGCGTCTTCACGGTCGCCTCCGCCATGTCGAGCCGTACCGCGATCTCCGCGTTCGACAGACCCTGCCCGAGCGCCGACAGCACCTCCCGCTCCCGGGGGGTCAGCGACGCGAGGATGCCGGGGTCCGGCGTCCGTGCGGACCGCCCCGTCGCCGCGAACTCCGCGATCAGCCGCCGGGTCACCGCCGGGGCGATCAGGCCCTCGCCGCGCGCCACCGTCCGGACCGCCTCGATCAGCTCCCGCGCGTCCGCGTTCTTGAGGAGGAAACCGGCCGCGCCCGCCCGCAGCGCCCCGAAGACGTACTCGTCCAGATCGAACGTGGTCAGGACCAGCACGTCCGCGAGCCCCTCCGTGACCACGATCCCCGTCGCCGTCACCCCGTCCATCCGGGGCATCTGCACATCCATCAGGACCAGATCGGGCCGCAGCTCCCGCGCCAGCTCCACCGCGCGCTCCCCGTCCGGGGCCTCCCCGACCACCTCGATGTCCGGCGCGCTGCCCAGGATCAGCACGAGCCCCGCCCGTACCGCCGACTGGTCCTCGGCGACCACCACCCGCACCGTCATGCCCGCTCCTCGTCACTCGCGTCCACGGGCAGCTCCGCCCGTACCCGCCACAGTCTCCGGCCCCCCTCGTCCGTCACCGCACCCGCCTCGAAGATCCCGTCGAGCAGGGCCACCCGCTCCCGCATCCCCACCAGGCCCGCCCCCGAACCGGGTGCGGTCGGGCCGGGGCGCTCCCCGTACGGACTCGTCACCCGCACCCACAGCGCTCCGGGGCCCTGGCCCAGGGTCACCCGCACCTCGCCCGGCGCCGCGTGCTTGAGCGCGTTCGTCAGGGACTCCTGCACGATCCTGTACGCGGCCAGCTCCACCGGCGCCGGCAGGGGCGCCACGGTCTTCCGGGTGTCGTCGAGGGCGAGGACGAGACCGCTCGGCCCGACGTTCGCCCGCGCCCGGTCGACCAGGGCGTCCAGACCGGCGAGGGTGGGGGCGACGGACGGCTCCGCGTCCCCGCTGCTGTCCCGGAGGATGCCGATCAGCCGTCGCATCTCCGCCAGGCCCGCCACGCTGTTCTCCCGGATCACGGTGAGCGCCTGCCGGGTGGTGGCCGGCTCGTCGAGGGAGAGCGCCGCCGTGGAGTGGATCGCGATCGCCGAGAGGTGGTTCGCCACCATGTCGTGCAGCTCGCGCGCCATCCGCGCCCGCTCGGCGACCACGGCCTGCGCCCGGTCCATCTCGGCGAGCAGGGCTGTCTGTTCCGCCCGGAGCCGGGCGGCCTCCGCCGCTTCCCGGTGGTTGCGGACGACGGCGCCGGTCAGCGCGGGCATGAAGGAGATCATGCCGGTGAGCACCCCGACGAGCAGGGCGATCGCGTTCTGCCACCAGACGAGGAAGCCGATGGTCACCGCGACCGTGATCAGCCCGGTCGTGTACGGGACCCGACGCGCGGAGGCGGGCTTGCCGTACACGACGGCCGCGTAGACCACGTCCGTGAACATCAGGACGGTGACCAGGTTCCCGTTGGTGAACTGGTCGGCGACGATCGCGAGCGTGCCGACGACCAGCGCCGTCTGTGGCAGGGTCCGGCGCAGTGTCTCCGCCGAGGCCATCACCGTGAGCGGGATCAGCGTCGCCCACCGCTGGTCGAGGACCCGGTCGCCGGTCGTGTAGAGGCCGAAGGACCACAGGAGCAGCCCGATGGCGAGCCCCAGGAAGCCCATGAGCAGGTCGAAGCGGTGGGGGCGGGGGAGTGTCACGTACTCATCCAACACGTCCGCGCCCGCCCCGACCTCCTCGTCCGGGCCGATCCGTTCCTCCGCCGAAGGATGTAGGCGTACGTCGTCACCGATGACGACGTACGAGGCCGGATCCCACGGGACGCTGAAGGGGAACCGAAAGGGGAACCGCCGTGATCGTCACGCTGATCGTCGTCTGCGAGGTGGGCTTCTGGGTCCTGCTGGCCGCCGGCCTCGCCGCCCGCTATCTGCTGAGGAAGCCGAAGCTGGGCGCGGCACTGCTGCTGTGCGAACCGCTCCTCGAGGTCCTGCTCCTCGTCGTCACGGCGATCGACCTCAAGAACGGGGCCGAGCCGAGCTGGCGGCACGGCCTCGCCGCCATCTACATCGGCTACACGGTCGGTCACGGCCACCGGACCGTGAAGTGGCTCGACGGCCACGCCGCCCATCGCCTCGGCGGCGGCCCGCCGCCCCCGAAGCCGCCCCGGTACGGGATGGCCCGCGCCCGTCACGAGGGACGGATCTGGCTCGGCTCGGTGGTCGCGGCCTCCGTGGCCGCCGCCCTCCTGCTCGCCGCGATCTGGTACGTCGGCGAGGCCGGCGACACCTCGAAGCTGGAGGCCTCGGTCGCCGGCGTCTGGCGGGCGGTCGGCATTCACGGCCTGATCGTGCTCAGCTACGTGGTCTGGCCGAAGAAGGCCCCCGAGGGCGCGTCAGCGCTCCCCGCCAGGGACCCAGAGGACGTCCCCGACCTCCTTGTTCGCGACCCGCGCAAGGATGAAGAGCAGGTCTGACAGGCGGTTGAGGTAGGTCGCGGTGAGGGGGTTCATCGTCTCCGCGTGGACCTCCAGAGCCGCCCAGGTGGAGCGCTCCGCCCGCCGGACCACCGTGCACGCCTGGTGCAGCAGGGCCGCACCGGGCGTGCCGCCCGGCAGGATGAAGGAGCGCAGCTTCTCCAGCTCCTCCAGGAAGCGGTCGCAGTCGGCCTCCAGCTTGTCGACGTACGGCTGTTCCACCCGCAGAGGCGGATACTTCGGGTCCTCGACCACCGGTGTGCACAGGTCCGCGCCCACGTCGAAGAGGTCGTTCTGGACCCGGACGAGGACCTTCACGACCTCCTCGTCGAGCTGCCCGAGGGCGACGGCCGTGCCGATGGCGGCGTTGGCCTCGTTGGCGTCGGCGTAGGCCGAGATCCGCAGATCCGTCTTGGCGGTCCGGCTCATGTCGCCGAGCGCCGTGGTGCCCTGGTCGCCGGTACGGGTGTAGATGCGCGTCAGATTGACCATGGGCCCAGCCTAGTTAGGCACCGGCGCTCCGGAACGTCCGTGTGCCCACCGTCACGGCGAGCGCCGCCACACCGAGGGCGACGAGGACCCCGTACAGCAGGGTCGGTGTCGTGTAGTGGCCGACGTACGCCTCCCGGACGGCGTCCACCAGATAGCGGAACGGCGTGAGGCGCGAGAGCACGTCGAGCCACCCGGGGGCGAGCGTCATCGGCAGCATCAGGCCGGACAGCAGCATCGCCGGCATCGCGAGCGTGTTGATCGCCGGGCCGAACTCCTGCGGGGTGCGGAGCTTCAGGGCCAGGGCGTACGAGAGGGAGGCGAGCGCCACCGACAGCAGGGCCACGAAGCCGAAGCCGATCAGGATTCCGGCGAGCGGGGCCCGCAGTCCCATCGGCAGGGCCACCAGGACGAGCAGGACCGCCTGGAAGACGAAGAGCGCGGCGTCCCGCAGCACCCGGCCGAGCAGCAGGGCGAGCCGGCTCACCGGGGTGACCCGCATCCGGTCGAACACGCCCCAGTTCTTCTCCATGATGATCGAGAACCCGGCGAACGAGGCTCCGAAGAGCCCCAGTTGCAGGAGCAGGCCCGGGACGAGGATCTGCCAGGAGTCGCCCTCGCGGCCCAGGGGGAGTCCGGTGAGCAGGGGCCCGAAGAAGAGCAGGTAGAGCAGCGGCATCAGGACGCCGAAGAAGATCTGGAACGGGGAGCGCAGGGTCTGGCGGGCGTAGCGTCCGAAGAGGAGCGCGGTGTCGTGGAGAAGCATCGGTTGTCCTAGGGGTGCGGGGTCCGCGCGGGGTCAGACGGCTACGGGTGTGGTGTCGACGGGCGCCGGACCCCGCCCGGTGACGGCGAGGAAGGCGTCCTGGAGGGTGGCCGCGCCGTGGGCGGCCTTCAGGGCGGCGGGGCTGTCCTCGGCCACGACCGTGCCCTTGTCCACGATCACCAGCCGGTCGGCGAGGGAGTCCGCCTCGTCCAGGTAGTGGGTGGTGAGGACGACGGTGGTGCCGTACTCGTCGCGGAGCCGCCGGACCAGCGTCCACAGGTCGGCGCGGCTGCCGGGGTCGAGTCCGGTCGTCGGTTCGTCGAGGAAGAGGATCTCCGGCCGGTGGGTGAGGCCCATCGCGAGGTCGAGCCGCCGGCGCTGGCCGCCGGAGAGCGCGGGGGTCGGGCGGTCGAGGAGCTCGGTGAGCCCGAGGTCGGCCGCGAGTTCCTCGGTGCGGGCCGCCGCGCGGGCCCGGTTCATTCCGTAGAGCCTGCCCTGGGTGACGAGCTCGGAGCGGACGGTCTCCTGCGGGTCGAGGCCTCCGGACTGGGCGACGTACCCGATGCGGCGGCGTACGGCCGCGGGGTCCCGTACGAGGTCGTGGCCGGCGACGGTCGCGGCGCCGGCGGTGGGCGGGAGCAGCGTGGTGAGCATCCGGAGGGTGGTGGTCTTTCCGGCGCCGTTGGGGCCGAGGAGTCCGAGGATCTCGCCGGGCCGGACGGTCAGGTCGATCCCTCGGACGGCCTCCACGGGGCCGTTCCTGGTGGAGAAGGTCCGGGCGAGCCCGGCGGTGCTGATGATGGGCATGGCGACTACAGAAACAGAGTCGATGAAATTTTGCAACGTCCCCAAAATTTCAGTGACACCGAAATTTCAGGGAGCCTAGGATGAGCGCATGGCCGAGGGACTCAGGGAACGCAAGAAGCGCGAGACGAAGCAGCGGATCTCGGACATCGCGACGGGGCTCTTCCTGGAACACGGC
This sequence comes from Streptomyces sp. NPDC058326, assembly GCF_042879855.1. Lineage (NCBI taxonomy): Bacteria > Bacillati > Actinomycetota > Actinomycetes > Kitasatosporales > Streptomycetaceae > Streptomyces > Streptomyces sp. NPDC058326. The sequence goes on along the minus strand of NZ_JBHVZO010000007.1, from coordinate 185,217 downwards.
TTCGCGCACGTGACCGTCGCCGATGTCGCCGAGGCGGCGGACGTCTCCGTCAACACCGTCTACAACTACTTCCCGGCGAAGGAGGACCTCTTCCTCGACCGGATGGACGGCGTCACCCAACGCCTCGCCCGGATGATCAGGGGCCGCGACCGGGGGGAGTCCGCGGCCCGCGCCGTGCTGCGCGAACTCCGCCAGGACATCGGAGCCGTCTCACCCGCGTACGGACTCATGGACGGCTTCGACGCCTTCATGAACGTCATCGAGCACGCCCCCACCCTCAAGGCCCGGCTCTTCCACGTCCAGGAGCAGGTCCAGGACGCCGTCGTCACCACACTCCGCGAGGAGACCGGCGCGCCCGCCGACGATCCGCTGCCCCTGCTCGTCGGCGGGCAGCTCGCCTGGATCGAGAACGCGGTCGTCGGGTACATCACCCGCGAGATGACCACCGGCGGCAAGGCGACCACCGTCTCCCGGCAGGCCCTGGTGCTCCTCGACGAGATCGAGGAGCTGCTGAGCGAGCGGGTCCTGACGTACGCGGTACGCGAGCGCTGACGGCCCCCCAGGCGCTCCCCTAGGCCGTCACTTTCGGCCGTCCGCCCGCGACCGTCGCCAGCGCGCGGGCGGCGCCGACCGCCTCCGCCTCCGTGCTGAAGCGGCCGAACGCGATCCGGACGCTGCCCCTGATCCGCTCGGGCGGCAGCCCGATCGCCCGCAGGACGTGCGACGGCTCCTGCGCCGAGCTGTTGCAGGCGGAACCCGTCGAGACCGCGAGGTCGGCGACCTCCAGGAGCAGTTGCTGCGCGTCCACGTCCGGGAACGACAGGTTCACCGCGTGCGGCAGGAAGCCCGGCCCCGTACCGCTGTTGAGTGTGTACGGGACGAGATCCGCCAGCTCCGCGAGGAACCGGCCCCGCAGCCCCGCGAGCCGGGCCGCCTCCTCCTCCCGGCCCGCCGCGAGCACCCCCACGGCCGCGCCGAGGCCGATGACCGCGGCGGTGTTGAGCGTGCCCGCGCGCAGCCCCCGCTCCTGCCCGCCGCCGTGCAGCAGTGGCGCGAGCGGCGTCCGGTCCGAGAGCCGGTTCGCGACGTACAGCACGCCGACACCCTTCGGACCGTAGATCTTGTGCCCGGAGAAGGTCAGCAGGTCGACCCCGAGCGCCCGTACGTCCACCGGCAGCGAGCCCACCCCCTGCGTCGCGTCGCAGTGCAGCGGCACGCCCGCCGCCCGGGTCAGCGCGCCGATCTCGGCGACCGGCTGGATGGTGGAGACCTCGTTGTTCGCGAGCATCACCGAGACGAGCGCGGTGTCCGGCCGGAGCGCCGCGGCGACCCGCCGCGGATCGACCCGGCCCTCGGCGTCGACCGGCAGCACCGTCACCTCGTGGCCCGCGTCCCGCAGCGAACGGCACGTGTCGAGCACCGACTTGTGCTCCACCGCCGTCGTCACCACATGGCGGGGTCCGCCCGTCGTCGTGGCGACTCCCTTGATCGCGAGGTTGTTTCCCTCCGTCGCACCGGAGGTGAAGTAGATCTCGCTGCGCCCCGCCCCGATGAGCCGGGCCACCGCGCCGCGGGCGCGCTCGACCTCGCGGAAGGCGCGGATGCCGGCGGCGTGCGGGCTGGACGGGTTGGCGTAGCAGTGGGTGGCGGCGAAGTTCATCGCCTCGACGACCGCCGGGTCCATCGGGGTGGTCGCCTGGTGGTCCAGGTAGATCGTGGCCATGCCGGTTCTCCCTCTTCCGCTGTGACGGGTGGTCAGAAGTCGTACGCGGTGTAGGTCAGGGCCAGCGGATCGGCGCAGGCCGCGTCGGCGAAGACAAGCACGATCTCCTCCTCGGGCGTGCCGAGGGTGCGGAGGTAGATCTCGGCGCCCTTGGTCACCTTGTCCCGGTCGGCGAGCGAGTTGATGTCGACGACATGGCGGTGCGCGCAGTCGGGAAAGGCCCGCAGCCGGGCGAAGTAGCGCGCGAAGTACTCGGCGACGATGAGTGGGCAGCGCGGTACGACGTGGTCGTCCTTGACGACGCCGGCGAGCACCTTCTCGTACTGGCGGGAGCGGAAGACGATCTCGTCCCCCTCGCGGGTGAACAGGGGGTGGGCGGCGGGGTCGCGCAGCCACCGCTTCATCGACCGGGCGGCGCGGTTGCGCAGGTTCCGCTCGCGGGTGACGGTGAAGTCGATCCCGGCCGCGGCGGCCGAGGCGGTGAGCGGGGAGAGGTCGGTCTCGGCGGGGCCGGCCGCCGGCAGCGTGCAGACGTCGGTGGAACAGGACATGCCGAGGTCGTTGACGATGACGTCGTACAGGACCTTGTTGCCGCGGTGGAGCCGGCGGGCGGCCGCTCCGGTCTCCTGCGCGAGGGCGAAGGAGTTGAGTGAGAACGCGCCGATGCCGGCCGTCGTGTCGAAGTAGCCTCCCGCGACGAGGAGCGCCGAGCGTGAGGTGGGGGAGACGGTCTCGAGCAGGGGCGCGACCCGGGCCGGGACCGTACGGCTCCGAGGGGGGAGAGGGCTGGTCGTGCTCGTCGGGCTGGTCACGTGGGCACTCCGTTCTTCCGGGAGGGGGTTCGGTCGTTCGGTAGGGGCGGCGGGTCCGGCGGCGCGGCGGAGCTCCGCGCCGTGCCGACGGCCGCGCCCACCACGCAGAGGACGGCCGCCCACTGGACCCACGAGAGCCGTTCGCCGAGCAGGGCGAGGCCCACCAGGGCGGCGATGACCGGCTCCACGGTCGAGAGGACGGCGAAGACCCGCGGTGGCATCCGCCGCAGCGCGGCGAACTCCAGGGAGAACGGCACGACGGTCGTGAGGACGGCCACCGCGAGCGCGGCCCCGAGCACCCCCGGGTCGAGCAGGACGCCGGGGGAGGGCAGGCCCAGTACGGGGGCGGTGGGCAGCGCGAGGACGGCGGCGACCGTGAGTCCGATGGCCAGACCGGAGCCGCCGGGGACGGCCCTGCCGACCCGTGCGCCGAGCAGGATGTACCCGGTGAGCGCCGCTCCGGTGAGCAGGCTCGCGGCCAGGCCGACCGGGTCGTCCATGCCCTTCGTGCCGCCGAGGACGAGCAGGCCGGTGCCCGCGAGCGTCACCCAGATCCGGTCGAGGGCGCGGCGCGAGGTGAAGGCGGCGAGCAGCAGCGGTCCGCTGAACTCCAGGGTCACGACGACCCCGAGGGGGAGGCGTGAGGTCGCCTCGTAGAAGGAGAACTGCATCACGGCGAAGACGGCCCCGTAGGGGAGGAGCAGTCGCCAGTGGTCGCGCAGGAGCCGGGGCGCGGGCCGGGAGAGCAGGCAGAGCAGGGTGGCGGCGATGAGCAGCCGTAACAGGGTCGCGCCGGCCGGGCCGGTCTGTTCGAAGAGCCGCTTCGCGAAGGCGGAGCCGAACTGGAGGCTGATCATGCCGGTCAGCAGGAGCAGCGGGGCGGGGGCGGTCCCCAGGGCGTACGGACGCATGACGGCAGCTCCTTCCGAACGACGACCGTCGGACAAGTGCGCCTGACTATATACCCCCCTGGGGTATGCCGCGACCGTACGAGTGGCCGAACGGGGTGTTGTGAGTGTGACGTCCGTCAAAGACAGCGTGACGCGCGTTACTTAGCGGTCACATGGCGCCCCCCGACCGCTAATCTCCGCCGGAGAGCCAGAAGTGAACAGGCGTTGAGGGGTGGAAAACCGTGGCAAGGAAGCTCGCCGTCATCGGAGCCGGACTCATGGGGTCCGGCATCGCACAGGTCTCGGCACAGGCGGGCTGGGACGTCGTCCTGCGTGACGTCACCGACGCCGCCCTCACCCGGGGCACCGACGGCATCAAGGCGTCGTACGACCGCTTCGTCGCGAAGGGGAAGCTCGACGCCGCCGACGCCGAGGCCGCGCTGGGCCGGATCACCGCCACCACCGAGCTCGAGGCCGTCGCCGACGCGGACGTCATCGTCGAGGCCGTCTTCGAGAACCTCGACGTGAAGCACGAGATCTTCCGCTCGCTCGACAAGGTCGCCAAGGACGGTGCCGTCCTCGCCTCCAACACCTCCGCGATCCCGATCACCAAGATCGCCGCGGTGACCGAGCGCCCCGAGGCCGTCGTCGGCGCCCACTTCTTCTCCCCGGTCCCGATGATGCAGCTCTGCGAGCTCGTCCGCGGCTACAAGACCAGCGACGAGACCCTCGCCGCCACGCGGGAGTTCGCCGAGTCCGTCGGCAAGACCTGCATCGTCGTCAACCGCGACGTGGCCGGCTTCGTCACCACCCGGCTCATCGCCGCCCTCGTCGTCGAGGCCGCCAAGCTCCAGGAGTCGGGCGTCGCCACCGCCGAGGACATCGACATCGCCTGCAAGCTCGGCTTCGGCCACGCCATGGGCCCGCTCGCCACGGCCGACCTCACCGGCATCGACATCCTGGTGAACGCGGCCAACAACATCTACACCGAGTCCCAGGACGAGAAGTTCGCACCGCCGGAGCTGATGCGCCGGATGGTGGACGCGGGTGACATCGGCCGCAAGAGCGGGCAGGGCTACTACAAGTACTGAGCCCGTTCCGCCACCCCGCCTCACCCCGTGGGGTGAATTTCGGTACCGGTTCGCTGACAAGGCGCAACGCTTCTGCTGTCTCGGCAGTCAGTTGTTGCGAAGACGGAGACTCTCGGGGAGCACATATGCACATCAGGGGCGACCACGTCGAGCTGGTCGTCGGGGGCCGCCTCGACGTCCGCAGCGCGGCGGACGCCCGTACGGTCCTGCACTCGGCCGTCGACGACGGAGTCGGCGACCTGGTGCTCGACCTGACCGGCCTCGACTCCTGGGACGCGACCGGGCTCGGCGTCATCATGGGCGCCCACCGGCGGGCCGGCCGCTGCGGCCGTCGCCTCGTCCTGCGCGGGGTGCCGCCCCAGATGCAGCGGCTGCTCGTCGCCACCCGGCTGCACCGCATCCTCGCCATCGAGGGCGGCCTCGCCCTGGAGTCCCTGCCCCGGGTGTGAGCCGCCCGGGCCGCCGCGCCCTGTGAAGCAGCTGTGTGAACCAGGCGTCACGCTCAATCCTCACAAGACCGTGACGTCTTGGTCTTCGGGGCACCCCACCTGTTCCCGGCCGCCTGACCACGGTCTAGGGTTCGGTCGCCTGCACATTGACGGACCCACCCGGCGGGCACCGGACACCGCTTCTTGGGGGCTTGGACCATGGACCCGATCAACCGGGGGCCGGAGGAGTACGGACACGACGCCGAGGGCGACGACGTCCGCCAGGGACGCGGCACGCCCGCACCCGCGCCCGCGCGTGCCCGTGTCGTCAGGCTCGTCTCCGGCGACCTGCTCGTCACCGTCAACCCCGTCGACGGCAGCGAGATCGAACCCTGCCCGCCCGGACAGGAACCCGCGCCCGCCCGCCCCCGTACCCCCGAGGAACGCGCCGAGGCCGCCCGCGCCGCCGCGCCGCCCGTCCCGCCGGGACCCGCCGCCCCCGAGCTGCCCCTCCTCGAACGCCAGGAGGAGCGCGAGCGTCTCGTCGGCATCCTCGGCCGAGGCCGCTCCGCCCGCCTCACCGGCCCCGCCGGATCCGGCCGCACCACCCTTCTCGACGCGGTCGCCGCCGACTGCGCCGGGCTCGCCCCCGACGGAGTCGTCCGGCTCTCCGGCCACCACCGCACCCCCACCGAACTCCTCCACGAGCTCTTCGCCGCCGTCCGCTACGCCCCGGACCACCGGCCCGGCCGTGACGGACTCCTCGACCGGCTCCGCGACATCGGCGCCGTCGTCGTCGTCGACGACCTGGAGTTCGGAGGCGCCGCCCTCGACGAACTCCTCGCCGCCGCCCCCGAGTGCGCCTTCCTCCTCGCCGCCGGACCCGACACGCCCGCCCCCACCTCCGGCGCCCCCGTCGAGGAGGTCTCCCTCGGCGGCCTCGGCCGAGGCGCCGCCCTCACGCTCCTGGAGAGCGCGGTCGGCCGCACCCTCACCGACGACGAGGCCAACTGGGCCGGCGACCTGTGGTTCGAATCCGAGGGCCTGCCGCTGCGCTTCGTCCAGGCCGGGGCGCTGCTCAGCCAGCGCGACCGGCTGCGTGTCACCCCGGCCGAGTTCGACGCCTTCGGCGCCCTCGAAGAGGCCTTCGGGCCCACCGATCCCGACGCGGCAGCGGCCGCCGCCGCCGCGGCCTTCGACGGCATCGACGACCACGACGTCGAACTCCGCGAGATACCCCTGCCCAGCCTCGGCGAGGGCGCCGCCCCCGCCGCCCTGCTCGCCTCCCGGCTCAGCCGCTCCGCCCAGACCGCGCTGCGATTCGCCGTCGCCCTCGGCGGCGAGGTCCCCCACCAGGCCCATCTGCCGGCCCTCGTCGGCGACACCCACGCCGACGCCGCCCTCGGTGAACTCAAGGCCTGCGGCCTGCTCTCCCCGGTCGGCACCCGCTACCGGCTCGCCGCCGGCGTCCTCACCCAGCTCCTCGCCCAGGGGTACGAACCCGACCACACGGCCGCCGACCGCGCCCACACGGTCGCCCAGCACTACGCCTGGTGGGCCGCACACCCGTCCGTCACCCCCGAGCGGGCCGCCGCCGAGTCCGACGCCCTGCTCGCCGCCCTCGCCGTCTGCGTCGGCTCCGGCACCGGCAGAGGAGCCGACGCCGACGTCACCGCCGAGCACCGCGCCACCGCCGTCCTCCTCGCCCGTGCCGCCGCTCCCGCCTTCGCCGCCGGACTCCACTGGGGCGCCTGGGAGCGCGCCCTGCGCGCCGGACAGGAGGCCGCCCGGCTCACGGGCGACGTCGCCGAGGAGGCGTACTTCCACCACGAGCTCGGCATCCTCGCCCTCTGCACCGGAAACCTGGAGCGAGCCCGCGCCGAACTCGAAGCCTCCATCGGCATGCGCGGCGTGCTCGCCGACAAGCGGGGCACCGTCGCCGGCCGCCGGGCGCTCGCCCTCGTCGCCGACCGCTCCGGGGAGCACGGCACCGCGGCCGGCGCCCTCGCCGCCGAGCCCGTCTCCCCGCCGCGCGGCACCCCCGCCCTGCCCGGCCCGGCGGCCCGCCCCGCACGGCCGGAGCCCGTCACCGCCCCCCTGCCGGGCGGACCCGTACGGACGTCACCGCCGGCCGGCGGTGCGGCGGGAACCCCGGCGGCCGCCGCGTTCCCCGCGTTCCCCGACTTCGCCGACGAGGGCCCGACGCTCGTCACCCGCCCCGACACCACTCCCGGCGGCGGCCGGACCAGCCTGAAGGGCGGCATCATCGGGGGAGCCCGCCGCAACCTCGCCGCCGTCGGCGCGGGCGCGCTCCTCGTCGCGGTCCTCGGCACCGTCGTGACCCTCGGTGCCACCTCGGGCAACGGTGAGGCCCCGGCCACCAACCGCGTCACCTCCGACAGCACGGTGACCGAGGACACCACCGACGACGGCGTGGACGGCGAGGAGCCGCCGGCCGAGGAGGAGGGGGCAGAGCCGGGCGAGACGGGCGACCCCACCCACTCCGGCTCCCCGAGCCCGCCGAGTCCGGACAACGGCCCGTCGTCGTCCTCCACCGGCCCCGGTGCCACCCGCTCGCCCTCCCCCTCGGACAGCCCGACGGAGACGACACCCCCCACGACGACCACGAAGCCGCCGACGGCTCCCACCACGCCGAGCGGGCCGCGTCCGACCACGACCGAGCCGACGACGACCGAGCCGCCCACGACGCCCTCGCCGACGACGAGCCCGCCGACGACGACCGAGCCGCCCACGACGCCCCCGGCGACGACCACCGCCCCGTCGGAGACGGAGGACCCCGGCAACTCCGCCTCCGCCACCCTCGTCGGCCGGCCCGCCCCCGGCGACTCCACCAGCGCGGAAACCCCCGCCTGACGGACGTACGGGAGCCCGGGTCGACGTACCGACGTACGGGACGACGAAGGCCCCGGGTGCGTCCTCCGCACCCGGGGCCTTCCCCGTACTCCCGTACCGCCGACCGTCAGAACAGCCGCAGCTTGTCGTCCTCGATGCCGCGCATCGCGTTGTAGTCCAGGACCACGCAGCCGATCCCGCGGTCCGTCGCGAGCACCCGTGCCTGCGGCTTGATCTCCTGCGCCGCGAAGACGCCCTTGACCGGCGCCAGGTGCGGGTCGCGGTTGAGCAGCTCCAGGTAGCGGGTCAGCTGCTCGACGCCGTCGATCTCGCCGCGCCGCTTGATCTCCACCGCGACCGTCCCGCCGTCCGAGTCCCGGCAGAGGATGTCCACCGGGCCGATCGCGGTCGGGTACTCGCGGCGGATCAGGGTGTACCCCTCGCCGAGGGTCTCGATCCGGTCGGCGAGGAGCTCCTGGAGGTGCGCCTCGACGCCGTCCTTGATGAGACCCGGGTCCACACCCAGCTCGTGCGAGGAGTCGTGGAGGATCTCCTCCATCGTGATGATCAGTTTCTCGCCCGCTTTGTTGATCACGGTCCAGATGCCGCTCTCACCGTCCGCACCCTCCTTGAGGGTGCACGGCGGCGACATCCAGTTGAGCGGTTTGTACGCCCGGTCGTCCGCGTGGATGGAGACGCTGCCGTCTGCCTTGATCAGGATCAGACGGGGCGCGGAGGGCAGGTGGGCCGTGAGCCGGCCCGCGTAGTCCACGGAGCAACGGGCAATGACGAGACGCATGGTCGGCAACGCTACAAGACGGGCGCTCTTCCGCGCGATTCGGGCATCGGACGCGCGCCCCCGATGAATGATCCTGAGCCGAACACCCGTCGGTTATCAGCCGGTTGTCTTCCCCATCTCCTGGTGCGGTCAGGACTGCGCGCTTACCGTGGAAGCTGGAGGTCGTCGTCCGTGCACGCTGCGTGGCGGCCGACCGGCTTTCGCCCTGCCCGCAAGACCCCGCCCGCGGGGTCGCGAGAGGAGAACCCATGTCGCTCGACGTCTCACCGGCACTGTTGGAACAGGCCGAGCGAGGCGAGGTCGACGAAGCCGACTTCGTCGACTGCGTCCGGACCTCCCTGCCCTACGCATGGGAGATGATCAGTTCTCTGGTGGCCCAGCTGAAGGTCGACGGCGGAGAGTTCGCCGACAACCAGACGCCGCCGCCGAATGAGCAGGCACGTGGTCAGCTGCTGCGCGCGCTCGCGAGCGATGCCATTCGTGGTGCGCTGCAGCGGCATTTCGGGGTGCGTCTCGCCTTCCAGAACTGCCACCGCGTCGCGGTGTTCCCGCTGGACCCGGCGGTGGACGAGCGGCTCGCCCGCTTCACGTCCGTACGGGGGCAGCTGCTGAACCAGTCGCCGGAGATGCGCGACTGCTGAGACATGGTGCTGCCGCTCCGCATCGCGCGAGACGCGATCGATGCGTGTCGACGCGCATCGCCGCGCGAAGATGCCGGAGCGGCGGCACAGTCCCCGCCATGACAGGTCTCACACCAGAAGCGGCAGGACCTCCGCACCGAGCCGCCGGACGTTCTCCTCGGTCGCCGCGAGGTCGCCCGTGCCCTCCGCGAGCAGGGCGAAGCGCGTGATGCCCGTACGCTCCGCGGTCGCCGCGAGCCGGTCCGCCGCGCGCCGGGGCGTGCCCACCGGGTGCATCCCGCACAACAGCTCCGTGTACGCCACGGGGTCCCGCATCGCCCGGTGCCGGCCGTCGACCGTCACATGGGCGTCGAGGCCCTGCTTCAGCCAGCCCGGCATCGCCTTCACAAGCGCCTCCGCGGCGTCGGCCCCCCGGTCCGCGAGCTGGGCGACGCCCGCCGAGACGTGGCAGGAGCCGATCCGCGCGATCTCGTCCGGGTCCCGCCCGGCCTCCCGTGCGTGCCGCGCCCAGGCCGCGACCATCTCCGCCTTGTCGGCGTCGCCGCAGTGCATGCCGAGCAGCATCGGCAGTCCGCGCTCCGCGGCCAGCCGCACGCTCTTCGGCGAGGTGCAGGCCACCACCACCTCGGGGGACGCCGCCCCGCCGATGAGCTCGTCGGGACGGGGCACCACCGGTACCTCACGGAAGGCGAATCGTTCTCCCTCGGCGCCCACACGAGGCTCGGTGAGCCAGCGCAGCAGCAGGTCGAGGGATTCGGGGAAGCCCTGCTCGTACGCGCCGAGACCCGCGCCGAACACCTCCAGATCGACCCAGGGCCCGCCCCGGCCCACCCCCAGGGTGAACCTGCCACCCGAGGTGAGGTGCAGCAGCGCCGCCTGCTCGCCCAGGGCGACCGGATGGACCGTCGGCAGCACACTCACCGCCGTGCCCACCCGCAGCCGCCGTGTGCGGCCCAGGAGCAGCGCGGCCAGTGTCACGGCCGACGGGCAGACCCCGTACGGTACGAAATGGTGCTCGGCCAGCCAGACCGAGTCGAGGCCCGCCTCCTCGGCGACCTCGGCGGTCCGCACCGCCCGATGCAGGGCCTCACCCTGTCCCTGGCCCGGGAACTGGGCGGCCAGAACGAACGTACCCACGCGCATCGTCTTCTGCCTCCTTGCGACCGACGCGGCTCTCCCCTCGCACTGGCAACAACGTCTGACACGTGCCAAAGGCAACGGCCGTTCATGAAGTTCTTGCGATTTTCGGCTAAGCCGTCGCGGACGGGGCCCGGGGCACCGCGTCGCGGCCCGTAGGCTTGAGAAGACGGTCCGTGTTCCCAGACTCCGTGAGGTGTGCCCGTGTCCCCGCGCCACAACCGTTCCCGAGGCGGCGAGAAGCCCGCGCAGCAGGGCGATCCCGGCGACCGGTACGGCGGCGTGCAGAGCACGGAGACCTGGCAGGGCGAGGAGTGGTACATCCGCTTCGTCGCCGGGGCGAGCGCGCCCGGCAAGCGCTACCGCTGCCCCGGCTGCGACCAGGAGATCCCCGGTGGCGCCCCGCACCTGGTCGCCTGGCCGGAGTACGGCGGAGTGGACGACCGGCGCCACTGGCACAAGGCCTGCTGGAACGCGAAGGACCGCCGCACCAGCAGGGTGCAGCGGTCCCGTAACGCGCCCAGGTACTGAGCCAGGGGTTCCCCGGGCCTACACGTCCCGGCTGTTCAGCAGGGCGAAGGCACCGGCGAGCGCGACCCCCGCGATCCCCGTCACGATCAGCAGCGGCTCCCAGCCCGCCGGGCCGTTCCCGCCGAACGGCGGCTCCGTGGCGTACAGCGCGATCATCTGCGCCGGGATGGCGTACGTGAAGAGCCACTCCTGCACGGACCTGAGCGCCTCGGAGAACATGAAGAGGGCCGCCACCAGCGGGAGCAGCAGCAGACCGATCATCACCGTGATCGCGCCCGCGGAGTGCCGGATCACCGTCCCGAGCGCCAGCGACAGCAGCCCCAGCATCGCCAGATAGCCGCCCGCTCCGACCGTCGCCCGCAGCCACTCGGCCGCCGTCGGCTCCGCCGCGTCCACGATCGCGACCTGGCCCGCCGCCACGACGCCGGCCACCACGGTGGTGACGGTGAAGACGAGCAGGAAGAAGACGATCGCCTTCGCCGTGAGCACCCGGCCGCGGCTCGGGCAGGCCGTCAGGGTCGTACGGATCATGCCGGTGCCGTACTCGGAGGCGATCGTGAGGACTCCGAGCGTGATCACACAGATCGAGGCCGGCAGCATCCCGAAGAAGCCGAAGGCGAGCGCGGACTCGTCCCCCATCGGGGCCTCCGAGGCCGCGGCGATCGCCGCCACCCCCAGGCCGATGGCCAGCATCAGCAGGATCATGACCCCGAGCGTCCACAGCGTCGAGCGCACCGAGCGGATCTTCGTCCACTCGGAGGCGAGGGCGTCACCGAGGTGCGCCCTGCGGACCGGGATGGGGGAGACATAGGAGTGCGGCGCCGGTGCGTGGTGCGGGGCGGGGGCGGTCATCGGGCGTCCTTGGTGGTGTCGCTCGGCTGCGGGCTGCTCGGCCGCGCGGCGGCCGGAGGGGCGTACGGGCCCGGCACGGCGGCCTGGCCGGAAGCCCCGGCGTACGGGTTCTGTCCGGGCGGCGGCGGCGCGTACCAGCCCTGCTGCGGCACGTCCTGGACCACCGGCTGCGGCGGCATGCCGTATCCCGGCCCGCCCGGCTGCGGGGGCTGGAGGTGCGCGAGCCGGTCGTCGGTGGAGCGGTAGTCCACGGCGCCCTGCGTCAGCCGCATGTACGCCTCCTCGAGGGAGGCCTGGTGCGGGGACAGCTCCCAGAGCCGTACGTCCGCGTCGTGCGCCAGATCGCTGATCCTCGGCAGGGGCAGGCCCGTCACCCGCAGCGCGCCGTCCGGCTCGGACAGCACCTGGCCGCCGGCCTCCATGAGCGCCGCCGTCAGCTTCTCCCGCTGCCCGGGTTCGGCCTGGGGGGTCCGTACCCGCGCGAAGTCGGCGGAGTTCGCCGAGATGAAGTCCGTGACGCTCATGTCCGCGAGCAGCTGCCCCCGCCCGATCACGATCAGATGGTCGGCGGTGAGGGCCATCTCGCTCATGAGGTGGCTGGAGACGAAGACCGTCCGCCCCTCGGCGGCCAGCTTCTTCATCAGGTTGCGGACCCAGAGGATGCCCTCCGGGTCCAGACCGTTGACGGGCTCGTCGAAGAGCAGCACCTGCGGGTCGCCGAGGAGCGCCGCCGCGATACCGAGCCGCTGCCCCATGCCGAGCGAGAAGCCGCTGGAACGGCGCTTGGCGACGTCCTGGAGGCCGACCACGCCCAGGACCTCGTCGACGCGCTGCGCCGGGATGCCGGCGAGCTGCGCGAGCGAAAGGAGATGGCTGCGCGCGCTCCGCCCGCCGTGCACGGCCTTGGCGTCGAGGAGCGCGCCGACCTGCCGGGGCGCGTTCGGCAGCTGCCGGAAGGGGTGGCCGCCGATCGTGACATGTCCCGCCGTGGGCTGGTCGAGCCCCAGGATCATGCGCATCGTGGTCGACTTGCCGGACCCGTTGGGCCCCAGGAACCCGGTGACGACACCGGGCCTCACCTGGAAGGAAAGGTTGTACACGGCCGTTTTGGCGCCGTAGCGCTTCGTCAGGCCGACTGCCTCGATCATTCTCCAGCCCCATCGACAGGTCGGTCGCATCCATGTCGGGGCGTGGCGGCCGTCGGCCGGAGCCCCCCGTATGAGCTAGGAGCTTATCCAGCCATTGACGGTTCCGGCGAAAGCGGAGACCGCCCGAGGGCGGTCTCCCAGGGAAACCTCAGGGTTCTCACCCAGGGGACGTCAGGGGAGGACCGGCGGGATCAGGCGTCCCGCTTCTTCAGTACCAGATAGCCGCCGAGCAGCGCGGCCACCACCCAGATCACCATGATCCCGAGCCCGCCCCACGGGCCGTACGGAGCTTCCTCCGAGTTCATGGCGTCCGGCACGACCTGCATGATCTTCGCGCCGGCCTGGTCCGGGAAGTAGCGGGCCACCTCCTTGGCCTTCGGCACCGCCGACAGGATCTGCGAGACCAGGAAGAAGAACGGCACCAGGATGCCGAGCGACAGCATCGACGAGCGCAGCATCGCCGCCACACCCATGGAGAACAGCGCGATCAGCCCCATGTAGAGACCGCCGCCGATCACCGCCCGCAGCACGTTCTCCTCGCCGATCGAGGTCCGGTGCTCGCCGAGCAGTGCCTGTCCGAGGAAGAAGGAGAGGAAGCTCGTCGCGAGACCCACCACGAGCGCGAGACCGCCGGCCACCGCGATCTTCGAGAAGAGGAAGGTCGCCCGCTGCGGCACGGCCGCGAGCGAGGTGCGGATCATGCCGGAGGAGTACTCGGTCCCCACCACCAGGACCCCGAAGACCACCATCGCCAGCTGCCCCAGGATCATCCCGGAGAAGCTGATCAGGGTCGGGTCGAAGGTGGCCCGCTCGACGTCGCTCAGCTGGTCGAAGGTGGAACTCATCAACGCGCACAGGGCCGCGCTCATCGCCACCGTGACGAGGAGGGCGCTCGCCAGCGTCCAGACGGTCGACGACACCGTCCGGATCTTGGTCCACTCGGACTGCAGGACCGCGGATGCCGCTGCCATCGTTCAGGCTCCCTGGGAGGTCGTGCCCCACTGGGGGCCGGGCGCCGGAGCGCCACCGTGTACATCGGTGCCGTGCGCGTGGTACTCCACCGCACCGGCCGTCATCTGCATGAAGGCCTCTTCGAGCGAGGCGCGCTGGGAGCTCAGCTCGTGCAGGACGAGCCCGCTCTCCGCCGCCAGTTCGCCGAGCTTCTCGGTCGTCGCCCCGTCCACCTCGACGGTGCCGTTGCCCGCCTCGACCGGAACGAACCCATTGGCCCGCAGCACGTCCCTGAGCCGCTCCTGCTGCGGCGAACGCAGCCGCACATAACTCCGGGAATTCTGCTGGATGAAATCCGCCATCGACGTGTCGGCCAGCAGCTTTCCCTGCCCGATGACGATCAGATGATCAGCCGTCAGCGCCATTTCACTCATCAGATGGCTGGAAACGAAGATCGTCCGGCCCTCGGCCGCCAACGCCTTCATGAGATTGCGGATCCAGTGAATTCCCTCGGGATCCAGGCCGTTGACGGGCTCGTCGAACATCAGGATCTCGGGATCCCCGAGCAGCGCCGACGCGATGCCAAGACGCTGCCCCATGCCGAGCGAGAAGCCCTTCGACTTCTTCTTCGCCACCGCCGTCAGACCCACCAGGTCCAGCACCTCGCCGACACGGCGCTCCGGGATGCGGTTCGACTGCGCGAGACACAGCAGGTTGTTGTACGCCGAGCGGCCGCCGTTCATCGCCTTGGCGTCGAGCAGCGCCCCGATGTACTTCAGCGGCTCCGGCAGGTCGCGGTAGTGCTTGCCGTCGATCCGGACCGTCCCGCTCGTCGGGTTGTCCAGGTCCAGCATCATCCGCATCGTCGTCGACTTGCCCGCCCCGTTCGGCCCGAGGAAGCCGGTGACCACGCCAGGCCGCACCTGGAAGGAAAGCTGGTCGACCGCGGTCTTCGCCCCGTAACGCTTGGTCAGGCCCTCAAGCTCGATCATGCGTACCAACCTACGGTCGCACAAAACCCCCCGCCACCGGAATGACGGGGGGTTCGGGCAACGCTACGCACTTGTTACCGGTTCGGCCTCTCGGCGGACCGCGTCAGCGGGACTGCTGGGCCGGGACACCGGCCGGACGCTCGTCGTCGATCGGCGAGCCGGCCGCCGCCACCGCGGCACCGGTCAGCGTCGCCAGCATCTCGCGGACGTTGGTCAGCTGGGCGTTGATCGAGTCCCGGCGGTTCGTCAGAGCCGCGAGCTCGCGCTCCGATTCGCTGCGGATCCGGTCGGCCTTGGCGTTCGCGTCGGCCACGATGTCCTCGGCTTGGCGCTGCGCCGTCTCCACCGTCTGACGGGCCCGGCGCTCCGCGTCCGTCCGCAGCTTCTCGGCCTCCAGGCGGAGCTGCTCGGCGCGGTGCTCGATCTCCGCGAGGCGCTTCTCGGCCTTCGCCTGACGCGAGGCCAGGTCACGCTCCGACTGCTCGCGGCGCTTCGCCAGGTTCGTCTCGAAGTCCGCGGCGGCCTGGGCGGCCTTGGCGCGGGTCTCCTCGAAGAGGGCGTCCGCCTCCTCGCGCTTCGACTGCGCGTCCTTCTGCGCCTCGGCACGCAGCGAGTTGGCCTCGCCCTGCGCCTTCTCGACGATCCGTACGCCCTCGTCCTCGGCCTTCGACTTGCGCTCGGCCGCGAACGACTCCGCGTCGTTGCGCACCTGCTGGGCGGCCGACTCGGCCAGCTCACGGTGCTGCTCGGCGGCGCGACGGGCCTCCTCACGCAGGTCCTTCGCCTCCTCCTCGGCGAGCCGGAGGATCTTCTCGACCCGGGCGCCGAGCCCCGCGTACGACGGCTCGGCGTCGGTGACCTGCGCCTGGGCGTTCTGCGTCTCGAGGTGGAGCTCCTCGATTCGCTTCTCCAGGGCGGTGATGCGGGACAGGGCATTGTCGCGGTCGGACACGAGCTTGGTAATGCGGTCGTCCACCTGACCGCGGTCGTAACCGCGCCGCACGAGCTCGAAGCCGAAGGGGGAGGATGTGTCGCTCATGGGTTTCCTGTCGAATGAGACCGGTGAGGTGTTAGGGGGAATCCTAGGGGCCGAAGCGGCGTGTCATCGAGCGTATGCCCGTTTGATCTGGAGAATGTCCAGCCTTTTGAGTGGCTAGTCGTCCTGGGGCTTGCCACCCGAACGAGTGGACCCCGCTGACGCACCCGCCTTCGCGCCCACGGCCCCGGCGGACTTCGCCCCGACCGACGGGGTCTCGAAAGACTCCAACGCTTCCAGGACGTCCTGGACACGGGAGATCTCGGCATTGATGTCCTTGCGGCGGCGCACGAGCACCTCGAGCTCGCGCTTGCCCTCCTCGATCGTCGCCTCGGCCTCGGCCTGGGCCTCCGACCTGACGCGCTCGGCCTCCGCCTTGATCTTCTCGGCCTCCGCGACGAGCGAGGCCTTCTTCTGCTCGGCCTCCTTGAGGAGCGCCTCCGCCTTGCGGACCGCGGCGATACGGACCTTGCTCGCCTCCGAACTCGCCTCGGAGACCAGCTCCTTCGCCTTCTCCTCGGCCTCGGCGCGCTGCTCCGTCGCTGCCTTCACCAGGTTGTCGACCCGCTCGCCCGCCGTCTTCATCTGCTCGGCGCTCTCGCGGCGCGCCCGCTCGTGCAGCTCCTCGATCTCGCCCTCGACCCGGCTCCGCAGCTCCTCGGCCCGGTCCCTTATGGCGGTCGCGTCGCCGCGCGCCCCGACCAGGAGCTCGTCCGCGTCCGTACGGGCCTTCTCGACCAGCGAGTTGCCCTCGACGGTCGCCTCGGCGACGATCCGCTCGGCCTCCTTGCGGGCCGCGCCGACCATCGTGTCCGCCTGCGTCTCGGCCTCGGTGGTGGCGCGCAGCGCCTCCTCCTGGGCCTTGGCGATGAGCTGGTCCGCCTGCTCGGCCGCGTCCGAACGCTTCCGGGCCGCGGCCTCCCGCGCCTCGTCGAGCGTGCGGTCCGCCTCCTCGCGGGCCTCCGACCGCATCTGCTCGGCCGCCGCCTCCGCGTCCGCCCGCAGCCGCTCCGACTCGGTACGGATCCGCTCGGCGTCCTGCCGCGCGGAACCCACCGTCGCCTCGGCCTCGGCGCGCGCGTCCGCCGTGAGGGCGTCGGCGAGCTCGCCCGCCTCCCGGGTGACCCGCTCGGCCTCGGCGTTCGCCTCGGCGGTGAGCCGTTCGGCCTGGGTGGTGGCTTCGGCGAGGAGCGCGTCGGCCTGTTCGGCGGCGTCGCCGCGTCGCTTGTCGGCGGCCTTGCGGGCCTCGTCGAGGACCTGCTCGCCGTCGGCGAGGGCCGCCGCCCGCAGCGCCTGGGCGTGCGCCTCCCCGTCGATCTTGACCTGTTCGGCCTCGGCGCGGAGTCGCCGGGCGTCCTGTTCGGTGGTCTCCATGAGCTCGACCGCTTCGGCGGTGAGCCGTTCGGCCTGGGTGGTGGCTTCGGCGAGGAGCGCGTCGGCCTGTTCGGCGGCGTCGCCGCGCCGCTTGTCGGCGGCCTTACGGGCCTCGTCGAGGACCTGCTCGCCGTCCGCGATCGCCGCGGCGCGCAGCGCCTCCGCGTGCGCCTCTCCGTCGGCCTTGACCTGTTCGGCCTCGGTACGGAGCCGTCGGGCGTCCTGTTCGGTGGTCTCCATGAGCTCGACCGCTTCGGCGGTGAGCCGTTCGGCCTGGGTGGTGGCTTCGGCGAGGAGCGCGTCGGCCTG
>NZ_JBHVZO010000007.1:127448-167551 GCF_042879855.1 Streptomyces sp. NPDC058326 | reverse complement strand
GTTCGGCGGCGTCGCCGCGTCGCTTGTCGGCGGCCTTACGGGCCTCGTCGAGGACCTGATCCGCCTCGGCGGCGATCCGCTCCGCCTCCGTACGCGCCTCGCCGACCACCGACTCGGCGCGCTCGGCGGCCTCCGAACGGATCCGGTTCGCGTCCTCCCGCGCGTCCGCCCGGGTGCGGGCGGCGTCCTGCTCGGCCGAGGCGAGTGAGTCCGTCGCCTCCGTCCGTACCCGCTGCGCGTACTCGGCGGTGTCCGTCCGCAGCTTCTCCGCCTCGGCGATCGCGTCCGTGACGGTCCGCTCGGCCAGCGCCTTCGCCGCCTCCGTCTCCTCCTGGGCGCGTGCCCGGACACGGCCGGCGTCCTCGGTCGCCCGCTCCCGCTCCTCGTGCGCGTCGGCGCGGACCCGGTCCGCCTCCTCCTGCGCCTCGGAACGCGTCCGCTCGGCCGCGTGCTCGGCGGCACTGCGCAGCCCGGCGATCTCCTCCTCGGCCTGCTCGCGCAGACCCGCCACCGAGTCCCGGACCTCCTGGGCGGTGTGCTCGGCCGCGGTGACCATCTCGGTCGCCCGCGCGTCCGCCTCCTCGACCAGGCGCTGCGCCTCGACCTGCGCGTCCTCGACCCGCTTGCGGGCGGCGGCGAGCAGCTCCTCGGACTGCTCGCGGGCGTGCTCACGCTCCCGGCCGGCCTCGGAACGGGCCGACTCGAGGGTCGACTCGGCCTCCCGGCGGCGCCGGACGGCCTCCTCCTGCGCGGCGGCGAGGGCTTCGGCGGCCTCGGCCGCGACCCGCTCCGCGGCGGCGGCGGCCTCCGCCCGTACCCGGTCGGCGGTCTCCTGGGCCTCCGACCGCAGCCGCTCGGCCTCCTCCGCGGCCTCCGTGCGCAGCCGTACCGCCGCGCTCTCCGCCTCCGTACGCGTGGCCGACGCGTCCGACGAGGCCTCGGCGCGCAGCCGCTCGGCCTCCTGCTCGGCCTGCTCCTGGAGCGTACGGATGCGCTCGGCGGCCTCGGTCCGCAGCCGCTCCGTCTCCTCGGCGGCCTCGCGGCGGATCCGCTCGCTCTCGGCCCGCGCGTCGGTGAGCTCCTCCCCGGCGGCCGCCACCTTCGCCTCGGCGTCGGTGTGCAGCCGGGTCAGCTCCTCCGCGGCCTCCGCGCGGCGCGCCTCCGCGGCCCGCTCGGCGTCCGCCCGCAGTCCGGCGGCGGCCTTCTCGGCCGCCTCCTTGACCGACTCGGCCTGCTCCTCGGCCTCGGCGCGCAGCCGCTCGGCCTCCGCGCGGGTCCGCTCCAGGGTCTCCTCGGCCTGGGTCCGGAGCGTCTGGGCGCGCTCCATCGCCTCCGACTTGACCCGCTCGCTCTCCGCACCGGCCTTGGCGCGCAGCCCGTCGGCGTCCGTACGGGCCTTGGTGAGGAGCTCCTCGGCGGTCTTCGCCGCCTCCTCGATCTGCTGGAGGGCCTCGCGGCGGGCCTCGCCGCGGATCCGCTCGCCCTCGTCGATGGCCTCGGCGCGCAGCTGCTCGGCCTCGCCGCGCAGCCGTCGCGCCTCCTCCTGGAGCTCGACGGTCTTGGCGCGGTACTCCTTGGTGTCGTCCTTCGCCGAGCCGAGCAGCTCGTCGGCCTGCTCCTCGGCCTGCGCGCGCAGCCGGTCGGCCTCCGTCTCGGCCTCGCGGCGGACCCGCTCGGCCTCCTCGGAGGCCTTGCGGGTGGTCTCCCGGGCGTCCTCGGACGCCTTGGTGAGGATCTCCTCGGCGTTCCGCGCGGCCTTCGCGAGCGCGGCGGCGGAATCCTCCGCGGCGGCCGTACGAGCCTTCTCCGAGGCCTCCGCGACGAGCTTCTCCGCGAGCGCGGTCGCCTCGCGCAGCTTCTCCTCGGCCTCCGCCTTGAGGGCCTCGGCGTCCTTGGTCGCCTCGCCGACGAGACGGGCGATCTCCGTCTTGGCGGTACGGGTGCGCTGCTCGTTGACCGACTCGGCGGTGGCGAGCTGCCTGGCGGCCGTGTCCTTGGCCTCGGCGAGGGCCTTCTCGGCCTCGGCGCGGGCGAGGCGGAGCTTCTCCTCCGCCTCCTGCATGCGCTGCTCGGCGGCGCGGGAGAGCTCGGTGGCCTGCCGGCGGGCCTGGTCGGTCTCGGCGGTGGTGGCCGAGCGGAGCTGCTCGGCGTGGTTCGTGGCCTCCTGGGCCTGGCTGGAGGCGGCGCCGATGAGCCGCTCGGCGTCCTTGCGGGCGCGCAGCAGAATCGCTTCGGCCTCGGCCCGGGCCGCTTCGGCCTCGGCGCCGACCCGGCGGCTGGTCTCCTCGGCGAGCCGGGTGGCCTCGGCGCGGGCGGCGGCGAGCGACTGCTCGGCCTCCGCGCGGGACTCCTCCATCAGCCGGCGGGCCTGGGACTCCGTACGGGCACGCAGCTGCTCGGCCCAGGCGACGTTCTCGTTGACGTGCGCCTCGACGGTCTGCCGGCGCTCGTTCAGCTCCTGGTCCAGCTGCTGGCGGCGCTGGACGGCCTCGTTGTGCAGCTCGGCCTGGAGCCGGGCCTGGTGCTCGGCGTGCTCCTGGAGGATGCGCTGGGTCTGGGCGCGGGCCTCGCGCAGCTCGCGCTCGGCGTCCTGGCGCAGCTGCTCCGCCTGGGCCTGCGCGTTCCGCAGCAGCTGCTCGGCCTGGTAGCCGATGTCGGCGCTGTCGTACGCGGGCCGGGACGCGATGGTGCGGCGCGCCTCGTGGAGCTTGGCACGCAAGACCTCGACCTGGTAACCGAGGTCCTCGGCGTGCTGGACGGCCTTCTCGCGTTCGGTCTTCAGCCGGTCCATCTCGGCTTCGAACCTGGCGAGATGGTCGTCTTCAGCTCGGTGGCTCTCCTGGCGTTCGTAGCCCCGCACTGC
This sequence comes from Streptomyces sp. NPDC058326, assembly GCF_042879855.1. NCBI lineage: Bacteria > Bacillati > Actinomycetota > Actinomycetes > Kitasatosporales > Streptomycetaceae > Streptomyces > Streptomyces sp. NPDC058326. The sequence goes on along the minus strand of NZ_JBHVZO010000007.1, from coordinate 164,688 downwards.
GCGGTCCATCCGTCCCCTGGTCGCAACACTCCTACGGGCACCGCCCTCACGGCCGAGGACGGACCCCCGGGGAATCGTGACAGATCGGACGACCCCGACATCCCGACTTCGGTGTCGCGCGGAGCGGCCCCGACCGGCCCCGGCCCGGAGCCGCCCACTCTACCGGGCCAGGAATCCGGGGGTCAGTGCTCCGCTGAGGAGTGGTCAGCGGACGGCTTCGCCGAGGTGACCAGTTCCGTGAGCACCCCGTGACAGTCCTTGGGGTGGAGGAAGGTGATCCGGGAGCCCATCGAGCCGGTCTGCGGCTCGTCGTAGAGGACCCGCAGCCCCTTGCCTCGGATGGCCTCGGCATCCCCGTCCACGTCCGCCGTACCGAAGGCGATGTGGTGCACGCCCTCGCCGTTCTTGGCGAGCCACTTGCCCACGGCGGAGTCCTCCCTCGTCGACTCCAGGAGCTGGAGGTACGAGGCCCCGCCGTCAGAGGTGTCATTGATCTTCAGCATGGCCTCGCGGACGCCCTGCTCCTCGTTGACCTCGGAGTGGAAGACTTCGAAACCGTACGTCGCACGGTAGAACTCGACAGTCTTGTCCAGGTCGAAACAGGCGATCCCGATGTGGTCGATACGCGTCAGCATGCCTCCAGTGCAACGCCGGGAAGCCGGTTACGCAACGTGCGCGCCGTCACACCGGCTGCCCGGTGACCGCGCGCGGCGCCCCTCAGTACATTGGCGGTAAACCCTCGTTCACTCCTCATCCCTAGGGGCCGTGCCTCATGTCTGGACAGACCGGTACCACCTCAGTGATCGTCGCGGGCGCCCGCACGCCCATGGGTCGCCTGCTCGGCTCGCTCAAGTCCTTCTCGGGCGCGGAGCTCGGCGGCTTCGCCATCAAGGCCGCCCTCGACCGGGCCGGCATCGGCGGCGACCAGGTGCAGTACGTGATCATGGGCCAGGTGCTCCAGGCGGGCGCCGGCCAGATCCCCGCCCGCCAGGCCGCCGTCAAGGCGGGCATCCCCATGAACGTCCCCGCGCTCACCATCAACAAGGTGTGTCTCTCGGGCCTCGACGCCATCGCCCTCGCCGACCAGCTGATCCGCGCGGGTGAGTTCGACGTGGTCGTCGCCGGCGGCCAGGAGTCGATGACCAACGCCCCGCACCTGCTGCCGAAGTCCCGCGAGGGCTTCAAGTACGGCGCGATCGAGATGCTCGACGCGATGGCGTACGACGGCCTCACCGACGCCTTCGAGAACATCGCCATGGGCGAGTCCACGGAGAAGCACAACACCCGCCTGGGCATCAAGCGCCCCGAGCAGGACGAGATCGCGGCCCTCTCGCACCAGCGTGCCGCCGCCGCCCAGAAGAACGGCATCTTCGAGGCCGAGATCACCCCGGTCGAGATCCCGCAGCGCAAGGGCGAGCCGGTCGTCTTCTCCAAGGACGAGGGCATCCGCGCGGAGACCACCGCCGAGTCCCTCGGCAAGCTCCGTCCCGCCTTCGCCAAGGACGGCACCATCACCGCGGGCACCTCCTCGCAGATCTCCGACGGTGCCGCCGCCGTCGTCGTGATGAGCAAGGCCAAGGCCGAGGAGCTGGGCCTGGAGTGGATCGCCGAGATCGGCGCCCACGGCAACGTGGCCGGCCCGGACAACTCGCTCCAGTCGCAGCCGTCCAACGCGATCCAGCACGCCCTCAAGAAGGACGGCCTGAGCGTCGAGGACCTCGACCTCATCGAGATCAACGAGGCCTTCGCCGCGGTCGCGGTGCAGTCAATGAAGGACCTCGGGGTCACCCCCGAGAAGGTGAACGTCAACGGCGGCGCCATCGCCCTCGGTCACCCGATCGGCATGTCCGGCGCCCGCGTCGTGCTCCACCTGGCCCTGGAGCTCAAGCGGCGCGGCGGCGGCATCGGCGCCGCGGCCCTCTGCGGCGGCGGCGGTCAGGGCGACGCGCTGATCGTGCGCGTCCCCGGCAACGGCAAGTAAGCACCCGGCTCAGGCAAGGAGCAGCGCAGATGGTGGACGTCCCCGCTCTGGTCACCCAGGCACGGGAGGGCAGGCCACGGGCCGTGGCCCGGCTGATCTCGCTCGTGGAGGGGGCGTCCCCGCAGCTGCGCGAGGTGATGGCGGCCCTCGCGCCGCTCACCGGCGGGGCGTACGTGGTCGGCCTGACGGGCTCGCCCGGCGTCGGCAAGTCCACGTCGACGTCCGCCCTCGTCTCCGCCTACCGGCGGGCGGGCAAGCGGGTCGGCGTCCTGGCCGTCGACCCGTCCTCGCCGTTCAGCGGGGGAGCGCTTCTCGGCGACCGGGTCCGGATGTCGGAGCACGCCTCCGACCCGGGCGTCTACATCCGCTCCATGGCGACCCGCGGCCACCTGGGCGGGCTCGCCTGGTCCGCCCCGCAGGCCATCCGCGTCCTCGACGCGGCCGGCTGCGAGGTGATCCTCGTGGAGACCGTCGGCGTCGGGCAGTCGGAGGTCGAGATCGCCTCCCAGGCCGACACCTCGGTCGTCCTCCTCGCGCCGGGCATGGGCGACGGGATCCAGGCCGCGAAGGCGGGCATCCTGGAGATCGGCGACGTGTACGTGGTGAACAAGGCCGACCGGGACGGCGCCGACGCCACCGCCCGCGAGCTCAACCACATGCTGGGCCTGGGCGAGGCGCGCGGTCCCGGCGACTGGCGGCCGCCGATCGTCAAGACGGTCGCCGCGCGGGGCGAGGGCATCGACGAGGTCGTGGAGGCCCTGGAGAAGCACCGCGCCTGGATGGAGGAGCACGGCGTCCTGGCGGAGCGCCGGCGGTCCCGCGCCGCGCGCGAGGTCGAGACCATCGCGGTCACGGCCCTGCGCGAGCGGATCGGCGACCTGCACGGCGACCGGCGCCTGGACGCGCTGGCGGAACGGATCGTGGCGGGCGGCCTCGACCCGTACGCGGCCTCGGACGAACTGGTCGCGAGCCTGACGGGCAACTGAGCCGCGTCGTGAGAAGGGGCGGGGCCCGGGTGGTGCGACCCGGGCCCCGCCCCTTCTCAATTGCCCTCGGGTGTCGGCCAGTTGGCCGGATGCCGACCGGTTGACGGGGTCGTTCGCGCTCTGTGAGGCTCGGGGCATGAACGGGGATGCCCGGGCCGCCGCACTCGCCCGGAGAGCGGTCACGGAGATCGCACCGGACGAGCTGGCCCTGTTCGACGAGACCGCCGCCGCGTACTTCGCCCGCCCACCGGGCCCCTCCCGGGCGGCCGGGTCGCACCCCGTGCGTGAACCGCTCGGCATGGGCATCGAGATCGTCGGCGAACTTCTCACGGGCGTGGCCCTCGCCGTCTCGGTCGAGGTCCTCCGCCAGCTCTCCACAGACGCGGGCCAGGCCCTCGCGGAACGATCCACACCACGGCTCCGCAGACTGTTCCGGCGGAACCGGGGCGGCGACGGGGAGCGGGACGGGGAGGGCGGCCGGACGGGTGACCCGGACGGCGATCACGCGGGTCGCGGGGACGGTGGCCGGGAGGACGACGACGCGGGTCGCGGGGACGGTGGCCCGGAGGGCGGCGACGCGGGTCGCGGGGGCGGCGGCCAGGAGCGGCCGGCCGGAACCGAGGAGCCGGCCGGTCCCCGCCCCGGTGCGGTGGTGGACACCACCGAGGCGCCCGCCGGGCCGCAGCCGGCCCCGGACCCTTCCGAGGGCCGCGTGGCCGGAGCTGCCGGGGCTGCCGGGGCTGCGGGAGTCGCCGGAGCGGCCGAAGGCACCGGGGCTGCCGAAGCCACCCGCCTCCCCGGCACCGTCGTGCCCCCCGGAGCCGCCGGCCTCCCCGGCACCGTCGCGTCCCCCGAAGCCGGCCTCCCCGGCGTCGGTGACGGGAGTCTCGGGCGGATTCGGGAGGTTGCCTTTCAGCGGGCGCGGGCGTTGGGGCTCGAAGAGGAGCGGGCGGGGCTGCTCGCCGACGCGATCGTCGGGGGGCTCGTCCTTCCCGTCACCCCGGAACGGTGACCGTCCCCGCCGCACCGCCCCAGCTCCGTCCGGACCCGTTCGCCGTCACCTCCGGGACCACCCTCCGGTTCGGACTGCTCGTCCTCGCGATGTCGGCGGCGGCCAGTACCACCGGGGGCGCCTGGACCGGCTGGCTCCTCGTCGATCTCGACGCGCTCGACCCCGTCGGCACCCAGCAGTGCCTCTTCCGCATCCTGGAGGACCTCAAGGCGGGCCGCTCCACCCCGCCGCCCGAGCAGTGGGAGGACATCTGCGGCGGCCCTTCCATCGCCCGCTCCGCCCTGGTCAACCTCCTGCCGCTCGCTCTGTTCTGGCTCGCCGTCCTCGCCCTGTACTGGTTCCGCCCCGCCCTGCGCATCCGCCGGCGCGGACTGCGGCCCTTCCCGGCCGCCGCGCTGCCCGCGACCGCGCGCGAGCTCGACCGGCTCTGCCGGGTCGCGGGCGTGCCCGAGACGCCGGTCTTCCTCGTCGACCTGCTCGCCCCGGCCGCCACGGGACTCGCCTTCGGGCGGCGCGGACGCCGGTACGTCATGCTCAGCCGGGGCCTGCTCCAGCTGTACGAGCGGGACCCCGCCGCGTTCCGGGCGATCGTCCTGCACGAGCTCGCCCATCTGCGCAACAGAGACGTGGACATCGCGTTCCTCACGGACGCGGCCTGGCGCCTGTACCTGTGGTTCCTGCTGCTGCCCGCCCTCTTCAGCCCGCTGACACCGCTGCTCTCACCGGGCAGGTCGGGTCCGCTGCTCTTCTACCTCCTGAGCGCCTTCCAGCTGGCCCTGGTGGGCGTCATCATCCCGCTGGCCCGCAAGTCGGTCCTGCGCAGCAGGGAGTTGCACGCCGACGCCCGCGCCGCGCTCACCGCCGAGGGGGCGGAGGGGCTGCGCAAGGTCCTGACGGAGGCGGCGGAGACGCAGCCGGAACCGCCCGCCCCGCCTCCGAAGCGCCGGCGCAGGGCAGGCGGGGCCCCGAAGCCGCCGGGCCAGGCCCCCGAGGCCCGGGAGCGGGACCCGGACGACATGCTCTCCACGCACCCCCACCCCCGCACCCGGCTGCGCGCCCTCGCCGACACCGGCCTGTTGTTCAGGTTCGGGCCGGGCAGCGCACTCGCGTTCGGGATCGCCGCGTCCTTCTCGTACGAGCCCGTCATCGGCCTCAGCGACGGGCTCCCCGGCCTCGACCGCTCCGGAGCGCTCGCCGTGCTTCCCCTCGCGCTGATCCTGGGCGCCGGGCTCACCCTCGCGCTCTGGCGGGTCGAACTCGCGGCCTTCCTCATGGCCGGCCGTGCGGGACAGGAGACAGCGCAGCCGGAGCCGGAGCGGGCGCGCGAGCGGATCGCCGACGTGGGCCGGCTCCTCGGCTTCGGCCTCGCCCTCGGCAGCCTGGGATCCAACGAGTACGCCCTGTCGCTCGGCTCGGTGATGGAGATCTCGCCGCCGACCCTGCTGCTCTCACTGGCCGCGCTGGCCGCCGGCGGGCAGCTGGTTGTGTGGTGGGTCGCGGGTACCGCGCGGGCCTGGGTGCCGGTGGCGCTGACGGCCCGGAGGCCACGGGTGGTGCTCGTGTTCCTGGTCTGCTGCGCCGTCCCGCTGATCGCGCTCTGGCTCGCGTACCTGCTCCAGCTGGCGACGTGGACGGAGACGCTGGGGACCAACCGGCGCTGGGCGGGACTGCCCGACGTCCTGCGCTTCCCCGTGGCCGCGGTGGTCTATCTGGTGCCGAACCCGCCGCTCGCGATGACGGGGCTCATGGCGGCGGTGGCGCTGGTGCCGATGCTGGGGGGCGTCCTGGCCCGGCGGGCGGCCGCGAAGGGTCCCGTACGGCCCGACGCGTATCTGCTCGGCCCGACGCCCGCCGGGTGGCGGGCCCCCGAGCCCGAGCCGGGTCCGGGCGCCGCGCTGCGGGCCGCCGCGTGGACCGGGGGCGGGGGAGCGGTGCTGTGCTGGGCGGTGCACGTCCTGAGCGCCCTGTTCGCCCCCGAGCTGCTGCTGTGGAGCCACTTCCTGCACGGTCTGGCCCTGGCAGGGCTGGTCCAGGTGGTCCTGGCCCTGGTCGTGGCGCGCAGGACCCGGGCACGGGCGGGGACGTGGGGCCGGCTGCACGGCCTCCTGGCGGCGGCGCTGGCCGGACCGCTGCTGCACCTGGGACTGCTGGTCTCGCGGGACCACTTCGGCTGTCTGCACTGGGGCTTCGACGCGGCGGACTACTGCCGGCCCGTCCCCACCTCCACGGCGTGGTGGATCGCCCTCCAGACGCAGTGGTGGGGGCTGATCGCGGCGGCGGTGGCCCTGCTGCTCGGCGCGGCCCTGGCCCGCCGCTCGAAGCGCCGGGCCGGAACCTGAGCCGCCGGAGGGCTACGGCTTGCCGCGCCGCCCGCGGAGCTGTTCGGCGACCGGCTTCAGGGACGCGTGGAGTTCGCCGAGGGCCTCTCCGCCGATCTGGTCGATGAAGTGCTTGCGCACCGACTCGACGTGGTGCGGGGCGACCTTGCGCATGGTCTCCATGCCGTCGTCGGTGAGGACGGCGTACAGCCCGCGCCGGTCGGACTCGCAGTTCTCGCGCCGGACGAGCCCGGCGTTCTCCATCCGGGTGATCTGGTGGGAGAGCCGGCTCTTCGACTGGAGGGTGGCCGCGGCCAGGTCGCTCATGCGCAGCCGCCGCTCCGCCGACTCCGAGAGGTTCACCAGGATCTCGTAGTCGTTCATCGTCAGACCGAAGGGCTGGAGATCCCTCTCCAGCTGGTACGTCAGCATCCTCTGGACGTCCAGGAAGGTGCGCCAGGCGCACTGCTCGCCGTCGGTGAGCCACGGGGTGGCGGTCTCGGTCTCCATGTATGGATTCTACCTAAGAAGTTGAATACTTGACGAAGCCTGGGGGCGTGACGCCGAGCACCAGCCGTCGGGCGCCGGGACCCGGCACGAGCGCAGACGTTCGAGGACGTCACACTCCGCAGACTACCGCTCACTCAGTGAAGAGAGGCGATCTCCGCCTGCGGTGGGCCGGAATCCGCCTACCGTCCCACGGCCGGGCCGCAAGGCCGAATCGCGCTCCCGCGCCGCGTACAAGGCCGGGGAGACACCCGTACCCCGCGTACAGGGCCGAGGAGACGCCCGTACCGCGTGCGGAGCCTCGCCCCCCGGGGCAAGTACTCCGCACGCGTGATGCCCGCCCGGGAGGTTCCGGCCCCGGGGCGGAGGGGCGGTCAGAGCCCGAAACGACGCTGGAGGTCCCCCAGCTGGCCGGGAAGGCGCGGTGCCGAACCCTGCGCCGCTTGGCCGGAACCGTGCCCTCCGTGGCCGCCGGGCACGCCCGCCTGGGCCGGGGGCCCACCGATCGCACGGTCCGCCATCAGCAGCTCCGTCGACTGGAGCAGCACCGTGCCCGCGCCCACGAACTCGAACTGGTGCTCCTCGCCCGAGGTCCCGCCGATGCCCGTCAGGGCCCGCAAGCCGCCCATCACGCCCGTCATGTAGCCGTGGTCGTAGTGGTGGCAGGGGGACGGGCAGTCCGCCCAGCCCACCAGGGCCTGCGGGTCCACCCGCATCGGCGGCTCCATGAAGACCACGGGACCGTTCGACGCGGCCACGAACTTGCCCGTGCCGATCAGCGTCACGAAGCCCGGCACGATCGACTGCTTCAGGGCCAGCGTCGGCTGGTAGGCGAGCAGGTTGCCCGAACGGATCGTCAGGTTGCCCTCGTCCAGGTCGAACGAGTTCACGTCGAAGGCCCGGTCCGCGAGCAGCATCTTCCCGCTGCCCTCGGCGACCACCCAGTCGCTCGCGTGGAGCGGCGAGTGGAAGGATGTCCGGACAAGACGGTCGAGCCGCCCGAGCCCGATGCCGTTGAACTCGATCCGCCCGTAGTAGGCGATCATCTTGCCCTTCTGCAGGAACCACTGGGAGCCCTTGAGCTCCACGCAGAAGGTGTACGGGTTCACGTTGTCGTCCGACGGAAGGGTCGCCGGGTCGTGGATCACCGGGGTGCTCACAGCTTCTCCTCCGAGGCCTGGACGTACACCGCGCCGCTGCCGCTCAGCTCCAGCTGGAACGCCTCGCCCGAGCCGCGCCCCACCATGTCGCGCCAGCCGAGCGCGGTGGAGAGCTTGTTCCGTACGTCGCCGTGGTGGGCCACGTACGCCTGCGGGTCCACGTGGACCGGGCGGCCCGGGGCGATCGGCAGTTCGATGACCCCGCCGTGCGCCATGACGGCCACCGCGCCGTGGCCCTTCAGGGTGGTGGTGAAGAGGCCCTGGCCGGTGACCTGGCCGCGGACCATGCCCATGACCCCGCCCTGCGAGCCCATGAACATCGTGCCCTGTTCCAGGGTGCCGTCGAAGGCGAGCAGCCGGTCGGCCTCCACGTACAGGGTCTCGCCCGTCAGGCCGATCACCTGGATGTGGTGGCCGCCGTGCCCGAACATCACCGTGCCGTTGCCCTCGACGGTCATCAGCGGCGTCGCCTCGCCGGCCACCCGGCGGCCGATCATCGACATCAGGCCGCCCTGACCGCCCGCCGTGTTCGGCGTGAAAGTGACGTCGCCGCGGTACGCGAGCATCGCGCCGCGCTGGCTGAACATCCGCTGCCCCGGGATGACGGTCGCCTCGACCATCTTCGAGTTGATCTCGCGGAACGGCATTAGACGTCGCCCCCGATCGTGTTCCGCTCGCTGGGCTGGACGTACACGAGTCCGTCGCCCTCGAAGCGGATCTGGAAGGCCTCGCCGCCGCCCTCGCCCATGAGGGTGCGGAAGGTCACACCCGACTGGAAGTGCTGCTGGAGGTTGCCCTGGTGGGCGATGTACGCGCCGGGGTCGACCTGGAGCGGGTACTGCGGGGTCACCCGCAGCACGACCGCCGGGCCGTCGGACATGATCGCCGCCTGGCCCGTGCCCTCGACGGTCGTGGTGAAGAGGCCGTTGCCGGTGGCCCCGCCGCGCATGCCGGTGAACGTGGTGCCGGTGCGCAGGCCCGCGTCGGTGCAGAGCAGGTTGCTCGCCTCGACCCACAGCTTGTCGCCGTGCAGGCTGACGAGGTTGATCTCGGAGGCCCGGTCGGCGAACCAGCAGGTCCCCTGGCCGCGTACCTCCATCACCTCCATCTGCTCACCGGTGAGCCGGCGGGTCACCATGCCGCGCAGGCCCTCACCGCCGCCACTCATCTTCTTGAACGCCATCTGGCCGTCGTAGGCGACCATCGAGCCGTTCTTCGCCTTGACGGCGTCGCCGGTCATCGAGACGGCGAGCACTTTGCTGCCTTGGAGTCGGAACATTGCCACCCGTCGAAGGTACTGGGGACCCGGATAAAGAGACAGCAAAGTCGGCGTGCACAATGGACAGGCCCTTGTGCATCCGTTCACAAGATCCCGTTCAAAGATCGAACGAAGGTGACCCCCTCCGTGGACATCAAGACCGCTTCCTCCCTCCACCGGCTCCGGCTCGTCTCCGCACCGGAGGCCGTCTCGTTCCTGCTCCTGCTGGTCTGCTCGGTGCTCAAGCGGACGACGGACTTCAACGCGGTGCCGGTCATGGGCGCGATCCACGGCGTGCTGTTCATCCTCTACGTCCTGTTCTGGCTGGACGCCTGGAACCGCACCAAGTGGAGCTTCGGCACCGCCGCCCTGTACTTCGTCCTCTCGGTGCTGCCGCTGGGCGGCTTCTACGCAGAGCGGAAGCTGAAGCGCGAGGCCGAGGACGCGGTCATCGCCTCCCGCGCCCGCGCCGAGAACGCGGTGAAGGCATGATCGTCGCGTTCTCGGTGACCCCGCTCGGTGTGGGGGAGGAGGTCGGCGAGTACGTCGCCGACGCCGTCCGGGTCGTCCGCGAGTCCGGCCTCCCGAACCGCACCGACGCGATGTTCACCACCGTCGAGGGCGAGTGGGACCAGGTGATGGACGTCGTGAAGCGGGCCGTCGCCGCCGTCGAGGCGCGGGCACCCCGGGTCTCCGTGGTCCTCAAGGCCGACATCCGCCCCGGCGTGACGGACGGTCTGACCTCGAAGGTCGAGACGGTGGAGCGCCACCTCGGCGCCTGACGCGCCACGCGGTCCGTCCGGACCACCACCCCGCCGCAGGCGGGGTCGACGATGTCCACGTGCCGTCCGCCTCGCCGTAGGCCTCGCCCCCGGTCCTGCTCCAGGCCCGGGGGCTTCTCGCTGCCCTCCGGCCGGCGCGCGGCTCCCGTGGGGTGCCCGCCCGCACCCGAACGGCCCTCGGCCCGCCCGCCTTTCATGCCCCGGAGCAGCTCAGTGCCCTGATGGCGGCCGCCGGAGAGCCGAACCCGGTCGCCCGAAAGGCCGTCATGTGCGCATCGCGGCCACGGAACCGTCGCGCGCGTAAAAACCCTCACTCGGACGACTCCAGTCGACACGCCGAACGATGTCCCCTTTCGTTGGGGTATCGACCCGTTCGACGACAGCTGGAGGCACCGTGCGGCCGGGAGGCTACGACTACGACACCTACAGCCGACTCGCCGGTCCGCTCACGGACCCGGATCCGGCCGCCTACACGGTGCAGTACCGAAGCCTGCTCGCGAAGGAGCCGCACCGAATACGAGCGGTCCTCCTGATGAGCCTCGCGCCGGTCCTCTCCGCGCTGCTCCTCGCCTACCTCGTCTGGCCCAGCCACTGGACCGTCCGCGAGGGCGGCGACCGCTGGCTCGTCCACCTCGACACCGTGATGCTCGTGTCGATCGGCCTCATCTGCCTCTTCATGCTGGTGAACGTCACGTCGATCGCCCACGCCACCATGGTCGCGCGCGACCCGATACCCGTGTACGCCGAGAAGGGCACCCGCGTCGCCTTCCTCACCACGTACGTCCCGGGCAAGGAACCGATCTCCATGGTCCGCGGCACCCTCGAGGGCGCCACGCGGCTGCGGCACGACGGCACGCTCGACGTCTGGCTCCTCGACGAGGGCGACTCGGTCGAGGCCAAGGCGCTCTGCGCCGAACTCGGCGTACGCCACTTCACCCGCGCCGGGGTCCCCGAGTGGAACCGCGGGAAGGGCGCGCACAAGGCGAGGACCAAGCACGGCAACTACAACGCCTGGCTCGCCATGCACGGCGACGGCTACGACTACTTCGCCTCCGTCGACACCGACCACGTCCCGCTCCCCAACTTCCTGGAGCGGATGCTCGGCTACTTCCGCGACCCCGACATCGCCTTCGTCGTCGGTCCGCAGGTGTACGGCAACTACACCAACCTCGTCACCAAGGCCGCCGAGTCGCAGCAGTTCCTGTTCCACGCCCTCATCCAGCGGGCCGGCAACCGCTACCACGCGCCCATGTTCGTCGGCACGAACAACGTCGTCCGGATCTCCGCCCTCAAGCAGATCGGCGGCCTGTACGACTCGATCACCGAGGACATGGCCACCGGCTTCGAACTGCACCGCAGGAAGAACCCGCGCACCGGCCACTACTGGCGCTCCGTCTACACCCCCGACGTCCTCGCGGTCGGCGAGGGCCCCGCCTCCTGGAGCGACTTCTTCACCCAGCAGCTCCGCTGGTCCCGCGGCACGTACGAGACGATCATCAAGCAGTACTGGAAGGCGCCCTTCCGCACTCCGCCGGGCCGCCTCCTCAACTACACCCTGATGCTCGTCTACTACCCGATGACGGCGATCAACTGGCTGCTCGGCATCCTCAGCGGCGTCCTTTACCTCTGGTTCGGCGCCTCCGGCACCCAGGTCTCCACCTCCGTGTGGCTGATGATCTACAGCGACGCCGTCGCGCTCCAGATCGGCCTCTACCTCTGGAACCGGCGGCACAACGTCTCGCCCCACGAACCCGAGGGCTCCGGCGGCCTCGCCGGCATGGTGATGTCCGCGCTCGCCGCCCCCATCTACCTCAAGTCCCTCGGCTCGGCGGTCCTGCGGACCCGCGGCCGCTTCGTCGTCACCCCCAAGGGCGGCCAGACCAGCCCCGACCGCGTCCTCACCTTCCGCATCCACCTCTCCTGGGCGGCGGTCCTCATCGCCTCGCTCGCCGCGTCCGTGCACTTCGGCCACACCCACGCCGCCATGCGGACCTGGGCCGCCCTCGCCCTGGTCATCGCCCTGGCCCCCCTCTGCGTCTGGGTCTTCACCGGCCTCCGTGACCGGCGCGCCCTGCGCATCCGTGAGCACGCCCGTGCCCGCAGCCGCGTCCGCGCGCGTGCCCGCGGCCTCGCCGACGCCCGCGAAGGGGTCGAGGTCCGTGCCGCGGCCACCATGCCGTCCACGCCCGCAGCACCGGCTCCCACGACGACAGGAGGGAACTGACCCATGGCCTACCGGCCGTCGAAGAAGTTCAAGAAGACACTGTTCGGCAGCGGCGCGGTCCTCGTCCTCGCGGCGCTCAACGCGCCCGCCGCCGTTTCCTTCGCCGAGGAGAAGTACCACGCCTACAAGATCGCCCAGCCCGGCTACAAGCGGGTCTTCGGCTCCTGGGCACCGGTCGACGTCCCCGCCCCGTACAGCGTCAACGCCATCCACGCGGCCCTCCTCCACACCGGCAAGGTGCTGCTGATCGCAGGCTCGGGCAACAGTCAGAAGAACTTCGACGCCGGGACCTTCGTGACCGTCCTCTGGGACCCGGTGAAGAACACCTTCAAGAAGATCCCCACCCCCGAGGACTTCTTCTGCGCCGGCCACACCCAGCTCCCCGACGGCCGGCTGCTCGTCGCCGGCGGCACCGCCCGGTACGAGATCCTGGGCGGCGAGGTCAAGAAGGCCGGCGGCGGCATGCGGGTCAAGAACGAGAGCCCCGACAAGGCGGTCACGCTGAAGAAGGGGACCGTCTTCCGCTCCCCGTCCGGAGTCGAGTACGTCTCCAAGTTCGACGTGACCGTCCCCAAGGCCAAGCGCGAGTTCGAGATCTCGTACTTCAAGAGCGGCCAGATGAAGCCGTGGAAGACGAAGGTCACCGCCGCCGAGGCCCGGGTCTTCGTCGAGGCGCGGAAGGAGGGCCCGCAGGCCCTCACCACCGAGGCCGCCCAGTACGAGGTCGTCGGCCTCAAGGGCGAGGCCGCCGACAACGTCTACGGCATCGCGCAGAAGCTCACCACCGAGAAGCAGGACTTCCAGGGCATCAAGAGCGCCTACGAGTTCGACCCGAAGGCCGAGAAGTACATCCCGGTCGCCCCCATGAAGGACGCCCGCTGGTACCCCACGCTCGTCACCCTCGACGACGGCAAGGTCCTCGCCGTCTCCGGGCTCAACGACGTCGGCGACGTCGTCCCCGGCGACAACGAGATCTACGACCCCGAGACCAAGAAGTGGTCCAAGGGCCCCTTCCGCTACTTCCCCACCTACCCCTCCCTCTTCCTCACCAAGGGCGGCAAGCTCCTCTACAGCGGCTCCAACGCCGGTTACGGCCCCGCGGAGAAGGGCCGCGAACCGGGCCTGTGGGACCTGAAGAAGAACTCCTTCACCAAGCTCGGCGGGCTCACCGACCCCGACCAGCTGGAGACTTCCGCCTCCCTGATGCTGCCCCCCGTCCAGAACCAGAAGGTCATGGTCCTCGGCGGCGGAGGCGTCGGCGAGTCGTCCAAGTCCACCGCCCGCACCTCCATCATCGACCTCTCCAAGGACAGCCCCGTCTTCACGGACGGGCCGGCGCTCCCGCAGGGCACCCGCTACCTCAGCAGCGTCCTGCTCCCCGACGACACGGTCTTCACGACCGGCGGATCCGAGGACTACCGGGGCCGCAGCGGCAGCGACATCCTGAAGGCGCAGTTCTACGACCCGAGGGCCAACGCCTTCACCGAGGCCGCCGAACCCACCGTCGGCCGCAACTACCACTCCGAGGCGCTGCTGCTGCCCGACGGCCGGGTCGCCACCTTCGGCTCCGACCCGCTCTTCGACGACAAGGACAACACCAGGCTCGGCACCTTCGAGCAGCGCATCGAGGTCTTCACCCCGCCCTATCTCCACAAGGCGGGCGACGACCGGCCCGTCCTCGGCGAGGGCTCGCAGGAACTCGACCAGAACGGCCGCGCCACCTTCAAGACCAAGGACGCCGGCCGGATCGTCAAGGCCCGGCTGATGCGGCCGAGCGCCGTCACCCACACCACGGACGTCGAACAGCGCTCGGTCGAGCTCGGCCTGACGAAGAGCCGGGACGGGATGACCGTCACCATCGACGTACCGCGGGACCGGACCCTCGTCCCGCCCGGCTGGTACATGCTCTTCGTCACCGACGTGAACGGCATCCCGTCCGAGGCGAAGTGGATCCAGGTGAAATGACGCCAGGGGAGTCCTTCTGTCGATCAGGCCGGGCTCGCCAAGGCACCCCCTAGGGGGTGTCCGACGAGGACTTCGCCCTGCGCGCCAGGCCCAGGGCGTACTCCGGCCACCAGGTCCCGGCCGCCGGGCCGCCCCGGCACTGGCCGTCCGACTCGCCGGGCCGCTTGATCCACAGATACGCGTCGACCAGCTCGTCCCCGGTCCGGTCCGTCGGCGGTACGCCGAGGGCCCGGCCCGGCGGATTGCACCAGGCCTCCGCCCGGTCACCCGGGAGGGGGCCGTCGCCGTTGCGGCTGGTGTCCACCGTGAAGTGGGTGCCGCCGAGCAGCCCGGAGAGCACGGCGCCGAAGTTCCGCACAGTGTCGTTCGTCTGGAAGTTGGAGACGTTCAGCGAGAAGCCGTCCGCCCTGGCCACCCCCGCCCGGCGCAGCGGCTCCACCAGCTTGCCCGGGTCGTCGATCCAGTCCGGGTTGCCCGCGTCCAGGTACACCCGGGTGCGGGGCTGCCGCTTGAGCCGCTCGATCGCCCCGGCGAGCAGCTCGTACCGCTCGTCGTGGTACTGGGCCGGGGTGCAGCCGTCCACGATGTGCGGCACCGCGTCGGGCTCCAGGACGACGATCGCCGAGGCCTCCCCGATCGCCGTGGCGAAGGAGTCGATCCAGTTCCGGTAGGCCCCCGCGTCGTGCGAGCCGCCGGCCGAGTACATCCCGCAGTCGCGGTGCGGGATGTTGTACGCCACGAAGACGGCCGTACGGTTCTCCGCCGCCGCGCCCCGGACCGCCCGCGTGATCTCCGGGACGGGGTCGTCCCCGGCCGGCCAGTCCGCGACCGGCCGGTCGGCGATCCGCTTCAGGACCCTGGCGTCCTCGGTCCTGCCCTGCGCCTCGTACTGCCGGACCTGCTTGGCCGCGTCGCTCTCCGGGTCGACCCAGAACGGCGAACCGCTCGCGGGGGCCGCGGCCTCGCCCCGCTTGGACGGCGGGCCGACGGGACCCTTCCGGGGCTCGTCCTCGCCGCACCCGGTCAGGAGCAGCGCGGAGACGAGAGTCAGGGCGACGGCGGTGACGGTGCGGCGGGACATCCGGCCCCCAGGGTCGGGTACGGAACGATATTTTCCATGACAATCCGGACCATCGTGGCATGGCGGTCCGCCGCTTCAGGGCTGCGACACCGTGATCCCCGGCGGGGTCCGCTCGTACAGCGGACGGCGGGCACGCGGGCGACGGAGGCGGGCGACCGAAAGGCGAGACGGGGCTGACCGGCATGTGACCAGTCGGTAAGGTCGACGCGTGCCGAAGCCGCTCAGTCTCCCCTTCGACCCCATCGCCCGAGCCGACGAGCTCTGGCAGAAGCGCTGGGGCCCGGTCCCCTCGATGGCCGCGATCACCTCGATCATGCGCGCCCATCAGATCCTCCTCGCGGAGGTCGACGCCGTCGTCAAGCCGTACGGCCTGACCTTCGCGCGGTACGAGGCCCTGGTGCTGCTCACCTTCTCGAAGGCGGGCGAGCTGCCGATGTCGAAGATCGGCGAGCGGCTGATGGTCCACCCGACCTCGGTGACGAACACGGTGGACCGCCTCGTGAAGTCGGGCCTGGTCGCCAAGCGCCCCAATCCGAACGACGGCCGCGGCACCCTGGCGACCATCACGGAGAAGGGCCGCGAGGTGGTCGAGGCGGCGACCCGCGACCTGATGGAGATGGACTTCGGGCTCGGGGCGTACGACGCCGAGGAGTGCGCGGAGATCTTCGCGATGCTCCGCCCGCTCCGGGTCGCGGCGCACGACTTCGGCGAGTCCTGACCCGCGCGAAGATCGCCTGGAACGTGCGGTTACGCTCGACGGCATGAAATCCAGCGTGCTGACCCGTTACCGCGTCATGGCGTACATCACCGCCGTCATGCTGCTCGTGCTGTGCACCTGCATGGTCTTCAAGTACGGGTTCGACATGGGCGAGGACGTGACCTTCGCGGTCTCCCAGGCCCACGGTGTCCTCTACATCATCTACCTGATCTTCGCCTTCGACCTGGGGTCCAAGGCGAAGTGGCCGTTCGGGAAGCTGCTCTGGGTGCTGCTGTCCGGCACGATTCCCTTCGCCGCCTTCTTCGTCGAGCGCAAGGTCGTCGCCGAGACGCTTCCGCTGGTCAGCGGCGCGCGGCCGGAGCCGGCCAAGGCCTGACCCCCCACCTCCGCACATATGTGCGGAGGTTTGCCATCGACATTTACTAGGACGTCCTAGTAAATTCGAAGCATGGACGCTGACGGAATCGAGGAAGGCCGCCAACGCTGGCAGGCCCGTTACGACAAGGCCCGCAAGCGGGACGCCGACTTCACCACGCTCTCCGGCGACGCCGTCGAGCCCGTCTACGGGCCCCGCCCCGGCGACACCTACGAGGGGTTCGAGCGCATCGGCTGGCCCGGTGAGTACCCGTACACCCGGGGACTCCACGCGACCGGCTACCGGGGCCGGACCTGGACCATCCGCCAGTTCGCCGGCTTCGGCAACGCCGAGCAGACCAACGAGCGGTACAAGATGATCCTGGCCGCCGGCGGCGGCGGCCTCTCCGTCGCCTTCGACATGCCCACCCTCATGGGCCGCGACTCCGACGACCCCCGCTCGCTCGGCGAGGTCGGCCACTGCGGCGTCGCCATCGACTCCGCCGCCGACATGGAGGTCCTCTTCCAGGACATCCCGCTCGGCGACGTCACCACCTCGATGACGATCTCCGGCCCCGCCGTGCCCGTCTTCTGCATGTACCTGGTCGCCGCCGAACGCCAGGGCGTCGACCCGGCCGTGCTCAACGGCACGCTCCAGACCGACATCTTCAAGGAGTACATCGCGCAGAAGGAGTGGCTCTTCGAGCCCGAGCCCCATCTGCGCCTCATCGGCGACCTCATGGAGCACTGCGCGCAGGGCATCCCCGCGTACAAGCCGCTCTCCGTCTCCGGCTACCACATCCGCGAGGCCGGGGCGACGGCCGCGCAGGAGCTCGCGTACACCCTCGCCGACGGCTTCGGCTACGTCGAGCTCGGCCTCTCCCGCGGCCTCGACGTCGACGTCTTCGCCCCCGGCCTCTCCTTCTTCTTCGACGCCCACCTCGACTTCTTCGAGGAGATCGCCAAGTTCCGCGCCGCCCGCCGCATCTGGGCCCGCTGGATGAAGGAGGTCTACGGAGCGAAGACCGACAAGGCCCAGTGGCTCCGCTTCCACACCCAGACCGCCGGTGTCTCCCTCACCGCCCAGCAGCCCTACAACAACGTCGTACGGACCGCGGTCGAGGCCCTCTCCGCCGTCCTCGGCGGCACCAACTCCCTCCACACCAACGCCCTCGACGAGACCCTCGCGCTCCCCAGCGAGCAGGCCGCCGAGATCGCCCTGCGCACCCAGCAGGTCCTGATGGAGGAGACCGGCGTCGCCAACGTCGCCGACCCGCTGGGCGGCTCCTGGTACGTCGAGCAGCTCACCGACCGCATCGAGGCCGACGCCGAGAAGATCTTCGACCAGATCAAGGAGCGCGGCCGCCGCGCCCACCCGGACGGGCAGCACCCCATCGGGCCGATCACCTCCGGCATCCTGCGCGGCATCGAGGACGGTTGGTTCACCGGCGAGATCGCCGAGTCCGCCTTCCAGTACCAGCGGTCCCTCGAGAAGGGCGACAAGCGGGTCGTCGGCGTCAACGTCCACCACGGCTCGGTCACCGGCGACCTGGAGATCCTCCGCGTCAGCCACGAGGTCGAGCGGGACCAGGTGCAGGCCCTCGGCGAGCGCAAGGCCCGCCGTGACGACGCCAGGGTCCGCGACTCGATCGACGCCATGCTGAAGGCCGCCCGGGACGGATCGAACATGATCGCCCCGATGCTGGACGCCGTACGGGCCGAGGCCACGCTCGGCGAGATCTGTGACGCGCTGCGCGACGAGTGGGGCGTCTACACGGAGCCGCCCGGCTTCTGACGGCCCCGGGCTTCCGACGCCCGACCTGACGGACTCAGGGGCGGTACGGGAACTCCCGTACCGCCCCTGACGCGTACGCCGGAGCTCACGACGCCAGGGAGGACCTCACGACGCCAGGGAGCCGAGGCCTCCCACGAGGAGAGCGGAGAGGCGCGCCACCCACTCCCCGTCGACCGGTTCCGCGCTCACCAGCGCCCGGTGCACCACCGCGCCCGCGATGACGTCGAAGATCAGGTCGTCGGTGGCGTCCACAGCGGCCGGATCGCGGTCCGCCGGCAGCTCGCCGCGCCGCTGCGCCCGCATCCGGCCCTCCAGGACCAGCCGCTTCTGCCGGTCGACGATCGAGGTCCGTATACGGGTGCGCAGCGGCTCGTCGCGGGTCGACTCGGCCACCACCGCCATCAGGGCCGTCTTGGTCTCGGGGCGTTCGAGGAGGGCCGCGAACTGCAGGACCACATGCTCGATGTCGGCCTGGAGGGAACCGAGGTCGGGCAGTTCGAGTTCATCGAAGAGGACGGCGACGGCGTCCACCACGAGTTCGTTCTTGTTGGCCCAGCGGCGGTAGAGGGTCGTCTTCGCAACCCCGGCGCGGCCGGCGACGTCCCCCATCGTGAGCTTGGACCAGCCGAGCTCGACCAGGGCCGCGCGGGTCGCCTCCAGGATGGCCGTGTCGGCCTCGGGGGAGCGGGGGCGCCCGGTACGGCTGCGGGGGTTGGTGCGGCTACACATGAAGGTCGACCATACCCGCCGGTAGGTACGGCGTCAGAGGCCCGGCGTGTGAGGCAGTTCACCGCACGGATCGGGCCCCGGCCCTCCCCCCGGATCCCTCGTGAGAGTTACGCTACGACCTGTAGCGAAAGGCATTGAGCGGCCTGAGCGACAACCACCGCGCCGGGTGGGGACCCGGCGCGAACCGAAGACGAGGAACCGTGTCGCCCGCACGTCTCGCACACCGGCGGGGGACGTGCGGACGGCACGGTTCAGCCATGACTTACCGGTTACGCGCGCGGAAGGGGGAGGATGTACGCATGCAGCCCCGAAACATGTCCATGAGCGGCGTCGTCGATCTCGCCGCGGTGAAGGCGGCCGGAGAGGCCAAGGCGAAGGCGGAGCAGGCGCGCGCCGAAGCGGCCCGGCAGGGTGGCTCCGCCGCGGTGCCCCCGTCCGCGCTGGTGATCGACGTCGACGAGGCCGGCTTCGAGCGCGATGTGCTCCAGCGCTCGGCCGAGGTCCCGGTCGTCCTCGACTTCTGGGCCGAGTGGTGCGAGCCCTGCAAGCAGCTCGGCCCCCTCCTGGAGCGGCTCGCTGTCGAGTACAACGGCCGCTTCCTGCTCGCCAAGATCGACGTCGACGCCAACCAGATGCTGATGCAGCAGTTCGGCATCCAGGGAATTCCGGCCGTTTTCGCGGTGGTCGCCGGCCAGGCGCTGCCGCTCTTCCAGGGCGCCGTGCCCGAGGCCCAGATCCGCGAGACCCTCGACCAGCTGATCCAGATCGGCGAGGAGCGCTTCGGCCTCACCGGCATCGCCGTCGACGCGGACGCCTCCGCGGCCGACGCGCCGGCCGAGCGCCCGGTGGCCGGCCCGTACGACGCCCTCCTCGAAGCGGCCCTGTCCGCGCTCGACGCGGGCGACCTGGCCGGCGCGGTCCAGGCCTACAAGAACGTGCTCGCCGACGACCCGGCCCACCCGGAGGCCAAGCTCGGCCTCGCCCAGGCGGAACTGCTCGCCCGGGTGCAGGACCTGGACGCGGCCGCCGTCCGCAAGAACGCCGCGGAGAACCCGGCCGACGTCACCGCGCAGATCGCCGCCGCCGACCTCGATCTGGTGGGCGGTCACGTGCAGGACGCCTTCGGGCGCCTCGTGGAGACCGTGCGCCGCACGGCGGGCGAGGACAGGGACGCGGCGCGGCTGCGGCTCCTGGAGCTGTTCGAGGTGATCGGCGCCGAGGACCCGAGGGTCATGACGGCCCGCCAGGCCCTGGCCCGGGTGCTGTTCTGAGGTCTTTCCGGCCTCCTTCGGAGCGCCGGACCCTCTGACGACTTGGCAACACAGTGACAAAAGGCGGCCGTGCTTTACCAAAACTTGGTAATCGCGGCCGCTGTTACTTGCAGTAAATCGAACCCGGCTTTCTGTCCGGATTCATGCGGTGATCCGGTGATATTCCCGGACGATCGAACGTACCCTGCGTGCCCGTTCGATCCCGTCCCGCCATGGCGCGGTTATCCACCCGTTACTAGCCGGTAACGAACCCCTTGTGCGGGGACGCGGAATGGACCACGATCGGCGACGCTCGGTCCGAACCGCACCACCCCGGCAACCAACCGGGTCCGCGGCGAAGGTCCCCACCGGGCGGACCGGTGCCACGGCACCGGTCGTGGACAGGGGGGTTCCCGCTCTCACCGAACGGGGCCTGTCCATCAGGCCGCGCTCAAAGGCGTGGCCCAAGGTTGTCGCTCGGGGGTGATCGCCGGTGATTCGGACGCGCATCGCGCCGCCTGATGCCTCGGCGCTCTCCTTCCCGAGGACGTAGCTCTTCTCCCATCCCAGGAGGGGCCCCGGGCCCTTCCGGAGATGTACGTCCGAGAAGGAGGAATTCTCATGAAGTCCCAGGTGCGTGGCGGAACCAGATGGAAGCGGTTCGCCGTCGTCATGGTCCCGAGCGTGGCCGCGACGGCCGCGATCGGTGTCGGCCTGGCCCAGGGCGCGCTGGCCGCGTCCTTCGCCATCTCCGGCCAGGAGTTCAAGGTCTCCACCGACAGCCTTGTCGGTGAGCAGTTCGTTCAGTACGGCAGTGTCGCCCAGGGCAACACCCTGGAGGGCCAGCCGTTCGCGGCCCCGGTCGCGGTGTCCGGCTTCGACAACGCCCATATCACCAACATGTGCCAGTCGGTCGTGACGCCGGTCCCCGGGCTCGGCGACATCACCCTCCGCCTGACGGCGGGTGACAGCGACAAGGCCAAGGGCGGCGACAAGGACTCGCAGGTCTACGCCAAGGAGCTCTACCTCGACGTCTCCGACCTCGAGGCCGACGCCACGTTCAGCAACATCGACATCGGTGTCGCGGCCGGCGCTCTCCCCAAGAAGGACGGCGGGCAGGGCACCCAGCCCGGCGTCGACCCGAAGAGCTACAACAAGAACGGCTTCGCGCAGCGTGCCGAGAACGTCACGCTGACGAACGTCAGGCAGAAGGCCTGGGCCACCACGGCCGCCACCTTCCGCCTTCCCGACCTGAGCCTGTCCCTGCACCGGGGCACCGCGAAGGAGTGCTTCAAGGGCTGATCCGGCCCCAGGGTGCGGGCCGCCTCGGCGGTCCGTACCCGCTTCGGGGCGCGTCCCCGCTTCTCCACCTCTTCTCAGCAACACCGCTTCCAGGGAGCTGTTTCCATGAGCGCCGAGACCCCTGCCTCCCACGGAGTCCCCGAGGACAACCGGTTCAAGGTCTGGCGGCAGACCCGGCCCTTCTGGGCCGGACTGTTCACCCTCCTCGGTGGTCTGCCGATCGCCTACCTCCCCTACGGGGACATGCGGCTCGGCAACGTCACCCTGGCGATGAAGACGACCGCCGGATCCGGCGCGCTGATCATCGGCGTGCTGCTCATCACGCTCGGACTGACGATGTGGTTCCAGCCCATCGTGCGGGTCTTCGCGGGTGTCGCGTCGATCGTGCTGGGGCTGGTCTCCATCCCGGTGTCGAACTTCGGCGGTCTGCTCGTCGGCTTCCTGCTCGCCCTCGTCGGTGGCGGCATGTCCATCGCCTGGGCGCCCGCGCCACCGGTCGAGGAAGCCGTCGACGCCGAGTACGACGGTCACCCGGAGGCCTCCGAGGGGGCCGAGGCCCTGTGGGCCGCCGGCGTCCCGGAGCAGCGCGAGGCGGAGCACCACGCGACCGAAACGACGATCGACGCCAACGGCGGGAGGAACAGTGCGGGGTGACGAGACTCAGTCGGCGCTCGCGAAGGGTGGCCCGCGGCACGCGGCCCCGCGCAAGTCGCTGCTGAACAGGATCCAGGGCCCCGCGGGCAAGGCGATGGCGCTGGCCGCCATGCCGACCGCGGTGTTCGTGGGCATGGGCCTCACGCCCAAGATCGCCCTCGCCGACGAGAAGGACATCCCCTTCGCGCCCGGTCCCTGTGTGACCCGCTCGGACGAGCCGGTGACCGAGGAGTCGACGAAGCCCGCCGAGACGGCGAAGCCGACCCCGTCCGCCACCCCTTCGACGACCGCGACGGCCACCCCGAGCGCGACCGCCACCGCGACCCCGAGCGCCACCGCCACGCCGACGGCGACGGAGACCGGGCAGGCGACGACCCAGCAGACCCAGGAGAAGGCGAAGGCCACCGCCGCGCCGACCGCGACGCCGACGGCCACGCCCACGCCGACGAAGTCGGTGAACCCGCTGGACCCGCTGGGTGTCGGTGACGCCCTGAAGGACCTGTTCGACGGCCCGGACCCGGAGCCGGCGGTCACGCCCACGACGGTGGCCCCGACGACCGAGGCGCCGGCCAAGCCGGCGACCGCCCCCGACGCGCCGGCGAGCACCGCGACGAAGCCGGCGGCCACCGATCCGAAGGCGACCGCGGACGCGGTCGCCGAGAAGACCAAGGCCGCGATCGAGAAGGCCGCCGAGAAGGCGGGCGTGAAGGTCGAGGAGCTGCCGGAGAGCGCCAAGGGCCTCGACGCCAAGAAGGACGAGGACATACCCGAGGGCGCGAAGCCCCGCTTCCCGTGCCCGGAGCCCGACCCCGAGGCGCTCGCGGCGGCCGAGCTGGAGCCCGGCCTCCCGCTGCTCCCGGACGAGCCGTGGCGCCTGGAGAGCACGAAGCTCACGCTGAGCGGTCTCAAGTACCACGGCATCGTCGAGGTGAAGACCTACGGTGGCAAGGTCAAGAAGGTGCTGAAGTTCACCGCGACCTCGATCGGGATCAGGGACCTGCACCAGCTGACGGTCCACTCCGAGGGCTTCACGGGGCACGTCCGTTCCGCGAAGGGCAAGACGTCAACCATCACCGACGGCACGGTGACCATGTACACGGAGGAGCTGAAGGGCAATCTCTTCGGTATCTTCCCCGTCACCTTCAGCCCGGAGACCCCGCCCCCGCTGGACGTCCCCTACGCCGAGTTCACCAAGGTGAAGCTCAAGCAGGCCGGCCAGTTCGGCGGCACCCTCAGGGTCCCGGAACTCAGGAACACGATCGAGCCCAGCTGACCCGTACAGCGCATGACGAAGCCCCCGTCCACCGGACGGGGGCTTCGTCACGCGGGTGGCTCGGACGTCAGGCGCGCTCGCCGCCGCCGAGGTGGTGGACGCGGACCATGTTCGTCGTGCCGGGGACGCCGGGGGGCGAGCCGGCGGTGATGACCATGGTGTCGCCCTCGTTGTAGCGCTGGAGCTTCAGGAGCTCGGCGTCCACGATGTCGACCATCGCGTCGGTGGTCTCCACGAACGGGACGAGGAAGGACTCCACGCCCCAGCTCAGGGTGAGCTGGTTGCGGGTGTTCTCGTCCGTCGTGAAGGCGAGGATCGGCTGCTGCGTCCGGTAGCGGGAGAGACGGCGGGCCGTGTCGCCGGACTGGGTGAAGGCGACCAGCGCCTTGCCGCCGAGGAAGTCGGCGATCTCGCAGGCCGCGCGGGCGACGGAGCCGCCCTGGGTGCGCGGCTTCTTGCCCGGGACCAGGGGCTGGAGGCCCTTGGAGAGCAGCTCCTCCTCGGCCGCGGCGACGATCTTCGACATCGTCTTCACGGTCTCGATCGGGTACGCGCCGACCGAGGACTCGGCCGACAGCATGACCGCGTCGGCGCCGTCCAGGATGGCGTTGGCGACGTCGCTCGCCTCGGCGCGGGTCGGACGCGAGTTGGTGATCATCGACTCCATCATCTGGGTGGCGACGATGACCGGCTTGGCGTTGCGGCGGCAGAGCTCCACGAGGCGCTTCTGCACCATCGGGACCTTCTCGAGGGGGTACTCGACGGCGAGGTCGCCACGGGCCACCATGACCGCGTCGAAGGCGGCGACGACGGCGGCCATGTTCTCGACGGCCTGCGGCTTCTCGACCTTGGCGATGACGGGGACCCGGCGGCCCTCCTCGTCCATCACCTTGTGGACGTCCTTGACGTCGTCGGCATCGCGGACGAAGGAGAGGGCGACCATGTCGCAGCCCATCCGCAGGGCGAAGCGGAGGTCGTCGACGTCCTTCTCGGACAGGGCGGGGACGTTGACGGCCGCGCCGGGCAGGTTGATGCCCTTGTGGTCGGAGATGACGCCGCCCTCGACGACGATGGTCTTGACCCGGGGGCCCTCGACCTCGACGACCCGCAGTTCGACGTTGCCGTCGTTGATGAGGACCTGGTCGCCCTTGGAGACGTCACCGGGGAGACCCTTGTAGGTGGTGCCGCAGATCGACTTGTCGCCGGGGACGTCCTCGGTGGTGATGGTGAACTCGTCACCGCGCACCAGCTCGACGGGGCCCTCGGCGAAGGTCTCGAGACGGATCTTGGGGCCCTGGAGGTCGGCGAGGACGCCGACGGCGCGACCGGTGTCCGCGGAGACCTGCCGGACGCGGTCGTACCGCTCCTGGTGCTCTGCCTGGGACCCGTGGCTGAAGTTGAATCGGGCCACGTTCATGCCGGCCTCGATGAGAGCCTTCAGCTGCTCATACGAGTCGACGGCGGGGCCCAGCGTGCAGACGATTTTGGAACGGCGCATGAGGCGGATCCTATCGGTTTGTTTCACTGCGGAATATTCCGTCTGGCGGAAAGTACAAATGGGCGCGGGGCCGCTCAGGCGTTCACTCGTTCGAGCTCGCCGGGCTCTGAACGAGCGCGTAACTCTGGCGCGCGATCTCCAGCTCCTCGTCCGTCGGTACCACGGCCACCGCCACCCGCGCGTACTCCGGCGAGATCAGCCGTGCCTCGTCGGAACGTACGGAGTTGAGGCCCGCGTCCACCGCGAGGCCCAGCTCCTCCAGGCCCGCGATGGCAGCCTCCCGCACCGGGGCCGCGTTCTCGCCGACCCCCGCCGTGAAGGCCACCGCGTCCACCCGGCCGAGCACCGCGTAGTACGCGCCGATGTACTTCTTCAGCCGGTGGACGTAGATGTCGAAGGCGAGCGCCGCCCGCTCGTCGCCCTCGTCGATCCGGCGGCGGATCTCCCGCATGTCGTTGTCGCCGCAGAGCCCGACCAGACCGGACTTCTTGTTCAGCAGGACGTCGACCTCGTCCTCGTCCATGCCCGCCACCCGCTTCAGGTGGAAGGTGACCGCCGGGTCGATGTCACCCGAGCGGGTGCCCATGACCAGGCCCTCCAGCGGGGTCAGACCCATCGAGGTGTCCACGCAGCGGCCGCCCCGCACCGCAGAGGCGGAGGCGCCGTTGCCCAGGTGCAGCACGATCACGTTCACCTCCGCCGGCTCCCTGCCGAGCAGCCTCGCCGTCTCGCGCGAGACGTACGCGTGCGAGGTTCCGTGGAAGCCGTACCGCCGGATCCGGTGCGCGTCGGCGGTCTCCACGTCGATCGCGTACCGCGCCGCGGACTCCGGCATCGTCGTGTGGAAGGCGGTGTCGAAGACCGCGATCTGCGGCAGGTCGGGGCGGAGCGCCATCGCCGTCCGGATGCCCGTGAGGTTCGCCGGGTTGTGCAGCGGCGCCACCGGCACGAGCCGCTCGATCTCCGCGAGCACCTCGTCGTCGATCACCGTCGGCTCGGTGAACCGCAGCCCGCCGTGCACCACCCGGTGGCCGATGGCGGCGAGCTCGGGGGAGTCCAGGCCGAGGCCGTCCGCCGCAAGCTCCGCCGCGACCGCCTTCAGCGCGGCCGCGTGGTCGGGGATCGGGCCGTGCGCCTCCCGCTTCGCACCGCCGCCCTGGAGCGGTGTGTGCACGAGCCGCGAGGTCCCCTCGCCGATGCGCTCCACGAGCCCCTGGGCGAGACGGCTGTCGTCGCGCATGTCCAGGAGCTGGTACTTCACCGACGACGAGCCGGAGTTGAGGACGAGCACCCGCGCGGGCGCGGTGGTGGGGGCGGTCATGCGGGGAACTCCTGACCCTGGGCGGGTCCCTGGGGAATCCGGGGGACCTGGGACTGGATCGCCGTGATGGCGACCGTGTTGACGATGTCGCTGACGAGCGCGCCGCGCGAGAGGTCGTTCACGGGCTTGCGCAGACCCTGCAGCACCGGGCCGACGGCCACGGCGCCGGCCGAACGCTGCACGGCCTTGTAGGTGTTGTTGCCGGTGTTGAGGTCCGGGAAGATCAGGACGCTCGCCTGCCCCGCCACCTCCGAGTCCGGCAGCTTCGTCGCCGCCACGGAGGGCTCCACGGCCGCGTCGTACTGGATCGGGCCCTCGATCCGCAGCTCCGGATGCGCCTCGCGGACCAGCTTGGTCGCCTCCCGCACCTTGTCGACGTCCGCGCCGGAGCCCGAGGTGCCGGTGGAGTACGACAGCATCGCGATCCGCGGCTCGACGCCGAAGCGGGCGGCGGTGGCCGCCGACTGGGCGGCGATGTCCGCGAGCTGCTCCGCGTTCGGATCCGGGTTGACCGCGCAGTCGCCGTACACGAGGACCTTGTCGGCCAGGCACATGAAGAAGACGGAGGAGACGATCGAGGCCTCCGGCTTCGTCTTGATGATCTCGAAGGCGGGACGGATCGTCGCGGCCGTGGAGTGCACGGAACCGGAGACCATGCCGTCGGCGAGACCCTCCTGGACCATCAGTGTGCCGAAGTAGTTGACGTCCGAGACGACGTCGTACGCCAGCTCCACGCTGACGCCCTTGTGGGCGCGGAGCGCCGCGTACTTCTCCGCGAAGGAGTCCCGCAGCTCCGAGGTCCCCGGGTCGATCAGCTGGGTGTCGCCCAGGTCCACGCCCAGGTCGGCGGCCTTCTTGCGGATGGTCTCGACGTCACCGAGGAGCGTCAGGTCGCAGACGTCACGGCGGAGCAGTACGTCGGCGGCGCGCAGCACCCGCTCTTCGGTGCCCTCCGGGAGCACCACCCGGCGCCGGTCGGCGCGGGCCTGCTCGATGAGCTCGTGCTCGAACATCATCGGGGTGACCCGGCCGCTGCGGGCGACCGAGATCCGCTTGAGGAGGTCGGCCGTGTCCACGTGCCGCTCGAACAGGCCGAGGGCCGTCTCCGCCTTCCGCGGGGTCGCCGCGTTGAGCTTGCCTTCGAGGGCGAAGAGTTCGGCGGCGGTCGGGAAGCTGTTCCCCGGTACGGAGATGACCGGGGTGCCCGGTGCGAGACGGGCCGCGAGCGTCAGGACCTCCTCGCCGGGCCGCTCGTCGAGGGTGAGCAGCACGCCGGCGATCGGCGGGGTGCCCGCCGAGTGCGCGGCGAGCGCGCCGACGACCAGGTCGGCCCGGTCCCCGGGGGTGACGACCAGACAGCCGGGGGTCAGCGCGTGGAGGAAGTTCGGCAGCATGGCGCCGCCGAAGACGAAGTCGAGGGCGTCGCGCGCGAGGCCCGCCTGGTCGCCGAGGACGACGGAGGCGCCGAGCGCGTGGGTGATCTGGGAGACGGTGGGCGCGGCGAGCGCCGGCTCGTCCGGCAGGACGTAACAGGGGACGGGCAGCCGGGCGGTGAGCCGCTCGGCGAGGGCCTCGCGGTCCTCGCCCGCCACCCGGTTGACGACCACCGCGAGGACGTCGCAGCCGAGACCGGCGTACGCCCGGAAGGCGTTGCGCGTCTCGGCCCGTACGGACTCCGCCGGCTGGCCCTTGCCGCCGACGACCGGGATGACGGAGGCGCCGAACTCGTTGGCGAGCCGGGCGTTGAGCGCGAGCTCGTCGGGGAGCTGGGTGGCGGCGAAGTCGGTGCCGAGGACGAGGACGACCTCGTAGTCGCGGGCCACGGCGTGGAAACGGTCGACGAGACGCGAGACCAGCTCGTCGGTGCCCCGCTCGGCCTGCAGGTCCGAGGCCTCGTGGTAGTCCATGCCGTAGACCGTCGAGGGGTCCTGCGAGAGCCGGTAGCGGGCACGCAGCAGGTCGAAGAGCCGGTCGGGACCGTCGTGCACCAGGGGGCGGAACACCCCCACCCGGTCCACCTGGCGGGTCAGGAGCTCCATGACTCCCAGCTCGACGACCTGGCGGCCGTCACCGCGGTCGATCCCGGTCACGTACACGCTGCGCGTCACGCCGTGGTCTCCTGTCCAGTCCTGCGGAACTCGGGGTGCTGCCGTCGATCCGGTGCCTGTCGATGCAGTGCCTGTCGATCGGCTGCCCGCCGATCCGCTGCCTGTCAATCCACTGCCCTCAGAAAGCCCCGATAGGGCGGCATCACCCCCTTGACAATACCCCCGCCGATGGTTACGTCGCCCGCCGGACGAGAGGCCCGAAGCCCGCGCCGAACCGGCCCCGGAGCCCGGGTCGAGAAGGCCCCGGAGCCCGTGGCGAAAGGGCCGCCGAGCCCCGTACCCAAGCCCTCCGCGGGGCCCGCCCACGGCGCGCGCGGAGCGGCGGCGAGCGCGCCCGTGAGGTCGTCCGTGTGAGAATTGCGATGGCTCACACGGACCGCGACCGAGCAGGAGACACAGCACGATGCGCATCGGAGTTCTCACCGCAGGCGGCGACTGCCCCGGCCTGAACGCAGTGATCCGGTCGGTCGTGCACCGGGCGCTCGCCGGTCACGGCGACGAAGTCATCGGCTTCGAGGACGGGTTCAAGGGCCTTCTCGACGGCCACTACCGCCCCCTCGACCTGAACGCCGTCAGCGGCATCCTGGCCCGCGGCGGCACCATCCTCGGCTCGGCCCGGCTGGAGCGGAACCGGCTGGCCGAGGCCGCCGCGTCCGCCCCCGACCTGGCCCGCGAGTACGGCATCGACGTCCTCATCCCCATCGGCGGCGAAGGCACCCTGACCGCCGCCCGGATGCTCTCCGACGCGGGCATGCCCGTCGTCGGCGTCCCGAAGACGATCGACAACGACATCTCCTCCACGGACCGCACCTTCGGCTTCGACACCGCCGTCGGCGTCGCCACCGAGGCCATGGACCGCCTCAAGACCACCGCCGAGTCCCACCAGCGGGTGATGGTCGTCGAGGTGATGGGCCGCCACGCCGGATGGATCGCCCTGGAGTCCGGCATGGCCGGCGGCGCGCACGGCATCTGCCTGCCCGAGCGGCCCTTCGAGGTCGACGACCTCGTCAAGATGGTCGAGGAGCGCTTCGCCCGCGGCAAGAAGTTCGCCGTCATCTGTGTCGCCGAGGGAGCCCACCCGGCCGAGGGCTCGATGGAGTACGCGAAGGGCGAGATCGACCAGTTCGGCCACGAGCGCTTCCAGGGCATCGGCAACCAGCTCGCCGTCGAGCTGGAGCGGCGCCTCGGCAAGGAGGCCCGCCCGGTCATCCTCGGGCACGTCCAGCGCGGCGGCACGCCGACCGCGTACGACAGGGTGCTCGCCACCCGCTTCGGCTGGCACGCGGTCGAGGCCGCGCACCGCGGTGACTTCGGCCGGATGACGGCGCTGCGCGGCACGGTCATCGAGATGGTGCCGCTCGCGGAGGCCGTGACCCGGCTCAAGACGGTTCCCGAGGACCGCATGCGCGAGGCCGAGTCGGTCTTCTGACGCCCGCGCCGGGCCTGTCCCGGAGTCGCCGGCGGGCCGGTCCCGGATCGCTGCCGGCCCCGCCCCGGACCGCCGTCGGACCCGTCCCGGCCCGCCACCGGGTCCCGTCCCGGAGTCGCTGCCGGACGCGTCCCAGCTCGCCGCCGGGACCCGGACCCATCCGAGTGGCCCCGGCCGTCCCCCCCGTGGACGGCCGGGGCCATTCCGCTGTGCCCGGCATCACCCCCGTGAACGCCGGGTCTCCACTCTTGAGCCGGAGCGCGAGACCGGCAAGGCTTGGGGCTTGTCCCGGACATGTCCCAACCCTGTCCGGCGGAAGGGAGCGGCGCGCATGACACCGGGGGAGCACACGCCCGACCCGCGGGGGGCGAGGACCCCCGCCGAGTTCCTCGCGCGGCTCCAGGCCCTCAAGGACTGGTCCGGCCTGACCTACCGCGAGCTCTCGGCGCGGGCGGAGGAACGCGGGGACGTGCTGCCCCGGTCCACCGTGGCGAACATGCTGGCCCGCCCCACCCTCCCCCGCGAGGAACTGCTGACCTCCTTCGTCCGCGCCTGCGGGGTCTCGCCGGCCGCGCTGGAGGAGTGGCGGACGGTACGGAGGGAGCTCGCGGCCCCGGGGATGTACGCACCGACGGACGCGGGTGGTGCCGGGGAGGGCACGGCGGCCGACCCGGTGGGGGCGGGCACGGCGGCCGGCCCGGCGGCGGGGACGGCGGACGAGGCCGGGGCGACGGACCCGGCCGGCCCGGCGACGGACCAGGTGACGGCGACGACGGCCGCGGCCGGGCCGACGGACCCGCCGGCGGCACGCGTGACAGCGACGGACCGAGTGACAGGGGCGGACCCCGCCGCCGAGGGCCCGGCCGGTGCCGTCGCGCGGGCGGTGGGCGGTCCCGCCGACACGTCCGCCTCCCCGGCCCCCTGGCCCGCCGCCGCCGAACCTCCGGACGGGCCGCCCATGACCCGGCGGGCGACGCGGCGGTCCCGGATACGGCGTGCCCTCGTCGCCACGGTCGCGGTCGCCGGGCTCGTCCTCGCCGGCGTCAGCCTCGTCACCGCCCTCAGGGACGGCCGTACCGGACCTGCCGGACAGCAGCCCCGTACCCCCGCCGCCCCCGTCCCACCGGCCGCCGGGGACGTACGCGTCCGGGTGGCCGGCACGGAGTTCTGCCTCGGGGAGCGACGCGGCACCCGGACAGGCCAGGTCCATCAGCTGCCGTGCGCCGGGGCGGGGGTCCCGCTCTACTCCCTGGCGGAGGTGGCCGGCGGCCGGTGGCGGATCGTTTCGGACCATCCCGACTACGGCCCCGGCTGCTCCGGCATACCCTCCGGCGGCCGGATACCCGACGCCCCGTACGAGGACTCCGAGTGCGGCGACCCGAGCCGGGTCGAGGCCTTCGCCCTGGAGCCGTACGGCACTCCCGTGCGGGGCTACCGGATCGTCCCGGTGGACTCGGCGACGCCCGGCACCTGCGTCACCGTCGTCGGTGACCGCACGGCCGCCTGGGCACGTCTCGCCCAGGCGCCCTGCGCGCCGGACGCCGCGGGCCAGCTCTTCTCCTTCGAGCGCAGGCCCTGAGGGGATCCGACGCCCATGGTCGGACACGCCCCAGCGGCCCGGCCTAGGCGGAGGCGGCCTCCACCAGCCGGGACCTGAGCGCCGTCACCACCGTCGGGTCGAGCCCCACGTGGTCCGTGACGTACGCGTCCACCGAGCCGTACCGTGCCCGCAGGTCCGCGAGGAAGAGCCGGATGATGTCCTCCGGCGCCCGGCCGTACCCCGGCCAGCGCAGCTCGCGGCCCGGGTGCGCCGCCCGCCAGTCGGCGATCAGCCGCTCCGTGGCCAGCTCGGTGAGCGCGAAGTCCGCGAGGATCTCCTCGTCCGGGACCCCGAGGAGGGCGAGGAGGACGGCGGCGAGCAGACCCGTACGGTCCTTCCCCGAGGCACAGTGGAAGACGAGCGGCCCGTCGGCGGCGGCGATGAGCTCCAGGGCCGTGCGGAGTTCCACCGCTCCGTCCTCGGCGACCTCGGCGAACCGGTCGGCGAGGTAACGCCAGGGATCGAGGTCCGGGTCGATCTCCGCCTGGTCGTACGGGCGGTGCTCGATGGAGAGGTTGTGCCAGGAGACCTCCTCGGTCTCCGGCAGACGGCCCTTGGCGGCGATCTCCCACGGGTAGCGCAGGTCGATCACCGTGGCCACGCGCAGCGCGCGGAAGCGGTCCAGGTCGGTGGGGCCGGCGTCCGCCAGCTTGGCGAGGGAGTCGGAGCGGTAGAGGGTCTCCCACCGCACGGTCCCGCCGTCGGCAGTCGGATAGCCGCCCAGGTCACGGAAGTTGTGGAGTCGTTCGAAGGGTATGTGTCGTCTCACGGCGTCAATCTACGGCTCCGGCCCGTGGCGATCTAGGAACCGACGGCCGCCCAGAAGTGGGCGGTGATCTCCGCCAGATAGGCGCGCCCCTCGTCGCCGGACCCGCCGGACGCGCCCCAGCTGCTCGTCGCCGCCATCCGGGCGTGGTAGTCCGTGTACAGGCGCTGCAGGGCGGCCTCCAGGGTCCGCTTGGGCAGCGGCACCATCTTCACCACCGGTTTCACGTACGCCTGCCAGCGGGTGGTGGCGGCGTCGCGCAGCAGCTCGGCGAGGCGTTCGTCGCCGCCGGTCGCCGTGATCAGGGCGCGCGGGCCGAGACCGAGGACCTCCGCGAGGGCCGCCGTCTGGCGCTCGTTGCCGTGCCAGCGGCCCTCCTCCTCCATCCGCTGGTACGCGGACGTGGTCACCCCCACCCGCCGGGCCAGCTCCTCGGCGGCGAGGCCGCGCGCCAGCCGGTGCTCGCGCAGGGTGGAGGCGGCGGCGATCAGTTCGGCGGGGGCGCACCACAGGACGCCGGCGAGGGCGGTGAGCTCCTGCTCGCCGGGAGCGGCGCGGCCGCGTTCCCAGGCGAGGACGGTGTCGGGGGTGACGAACAGGCCGTACTGGACGCGCAGGCCGTACGCGACATGGTCGGGGGCCATGCCGAGGGCCTCCCGCAGTCGGCGGGCGGCCAGGGCGTTGAAAGGAGGTGAGGGTTGGTGCACCCGGCCACGCTAGGTCCGGATGTGATGGCTGGCTACGGTGTGTTCACCCAAGGTGCACGGTTCGTATGAACGTGGGAACCGATCAGTAACTGACCGCTGTGGCCATGGAAACGATCAGTGACCGACCGCGTTCACCTTGGAATGCTCACTGCCCGCGGGTCGGGCCGTCGAGCCAGCGGTACTGGAGTTCGGGCCGCCCGATCTGGCCGTACTGCGGCGCGCGCACGGCCCGGCCCTCGGTCACCAGGTGCTCCAGGTAGCGGCGGGCCGTGATCCGGGAGATCCCGACCGCCGTACCCGCTTCGGCCGCCGTGAGCCCGGCCGGGGCGGACCGGAGGGTGCGGGTGACGGATTCCAGGGTGGGCGCGCTCAGGCCCTTGGGGAGCGTGGCGGGGTGCGGGGCGCGGAGGGTGGCGAGCGCGCGGTCCACCTCGTCCTGCCCGGAGGCCTCGCCGGCGGTGGCCCGGAACTCGGCGTACCGGGCGAGCCGGTCCCGGAGGGTCGCGAAGGCGAAGGGCTTCAGGACGTACTGGACGACGCCGAGGGACACGCCCTCGCGGACGACCGCCAGGTCACGTGCGGAGGTCACGGCGATGACGTCGGCGGAGTGACCGGCGGCGCGCAGCGCGCGCAGCAGCTGGAGGCCGTGGCCGTCCGGCAGGTACAGGTCGAGCAGGATCAGGTCGACCGGCGTACGGTCGAGCACCCGCACGGCGGCGGCCCTGGAGTGCGCGATCCCGACGACGGTGAAGCCCTCGACCCGCCCCGCGTACAGCGCGTGGGCGTCGGCGGCGACGGGATCGTCCTCGACGACGAGCACCCGGAGGGGCGGCGCGCTCACGCGGTCACCTCCGCTCCGGCGGCGTCGCCGAGCGTCGTCGCGGGCCCGGGCGGTGAGGCGGGCTGAGACGGTGAGGCGGGCCCGGGTGCCGGCCCGGAAGCCACCGGCCGCCCGGACGTGATCGGCAGCCCGGATGCACGCGCCGACCCGGACTCGATCGGTGATCCGGACACGGGCGACAGCCCGGTCACGCCCGTCGCCCCGGTCACTTCCGCCGTCCGGGACACGCCCGCCGCCCCGGCCACGCGCGGCAGCGGTAGCCGTACCGTGAACTCCGCCCCGCCCTCCTCCGCGTCCGTGAGGTCGAGCGTGCCCGATGCCCGGGTCACCGCCTGGCCGACCAGGGCCAGGCCGAGGCCGCGGCCCGGCCCCCGGGTGGACCAGCCGCGGCCCAGGACCGCGTCCCGGTCGGCAGGCCGGACGCCGGGGCCGCTGTCGCCGACCCGCAGGAGCAGCTCGCCGTCACCCGTGCGGGCCGCCACCGTGACGGTCACGCGCGCGTGCGGCGTCCCGCCCGCCGCCTCCACCGCGTTGTCGATGAGGTTGCCGAGGATCGTCACCAGGTCCCGGGCCGGCAGCGCCGCCGGTACGAGCCCGTCGTCGATGCGGCTGTCCTCGGTGAGGACCAGTTCCACACCCCGCTCGTTGGCCTGCGCCGCCTTCCCGAGCAGCAGCGCCGCGAGGACGGGCTCCCCGACGGCGTCCACGACCCGGTCGGTGAGCGCCTGGGCGAGCTCCAGCTCCGCCGTCGCGAACTCCACCGCCTCGGCCACCCGGCCGAGTTCGATGAGCGAGACGACCGTGTGCAGCCGGTTCGCCGCCTCGTGGGCCTGCGAGCGGAGCGCCTCCGTGAACCCGCGCTCGGAGTCCAACTCGCCGGAGAGGGACTG
This sequence comes from Streptomyces sp. NPDC058326, assembly GCF_042879855.1. Classification (NCBI taxonomy): domain Bacteria; kingdom Bacillati; phylum Actinomycetota; class Actinomycetes; order Kitasatosporales; family Streptomycetaceae; genus Streptomyces; species Streptomyces sp. NPDC058326. The sequence goes on along the minus strand of NZ_JBHVZO010000007.1, from coordinate 130,179 downwards.
GAGTTCCGTGCGGTCCCGGAGCGTGACGACCGTCCCGCGCCGCTCCCCGCCCACCACCGGGCGGGTGTTGACCACGAGGACCCGGTCGGCCGTCAGGTGCGTCTCGTCCACGCGCGGCTCCGAGGACAGCAGTGCCCCCGCCAGCGGCGCGGGCAGCCCGAGCTCGGCCGCCGGCCGGCCGACGACCCCCTCGTCCAGGCCGAGCAGCTCCCGCGCCCCGTCGTTGATCAGGGCGATCCGGCGCCGCCCGTCGAGCATCACGAGCCCTTCGCGGACCGCGTGCAGCGCGGCCTCGTGGTAGTCGTGCATCCGGCTCAGCTCCGTGGCGTTCATGCCGTGCGTGTGGCGGCGGAGGCGCGCGTTGACCACGTACGTCCCCGCGCCGCCGAGCGCGAGCGCCGCGCCCGCCATGCCGAGCAGCGCGGTCACCTGCTCCCGTACCTGCTCACTGATCTTGTCGATCGTGATGCCCGCGCTGACCAGGGCGACGACCCGGCCATCGTCGAAGACGGGCGCCACCGTCCGCACGGAAGGGCCGAGCACTCCCAGATGGGTCTCGGAGTACGTCCGGCCCGCCGCCGCCTCCTCGATGTGGCCGAGGTACGTCCGGCCGATCTGCGCGGGCTCGGGGTGGGTCCAGCGGGTGCCGTCGGGGGCCATGATCACCACGAAGGCGACGCCCGCGTGGCGGCGCAGGGACTCGGCGTACGGCTGGAGCACCGCCGTCGGGTCGGCGGAGCGGGCCGCGGCGACCACCGACGGGGAGTCGGCGACGGCCGCGGCGGTCGCGGTGGCCTGGCGCCGCGCGGTCTCCTCGGCCTGCGCCCGGTCCGTGACGTACGCGAAGACCGCGCACCCCGCCACGACGACGGCCACGAGCACGACCTGCATCGCGAAGAGCTGGCCGGCCAGGCTGCGGGGGCGGGGGAGGGGGAGACGCATGCGGGTAAGTGTGCACGGCGGAGTTTGCGCCGACGCGTTGCGTTCCCGAATCGTTCTCATCTCCGGAGCGGCCGGAACCCCTTCTCCGGGTGCTCCGGGCCCTCTTCTCCGGGCGGTCGGACCCTCCTCCCGGGCAGTCCGAAACGGTCTCCGCGTGAACGAAACGTACGCAACCGTGACCCCGGTCACAGGCTGATGGATAGTCGCGGAGTCCACCGGGACGTGGACACCCATCAGCACGAGGAGGACCCCGTGGCCGCACGACGGGACCGTACCCACTATCTGTATCTGGCCGTCATCGGAGCCGTGGTGCTCGGCATCGCGGTCGGGTTCCTGGCGCCCGGTGTCGCCGTCGAGCTCAAGCCGCTGGGCACCGGCTTCGTCAATCTGATCAAGATGATGATCTCGCCGATCATCTTCTGCACGATCGTGCTCGGCGTCGGATCGGTCCGGAAGGCCGCGAAGGTCGGCGCCGTCGGTGGCCTCGCCCTCGGCTACTTCATGGTCATGTCGACCGTCGCACTCGCGATCGGCCTGCTCGTCGGCAACCTCCTGGAGCCCGGCTCCGGCCTCCACCTCACCAAGGAGCTGGCCGAGGCCGGCGCGAAGCAGGCCGAGGGCGCGAGCGAGTCCACGCCGGACTTCCTGCTCGGGATCATCCCGAAGACCCTCGTCTCCGCCTTCACCGAGGGCGAGGTCCTCCAGACCCTGCTCGTCGCCCTGCTGGCCGGCTTCGCGCTCCAGGCCATGGGCGCCGCCGGAGAACCGGTTCTGCGCGGAATCGGGCACATCCAGCGGCTCGTCTTCCGCATCCTCGGCATGATCATGTGGGCCGCCCCGGTCGGCGCGTTCGGCGCGATCGCGGCCGTCGTCGGCGCGACCGGCGTGGACGCCCTCAAGTCCCTCGCCGTCATCATGATCGGCTTCTATCTGACCTGCGCGATCTTCGTGTTCGTCGTGCTCGGGGCGCTCCTCAGGCTGGTCGCCGGGATCAACATCTGGTCGCTCCTGAAGTACCTGGGCCGCGAGTTCCTGCTGATCCTCTCCACCTCCTCCTCGGAGTCCGCGCTGCCGCGGCTCATCGCGAAGATGGAGCACCTGGGTGTCAGCAAGCCCGTCGTGGGCATCACCGTGCCGACCGGCTACTCCTTCAACCTCGACGGCACCGCCATCTACCTCACGATGGCCTCGCTCTTCGTCGCCGAGGCGATGGGCGACCCGCTCTCGGTCGGCGAGCAGATCTCGCTCCTCGTGTTCATGATCATCGCTTCGAAGGGGGCGGCCGGCGTCACCGGCGCCGGTCTCGCCACCCTCGCGGGCGGCCTCCAGTCGCACCGGCCCGAGCTGGTGGACGGCGTGGGCCTGATCGTCGGCATCGACCGCTTCATGAGCGAGGCGCGCGCCCTCACCAACTTCGCCGGCAACGCCGTCGCCACCGTCCTCGTCGGCACCTGGACGAAGGAGATCGACAAGGCGCGGGTCTCCGAGGTCCTCGCCGGCCGGGTCCCGTTCGACGAGAAGACCCTCGTCGACGACCACGCCCCGGCCGAGGTCCCGGACCAGCTCCCGGACCAGCGGGCCGAGGAGGGCGAGGAGAAGGCCCGCGCGGGCGTCTGACGGATCAGGCGTCCGAACGGCCCCCGGGACCCGGGCCTTGAGCCGGATCCGGGCACCGGGAGAAGGGCGGCCCCCTCGGGGGCGGCGCAGGGGGCCTTTGGTGGATGGGCCCCCGGGCGGGCCCCCGCCGCTGCGGCCGGGTGCCCGGGCGGGCCCCGGGGGCGCCGTGCCG
>NZ_JBHVZO010000007.1:67844-127438 GCF_042879855.1 Streptomyces sp. NPDC058326 | reverse complement strand
CACGCCCCGGGGGGGGCTGTCAGGCAACCGGCGCCCCAAGGCCCCCGGGGCCCGGGGCTTTGCGCCGTATCGGGCCCCGGGGATAGGGGGGCCCCCCTGGGGGGCCCCCCTTCGACGATGACGAGGTCCGACCCTTTCCCGGCCCCGCCCCGAGCCGACCGTTCCCCGGCCCTGCCCCTAGCCGACCGTTCCCCGGCCCTGCTCCGAGCGGGCCGTTCCCCCACCCCCCCCGGCACCCCGAGCCGGCCGGTCCTCCCGCCCCGGACCCCGCCGCCTCGATCCCGCCCCGGCCCCTTGCTTGACCTTGACACGGTGACAAGGTCTTCACTGCGGTCAAGGAGGTGGACCCATGACCCTGCCGAAAGAGGGCACCCACACGACGCGGGTTCTGCGAGCGCTGGAGAACCCCAGCTCGTCGGTCCGGCTGCGGGCGGCCATGGCGGTCGGCACGACCCCGGACCCGGATGTCGTCGGCACACTCGTCGAGCGCTGCGCGGTCGAACCCGAGTTCCCCGTACGGGAAGCGCTGACCTGGGCACTCACCCGCCACGCGGCAGCGGTGACGGTCCCGCTGCTGCTCGACGAGGTCCGTTCGGAGCGGGCGCAGGCGCGGAGCCAGGCGCTGCACACGCTGTCCAAGATCGGGGACCGGCGGGCCTGGCCGGTGGTCACGCCGGAGCTGCTCGCCGACGCCGACGACGAGGTGGCCCGGAGCGCCTGGCGGGCAGCGGTCGTGCTCGTGCCCGAAGGGGAGGAGCACGGGCTGGCCGTAGTGTTGGCGACACAGCTCGGGCGCGGCGAACGCGAGACGCAGCTGAGCCTCAGCCGGGCGCTGATCGCGCTCGGGGAGGCGATGACGCCCGTACTGGGCGCCGCGACGACGGATCCCGACCCTCGCGTGCGGGCGCACGCGCTCGCCACGGAACGGCTGTGGCGCGACCCGGATGCCGGATTCGAGTGCGCGATCGAGGAGGCGAAGCGTGTCGTGGCCCTCGGCGGAGCCGGGCCGGAGAGGCGGTAGGCGGTGCTGATCGGCGAGGTCGGGCGACGGGCCGGGGTCAGCGCCCGCATGCTCAGGCATTACGAGTCGCTCGGCCTGGTGCGGCCGACGGGACGCACCGGCTCCGGCTATCGCGAGTACTCCGGCGAGGACATCCGGCGGATCTTCCACATCGAGAGCCTGCGGGCCCTGGGGCTGCCGCTGCGTGACATCGGGCGTGCGCTCGACGACCCCGGCTTCGCACCCGGGGAGCTCGTCGACGTCCTCATCCGCCGGACGCGGGACCGCATCGCGGCCGAGACGGAGCTGCTCACGCGACTCCGCCGGATCGGCGCCGCGGAACCCGCCGACTGGGAGGACGTCCTCCAGGTCGTCGCGCTGCTCCAGGGCCTCGGGTCGAAGAGCCCGGGGGAGCGGCAGCGCGCCGCCCTGTCCGTGGTCGAGGACGTTCCGGTGCCGGTGGAAGCACTGGTCGAGGCCGTACTGAGCGAGTCGGACCCGATCGTCGCGGGAGCCCTTCGCTGGGCTCTGGCGCGCTCGGGCGAGGACGGGTCCGCACTCCTCGCGGAGGGCCTCGGCTCACCGGCGGCCGAGGTGCGGAAGCGGGCCGTCCTGTCCCTGGCCGAGCTTCCGGACGGCGAGGCGACCGAGCTGCTGCGGGAGGCCCTCACGCATCCCGACCCGGTGGTCCGCGGGTACGCGGCCCTGGCGCTCGGGGCCCGTGGGGTGGCCGACGCGGTGCCCACGCTCATCGGCCTGATCGTCGAGGGGAGGAACGACACCGACGCGGCAGACGCGCTGAGCACGCTGGCGAGTGACCCCGCGCTCGCGGACCGGATCACGACGGGCCTCGTCGCCCGCCTCACCGACGGCACCCCCGGCCTCACCGACGGCACCCCCGGGCTCGCCGACGGCACCACGGGGCAGCCCGCACGCCGACGGTTGACACAGGCGCTCGCGGACATCCCGGGGGACGCGGCCACGCGTGCCCTCGCGGACCTGGCCCACGACGAGGACCGGGCCGTCGCACTCACCGCGACCTACGTCCTCACCCTGCGCGACGCCCGCTAGCGCCACGCCCCACGCCCGCCCCCGCCCGGCCCGCCACTGCCCGGCCCGCCACCGCCCGGCCCGGCGCCGCTCTGTCCTGCCACCGCCCCGCCCCACCACTGCCCACCCCCCGCCCCGGCACTGCCACGGCCCCGCTGGCACCCCCGCCCCCCGCCCCCCGCCCCCGACCGACCTCACCGCCCGTTCAGCTCCGCCAGTTCCCCCGCCCCCAGGTCGAGATCGGCCGCCGCGGCCGAGTCCCGTACCGACGCGGGCCGGCTCGCCCCCGGGATCGGCAGCACCGTCTCCGAGCGGGTCAGCAGCCAGGCGAGCGCCACCCGCTGCGGGCTGACCCCACGGGCCCGTGCCACCCGGTGGAAGGCCCCGAAGCCTCCGTCCTCCTCCTGGCTGGAGGCGCCGTCCAGAGAGCTGCGCGAGATCCCGCCCAGCGGACTCCACGGCAGGAAGGCGAGCCCGAGGCCGGCGCAGAGCCGCAGCTCGGGCTCGCTCTCCCGTACCGCGGGCGAGTAGCGGTTCTGTACGGAGACCAGCCGGTCGCCCAGGATCTCGCGGGCCAGCAGGATCTGCGCCGTGTCGACGTTGGAGATCCCGGCGAGCCGGACCGTGCCGGCGTCCAGCAACTCCCGTACCGCTCCGAGGGATTCGGCGTACGGGACGGCCGGGTCCGGCTTGTGCAGCTGGTAGAGGCCGATCGGGGTCGACCCGAGCCGCCGCGCCGAGGCCTCCGCCGCCCGCCGCAGGTGCCAGGGGCGCCCGTCCACGGTCCAGCCGCCGTCCGCCGTACGGCCCCGGCCGCCCTTCGTCGCCACCAGGACGTCGTCCGTACGGCCGCCGTACGAGGCCAGGGCGCCGGCCACGAGCAGTTCGCCCTCGCCGGGCGCGCCGCCCGGCGGGTGGTACGAGTCGGCGGTGTCGAGCAGGGTCACCCCCGCGTCGAGGGCGGCGTGCACGGTGGCGACGGCCCGCGCCGCGTCCGGCCGGCCCTCGATGGAGAGCGGCATCGTGCCGAACCCGACCGCCCCGACCCGTACGTCTCCCAGCGTCCTGAACCGCATCAGCGCACCTCTCCGACCGTCTCGGCCACGGCCCGCGCGAGCCATTCGGAGGAATGCGAGAAGGAGTAACCGAGCCGGGTGGCACGGGAGTTGTCCATCGCGTACGAGCGGGCGAAGGAGAGCGGTGAGACCTCGCCGGCCGCCACCTCGTGGAAGACCGTCCGGCCGCCCACCCGCTTCTCGACCTCCGCGCAGAGGTCGGCGGTGGTGAGCGGGCCGTGGGAGTGGGCGTTCACCGGGCCGGTGAACGCGGCCTCGACCGCCCAGGCGAGGAAAGCGGCGATCTCCTCCACGTACACATAGGTCGCCGGACGGTTCCCCACGGGGACGGCGATCGGTTCGCCCGCCCGGACGCGCCGCGCGTAGTGGTCGAGCCGGCCGGTGAAGTCGTCCTCGCCGCCCAGCACATGGGCCACCCGCACCGACGTCCACGCGAAGGGCGGCTCCGCCGCGAAGACGGCCTCGGCCTGCCGCTTCCCCTCCCCGTAGTGCGTCTCGCGGAACTCGGGGTCGTCCCAGGCGAGGGCCGTGTCGACGGCGACGGCGCCGAGGTCGACGACGTCCTCGGCGACCGGTACGGCCGAGTCCTCGTCCGCGTACACCTCGACCGTCGAGGTCATCACATAGCGCCGGGTGCGCGTCCCGAACACGCGCCGGGAGATCTCCGCCTGACGCGGGGTGTAGCAGACCTGGTCCACCACGACATCGAAGGAACGGCCCGCGAGGACGGATTCCAGAGCGGTCTCGTCGTCGCGGTCGGCGACGAGGTGCTCGATTCCTTCCGGGGCGCCGGAAGAACCCCGGTTGAGCAGAGTGATCCGATGCCCGGATTCCCTCAGCAGTGCCACGAGGCGCTTTCCGAAATAGCGATTGCCGCCGATGACCAGAACGTCCATCACATTCCCCTCCCTTGTCCCGGAGCCCAAGTGTTACGTTGATCCGCCGCCGTCTGAAGGGGAGAACATGGGAGTCCGGGCCGTCGCACCGAAGGAACCACGGCCTTCGCGCCCCGCCACCGTCGAAACCTCGGTGGCCGCTTTCGACCCCGTCGACCGGCAGATCCTGGACCTCCTGCAGGGCGACGGCCGCATCAAGCTCAGCGAGCTCGGCCGCCGTGTCCGCCTCAGCCCCGCGGCCGTCACCGAGCGGGTCCGCCGTCTTGAGGCGAGCGGCGCGGTCACCGGCTACGGCGCCCATGTCTCCCCGGCCCGGCTGGGCTACGGCATCCAGGCCTTCATCCGCGTGAACCCCCACGGCGGCTACACCCTGAAGCACCCGAGGACCCTGGAGCTGACCGCCCGCCCGGAGGTCCTGGAGGTCCACCACGTGGTCGGCGAGGACTGCTGGATCCTCAAGGTCGCCGTCACCGACACCGGCCACCTGGAGGAGATCCTGGAGCAGACGACGGCCCTCGGCCGGACCACCACCTCGATCGTCCTGTCGTCCCCGGTGGAACGGAAGCCCCTGCTGCCGCCCGGCTGACGCCATCCCGCCTCGAAGCTCCTTGCCTTGACGTCGGCGTCAAGGCTTACGGTCGGGGACATGCGCATCGGAGAGCTGGCCGAGCGGGCCGGGACCACCACACGGACCCTGCGGTACTACGAGTCCCGTGGTCTCCTGACCGCCCGGCGCACGGAGCAGGGGTACCGCACGTACGACGAGGACGACCTGCGGCTCCTCCAGCAGATCAGGACCCTGCAGGACTTCGGGTTCGAGCTGGAGGAGACGCGGCCGTTCGTCGACTGCCTCCGCGCCGGGCATCCGGCCGGGGACTCCTGTCCCGCGTCGATCGCCGTCTACCGGCGGAAGGTCGCCGAGCTCGACGGGCTGATCGAACAGCTCCAGGCGGTACGCGCCCAGGTGGGCGCCCAGCTGCTGCGGGCCGAGGCGGAGCTGCCGCACGGCCCGGAGCCCCGGTGCGCACTCGGCACGGACACGATGACGGAGGGGTGACGGAGATGACGACGTACACGGAGGGCGTGGCCGAGGTCACGGACGCGGACTTCGGCACGGAGGTGCTGGAGGCCGGACTGCCGGTCCTGGTGAAGTTCACCGCGGAGTGGTGCGGCCCGTGCCGGCAGCTGAAGCCGGTGCTCGCCGCGATCGCCGCGGAGGAGGCGGGGCGGCTGCGGATCGTCGAGATCGACGTGGACCGGAACCCGGAGACCACGGTGAGGTACGGGGTGCTCGCGACCCCGACCATGATGGTGTTCCGGGCGGGGGAGCCGGTGAGGTCGATCGTCGGTGCCCGCCCGAAGCGCCGTCTCCTGGAGGACCTGCGGGACGTACTCGCCTAGCGGGAGCCAGGCCGGCGCTTCCGCAGGGCATACGGAAATACCCCGACTAGAATTGACAGTCGGGGTATTTCATCGCGTATATTGGGGGATTCGTGTCTGGAATCAACACAGACACAAAGAAGTTCAATAAACGCACTGTATCGCGCCGGGAGTCGAATTGTCAACCGAGGAATTTCGGAACGAGCAGCAATTCATCACCGATCTCTACGCACGCCTCGACGACCTGCGGGACGAGGCCGAGGCCGCCGTCGCGCGCGCCCTGCGCACCCCGGGCGTCGGCAGCAACCAGGGCCGGCTCGAACGGGACGTGATGGTCGCCGAACAGTCCGGACTGCTCGCCGCACTCGACGCGGGCGAGAGCGGCCTCTGTTTCGGCCGTCTCGTCTTCCGCGACGGGCGCGACCACCACATCGGCCGGCTCGGCATCCGCGAGGACGACCCGAACCGCACCCCGCTCGTCGTCGACTGGCGCGCCGAGGTCGCCCGCCCCTTCTACCTCGCCACCGGATACGAGCCGATGGGGCTCTCCCGCCGCCGGCACATCAGCACCCGCGGCCGCACCGTCACCGCCCTCCACGACGAGGTGCTCGACCTCGCCGACGCCACCCGCACCGGGTACGAGAGCCGCGACGCCGACGAGGTGCTGCTCGCCGCGCTCGACGCCGCCCGCACCGGCCGGATGCACGACATCGTGCAGACCATCCAGGCCGAACAGGACGCCATCATCCGCTCCCCGCACCGGGGCGTGCTCGTCGTCGAGGGCGGCCCCGGCACCGGCAAGACGGCCGTCGCCCTGCACCGGGCCGCGTACCTCCTCTACGCGCACCGCGAGCAGCTGGCCAAGCGGGCCGTCCTCATCGTCGGACCCAACCCGGCCTTCCTCGGCTACATCGGCAACGTCCTGCCCTCCCTCGGCGAGACCGGCGTCCTCCTCGCCACCCCCGCCGAGCTCTTCCCCGGCGTCCGCGCCACCGGCACCGACACCCCCCGCGCCGCCGCCGTCAAGGGCTCCGCCGCCATGGCGGACGCCCTCGCCGCCGCCGTACGCGACCGCCAGCAGGTCCCCGAGCGCGGTGAACCGCTGATCGTCCCGCACGAGGACGGCGACCTCGTCATCGACTGGGACATGGCCCTCGAGGCCCGCCACAAGGCCCGGGAGACGGCCCTCCCGCACAACCTGGCCCGCCCCTACTTCGTCTTCCGGATCCTGGACGCGCTCGCCGAACAGCTCGCCGACCGCATCGGCGCCGACCCCTACGGCGGCCCCAACTTCCTCGGCCCCGACGACATCGCGCTGCTCGCCAAGGGCATCGCCGCCAACCCCGAGGTGCACGCCACGATCGAGACCCTCTGGCCCGCGCTCACCCCGCAGCAGTTCCTCGCCGGTTACCTGGCCGAGCCCACCCACCTGCCCGAGGCGGACGCCGCCGAGATCCGGCGCGAGGGCGGGCCGTGGACCCCCGCCGACGTACCGCTGCTCGACGAGGCCGCCGAACTCCTCGGCGAGGACGACTCCGCCGCCCGCGCCGCCGAGGAGGCCGAACGGCAGAAGCAGATCCAGTACGCGCAGGGCGTCCTCGACGTCTCCTACGCCTCCCGCACCTATGAGTTCGAGGACAAGGAGGAGCAGGACAAGGACGCGTCCGAGGTCCTCTCGGCCCACGACATCATCGACGCCGAACGCTTCGCCGAGCGCCACGAGGAGGCCGACCACCGCACCGCCGCCGAACGCGCCGCCGCCGACCGGACGTGGGCCTTCGGACACATCATCGTCGACGAGGCCCAGGAGCTCTCCGCGATGGCCTGGCGGCTCCTCATGCGCCGCAGCCCCACCCGCTCGATGACCCTGGTCGGCGACCCCGCGCAGACCGGCGACCCGGCGGGCGTCGGCGCCTGGGAGCGGATCCTCGCCCCGTACGTGCAGGAGCGCTGGGAGCTGGTGCGGCTCGGCGTCAACTACCGTACGCCGGCCGAGATCATGGCCGTCGCCGCCGAGGTGCGGAGGGCCGACGACCCAGGCTTCGAACCGCCGAGTTCCGTGCGCTCCACGGGCGTGGAGCCCTGGGACCGGACGGTCGACGACCCGGTCAAGGAGGCCGCCGACGCGGTGGTGGCGGAGCTGCGCACCGAGGGCCGGATCGCCGTCATCGCCCCGCCGGAGCTGCACCCGGGCCTGGTCGCGGCCCTCCCGGACGCCGCCCACGGCCCGGCCCCCGACCTCACCCGGCCGGTGGTCCTGCTCGACCCCCGGCAGGCGAAGGGCCTGGAGTTCGACACGGTCCTGGTCGTCGACCCCGACGCCATCGTCGCCGGCGCCACGCACGGGACCAACGACCTGTACGTGGCGCTGACCCGGGCGACGCAGCGGCTCGGGATCATCCGGACGACGGCGGCGCGACCCGGTCCGTGACCACGGACGCCCCCGCCCCCGCACGAGGCGGGCGGGGGCGGGGGCGCCCGGGGCTCACGCGGGCCGCAGCCAGACCGTCGCCAGCGGCGGGAGCGTCATGCGGATGCTCGCCGAGCGCCCGTGGTGCGGCACCGACTCCGTCTTCACCGGGTCGCGCCCCACCACGTCCCCACCGCCGTACCGGCCCGCGTCCGTGTTCAGGACCTCCGTCCAGGCGACCACCGCGTCCGGCACCCCGAGCCGGTAGTCGTGCCGGACGACCGGGGAGAAGTTCGAGACGGCGAGCAGCGGCGAACCGATCGCGTCGAAGCGCAGGAAGGCGAAGACGTTGTCCTCGGCGGCGTCCCCGACCACCCACTGGAAGCCCTCGGGAGCGGTGTCCCGCTCCCAGAGCGAGGGCGTCGCCGTGTAGACCGTGTTCAGGTCGCGGACGAGATCCCGCACCCCCCGGTGGTCCGGCTCCGCCCCGTACGCCGGGTCGAGCAGCCACCAGTCCGGCCCGTGGTCCGCCGACCACTCCGCGCCCTGCGCGAACTCCTGCCCCATGTAGAGCAGTTGCTTGCCCGGATGCGCCCACATGAAGCCGAGGTAGGCGCGGTGGTTGGCGCGCTGCTGCCACCAGTCGCCCGGCATCTTCGACACCAGGGCCCGCTTGCCGTGCACCACCTCGTCGTGGGAGATCGGCAGGATGTAGTTCTCGCTGTACGCGTACACCATCGAGAAGGTCATCTCGTTGTGGTGGTACTTGCGGTGCACCGGCTCCTTCTGCACGTACTGGAGCGAGTCGTGCATCCAGCCCATGTTCCACTTCATGCCGAATCCCAGACCGCCGAAGCCGCCGGGACCCACCTGGTCCGTCGCCCGCGTCACCCCGTCCCAGGCCGTCGACTCCTCGGCGAACGTGATGATCCCCGGGCAGCGCCGGTACACGGTCGCGTTCATCTCCTGGAGGAAGGCGACCGCGTCCAGGTTCTCCCGGCCGCCGAACTCGTTCGGCAGCCACTCGCCGTGCTCCCGCGAGTAGTCCAGGTAGAGCATCGACGCCACCGCGTCCACCCGCAGACCGTCGATGTGGAACTCCTGGCACCAGTAGACGGCGTTCGCCACCAGGAAGTTCCGCACCTCCTTGCGTCCGTAGTCGAACTCCAGGGTCCCCCAGTCCGGGTGGTGCGAGCGGCGCGGGTCCTCGTGCTCGTACAGCGGGCGCCCGTCGAACTCGGCCAGTGCCCAGTCGTCCTTCGGGAAGTGCGCGGGGACCCAGTCCATCAGGACGCCGATGCCCGCCCGGTGCAGCGCGTCGACCAGGAACCTGAAGTCGTCCGGGGTGCCCATCCGGGCCGTCGGCGCGTAGAACCCGGTGACCTGGTAACCCCAGGAACCGCCGAAGGGGTGCTCGGTGACCGGCATCAGCTCCACATGCGTGAAACCGAGATCGCGGACGTACGCGGGCAGCTGCTCGGCCAGCTGGCGGTACGTGAGTCCGGGCCGCCACGACGGCAGGTGCACCTCGTAGACCGACAGCGGCGCCTCGTGGTGCGGACGCGCCCCACGCCGCTCCATCCACTCCGCGTCGTCCCAGCTGTAGTGCGAGGCCGTGACGATCGACGCGGTGTTCGGCGGGCACTCGGTGCGGCGGGCCATCGGGTCCGCCCGGAGGGTGTGCGTACCGTCGGGCCGCGTGATGTCGTACTTGTAGACCGCGCCCTCCCCGATCCCCGGCACGAACAGCTCCCACACGCCCGTCGAACCCAGTGAGCGCATCGGAAGGCCGGTGCCGTCCCAGTGCGTGAAGTCACCGGTGACCCGCACCCCGCGCGCGTTCGGCGCCCAGACCGCGAAACGGGTGCCCGTCACGCCCTCGTGCGTCATCGGATGGGAGCCGAGCGCCGTCCACAGCTCCTCGTGCCGGCCCTCGCCGATGAGATGCAGGTCCAGCTCACCCAGGGAGGGCAGGAAGCGGTACGGATCCTGGACGGCGATCTCGTCCCCGTCGTAGCGGACCCGCAACTCGTACGCGGGCACCTTGCGGAGCAGCGGCAGGAGCCCCGTGAAGAGGCCGTCGCCCTCGTCGTGCAGCGGGATCCGCTTGCCCTTGGCGAGAACGGTGACCTCCTTCGCCCACGGGCGCAACACCCGTACCACCACCCCGCCGCGCACCGGATGCGCGCCGAGCACGCCGTGCGGGTCGTGGTGCTCCCCGGCGAGCAGCCGGGCCCGGTCACCCGGATGGAGCGGTGGCGCCTTGCGGGGCGCGGGGGACTTGGTGGTGCTGCGGGCCGTCTTGCCTGCGGGGCGGGCGGTCACCGGGGGTGCCTCCTAAGGGGTACGGGGTACGGATGCGCAACGGTGGGGTACGGGGGCGGGACACTCGGCCGAACGGGGGCGGGTGGGGTTCGCGCAGGCGGGGCGGCTTGGACGGCCACCCCGGAATTGCTCCGAACGGGTAGCCCGTGCCGGGGCCGCCGCCCCGGGCCCGTGCCGGGGCCGCCGCCCCGGGCCCGTGCCGGGCCGCCGCCTCGGGCTCCTGCCGGGCCGCGGCCTCGGGCTCCTGCCGGGCCGCCGCCTCGGGCCCCGGATGCGGGCGCGGGCTCCGCCGGAGCGGCGCCGCCCCCCGTCGCGGGCGTGAGTTCCGCCGGGGCGGGCCCACCCGTGCCGCCCCCCGCCGTGCCGCGTTGTGGGCATCTGTTCCGCAAGGGCGGAACGGGTGGGCACAACGGAACGGCGCCCCTTGCCGGGCCCAGGCTTCCGGGCCTGAACCCGCACCCCTTGTGCGCCGCGCCTGTTTGGCGCGGGTCCAGGCACAAGGGGCGAGGCGCCCGCCGAAGGGCGCCGTCCCGTGTGCCCACCCGTCCCGCCCCAGCGGGACGATTGCCCACACGGGGGTGGGGAGGGCGGAGTGCGGTTGCCCACACGGGGGTGGGGAGGGCGGAGTGCGTTGCCGACACGGGGGTGGCGGGGTTCGGGTGCCCACACGGGGGTGGGGGTGGGCGGGGTTCGGGTGCCCGCGCGGGGGTGGGCGGAGTGCGGTTGCCCACGCGCGGGTGGGCAGGGGGCGGGTGGTTGCCCACACGGGGGTGGGAGTGGGCAGGGGCCGGGTGGTTGCCCGCGCGGGGGTGGGTGGTTGCCCGCACGGCCGTGGGGCAGGGTCGCGGCCCGGTGGCAGGGGGCCCCGGGCCGGTGGGGCGCGGCGGGTGGGGGACGGGGGCGTCATCGTGGAGCCGCCAGGCGTTCGATCGCGGACATCGGGACCGGCAGCCAGTCCGGCCGGTGCCGCGCCTCGTACACGACCTCGTACACCGCCTTGTCCGTCTCGTACGCGTGCAGCAGCGCGGGATCCGCCCGAGGATCCGCCCCCGCCACCTCCGCGTACCCCGTGCAGTACGCCGCCCGGCACCGCGCCGCCCACTCCGCGTTCCACGGCCGGTGCGTGCGGGCCGCGTAGTCGAAGGAGCGGAGCATGCCGGCCACGTCGCGGACCGTCGGCTGGGGGCTGCGCCGTTCGTCCAGCGGCTTCGCCGGCTCGCCCTCGAAGTCGATGACGGCCCAGCCGCCGTCGGCCCCCCGCAGGGTCTGCCCCAGGTGCAGGTCGCCGTGGATGCGCTGGACGGCGTCGCCGCCGGCCGCGCCGCTCGCCGCCGCGAAGACGGCCCGCAGGCCCGGCACGTGCGGCAGGAGCGCGGGCACTGCCTGCGCGGCCGAGTGCAGCCGCCGGTCCATCGCCGCCGCCAGCTGCTCGGTCTCGGCACGGGTGAGCCGCCGGGTCGGCAGGGCCTCGGCGAGGGCGAGGTGCACCTCGGCCGTGGCCCGGCCGAGGTCGTGCGCCTCGGAGGTGAACTCCCGCCCCTCGGCGAGCGCGTCGAGCGCGAGCCGCCAGCCGTCCCGGGAGTCCCGCAGATAGGGCTGGAGGACTCCGAGGGTGGCGGCCCCCGACTCGAACCAGGCGACCGGGGCCGGGACTCGCGCGCAGCCGGCCCCGGCCAGGGCGAGGGGCAGCTCCAGATCGGGGTTGGCCCCGGGGCTGACCCTGCGGAAGATCTTGAGGATGAACGAATCTCCGTAGACGAGAGACGAGTTGGACTGCTCGGCGTCCAGCACGCGGGGTGCGAGCGCGGCGGGCAGGGCGGTGGTGGCGTGGAAGCGCAGGGGGCCGGTCCGGCCCGGGGTGCGCAGCCGCTCGTAGAGGAGGCCGGCGAGCCGCGGGTCGCGCAGCCCTTCGTAGACGGCGCGGCCGGCGAGCGGTCCCTGCCGGATCCGCCCGATCAGGGCGGGGGCGAGTCGGGGCGGGAGCTGGCTCCGTACGCCCAGGAGCAGTTGGTAGCAGTCGGTGGGTGTGCCGGGCGGGCGGCTCGGCTGTTCGACCCGTACGAGCAGATGCAGAAGGCCGGGCCCCGCGCCGTCCACGGGCAGCAGCTCGGTGGCCGCGTCCAGCGTGAATCCGGTGACCCGGCGGCCCTTGCCCGCGAACCAGCGCTGCCGTGGCAGCCATTCGTGGAGCAGGGGGGCGAGGGACGGAAGGAGGGCGTCCGGGGCCCGGGTGGTGGATGCGGTCTCCAGCATGGCATCGCGTCCTTTCCCCGGGGCGCGCAGTTGGCTGTCGTATGCGTTCAAATGCGCAGAGTGTCCCGGATGGCGGCTAGGGCTGTCCGGATGTGCGGGACGTGTCGGAGGGGAAGATCCGTATGGGCCCGGCAAGAAGGCCCGGATGGACCTGAATCGTGTGTGGGTCACAGTGCCCAGGGTGGGACGGGGGAAACCGCCCCACGCCGGACGGGAACCGAACTGACCGGCGGTCAGCCCTTCTTGAGACGGAACCAGTAGAAGCCGTGTCCCGCAAGGGTCAGGAGGTACGGCAGCTGGCCGATGGCCGGGAACTTCACGCCGCCGATGAGTTCCACCGGGTGCGTGCCGTCGAAGCGGCGCAGGTCGAGTTCGGTCGGCTGCGCGAACCGCGAGAAGTTGTTCACACAGAGCACCTGATCGTCGCCGTCCTCGCGGAGGAAGGCGAGCACCGCCGGGTTGGACGCCGGGAGTTCGGTGTACCTGCCCGTGCCGAACGCCCGGTTCTGCTTACGGATCTCGATCATCCGCTTCGTCCAGTGGAGCAGCGAGGACGGTGAGGCCATGCCCGCCTCGACGTTGGTCACCTGGTAGCCGTGGACGGGGTCCATGATGGCCGGCAGGTAGAGCCGCCCCGGGTCGCAGGAGGAGAAGCCCGCGTTCCGGTCGGGCGTCCACTGCATCGGGGTGCGGACGCCGTCCCGGTCACCGAGCCAGATGTTGTCGCCCATGCCGATCTCGTCGCCGTAGTACAGCACCGGCGAGCCGGGCAGCGAGAAGAGCAGGGCGGTGAACAGCTCCATCTGGTTGCGGTCGTTGTCGAGGAGCGGGGCGAGCCGGCGCCGGATGCCGATGTTGGCCCGCATGCGCGGGTCCTTGGCGTACTCGGCGTACATGTAGTCGCGTTCCTCGTCCGTGACCATCTCGAGCGTGAGCTCGTCGTGGTTGCGCAGGAAGATGCCCCACTGGCAGCCGGAGGGGATCGCCGGGGTCTTGGCGAGGATCTCCGAGACCGGGTACCGCGACTCCCGCCGTACGGCCATGAAGATGCGGGGCATGACCGGGAAATGGAAGGCCATGTGGCACTCGTCGCCGCCCGAGCTGAAGTCGCCGAAGTAGTCGACGACGTCCTCAGGCCACTGGTTGGCCTCGGCGAGCAGCACCGTGTCCGGGTAGTGGTCGTCGATCTCCTTGCGGACCCGCTTGAGGAAGGCGTGGGTGGCGGGGAGGTTCTCGCAGTTGGTGCCCTCCTGCTGGTACAGGTACGGCACCGCGTCGAGCCGGAAGCCGTCGATCCCGAGGTCCAGCCAGAACTTCAGCGCGGAGAGGATCTCCTCCTGCACGGCCGGGTTCTCGTAGTTGAGGTCGGGCTGGTGCGAGAAGAAGCGGTGCCAGTAGTACTGCTTGCGGACCGGGTCGAAGGTCCAGTTGGAGGACTCGGTGTCGACGAAGATGATCCGGGCGTCCGGGTACTGCTTGTCGTCGTCCGCCCAGACGTAGTAGTCGCCGTACGGTCCGTCCGGGTCGCGACGCGACTCCTGGAACCAGGGGTGCTGGTCGCTCGTGTGGTTCATGACGAAGTCGATGACCACGCGCATCCCGCGCTGGTGGGCCGAGTCGACGAACTCGACGAAGTCGGCCAGGTCGCCGAACTCGGGCAGCACCGACGTGTAGTCGGCGACGTCGTAGCCGCCGTCCCTCAGCGGGGACTTGAAGAACGGCGGCAGCCAGAGGCAGTCCACGCCCAGCCACTGGAGGTAGTCCAGTTTGGACGTGATGCCCTTCAGGTCGCCGACGCCGTCCCCGTTGCTGTCCTGGAAGGACCGGACGAGGACCTCGTAGAAGACGGCCCGCTTGAACCAGTCGGGATCACGGTCCTTGGCGGGGGTGTCCTCGAAGGTGTCGGGGACGGGCTCGTTGACAGTCATGATGTGGGTGACCCTCCGGTCTGCGGGGACGGTCGCAGGACGAGGACGTGCGCGGGCGTGACACCCGGTTCCAGACGCACGTAGCCGGCCCTGCCCCAGTGATAGGTCTCGCCGGTGAGCTCGTCGCGCACCGGCACGGTCTCGTGCCAGTCGAGGCCGAGTTCCGGCATGTTCAACGAGACCGTCGCCTCCTGGGTGTGGTGCGGGTCGAGGTTGACGACCACCAGAACGGTGTTCGAACCGGAGCGCTTGCTGTACGCGATCACCTGCGGGTTGTCGGTGTCGTGGAAGCTCAGGTTCCGCAGCCGGCGCAGGGCCGGGTGGCGGCGCCTGATCCGGTTCAGGGCCGTGATCAGAGGGGTGATCGTCGCCCCCGACCGCTCCGCCGACTCCCAGTCTCGCGGCTTCAGTTGGTACTTCTCCGAGTCCAGGTACTCCTCGCTGCCGTCCCGCAGCGGGGTGTTCTCGCACAGCTCGTACCCGGCGTACACGCCCCAGGTCGGCGAGAGCGTCGCGGCGAGCACCGCCCGCACCTCGAACGCCGGACGCCCGCCCTCCTGGAGGTAGGCGTGCAGGATGTCCGGGGTGTTCACGAAGAAGTTCGGCCGCATCTGCGCCGCCGTCTCCCCGGACAGCTCCGTCAGGTACTCCGTGAGCTCGTCCTTCGTGTTCCGCCAGGTGAAGTACGTGTACGACTGCTGGAAGCCGATCGCGCCGAGCGTGCGCATCATCGCCGGCCGGGTGAAGGCCTCCGCCAGGAAGATCACGTCCGGGTCGGCCCGGTTGATCTCGCCGATCACCCGCTCCCAGAACACCACCGGCTTGGTGTGCGGGTTGTCGACGCGGAAGATCCTGACCCCGTGGCCCATCCAGTGCCGAAGCACCCGCACGGTCTCCGCGACGATCCCGTCCATGTCGGTGTCGAACGCGAGGGGATAGATGTCCTGGTACTTCTTCGGCGGGTTCTCCGCGTACGCGATCGAACCGTCCGGACGGTGGTGGAACCACTCCGGGTGCTTCTCCACCCACGGATGGTCGGGGGAGCACTGGAGCGCGAAGTCCAGGGCGATCTCCAGACGCAGCTCCCGGGCCCGCGCCACGAAGGCGTCGAAGTCCTCGAAGGTGCCCAGGTCCGGGTGGAGCGCGTCGTGCCCGCCCTCCGGGGAGCCGATCGCCCACGGCACGCCGACGTCGTTCGGCGACGCCGAGAGCGAGTTGTTGGGGCCCTTGCGGTGGGTCTCGCCGATCGGGTGCACCGGCGGCAGGTACACCACGTCGAAGCCCATCGCCGCGATCGCCGGAAGCCGCTCGGCGGCGGTGCGGAAGTTGCCCGGGACCGTACGGCCCTTCACCTTCCGTACGCCCTCCGAGCGCGGGAAGAACTCGTACCAGGAGCCGAACAGGGCGCGCTCCCGTTCCACCTGGAGCGGCAACGCCGGTGAGGCCGACAGGAGTTCGCGCAGCGGGTGACGGTCGAGGACCTCGACGACCCGGGGCGTGAGCGCCGCCGCGAGCCGGGCGGCGGCCGGCCGGGACGTGTCGCGCAGCGCGTCGGCGGCGGCGAGCACGGACTCCCGGCCGCCGCCCTTCTTCGGGACGCCCTTCGCGGCGCGCTCGTGCAGCTCGGCGCCCTCGGCGAGGACCAGTTCTGAGTCGATCCCGGCCGGGATCTTGATCCTCGCCGTGTGGCGCCAGGTGGCCACCGGGTCGCTCCACGCCTCGACGGTGTACGTCCACAGCCCCTCGGCGTTGGGGGTGACCTCGGCACCCCACCGGTCGGTGCCCGGAGCCAGTTCGCGCATCGGGGTCCAGGGGCCTGGGCGGCCCGAGGGGCCGCGTAGCACGACATTGGCGGCGACCGCGTCGTGGCCCTCGCGGAAGACGGTCGCCGTCACCTCGAAGGTCTCTCCGGCCACCGCCTTCGCGGGGCGCCGGCCGCAGTCGACCAGCGGGCGGACGTCCAGTACGGGAATGCGTCCCATGAGCGGATTCACAGCATCACCTGACGGGTTACGGGGGTGCGGGTGGTGGTGCGCTCTTTCTAGCTCCGACGACGGCCGGCGGGTTGCGGGCATGGCCGCTCCTGTCCGCGTTCACTCGGATGGGGGGTCCACAGGGATGAAGAGGGGTACGGGCAGACGGGTTCGGGGGACGTACCGGAGGAGCCTTCCCACGGTCCCCGGGTGGGCAATCCAGACGCTTTGTTAACTACTAGGGCGTAGCCGCACCGGCAAGCACGGGACCCGGACAAGAAAACGGCCCCGCCCTTGGGGGCGAGGCCTGATTCCGTCGGTCAGGGGCGAGGCATGGCGTCCGGTTCGTCCGCGTCCGTCGACCAGATCTGCCAGGGCTGGCGGGCCACCCACTCCTCCACCGGGGCCGGTTCGAGGGCCAGGACCTCCACCGACACCCCGTCGTCCGCCATCAGGAGCGGGTCGGCCCCGCTCGCCATGTAGTGGTAGATCCCGGCCACCCCGGCTGCCGTCTCCGGGCCGAGGAGCTGGGCCAGCCCGCGCTCGAAAGCGGCCGGATCCAGCTCCTCGTACCGCACCGGCCGGCCGAGACCCCGGCCGAACGCCGCCGCGAGTTCACCGCCCGTCAGGGAGCGTTCGCCCCCGATGTCGAAGGTCCGCCCCTCCAGTCCCTCCCCGGTCAGCGCCGCGAGCGCCGCCTCAGCCAGACCCCGGTGCGAGAGCCACGCCGTGCGCGCGGACGCCGGCAGCGGATAGGCGAGCACGCCGTCCTCGACCAGGGCCGGGCCGTTCCACGGCGAGAACAGGTTGTCCAGGTACACCGGCGGACGGATCACCACCAGCGGCACCCCGCTCTCCCGCAGCACCCTCTCCACGAGCCGCCGCGTCTCGAACGCGGGGACGTCCGTCAGGTCCAGCGGGATCCGCGTGTTGGCGTTGAAGACCAGACGGACCGTCCCCGCCTCCAGGGCCGCCTCCGCCACGTTCCGCGCGTACGCCGCGACCCGCTCGGCCTCGTACACCAGCGGCATCGTGACGAACGCGTGCGTCGTCCCCTCGAAGAGCCGCCGCACGTCCTCCGGCCGGCCCAGCTCACCGGCGAGGAAATGGGCACCGGGCAGCGGCGGCCGGTCGGCCGCGGCGCGCCGGGTCAGGGCCCGCACCCGATGGTGCCGCTCGGCCAGCAGGCGGGAGACCGCGCCGCCCTGGAACCCGGTCGCGCCCACGACCGCCACCCGCATCGGAATCTCACTGGACATATCTGTCTGAGGCCCTTCGATAGACTTCGGCCGCTGCCGTGCCGGCGTCATCAAGGCTCGCCGCGGCGGCTTCGGCCGTTCAATTAACAAACCGGGGCGGAAGTTGAAGGATCGTCCATGGACACCGTGGGAACCGACCGTCACGCACAGCTCGCCGTACCGCACGCCGTACCGCACGGCGAGCGGGAGGACGAGCAGGAAGACCTGCTGAGCGAACTGCTCAAACCCCTCCGCCTCACCGGCGTCTTCGACAGCCGCTGGCACGTCCGCGCCCCCTGGGCCATCGAGGGCGACGCCGAACGCAGCTGCGCCGTCCTCCACTACGTCGTCGAGGGCGACTGCTGGATCACCACCGACGAGGAACCCCCCGTCGAACTGCACGCCGGAGACCTCGTCGTCTTCCCCACCGGAGCCGCACACCGCCTCTCCGACCGGCCCGAACGCCAGGGCGTCCCCCTCAAGGCCGTCCTGCCCGAACGGCAGCCCGGCACCTCGGGCGAAATCGTCATCGGCGGCAGCGGAGCCGAGGGCCGGCTGCTCTGCGCCGGACTCCACTACGACGCCAGCGCCGCCACCGGCCTCTACACCTCCCTGCCCTGGGCGCTCGTCCTCGACGGCGCCCAGGTCGACCGCGAGCCGCTGCTCCGCGACACGCTCCGGCTGCTCGCCGCCCCCGACCGGCCCGTCGGCCCCGGCGACCGGCTCATCACCCTGCGGGCCTTCGAGATGGCCCTGGTCCTCGCGCTCCGCCCGCTGCTCCGCGAACTCGCCGTGAACCCGGCGTCCCTGCCGCTGCTCGGGCACCCGGCGATCAGCCGGGCCGTCGTCATGATGGCGACCCGCTTCGCCGAACCGTGGACGATCGACTCCCTCGCCCGGGAGGTCGGCATGTCCCGCTCCGCGTTCACCGCCGCCTTCCGCGACCTGGTCGGCGAGTCACCGGCCCGGTACCTCGCCGCCCGCCGGATGCAGGAGGCCGGCCGGCTGCTCACCGAGACCTCGCTCCCGCAGTCGGCCGTGCCCGCCCGCGTCGGCTACCAGAGCGCCGTCGGCTTCCACCTCGCCTTCCGCAAATGGTTCGGGGTGACCCCGGGGGAGTACCGCTCGGGAGCCGTCCGGGCGGCCTGAGCGGCGGCGGCCCGGACGGCCCGGACCGCGCGGTCCCGGCCGACCTGACATCTTCGGGGGCCCCTGGACGGTTCTTAAGGACCCCTGGCCGGACGTTCATTGTCCGGCCGGGCCGCCCCGGACAGGCTCGGGACCGGCAGAGCCGTGACACCCGAGGAGAGGCGATACACCGGTGACGAGGTCCGGGCAGGAGTATCTGGAGGGGCTGCGCGACGGGCGCGAGATCTGGATCGACGGGGAACGGGTCAAGGACGTCACCGCCCACCCCGCCTTCCGGTCCACCGCGGCCTCCTTCGCCGGGCTCTACGACCTCGCCGACGACCCCGTGCACCACCCCGTCCTCGTCCGGGGCGGGGTGCGCCGCGTCTACGCCGTGCCCCGCTCCTACCAGGACCTCGTCGCCCGCCGCCGCGCCTTCCGGACGACCGCCGAGGCGAGTTACGGCTTCCTCGGCCGTACCCCCGACTACATGGCCGCCGGAGCGGCCGGGTTCGCCGCCGCGCCCGCCGTCTTCACCGGCGAGACCTTCGACGGCGCCGAGCACGCCCTCGCCTTCCACCGCCGGCTCGCCGAGGGCGACCTGCACACCGCGTTCACCCTCACGAACCCCGCTGCCGGCCACGACGGCGACGACCTCACCCTGCGGGTCGTCGCGGAACGGGACGGCGGGATCGTCGTCAGCGGCGCCAAGACCATCGGCACCGGCGCCGTCTTCGCCGACGAGATTCTCGTCGGCACCATCGAGCCGCTCGCGGCCGACGACACCGAGCACGCCCTGACCTTCTCCTTACGGCTCGACACCCCCGGCCTCAGACTGATCTCCCGCACCTCCTACGAGGAACGCTCCCGCTCCGTCTTCGACCACCCGCTCTCCAGCCGGTACGACGAGAACGACGCGATGCTCGTCTGCGAGGACGTCTTCGTGCCCTGGGAACGCGTCCTCACCTACCGCGACCCGGCCACCGCCGGCGCCGTCTGGTGGCGGACCCCCGCCTATCTGAACTTCGTCCACCAGTCCGCCACCCGCTTCTGGACCAAGCTGGAGTTCCTCACCGGACTCGCGATCCTCATCACCCGCTCCCACGGAACCGAGAAGCTGCCACCGGTCACCCAGGCCGTCGGCCGCCTCCTCGGCATGGTCGCCCAGGCCAAGGCCTTCGTCCTCGCCGCCGAGGCCTCGTACGAGGAGGTCGACGGCGGGCGCGGCGGCGTACGCCCCGGGCAGGAGATCTCCTTCGCCCAGCGGATCATGGCCGGCGAGCTCTATCCGCGCGCCGTCCAGGACATCAAGCTCCTCGCCGGTGGCGCCCTCGTCCAGCTCCCCGCGAGCGGCCGGGACCTCCTCCACCCCGAACTCGGACCGCTGGTCCGCCGCTACTTCGGCACCCCCGGGCACCCCGCGGAGGACCGCGTCAAACTCCTCAAGCTCGCCTGGGACGCCCTCGGTTCGGAGTTCGCCGGCCGCCACGAGCAGTACGAGCGCTTCTACCACGGAGCCCCGCACGTCTACCTGACCATGCAGACCTGGGCCGGGGCCGCCGGGCAGTGCGAAAGCCTCGCCCAGGCCTGCCTCGACGGCTACGGCCTGGGGACGGCCCGGTGACGGCACCACCACCGGGGCCCCGACGCGGGGCGCTCGCCCTGCTCGCCTCCACCCAGCTGCTGCTGATCATGGACACCGCGATCGTCAACGTCGCACTGCCCTCCGTCGGAGAGGACCTCGGCTCCGGCTCCGCGGGCCTCTCCTGGGTCGCCAACGCCTACCTCATCACCTTCGGTGGACTGCTCCTCCTCGGCGGCCGGGTCGCCGACCTCCTCGGCCACCGGCGG
This sequence comes from Streptomyces sp. NPDC058326, assembly GCF_042879855.1. Classification (NCBI taxonomy): domain Bacteria; kingdom Bacillati; phylum Actinomycetota; class Actinomycetes; order Kitasatosporales; family Streptomycetaceae; genus Streptomyces; species Streptomyces sp. NPDC058326. Next base: position 106,930 of record NZ_JBHVZO010000007.1, on the reverse strand, counting down.
GTCTTCCTCGGCGGCCTCGGCCTGCTCGCCACCGCCTCCGCCCTCGGCGGCCTCGCCCCGGGCGCCGACACCCTCGTCGCCGCCCGCGCCGCCCAGGGCATCGGCGCCGCCCTCGCCGCGGCCGCCGCCTTCGCCCTGCTGCTCCTGCTCTTCCCCGACGGCCCCGCCCGGCACAGGGCACTCGGCGTGTTCGCCGCCATGGGCGGCCTCGGCGGCGTCCTCGGCACGGTCCTCGGCGGCGTCCTCACCGACCTCCTCGGCTGGCGCTCCACGTTCTGGCTGAACGTGCTGCTCGCGGCGGTGCTCGCCGTCCTCGCCCTCCGGGTCCTCGACGCCCGCACCGGCCGCCTCCGCCACACCGGCTTCGACCTCGCCGGCGCGCTCACCGCGACCGCCGGACTCGGACTCGTCGCCTACGCGCTCGTCGGCGCCGCGGAGACCGGGTGGCTGTCCGCCCGTACCCTCGTCGCCGGGGCGGCGGGCGCCGTGCTGCTGCTCGCCTTCGCCGCCGTCGAGACCCGGGCCGCCGCGCCGCTCGTCCCGCCCTCCGTGCTCGCCAGGCCGGCGCTCCGCCTGGCCAACGTCCTGGCCGCGCTCGCCCAGACGACGCTGTTCCCGATGTTCTTCCTGGTCAGCCTCTACCTCCAGAGCGTTCTCGGATACGCGCCCCTCGGCGGCGGCCTCGGACTGCTTCCCCTGTCGCTCGTCGTCGTCGCGGTCGCCCCGCAGACCGGCCGGATCATCCACCGGATCGGCCTGCACCGGGCCATGACCCTCGGCTTCGTCCTGCTCTGTGCCGGCACCCTGTGGCTGGGCCTCGCGCTCACCCCGGACGGCTCGTTCGCGAGCACCGTCCTCGCCCCCAGCCTCCTGCTCGGCGCCGCCCTGCCACTGGTCATGGTCACCACCAACGTGGCGGCCACGGCGGAGGCCACGGCCGAGGAGACCGGACTCGCCTCCGGACTCGTCAACACCAGCCAGCAGTTCGGTTCCGTCCTCGGCCTCGCCGTCCTGGTGGCCGTCGCCACCACCCGCACCGGAGCCGTCGACGCGGCCCGCGCCGCCGCCGAGACGGCCGGCCACCGCGCCGCCCTGCTCACGGGCGCGGTCTTCGCCGCAGCGGCCGCCCTCCTCTCCCTCCGCCTCCACCTGCCGAGACCGGCCCCGGCGCCGGAGGACCGGATCGCGCACCCGCGCTGACGACCGGCCGGCACCCCTCCGCACGATGTCCACCATCACCGGCGAGTGAGCTGTGTTTCCGGCGAACCGAGCCCCGAACGAAAGGAGTGCCGTCGTGTTCGGCGACCGGCGCCATCGGACCGAAGACATACGCGCCGCAGACCCGCTCGGCGCCGACGCCGTGCTCGCCGCGGTGCCCGCGATGAACGCGGACGGCGACGTGGCCGCGCTGACCGTCGCCCTGCGCGCCCTGGTGCCCGACCTGGACCGGGCGGCCGAGTGGTGCGTCGGCGGCGCCCTCGCGGCGATGCGGGACCTCGGCATCCTGCTGGGCTCACTGAAGCGGCACGGCGTGCAGCCGCTCACCGCCGTACCCGAGGCGCTCCCCGTCCTCGAACTCCTCGGCCGCCGCACCGACATGGTGCCCCGCGACACCGTCCACCACTACACGACGTGGAACCCCGTGGGAGCCCGCCGCCGCTCGTACACCGGCCATCCGACGGAGGCGGTGCTCCAGGAAGCGGTACGGATGGTGTTCCCCGGCCTGGTCGCGGCGCTCGACGACTGCGGCCGTGTCGCCCGCCTGGAACCGTACGACCCGGGCTTCGCCGCCGCTCTCGACCGGGTGGCGCGCCACGTGGCGGCGATCGTCGACTCGATCGACCTCACCGTGGCGCGGGTGTCACCCGAGTACTTCGCCGTGACACTGCGCCCGTACTTCGAGGAGATCGAGGTCGGAGGCCGTGACTACCTGGGCCCGGCCGCCGCGCAGGTGCCGCTCTGGCTGGTCGACCTGACGCTCTGGCAGTGCGACCGCCCCGACCCGGCCTACGACGCCTTCCTCGACGAGTCGGTGCCGTACGCGCTGCCGGCCTGGCGTGCCTTCCACGACCGGCACCGGGGCGGGGTGTCGGCGGTGAGCAAACTGTCGGCCGCGGTGAGCTGGGAGGGCGCGGACCGGCTGCCGCCCTCGCTCACCGCGTCCGCGGAGGCGCTGGGCCGGGTGCTGCGCCTCCTCAAGACCTTCCGGGCCCGGCACCTCGGCATCGCCCGCAAGGCGTACAGCGAGGACGTGCGCCTGTACGAGGAGGGCAGCGGCGGGGCCCCGGTCGCGCTGCTGCGCTCGATCCTGGACCTGACCAGGGAGAACGAGACCATGGTGCGCCGCGCGACCGTGCGGCGCCGTCCCGCAGTGGCCCCTGTCGGGCCGTCGGCCGCGTAGCGGCGCCGAAGGAGCAGACGAGATGTTCGCCCGCACCCCGTCCCCCCGTACCCCCGGCCCGTACGGACCGGGCTTCACGCCCGGCTACGGGCAGAGCCCGCACGTGGTGATCGCCGGCGGCGGCATCGCCGGCCTCACCGCCGCCCTCGCCCTGCACGCCGCCGGCTTCGAGCGGGTGACCGTCGTCGAGGCGGCACCCGCGATCCGCCCGGCGGGCGCCGGACTCAACCTGATGCCGAACGCGGTCCGCGAACTGGACGCGCTCGGCCTGCTCGACGCCCTGGAGGCGGGCGCCCTGCGCACCCGCGAGCTGCGCTACTACCACCGCTCGGGCGGGCTGATATCGAGGGAGCCGCGCGGGATCGCGGCCGGCTACCGCTGGCCGCAGCTCTCGGTCCACCGAGGGCACCTCCAGCAGGTCCTCGCGGGGGCGGTACGGGCCAGGCTCGGTGCCGCGGCCCTCGTCACCGGGGTCCGGGTGACCGGCGTGGAGCTGCTGCCCGACGGGCGGCCGCGGCTGCGTCTCGAACACCGGGAGGGCGCCGTCCGCGGCCGGGCCTCGCTCGAACCGGACGTCCTCGTGGGCGCGGACGGCATCCGTTCGGTGGTGCGGGCGGCCCTCTCCCCGGGGGAGGGCGGGCCGCCGTGGAACGGGAAGCTGGTGTGGCGCGGGGTGTCCCGGATGCCGGCGCGGGCGGTGGGTTCGTTCATGCTCATCGCGGGCGACGACCGGCAGAAGGCCGTGGTGTACCCGATGAGCCGGCCGACCGGCCAGAGCCGGGAGGTCCTGGTGAACTGGGCGCTCGCGCGGCCCGCGGAGCCCACCTGCGCCTCGACCGAGGAACGGCTCCGGGGCGACTGGGACCGGGCCGTCCCCGTGGAGACGTTCCTCCCGTACTACGCGGGCTGGGAGTTCGACGGCGTCAGCGTCCCCGACGTCCTGCGCGCCGCCGACTCCGCGCACGTCTACCCGATGGTCGACCGCGACCCCCTGGACCGCTGGACCCACGGCCGCACCACCCTCATCGGCGACGCCGCCCACGCCATGTACCCCATCGGCTCCAACGGGGCCACCCAGTCGATCGTCGACGCGCGCGCCCTCGCCCACGCCCTCGCCCGGCACTCCGACCCCGCCGAGGGCCTCGCCGCGTACGAGAGCGAACGCCGGCCCGTCACCACCGCGCTCCAGCGTGCCAACCGGGAGCTCGGCCCCGAGGTCGTCATCGACCTCGCGCACGCGCGCGCCCCCCAGGGCTTCACCGACATCCACGAGGTCATCCCCGCCGAGGAACTCGCCGCCATCTCCGGCCGGTACGCCGCCACGGGCGCCTTCGACCCGTCGACCGTCAACCAGGGCTCCCCGTACGAGGTGCCCCTCCGCGCCGCGGCCCGAGCTCCGCACCGCCCCCCGCGCGCCGTGGCCGCGCGGGGCCCCCTGCCCTAACGTCGGTGCGGAACGACGGACGCACAGCGTGGTGCGTCCACTCCGCTCCGTACTCGCCTGCCAAGGTGGACAGCGTGAAGGCAATCCGTCGATTCACCGTGCGTCCCGTCCTCCCCGACACCCTCCGACCCCTCGCCGACCTCGCGCACAACCTGCGCTGGTCCTGGCACGAACCCACCCGGGCCCTCTTCGACTCCCTCATCCCCGAGGGCCCGTCCGGCGCCGACCCCGTGCGGATCCTCGGCACCCTCGAAGCCTCCCGGCTCGCCGCGCTCGCCGCCGACCAGGAGTTCCTGGCCCGGCTGCGGGCCGCCGCCGACGACCTCGACGCCTATCTGCATGCCCCCCGCTGGTACCAGCAGCGGTCCGGGGCCCCCGCCGCCCTCGCCTACTTCTCGCCCGAGTTCGGCGTCACCGCCGCCCTGCCCCAGTACTCCGGCGGCCTCGGCATCCTCGCCGGCGACCACCTCAAGTCCGCCAGCGACCTCGGCGTCCCCCTGATCGGCGTCGGCCTGCTCTACCGGCACGGCTACTTCCGGCAGTCCCTCGGCCGGGACGGCTGGCAGCAGGAGCAGTACCCCGTCCTCGACCCCGGCGAGCTGCCGGTCACCCTGCTCCGCGAGGCCGACGGCACCCCCGCCCGGATCACCCTCGCCCTGCCCGGCGGCCGCAGCCTCCACGCCCACCTCTGGATCGCCCGGGTCGGCCGTGTCCCGCTCCTCATGCTCGACTCCGACGTCGAGGAGAACGCCCCCGGCGAACGGGGCGTCACCGACCGGCTGTACGGCGGCGGCAGCGAGCACCGGCTGCTCCAGGAGATGCTGCTCGGCATCGGCGGCGTCCGCGCCGTCCGTACGTACACCCGGCTCACCGGCACCCCGGACCCCGAGGTCTTCCACAGCAACGAGGGCCACGCCGGCTTCCTCGGCCTCGAACGCATCCGTGAACTCCAGGGCCAGGGACTCGACTTCGACAGCGCCCTGGAGACCGTCAGGGCCGGGACGGTCTTCACCACCCACACCCCCGTCCCCGCCGGCATCGACCGCTTCGACCGGAGCCTGGTCGCCCGCCACCTCGGCGAGGACGGGGAACTCCCCGGCGTCGACACCGCGCGGATCCTCGCCCTCGGCGACGAGACCCCGCTCGGCGGCGAACCCGGCGTCTTCAACATGGCCGCCATGGGCCTGCGCCTCGCCCAGCGGGCCAACGGCGTCTCCACCCTCCACGGGGCCGTCAGCCGGGCCATGTTCGCCGGTCTCTGGCCGGGCTTCGACGCCGACGAGGTGCCGATCACCTCGATCACCAACGGCGTCCACGCCCCCACCTGGGTCGCCCCCGAGGTCGGCCGGCTCGGCCCCGACGCCACCGACCGTGAGCTGTGGGAGCTGCGCCGCACCCTCCGCGAACGGCTCGTGACCGACGTACGGGAGAGGCTCCGGGCCTCCTGGCGCCAGCGCGGGGCCGCCGCCGCGGAACTCGGCTGGACCGAGTCCGTCCTCGACCCCGACGTCCTCACCATCGGCTTCGCCCGCCGGGTCCCCTCGTACAAGCGGCTCACCCTGATGCTCCGCGACAAGGACCGGCTGCGGGCCCTGCTCCTGCACCCCGAGCGGCCCGTGCAGCTCGTCGTCGCCGGCAAGGCCCACCCCGCCGACGACGGCGGGAAGCGGCTCGTGCGGGAACTCGTCCGGTTCGCCGACGACCCCCGGGTGCGGCACCGGATCGTCTTCCTGCCCGACTACGGCATGGCGATGGCCCGCGGTCTCTACCCCGGCTGCGACGTCTGGCTCAACAACCCCCTGCGCCCCCTGGAGGCCTGCGGCACCAGCGGCATGAAGGCGGCGCTCAACGGCTGTCTCAACCTCTCCGTCCTCGACGGCTGGTGGGACGAGTGGTTCGAGCCCGACTTCGGCTGGGCCATCCCGACGGCCGACGGCGCGGCCGCCGAGGACGAGGACCGCCGCGACGACCTGGAGGCCTCCGCCCTCTACGAGCTGATCGAACGCCGGGTCGCCCCCCGCTTCTACGACCGGGGTCCCGACGGCGTGCCCGCCGACTGGACGGCGATGGTCCGGCGCACCCTCGCCGACCTCGGCCCGAAGGTGCTCGCCGACCGGATGGTCCGCGAGTACGTCGAACGGCTCTACGTGCCCGCCGCCACCTCCCGCAGGGCGCTCACCCCGGACCGTGCCCGGGACCTCGCCGGCTGGAAGGCCCGGGTCCGGGAGGCCTGGCCCAAGGTGACCGTCGACCATGTCGAGATCGGCGACGGCCTCGCGGACGACCTCGCCGACGCGGAGCTCGGCGCGACACCGGTCGTCCGGGTCAAGGTCTCCCTCGACGGGCTGCGGACCGACGACGTCGAGGTACAGGCCGTCACCGGCCGGGTCGACGCCGACGACACCCTCACCGACACCCGTACCGTCCCGCTGAAGCCGGCGGGCCGCCCGGACCTGGAGGGCCGGCAGCCGTACGAGGGCACCCTGGAACTCGACCGCACCGGCTCCTTCGGGTGCACGGTCCGCGTCCGCCCCGCCCACCCGCTCCTCGCCCACCCGGCGGAACTGGGCCTGGTGGCCGTGCCGGAGGAGACGACGGGGGAGGGGGCGGGGGTCCTGCTCAGATAGGGGCTCCGGGGTCCACGGGGCGCCTCGGCCCCGCGTCCGTCAGGGGTGCCTCGGCCCCTCGGCTCGGGGCCCCTCGATCGGCCGGCTCACGGCACCTCGGCCTTGTCGGCGAGGTGCCCGTCGACGAAGCAGAGGCGGTACACCGGGATCGCGGCGAGCAGCGTCGACCGGTAGTACCGGCACTCGTCCATGCCGGGCGGCTCCGCCGGTACGACCTGCGGAGGGCCGTCCAGCGGGTGGTCGGGCCAGTCCTCGGCGGCCTCGTCGATCTCCGTGAGCGTCTGCCCGACGCGGATCCGGTCGTAGTCCGCCGGTTCCAGGTACGACCGGGACTGGGTCCACAGGGCGACCCCCGCCATCAGCAGGGCGAGCGCCGCGAGGAGCGCGAGCGGGATCCAGATCGCCCGCGCCAGGCCCTTGCGGACCTCGCGGCGGGCCCGGTCCAGTTCCCGGGCCGAGGTGGGCGCGGCGGGCGGCGCCGGTGCGGGAGGGTGGCGGGGGAGGGCCGCGGTCAGGGCGAATCCGCCGTCCTCGGTGGCCCGGTGGGTGAGGGTGCCGCCCGCGAGCCGCACCCGCTCGCCGAGCCCGACCAGGCCGGAGCCCGGTGCGGGCGCCCCGCCCCGGCGGCCTTCGACGGTGCCGGGGCCGCTGATCACCCGGACCCGGACGTCGGTCGAGTCCTGGGCGACGGTCACCGAGACGGCGGAGCCGGGCGCGTGCTTGGCCGCGTTGGTGAGCCCCTCCTGGACGACCCGGTGCAGCGCGAGCCCCGACATCCCCGGCAAGGTGGGCACGGGGGTCGGGTCGAGCGTGACCGCGAGACCCGAGGCGCGGGCGCGGGCCGTCAGCTCCTCGACGGTCTCGCCGGGCGGGCTCGTCGGGGCGGCGGCGTCGTCCTCGCGCAGCACGCCGATGATGTCCCGCAGCCGGGCCGTCGCGTCCGCCGCCGCGCGGCGCAGCTCGCCCGCCGCCCGCTGCTGGTCGGGGCCGAGGTCGGGGGAGACTTCCAGGGCGCCCGCGCGGATCGCGATCAGGGCCAGGTCGTGGCCGAGGGAGTCGTGCATGTCGCCCGCGATCCGCGAGCGTTCCCGCAGCCGCTCCCGGTCGGCGACGGCGGCCTGTTCGCGCTCCATCCGGTCGGCCAGCTCCCAGCCGCTGCGCACGAGCCGGTCGTACTGGCGTACGTAACGGCCGATCAGCCAGGGCGCGACGACCGCGAGGGCGAGCGCGAGCAGCAGCGTGAACCACTGCCCGAACGAGGTGTGGGTGACCGCGGTGAGGACCAGGCCCGTCGCCGCGATCGCGCCGAACAGCCAGAGGGCCGCCCGGGTGTGCTCCTGGCGCCGCCCCGCCAGGTACCCGAAGGCGACGAGCGCCAGGCTGTACGAGGGGGTGAAGAGCTCCAGGGTGGCGGGCAGGCTCGCCGCGACCGTGACCGCGAGCGGCACGAGCGGCCACCGGCGGCTGACCGCGACGCAGCCCGCGAGCACCACGAGCCCCACGGCGACCTGGGTCCAGCTGCCGCCGTCGTTCGGGTCCGACCTCAGCAGGACGGGTACGCAGAGCAGCAGCCACAGCAGGAGGTCGAAGACGCGCTCACGCATCGGGGACCAGGCCCGCCTCGTACGCGAGGACCGCGAGCTGGACCCGGTTGCGCAGGCCGAGGCGGGCGAGGACGGCGCTCACGTGGGCCTTGACGGTGCCCTCGACGACGTACAGACGGTCCGCGATCTCCTGGTTGGAGAGTCCCGCGCCGAGGAGGGCGACGACCTCCCGCTCCCGGCCGGTGAGCGGTTCGAGGCGGGTCCGTGCCTCGTCGGCGCGGGTGAGGCGTTCGCCGCCGAGGGTGTCGATGACCCGGCGGGCGACGGTGGGGGAGAGGGCGGCGCCGCCCCCGGCCACGGCCCGGACCCCGGCGATGAGTTCGCGGGGGTCCCCGGACTTCAGCAGGAAGCCGCTGACCCCGCTGCCGAGCGCACGGGCGATGTAGCTGTCCTCGGAGAAGGTGGTGAGCATGACGACGGCCGCGTCGGGCACGGTCCTGCGCAGCTCCCGGGCCGCGCCGAGTCCGTCGAGCCGGGGCATCCGGATGTCCAGGAGGACGACGTCGGGCCGGTGCTCGCGGGCGAGTCCGACGGCCTCGTGGCCGTCGCCGGCCTCGGCGACCACCTCGATCCCGGGGTCGGTGGCGAGAATGGCCCGCACCCCGGCCCTGATCATCGTCTCGTCGTCGGCCAGCAGCACCCTGATCATGCGGTCCAGCCTACGGAGAGGCACGGACGCGCGGGCGCCCGGAGGGAGATGTTCCCTCCGGGCGCCCGCCCCCCCGCGTACCTCCCGGTTACGGGAAGGTCAGCTTGAAGTTGTTGATGTAGCCGGTGTCGATCGAGGCCTTGTCCTGGACACGGAGCTTCCAGGCGCCGTTGGCGACCTCCGAGGAGGCGTTCACGGTGTAGGTCTGGACGATGTTGTCGGCGCTGCCGCCGGAGCGGTTGCTGAGGCTGTAGGCCGAGCCGTCGGGGGCGACGAGGTCGACGACGAGGTCACCGCGGTAGGTGTGGACGATGTCCACGTCGACCTTGAGGGTCGAGGGGGCGTTGCCGGCGATGCCGGTGACGTTGACCGTGGAGGTCACCGCGGCGCCGTTGTCCGGGATGGACACGTCGGCCGCGTTCTCGAAGACCTTGCCCACGGGCGGCTCGGTGCCGCCGGGGCGGGTACCGACGTTGACGCCGGCCCAGGCGTGCTGGACCGCGAGCACCTCGGGGCTGCCGGCGCCGTACAGCTCCGTGGCCACCGCGACGGTGCCCGTGCGGGCGCCGGCGTAGTTGGTGGAGGAGTTGAACTTGGTGGTGAGCGCCTTGAACCAGATCAGCGAGGCCTTGTCGCGGCCGATGCCGGTGACGGGCAGGCCGTCGGAGGTCGGCGAGTCGTAGGTCACGCCGTTGACGGTCTTGGTGCCGCTGCCCTCGGAGAGCAGGTAGTACCAGTGGTTGGCCGGGCCCGAGGAGTAGTGGACGTCGACGTTGCCGATGCCGGAGTACCAGTAGTCCTTGGACGAGCCGTCCTTGCTGGGCTTGTCCATGTACCGCAGCGGCGTGCCGTTGCCGCGGATGTCGATCTTCTCGCCGACGAGGTAGTCGCCCTGGTCCTGGGCGTTGTTGGCGTAGAACTCGACGGCCGCCGCGAAGATGTCCGAGGTGGCCTCGTTGAGGCCGCCGGACTCGCCGCTGTAGACCAGACCGGCGGTGACGGAGGTCAGGCCGTGGGTCATCTCGTGCGCGGCCACGTCGATGGAGGTGAGCGGCTTGGCGTTGTTCGCGCCGTCGCCGTACGTCATGCAGAAGCAGGAGTCCTGCCAGAAGGCGTTGACGTACGCGTTGCCGTAGTGGACCCGGGAGTACGCGCCGACGCCGTCGCCGCGGATGCCGGCGCGGCCGTGCACGTTCTTGTAGTAGTCCCAGGTGAGCGCGGCGCCGTAGTGGGCGTCGGCGCCGGCCGTCTCCAGGTTCGACGGGCTGCCGTTGCCCCAGACGTCGTCGCTGCCGGAGAAGAGCGTCCCGGTGCCGGACGTACCCCGGTTGAGGTTGTACGTCTTGTGGTTGCCGCGGGTCGTGTCGGTGAGCGTGTACGAGGGCGCGGTGCCGAGGGTGACCGTGCCGCTGTACTGCGTGTTGCCGGTGCCGTTGTGCACGGCCTGCCACTCGTACAGCTTCGCGCCGGTCTTCGCGTCCGTCACGACGTGCAGCTCGTTCGGGGTGCCGTCGTGCTGGAGGCCGCCGACGACGGTCTCGTACGCGAGGACGGGGGCGCCCGACGCCATCCAGACGACCTTGCGCGGGGCGCGCTCGGCGTCCGTCTCCTTCGAGCCCTCCGCCTTGGCGAGGCCGACGGCCTGCTTCTCGGCGGCGGCCGGGGCGACGGTGGCCGCGAGGTCGACGTTCTTCAGCTCCGCGCGGGAGGACTTGGTGACCCCGGTGGTCGCGCCGGCCTTGGACTCGGCGACGATCAGGTCACCGCCCAGGACGGGCAGCCCGGCGTAGGTGCGCTCGTAGCGCGTGTGGGTCGTGCCGTCGCGGTCCTGCACGACGTCGCGGACGACCAGCTTCTCCTGGGCGCCGAGGCCGAGGGACTTGGCCGTGGCGGCCTTGTCGGCGTCGGCCGCCTTGATGAGCGCGGTGCGCTCGGCGGGGGTGAGGTCGGCAGGGAGCTTGCCGGGGTTCGCCGAGGTGCCCTGCTGGGCCTTGGGGGCGATCGTCCAGGGATCGTCGGCCGCGGTGGCGGATCCGGTCTGGACGCTCACGGCGAGCATGGCGGCGGCGGCGATCAGAGCGCCGGTCGCGGTGGCGCGGCGGCTGGGCGTGGATCTCACGCAGACTCCTTCTTGCGAGGGGGGTACCGGCGGACTGGGTGGGCCCGTCCGGGCGGAGCAAGCAGAGCTGTGGAGCACGTTCGGATGACGCGGTTCCGGCGTGCGGATGACCGCGGTACTCGTTCGGGTGATACGGCGAACGGTGATGCGAAGAGCCGGGGAGAGAGTGACAGGAATGACGGGGACCTGTCAGGAGGGTGGAGGGAAGTTGGCCGGAATTCGTTCGATGGCCGTGCGTCGATGTTCGTTAACCGGACGTTTCGCCGATCATGGACGCGACGCCGTCCAGCGTTCGCCGGAGCCCGAATTCGAAGAGCGCGTCCAGGTCCAGATCGAAATCGGCGCCGCTGGTCAGCGAGTTCAGCTCGGGGTACGAGCCGCTCGCCTGGATCGCGTCCAGCCGTGGCTCATTCTGTTCCATCCACTCGCTGCCGGAGACCCCCGTGTCCTGGCGCGCCTGCTCCTCCAGATCGTCGGCCATCGACAGGCCCTGGACGTAGGCGAAGATCAGCAGATGCGTGTGGAGCTTCTCCGCGTACGTCAGCGGAGTCCCCCGCAGCGACCGCAGCATCCACTCCAGATACGCCATCGCGTGCGGCGTCGCGACCGGACGCGTGAACGAGGCCATCGCGTGCGCCATCCACCGGTGCCGCGCGTACACCCCCCGCAGCCAGCGAGCCCCCTGCTCCAGACCCGCCCGCCACTCCGCCGGCACCGGCCCCAGCGGCACCTCCGCACAGGCCGCGTCCGTCATCAGCCGCACCAGCTCCGCCTTGCCCGGCACATGGCGGTACAGCGCCATCGTCGACGCCCCGAGCACCGTAGCCAGCCGGCGCATCGTCAGCGCGTGCAGCCCCTCGGAGTCGGCGAGTTCGAGCGCCGCCTCCACCAGCCGCTCCCGCGACAGCGGCCCGCCGTCAGCGCCCGCCGTGCCCGCCGTGGTCACGACCACTGTGCCCACCCCCGGCTCGACCCGAACCAGGCCCTCCTGACGCAGCACTCCCAGCGCCTTCGTGGCCGTGGCCATCGCCACGCCCCACTCCCGGGTGATGGCCCGCGTCGACGGCACCCGGTCACCCGGGGCGAACTCCCCCGACCGGACACGGCGGCGGAGTTCGGCTGCGATGGCGAGGTAGGGCGGCACGTTCGTCACGGCGGCGAGCGTACTAGTGCACCTGGACGGCGTACACGTCGGTGACACGGGCGTTCGAGGGTGCACAGCCCAGGCGCACTAGGGCACGCGTGGCGGTGTACACACAACGCCTGTTCTTCTCCCCGCATGACACTCACGAAGAACCCCGAACCCGGCCCCGGCGGCCCGCCCGAACCCCGCTCCGACGGCTCCCCCGAAGCCGCCCCCGCCCGCGCCGGCCGCCGCGAATGGGCCGCCCTCGGGGTCCTGATGCTGCCCCTCCTCCTCGTCTCCATGGACGTCTCCGTCCTCTACTTCGCGATCCCCTCCATCGCCGCCGACCTGCGTCCCGGCGCCACCGAGCAGCTGTGGATCCTCGACATGTACGGCTTCGTGCTCGCCGGACTCCTCATCACCATGGGCGCACTCGGCGACCGCGTCGGCCGCCGCAGGCTCCTCCTCGGCGGCGCCGCCCTCTTCGGGCTCGCCTCCGTCGCCGCCGCCTACGCCCACAGCCCCGGCACCCTCATCGCCGCCCGCGCCCTCCTCGGCGTCGCGGGCGCCTGCCTCATGCCGTCCACGCTCGCCCTCATCCGCACCCTCTTCCACGACCCGGCCCAGCGCGCCAGGGCCGTCACCCTGTGGACCGCCGTCATGGCGAGCGGCATCTCCCTCGGGCCCGTCGTCAGCGGAGCGCTCCTCGAACACTTCTGGTGGGGCAGCGTCTTCCTGCTCAACCTCCCCGCCATGGCCCTGCTCCTGGTCCTCGGCCCGATGCTGCTCCCGGAGTCCAGGGGCGCCACCGGCGGCGGCCGCTTCGACCTCGCCTCCGCCGCCCTCTCCCTGGCCGCGCTGCTGCCCCTCATCCACGGCATCAAGGAGCTCGCCGAGGACGGCTGGGCACCCCTGCCCGCCCTCGGCATCACCACGGGCCTGCTCCTCGCCGTCGTCTTCGTCCGCAGGCAGACCCGCCTCGCCCACCCCATGGTCGACCTCGGCCTCCTGCGCCGGCGGGCCTACGGCGGCTCGGTCCTCGTCAACATGCTCGCCATGGTCGCGACCGTCGGCTTCGCCGTCTTCCTCACCCAGTACCTGCAGTCCGTCCTGGGCCAGAGCCCCTTCGAGGCCGCCCTCTGGAGCCTCGTCCCCACCGGTGGCGTCCTCGTCGCCGCGCCGACGGCCGCGGCGCTCGCCCGGCGGGTCGCCCGGGGGTACGTCATGGGCGGCGGGTTCCTCGTCTCCGCCACGGGCTTCGCCTGCCTCGCCGGAGTCGACCGCGCCACGCCCCTGTGGGTCGTGATGGCCGGCGGCTGCGTGTACGCCGCCGGGCTCGTCGCCGCGATGACCCTCGCCAACGAACTCGCCCTCGGCGCCGCCCCGCCCGAACGCGCCGGGTCCGCCGCCGCCGTCCTCGAATCGGGGCAGGAGCTGGGCGGGGCGCTCGGGATGGCGGTCCTCGGATCGGTCGGCGCCGCCGTCTACACCGCCGCGATGCCCCCCTCCGCGCCCGCCGCGGCGCGCGAGACCCTGGGGGGTGCGCTGGGCTTCCCCGGGCCGGTGCTCGAAGCGGCCCGTGACGCCTTCGTCGAGGCGATGGCCGGGGCGGCCGTCGCGGCGGCGGTGCTGATGGCGGGCGCGGCCGCCCTGTCGGTCGTCCTCCTGCGGGGTGCGCGCGACGGAGAGGCCGTCGACCTGCGGGGTGCGGCCGACGGAGAGGCCGGGCGTCCTGCGGCGCGCGCGGCGGAGAGCCCGTCGTCGTCCGTCAGCCCACCAGGCTCTCCCGCCACGCCCGGTGCAGGCCCGCGTAGCGGCCCTCGCCCGTGACCAGGTCCGACGGCGTGCCGTCCTCGACGATCCGGCCCGACTCCATCACCAGGACCCGGTCCGCCACCTCGACCGTGGACAGGCGGTGGGCGATGACCACCGCCGTACGGCCCGCCAGGACCGTGTCCATGGCCCGCTGCACCGCCCGCTCGCCCGGCACGTCGAGGGAGCTGGTCGCCTCGTCGAGGATCAGGACCGCCGGGTCCGCCAGGAGCGCGCGGGCGAAGGCCACCAGCTGCCGCTGGCCCGCCGAGATCCGGCCGCCCCGCTTGCGCACGTCCGTGTCGTAGCCGTCCGGGAGGCCGACGATGAACTCGTGCGCCCCGATGGCGCGGGCGGCCTGCTCGATCTCCTCGCGGGTCGCGTCCGGGCGGCCGATCGCGATGTTCTCGGCGACCGTGCCCGAGAAGAGGAACGCCTCCTGCGTCACCATGACGACGCCTCGGCGGAGCTCCGGGGTCGCCAGGTCGCGGAGGTCCACGCCGTCGAGCCGTACCGCCCCGTCGGTGGGGTCGTAGAAGCGGGCCAGGAGCTTGGCCAGCGTCGACTTGCCCGCGCCGGTCGCCCCGACGACCGCCACCGTCTGGCCGGGCGGGATCGTCAGGTCGAAGGCGGGGAGGACCTCGCCGCCCGTGCGGTAGGCGAAGCGGACCTGGTCGAAGACGACTTCACGGCCGGGGGTGCCGGTACGGGCGGGCAGCTCCCGGGGCGCCGTCGTCTCCGGTACGCCCGGTTCCTGGGCCAGCAGACCCGCGATCTTGGTGAGGGACGCGGCGGCCGACTCGTAGGAGTTGAGGAACATGCCCAGGCGGTCGATCGGGTCGTACAGGCGCCGCATGTAGAGGACCGCCGCCGCGAGGACGCCCAGTTCCAGGGAGCCCGAGGCCACTCGATAGGCGCCCCACAGACACATGCCGGCGACGGCTGTGTTGGCCACGAGGCGTGAGCCGACGACATAGCGGGCCATCTCCAGGAGCGCGTCGCCGTTGCTGCGCTCGTGCCGGACGTTGAGCGCCGCGAACTCGGCGTCGTTGGCCCGCTCCCGGCGGAACGCCCGTACCGGCCGGATGCCGTTCATCGTCTCCGCGAACTTCACGATCACGCCCGCGATGGCCGTGGACCGCTCGGCGTAGACCGCTCCCGCGCGCTTCCGGTAGAGGCGCACGAGGAGGTACAGGGGGAGGAAGGAGGCGACGGCCACCGCGCCGATGCCCAGGTCGAGCCAGAGCAGGAGGACGGAGATCGACAGGAAGGAGAGGACGACACCGATCAGTTCCTGGAGGCCCTCGGAGAGCAGCTCCTGGAGCGATTCGACGTCCGTGGTCGAGCGGGAGATCAGCCGGCCCGAGGTGTAGCGCTCGTGGAAGTCGACGCTGAGGACCTGGGCGTGGCGGAAGATCCGGCCGCGCAGCTCCAGGAGGACGTCCTGGTTGACGCGGGCCGCTCCCCGCACGAAGACGTACTGGAGGAGCCCGGACAGCGCGGCGCAGAGGAGATAGCCCAGCGCCACCGCGACGACCGGGCCGTGGTTCCCGTCCCGGAAGGCCGGGACCCCCCTGTCGATGGCGTACGCGACGAGCAGCGGGCCCGCCTGGACCGCTCCTTCCTTGACGAGGAGGACGAGGGCGGCGAACGCGACCCGCGCGCGGTGCGCGGCGAGCAGCGAACGGAGCAGCGTGCCCGTCGCCCCGGGCGGGGCGGGCAGGTCGTCCCGGTCGAAGGGGTCTCCGGCAGGGGCCGGTCCCGCGGCGGTCTTCCGCTCGGCCGGCGCGGTGAGCATCGTGTCCGTCATCGGTCCTCCTCCTTGCCCTCGCCGGACATCAGCCAGGCGTACTCCTCGCTGGTCCGCAGCAGTTCCTGGTGCGTGCCCACGGCCGTGATCCGGCCCCGCGACAGCAGCGCGACCCGGTCGGCCAGCATCACCGTCGACGGGCGGTGCGCCACGACCAGGGCGGTCGTCTCCCGCAGTACCTCCCGCAGGGCCGCCTCGACCCGTGCCTCCGTATGCACGTCGAGCGCCGACAGCGGGTCGTCGAGAACCAGGAAGCGGGGGCGGCCGACGACCGCCCGGGCGAGCGCGAGCCGCTGCCGCTGACCGCCGGAGAGGCTCAGGCCCTGCTCGCCGACCTGGGTCGCGGTGCCCTCGGGCAGCCGGTCCACGAAGCCGTCCGCCTGCGCCACGCCGAGCGCGCGCCGCAGCTCCGGCTCGCCGGCGCCGTCACCGGCGCCCATCAGGACGTTCTCGCCGACGCTCGCCGAGAACAGCGTCGGCTCCTCGAAGGCCATCGACACCAGGGACCGCAGCCGTCCCCGTTCCATCAGGGCGATGTCCTCGCCGTCGAGGAGGATGCGGCCCCCGGACGCCTCGTGCAGCCTCGGTACGAGCGCGGTGAGGGTGGTCTTGCCGGACCCCGTGCCGCCGACGAGGGCGAGGGTCTCGCCGGGGCGGATGTGCAGGTCGATCCCGTCCAGGACGGGCGGGGAGTCCTCCGGGGCGTCCGGGTAGCGGAACGACACCCCCTCGAAGCGCACCCCGCCGGGGCCGTCCGCAGGCACGCCCGTCCCGGCGGTGTCCGGTTCCTCCTCGGCGTCCATCACCTCGAAGTACCGTTCCGTCGCGGTCGCCGCCTCCTGGCTCATCGCGAGCAGGAAGCCGATCGACTCCACGGGCCAGCGCAGCGCGAGGGCCGTCGACAGGAACGCGACGAGCGTGCCCGCCGACAGGTCCCCGTCCGCGACCTGCACCGTGCCGAGCACCAGGGCCGCCCCGATGGCCAGTTCGGGTACGAAGGTGATGACCGCCCAGATCATGGCGAGGAGACGGGCCTTGGCCAGCTCCGTGCCGCGCAGCTCGCCCGCGAGCTCCCGGAAGGCGCGGGCCTGGCTGCGGTGCCGGCCGAAGCCCTTCACGATCCGGATGCCGAGGACGCTCTCCTCCACGACCGTCGTCAGATCGCCCACCTGGTCCTGGGCGCGGCGCGCGACCACCCCGTACCGGCGCTCGAAGAGCGAGCAGACGATCACCAGCGGGACGACCGGGGTGAGCAGCACCAGGCCGAGCGACCAGTCCTGGGCGAGCAGCAGGACGTAACCCGCGATGATCGTCACGCCGTTGACCAGCAGGAACGTCAGCGGGAAGGCCAGGAACATCCGGACCAGCATCAGATCGGTCGTGCCGCGCGAGAGCAGCTGTCCGGACGCCCACCGGTCATGGAAGGCGATCGGCAGCCGCTGGAGCCTGCCGTACAGCTCGGCCCGCATCCGCGCCTCGACGCCGGACAGCGGCCGTGCCACCAGCCACCGCCGGAACCCGAAGAGCACGGCCTCGGCGATGCCGAGCAGCAGCAGATACAGGGCCCCCAGCCACACCCCGCCCGGGTCCCGGTCCGCGACGGGCCCGTCCACCATCCACTTCAGGACGAGCGGGATGACGAGTGACAGACAGGAGGCCACGACCGCGACGAACGCGGCCGCGAACAGCCGCCCCCGCACGGGCCGTACGTACGGCCAGAGACGGAGCAGCGCACGTACGGCGGACCGGGTGGGAGCGCCGCCGGCCGCGGAAGGGGCGGGCGAGAGGGGCGCGGCGGGCGCGGAGGGCTCTGGGGCGACAGGTTTCTCGGACATCAGGCCCGACCCTACGGTTCACCACTGACACCCCTCACCCCGTTTTCCGGCCGCTCCCACCGAGTCCGACCGCCGCCCCCTGCCCTCAGGTCGCGACCCGCAGCAGTACCACCGACCGGGCCCCCACCGTGAGCGTCCCCCCGCCCCGGTGGATCGTGCCGGGGGCCCCGGACTGGTCCTCGTCGGCCGTGTCGACGACCAGCTCGTACGACTCCGCCCAGGGCGGGCCCGGGAGGCGGAAGTCCAGGGGGTCCGGGCCCGCGTGGAGGACGGCGAGGAAGCTGTCGTCGGTGATCTGCTCGCCGCGGCCGTCCCGGCCCGGTATGTCACGGCCCGACAGGTAGAGGGCGAGCGTGGCCGTGGGGGCGTACCAGTCCCCCTCGGTCATCTCCGTGCCGTCGGCGCCGAACCAGGCCAGGTCCCGCAGCCCGTCCGCGCCCTGCGGCCGGCCGGAGAAGAAGGCCCGGCGGCGCAGCACCGGGTGGCGGTGGCGCAGGTCGAGCAGCCGCCGGGTGAGGGCGAGGAGCTGGGCGCGGCCGGGATCGTCGGGCAGGGACCAGTCGAGCCAGCCGGTCTCGTTGTCCTGGCAGTAGGCGTTGTTGTTGCCGCCCTGGGTGCGGCCCATCTCGTCGCCCGCGACGAGCATCGGGACCCCGGTGGAGAGGAGCAGGGTGGTGAGGAGGTTGCGCAGCTGTCGCAGGCGGAGGGAGTTGACCCCGGGGTCGTCGGTCTCGCCCTCGACCCCGCAGTTCCAGGACCGGTTGTCGTGGGTGCCGTCCCGGTTGCCCTCGCCGTTGGCCTCGTTGTGCTTCCGCTCGTACGTGACGAGGTCCCGCAGGGTGAAGCCGTCGTGGGCGGTGACGAAGTTGACGGAGGCGTACGGCCGGCGCCCGCCCCAGGCGTACAGGTCGCTGGAGCCGGAGAGCCGGTAGCCGAGGTCCCGCACGTCCGGCAGCGCCCCGCGCCAGAAGTCCCGTACGGCGTCCCGGTAGCGGTCGTTCCACTCGGTCCAGAGGGGCGGGAAGGCACCGACCTGGTAGCCGCCGTTGCCCACGTCCCACGGTTCGGCGATCAGCTTGACCCGGCGCAGGACCGGGTCCTGGGCGATCACCGCGAGGAAGGGCGAGAGCATGTCGACGTCGTGCATCGAGCGGGCCAGTGCCGCGGCCAGGTCGAAGCGGAAGCCGTCCACGCCCATCTCCGTGACCCAGTAGCGCAGGGAGTCGGTGATCAGCCGCAGCACCTGCGGCTGCACGACGTGCAGGGTGTTGCCGCAGCCCGTGTAGTCGGCGTACCGGCGGGCGTCGGACTGGAGGCGGTAGTAGCCGCGGTTGTCGATGCCCTTGAGGGAGAGGGTGGGGCCGAGTTCGCCCGCCTCCGCCGTGTGGTTGTAGACGACGTCGAGGATGACCTCGATCCCGGCCTCGTGCAGGGCCCGCACCATCCGCTTGAACTCGCCGACCTGCTGCCCGGTCGTCCCGGAGGACGAGTAGCCGGCGTGCGGGGCGAAGTAGCCGATCGAGTTGTAGCCCCAGTGGTTGCGCAGGCCGCGCCGGAGCAGATGGTCCTCGTGCGCGAACTGATGGACCGGCAGCAGCTCCACCGCCGTCACCCCGAGCCGTACGAGGTGCTCGATCGCCGCCGGATGGGCCAGACCGGCGTACGTGCCGCGCAGCCGCTCGGGGATGCCGGGATGCAGCCGGGTGAAGCCCTTGACGTGCAGTTCGTAGATGACCGAGTCCTGCCAGGGCGTCTTGGGCCTGCGGTCGTCGGACCAGTCGTCGTCGTCCAGGACGACGACCCCCTTGGGGACGAACGGGGCGGAGTCCCGCTCGTCGCGGACGGTGTCGGCGATGTGCTGCTGCGGCCAGTCCCGGACGTGCCCGTACACCTCGGGCGGCAGCGTGAAGTCGCCGTCTACGGCCCGCGCGTACGGGTCGAGGAGCAGTTTCGCCGGGTTCCACCGGGCGCCCGTCCACGGGTCCCAGCGGCCGTGCACGCGGTAGCCGTACCGCTGCCCGGCCCCGACCCCGGGCACGAAGCCGTGCCAGATCTCATGGGTCAGCTCGGTCAGCGGCAGCCGCCGCTCCGTACCGTCCGGGGCGAAGAGGCACAGCTCCACGGCCTCCGCCCCGCCCGCCCACAGGGCGAAGTTCGTGCCCGCCACCCCGTCGGGCCCGACCCGGCAGCGCGCGCCGAGCGGCGTCGGCGCACCCGGCCACACCGGGGGGCCGGCCCGCTCCGGGGCATGCTCGGATACCGCCTCCTGCTCGGCTGCGCTCGCCACCGTCCCGGCCTCCCGCGGCTCGTCGGGCCCCACGACCGGGGAGCGACGGCGTCCCGGCCGCCGCTCCCGCGCGTGTCCTCCTCCTGTTCTGCCCGCACCGCCCCGCTCCCAACATGACCCGCACGCACGTTTCCCCTGGAGGGTGGCCGTCGTTGGGCCGAGCGTGACACTTGTATGGAAGCGGGCGAGGTACGCCCTCGCGGTGGCGGGACTGATGGCGGGCCTCGTGGGCTGCACGGGCAACGGCGGCGAACGGGGCATCGACCTGTCCTTGCCGGGCAAGGCGAGGGCCCCCGGTGACGTCATCCGGGTCAGCCCGGAGGACGGCAGCCGCGGGGTGAGGGCCGACGGGCCGGTCGAGGTGAGGGTGGACAGCGGACGGCTCGAACGGGTGACCGTCGTCCAGGTGGAGGACGCCCAGCGGACCGAGGTCGCGGGGGAGATCTCCGCCGACGGGCTGCGCTGGCGGCCCCGGCCGGAGGCCCGGCTCGCGCTGGCCGCGAAGTACAGCGTGGACGCGGTCGCGCTCGACGCGCACGGCCGCCGCTCGGCCCGGCACACCACCTTCACCACCGCCGTGCCGGAGAGCCGCTTCATCGGCTACTTCAAACCGGAGAACCGTTCCACTGTCGGCACCGGCATGATCGTTTCCTTCGGCTTCAACAGGCCGATCGAGAACCGCGCCCAGGTCGAGCGGGCCATCCGGATCACCTCGGTGCCGCCGGTGGAGGTCGTCGGCCACTGGTTCGGGAAGGAGCGGCTCGACTTCCGCCCGGCCGCGTACTGGCAGCCGGGCACGAAGGTCACCGTCGAGCTCGGACTGCGGGACGTCGAGGGGGCTCCCGGCGTGTACGGCATCCAGCGCAAGACGGTCGGCTTCACCGTCGGCCGCTCCCAGGTGTCCTTGGTGGACGCCGCCGCGCACACCATGGAGGTCAGGAGGGACGGCGAGGTGCTGGCGACGCTGCCGATCACCGCGGGGGCGCCGAAGACCACCACGTACAACGGGAAGATGGTCGTCACCGAGCTGTACGACGTGACGCGGATGGACGGGCGCACGGTCGGCTTCGGCGGCGAGTACGACATCAAGGACGTGCCGCACGCGATGCGGCTCACCGAGTCGGGGACGTTCCTGCACGGCAACTACTGGGCCTCGCCGGACACCTTCGGCTCCGCCAACGTCAGCCACGGCTGCGTCGGGCTGCGGGACGAGAAGGGCGGCAGCGCCGAGTCACCGGCGGGCTGGTTCTTCGAGCGGACGCTCATCGGCGACGTGGTGGAAGTGGTCAACTCGCGTGACCGAAAGGTCGCTCCCGACAACGGCCTCGGAGGCTGGAACATGGAGTGGAACCGGTGGAAGGCCGGCTCCGCTCTGCACTGACCCCGGGTCGCCCGCGCACCGCAGTTCAGGAACCCGACCCCCGTCGCTCCCGCACCGCCCGGCACTTCCGTGCCCTTAGCAGGTCGATCGGGACGGAACGGTGACATTCACGAGGATCTTTCGTGTCCTGCGGTGTGATTATCTTGCGCCGTGTGCGCGAGTGGATGCGCACGGGGGTGGGGCCTTGGCGGTGCCGGGCCGTGCGAGGGGAGAAGAAAACAGTGAACGGGCAGCCGATATCGGGGACATCGGTAGGGGCGAAGGGGCGGCGCGGCCGACGACGCGGGGGCGTCCGGATGGCGGCCCTCGCGACGGGAGCGATGCTCCTGGTGCTCACGGCCTGCGGCGGCGGTGAGACGCCCGGAGCGGGCGGTACGGGGGGACAGGGACCGGCGGCGCAGGGCGGCGGCAAGCAGGAGAACGCGGCCTCTCAGGCGGTCGTGACGATCCTTCCGAAGGACGGCGCCGAATCGGTCGCCACCAGCGGGGCCCTCAAGGTCACCGCGGCCCAGGGCAAGCTGACCACGGTCACGGTCGCCGACTCCAAGGGCACGGCGGTCGAGGGCGAGATCGCGGCGGACGGCTCCAGCTGGTCGCCGAGCGCCCATCTGGCCGCGGCCACCCAGTACAAGGTCCACGCGATCGCGAAGGACGCCGAGGGCCGCGAGTCGGCGAAGGACATCACCTTCACCACCCTGGTCCCGAAGAACACCTTCATCGGCCACTACACGCCGGAGGACGGTTCGACCGTCGGCGTCGGCATGCCGGTGTCCATCAACTTCACCCGGGGCATCACCGACCCCGACGCGGTCGAGAAGGCCATCAAGGTGACGGCCGAGCCGGCCGTACGGATCGAGGGCCACTGGTTCGGCAACGACCGCCTCGACTTCCGCCCGGAGAACTACTGGGCCGCGGGCACCAAGGTGACCGTCGAGCTCAACCTGGACGGCGTCGAGGGCCGCCCGGGTGTCTACGGCAAGCAGAAGAAGAAGGTCTCCTTCACCATCGGCCGCCGTCAGGTCTCCACGGTCGACGCCAGCGCCAAGACGATGAAGGTCGAGCGCGACGGGAAGATCATCAAGACGATCCCGATCACCGCGGGCGCCCCGTCCACGACCACGTACAACGGTCAGATGGTCATCAGCGAGAAGTACAAGGTGACCCGCATGAACGGGGCCACGGTCGGCTTCGGCGGCGAGTACGACATCAAGGACGTGCCGCACGCGATGCGTCTGTCCACCTCGGGCACCTTCGTGCACGGCAACTACTGGGCCGCGGCGGGCACCTTCGGTTCCGCCAACGTCAGCCACGGCTGCGTCGGTCTCCAGGACGCCCGGGGCGCGGGCAACAGCTCCATGCCGGCGGCCTGGTTCTACGACCGCTCGATCATCGGTGACGTGGTCGTCGTGAAGAACTCCAAGGACAAGCAGATCAAGCCGGACAACGGCCTCAACGGCTGGAACATGGACTGGTCGGAGTGGATCGCGTAGCTGTACGCGACGGAGTGCGGGCCCGGTGCTGTGAGCAACAGCACCGGGCCCTTCCGCGTTAACGGACACTAACCTTCCTCCCATGACTGTGAACCTCGAAGTCGCCGAAGGCGTCGGCACGATCCGCCTCGACCGCCCCCCGATGAACGCCCTGGACGTCGCCACCCAGGACCGGCTGCGTGAACTGGCCCAGGAGGCGACCGACCGCGACGACGTGCGGGCCGTGGTCCTGTACGGCGGGGAGAAGGTGTTCGCGGCCGGCGCGGACATCAAGGAGATGCAGGTCATGGACCACGTGGCCATGGTCAAGCGCTCCCGCGCCCTCCAGGACGCCTTCACCGCCGTCGCCCGCATCCCCAAGCCGGTCGTCGCCGCGATCACCGGATACGCCCTCGGGGGCGGCTGCGAGCTCGCGCTCTGCGCCGACTACCGGATCGCCGCCGACAACGCGAAGCTGGGCCAGCCGGAGATCCTGCTCGGCCTGATCCCGGGCGCCGGCGGCACCCAGCGCCTGTCCCGCCTGGTCGGCCCCTCCAAGGCCAAGGACCTCATCTTCACCGGCCGGATGGTCAAGGCCGACGAGGCCCTGACGCTCGGTCTGGTCGACCGGGTCGTCCCGGCCGCCGAGGTGTACGAGCAGGCGCACGCCTGGGCCGCGAAGCTGGCGCAGGGCCCGGCGGTCGCCCTGCGGGCCGCCAAGGAGGCGATCGACCAGGGTCTGGAGGCCGACATCGACACCGGTCTCGCCATCGAGCGCACCTGGTTCGCGGGCCTGTTCGCGACCGAGGACCGCGAGCGCGGGATGCGCAGCTTCGTCGAGGAGGGCCCCGGGAAGGCGAAGTTCGCCTGACGGGCGTGTCCCGGGGGCCGATCCGTCGGAACGGCCCCCGCGGACGGCTCCGTACGGCCATGATGGGGGGCATGGCGGGCCTGGAGGGTAGGGAACAACCGCGGCAGCGCGGCAGCGCGGCCGCAGCGCGGTGGTCACCGGCCGCGGACGACGAACAGGCCGCCGGAGCAGTGGAGTTGTACGGCAATCCGGCGGACGAGGACGTCCGGCTGCCGTCCCGCCCGGAATCCGCGTGGGTGGCCCGCAGGCTCACCCATCACGTCGTGCTGCGGCAGTGGGGTCTCGGCCCGCAGATCGCCGAGCACGCCGTGCTCCTGGTCTCGGAGCTCGTCGGGAACGCCGTCCGGCACACCGGCGCCAGGGTCTTCGCGCTGCGGTTACAGCGGCGGCGTGGCTGGATCCGGGTCGAGGTGCGGGATCCCTCGCGCGGACTGCCCTGTCTGATGCCGGTGCACGAGCTCGACACGAGCGGGCGGGGGCTCTTCCTCGTCGACAAGCTCTCGGACCGCTGGGGCGTGGACCTGGCGCCGCGCGGCAAGACGACCTGGTTCGAGATGCGGGTCTCCGACCGCTGACTCCCCGCCGGCGCGTCCGGCGCCCCCGCACGCACGGAAGCCCCCGTGCGCCGTGGTGGGGTGCGTGGGGGCTTCCGTGTGGTGCGCCGTGGACGGGGGGGTGTATCCACGGCCGCTATGTCGACCTGGCCCGGGTCAATGGGGGTCGGTGTCTCCGACTATGGCAGACAAGGGGCCTTGCCGCCAAAGGCGCCTACTGGTGCAATGAGGGGCAAACCGTGACAGTTTCATGATGAATCCTTGGTGACATGCAGCACTCGCCTTGCAAACAGTGAATGGCTATGCGGTTCATCGATTGTTTCCGGGGCTCGTCCGCATGGTGGACACACCTCCGGGGTACGCAAACGTCCTGAATCGGCGTAATCGTAATAAATCGGGCACTCTCGCCTTTAAATGGTCGCGTGAAGCCGACCGACCGCCGCGGAGCCCTCCGCGCGGGAGCGGCCGCCGCCCTCGCGGGAGCCCTCGCCACCGCCTGCGGCACGGCCCCCCGACCCACCGCTCCCACCCCACGGGGTCCCGCCGCACCCACCCCACGGCCTCCCGCCCCCGCGCCCCACGCGGCCCCCGCCCCGCGGCGGCTCCCCGGACAGCCCGCAGAGATCACCCACGGCCCCCGAGACCGGCCCCGGGTCGCCCTCACCTTCCACGGCGAGGGCGACCCCGCCCTCGCCCGGATGCTCCTCACCCAGGCCGAGGACGCCGGCGCCCGCCTCACCGTCCTCGCCGTCGGCAGCTGGCTCGACGCCCACCCCGGCCTCGCCCGGCGGATCGTCGACGGCGGACACGACCTCGGCAACCACACCCAGCACCACACCGACGTCAACGCCCTGACCGAAGCCGAGGCCCTCGCCGAGATCGAGGCCTGCGCCACCCGGCTGCGCCGGCTCACCGGCTCCATCGGCACCTGGTTCCGGCCCTCCCGCACCCAGCACGCCACCCCTGCCGTCCTGCGCGCCGCCCACCGCGCCGGATACCCGCACGTCCTCTCGTACGACGTCGACTCCCTCGACCACACCTCGCCAGGCGCCGCCGCCGTCGTGCGCAACGTCACCGGCACGGCCCGCGCCGGATCCGTCGTCAGCCTGCACTTCGGCTACCCCGGCACCGCCGCCGCCCTGCCCCTCCTCCTCGCCGAACTCGACCGCCGGGGGCTCCGCGCGGTCACCACCACGGAGCTGCTGACCTGATGGCACACCCCACGCAGAGACACTTCACGAAGCGCACGAGAACCCTCCTCGCCGCCGCCGTCCTCGCTCTCCTCGCCGGCTGCGGCACCGGAGGCCCGGGTGACGGAGCCGCCGCCGCGAAGAAGGCCGCCCCCGTCAAGAAGGCCCCCGCCGCCCCGGCCGGGCTCCCCGGCATGCCGCCGCTCCTCGACCCGAACGACGTCTACGCCGCCGACCGGCCCGGCCGCCTCTCCCCGGTCGTCAAGGACTTCCCCTCCCGCGTCTACGTCCCCAACACCAACTCCAACACCGTCTCCGTCATCGACCCGGCCACCTACCAGGTCATCGAGACCATCCCCGTCGGCATCCAGCCCCAGCACGTCGTGCCCTCCTGGGACATGAAGACCCTCTGGGTCAACAACAACCGGGGCCACACCCTCACCCCCATCGACCCCGCCACCGGCGTCGCCGGCAAGCCCGTCGAGGTCCACGACCCGTACAACCTCTACTTCACGCCCAACGGCAAGTACGCGATCGTGATGGCCTCGCTCGACCGCGAACTCGTCTTCCGCGACCCGCACACCATGGAACGGAAGAAGACCGTCCCGGTCAGCTGCTACGGCGTCAACCACGCCGACTTCTCCGCCGACGGACGCTACTTCGTCGTCTCCTGCGAGTTCTCCGGCGAACTGCTCAAGGTCGACACGGAGAAGATGGAGGTCATCGGCCAGCAGAAACTGCCCCTCGAGGGCGCCATGCCGCAGGACGTGAAGATCTCCCCCGACGGCAAGACCTTCTACGTCGCCGACATGATGGCCCACGGCATGTGGGTCCTGGACGGCGAGAAGTTCACCACCCCCACCCTGATGCCGACCGGCAAGGGCTGCCACGGCCTCTACATCAGCCGGGACTCGCGCGAGATGTACGTGCCCAACCGAGGCGAGGGCTCGGTCTCCGTCTTCGACTTCGCGAAGAACAAGCTCACCAAGAAGTGGTGGCTCCCGGACGGCGGCTCCCCCGACATGGGAGGCGTCTCCGCCGACGGCAAGGTCCTTTGGCTCTCCGGCCGCTACGACTCCGAGGTCTACGCGATCGACACCACCACCGGAAAGCAGCTCGCCCGCATCCCGGTCGGCGGCGGCCCCCACGGCCTCGCCGTCTATCCCCAGCCGGGCCGCTACTCCCTCGGCCACACCGGCATCTTCCGGTAGCCCGGTCGGCCGCGAGCAGTCGCCGGGCGGGACCGTCCGGACAGGCCCTGATCAGTGGGCCACGAGCAGCGCCTCGGACGCCACCGGACGGAAGCCCGCCGCCTGGAAGACCCGCACGCTGCGGGCGTTGCCCGGCGACTGCTGCGCCCACACCACGCCGCCGGGGGTGAGATGCCGCGCCGCCGTCGCGAGCGCGCGGCCAAGACCCCGGTGGCGTACCTCCTCGTCCACCTCGATCGCCGCCTCCCAGCGGCCCGCGACACCCCGGCCCAGGATCAGCACCCCGCCGTCGGCCGCCCACACCCGTACCTCGTCGCGGAACTTCAGCGCCCGCGCCACCCTCGGGTGCTCCGGGTCCTCGATCTCGCGGAGCTCCAGCGGGGGAGGACCCGGCAGGGCGCCCGCCACCGTGAGCAGGTCGATCGTGTGCATCCGGCGGCCGGTACGGGCCATGAGGGCGGCCAGGAAGACCGGGTTCATGCTCGCCGCGAGCGGGTCGCTCGACGTGGCCGCCAGCTCGGCCCGTATCCACTCCGGGTCGGCGTCCGTGAACACCACCGAGTGGGCGGTGAAGGCGAGCACACCCGCGTCCCGCGGGTTCGGCTGCGGGACCACCGTCGTCGACCCGTCCGGAGGCGGGAACTCCCCGTCCGCCGCCGCTGCCAGGATCCGTGCCACCTCGTTGCTCATACCCCCATCATCCGGCACCGCCGCGCCAGCTAATCTGACCACCGTCAGAGAAGCACCAAGAAGGGGCGGAAGCAGTGGCGGACATCGAGTCGGCACGCACGGCATTCAACCGGTACGACGTGGACGGGGACGGCTTCATCACCGCCGCGGAGTACAAGAGCGTCATGGCGCAGCTGGGCGACTTCAACGTCACCGAGACGGTCGCCGAGGCCCTCATCAAGCAGCGTGACGCCAACAGCGACGGCAAGCTGTCCTGGGACGAGTTCTGGTCCCACCTCAGCAAGGCCTGACCCGCCGCCCGGGCGGGCCGGGCAACCCTGAGTTGCCGCCCGCCCGGGGCTCGGTGACGATCGTCCGGTGACGCTTCCCGGACCACCCGGTACCCCGAGCCGTCTGACAGCGGCGGTCCTCGCCGCTGTCGCCGTCCTCGTCGTCGCCCTGCTGGGCGGCGGCATAGCCCAGACGGGGACGGGCGAGCTCCGGATACCCGCCGCCGGCACCACCACGGTGCTGCGGCTCCTCGTACTCACCGGTCTGGCCGTGCACGTCGGTGAACTCGCCGGCAGCCGGCTCTCGGGCCAGGGGCCACGGCCCCGCGCCTGGTCCGCCCCCGCCGCCCTCCTCGCCGCGGCCGCCTCGGCCGGGCTCCTGATCCTCTTCACCGCCGTCAGCGGACTGAGCCCGACCGTCGTCTACGGGCTCCGCGAGGGCCGTCTCCTGCTCGTCACGGCCAACGCCTTCGTCCTGGCGGCCCTCTGCGCCGCCTCCCGGCGCCCCGCGCTCGCCGCCCTGCCGCTCGCCCTCGCCGTCGGGGCCGAGGCGATGCGGGCCCATCCGGAGACGTACCAGCCCCTCCTCGGGACCTGTCTCACCCTGGTCCACCTCACCGCCGCCTCGCTCTGGGCCGGCAGCCTCCTGTACGTGCTCCGCACCATGAGACTGCGCGGCGGCGGGCGGGACGTCCTCGTCCGGTACGCCCGGATGGCCGCATGGGTGTACGCCGCACTCGCGGTGACCGGCACCGTCTCGACGCTGCGCAAGCTGCCCCTCGACGCGGTCCTGAGCACCGGCTACGGCCGGGTGCTGCTCGTGAAACTGGTGCTGTTCGGCGGGGCGAGCCTGCTGGCGCTCGCCGCCCGGGGGCGGATGCTGGCCGGCGGGAACGCCCAGGCACCCGCGCGCGTGGAGGTGTCCGTGCTCGCGGCGATCATGGTCGTCTCGGCGCTGCTGACCGTGGTGCCGGACCCGGTCGCCCTCGGGCCCTGACGGTTCCCCCTCGCGGGCCGCCGCACGGTCCGGGGCACCGGCCCGGCGGCGCCCCGGCAGGCCGGGACCACCCGGAGCGCGAGTCCTCGCGGGCGGCCCCCTGTGACCGCCCTCAGCACTCGATGATGTTCACCGCGAGCCCGCCGCGCGCGGTCTCCTTGTACTTGACGCTCATGTCCGCGCCGGTCTCCTTCATGGTCTTGATGACCTTGTCGAGGGAGACCAGGTGGCTGCCGTCGCCGCGCATCGACATCTTCGCCGCCGTGACGGCCTTGACCGCCGCCATGCCGTTGCGTTCGATGCACGGGATCTGGACCAGACCGCCGACCGGGTCGCAGGTCAGGCCCAGGTTGTGCTCCATGCCGATCTCGGCCGCGTTCTCCACCTGCTCGGGGCTGCCGCCCAGGACCTCGGCGAGCGCGCCCGCCGCCATCGAGCAGGCCGAGCCGACCTCGCCCTGGCAGCCGACCTCGGCGCCGGAGATGGAGGCGTTCTCCTTGAAGAGCATGCCGATCGCGCCGGCGGCGAGGAGGAAGCGCACGACACCGTCGTCGTCGGCGCCGGGCACGAAGTTCATGTAGTAGTGCAGGACCGCCGGGATGATGCCGGCCGCGCCGTTCGTCGGAGCCGTGACCACACGGCCGCCCGCCGCGTTCTCCTCGTTCACGGCCATCGCGTAGAGGGTGATCCACTCCATCGAGTGCGCCGCCGGGTTGCCCTCGGAGCGGAGCTTGCGGGCGGAGTTCGCGGCGCGGCGGCGCACCTTGAGACCGCCGGGCAGGATGCCCTCGCGGGACATGCCGCGCGAGACGCAGGACTGCATGACCCGCCAGATCTCCAGGAGGCCCGCGCGGATCTCGTCCTCGGTGCGCCAGGCCTTCTCGTTCTCCAGCATCATCGCGGAGATGGACAGGCCGGTCTCCTTGGCGAGGCGGAGCAGCTCGTCACCGGTGCGGAAGGGGTACTTCAGGACGGTGTCGTCGGGGACGATCGGGTTCTCGCCCGCCACGGCGTCCTCGTCGACGACGAAGCCGCCGCCGACCGAGTAGTACGTCTTCTCCAGGACGAGGCCGCCGTCCGTGTCGTACGCGAAGATCGTCATCCCGTTGGCGTGGTACGGGAGTGCCTTGCGCCGGTGCAGGATCAGGTCGGCGTCGAAGTCGAAGGGGATCTCGTGCGCGCCGAGGAGGTTGAGCCGGCCGCTGGACTTGATCCGCTCGACCTCGTCGTCGGCGGTCTCCACGTTCACCGTGCGGGGCGAGCTGCCCTCCAGGCCGAGCAGGACCGCCTTCGGGGTGCCGTGGCCGTGGCCCGTGGCGCCGAGCGAGCCGTACAGCTCCGCTCGTATCTTCGCGGTGCCGGCGAGCAGGCCCTCGTTCTTCAGCCGGCGGGCGAACATCCGTGCCGCGCGCATCGGTCCCACCGTGTGGGAGCTCGACGGGCCGATGCCGATCGAGAACAGGTCGAAGACCGAGATGGCCACGGGGGACTCCTTGTGGGGGGCTAGACGCCGTTGTCTGCCGGGGTGGTGCAGAACGGAGCAGGAAGATCGGGAACGGGCACGACATGGGGTGGGGCACCGCGCTCACCTTTCAGTGTGCGCGATGCCCCGGACGTTCGTACGAACAAAAGGGTACGAAACTACTTCAGGCCGGGGTACAGCGGGTGCTTGTCGGCGAGCGCCGTCACCCGGGCCTTCAGCGACGCGGCCTTCTCGGCGTCGAAGCCGGGCTTCAGGGTCTCCGCGATGATGTCGCCGACCTCGGTGAAGTCCTCGGCCTGGAAGCCGCGGGTCGCGAGCGCCGGCGTGCCGATGCGCAGACCCGAGGTGACCATCGGCGGGCGCGGGTCGTTCGGAACGGCGTTCCGGTTGACCGTGATGCCGACCTCGTGGAGACGGTCCTCGGCCTGCTGGCCGTCCAGCTCGCTGTCGCGCAGGTCGACGAGGAGCAGGTGGACGTCGGTGCCGCCGGACAGGACCGAGACACCGTGGGCGGTGACGTCGTCCTGGACCAGGCGCTCGGCGATGATGCGGGCGCCGTCCAGGGTGCGCTGCTGGCGCTCCTTGAACTCCTCCGAGGCCGCGACCTTGAAGGAGACGGCCTTGGCCGCGATCACGTGCTCCAGCGGGCCGCCCTGGAAACCGGGGAAGACCGAGGAGTTCAGCTTCTTCGCGAACTCCTTTTTCGCCAGGATGATGCCGCCGCGGGGGCCGCCGAGCGTCTTGTGCGTGGTGGAGGTCACCACGTCCGCGTACTCGACCGGGTTCGGGTGCAGACCGGCGGCGACCAGGCCCGCGAAGTGGGCCATGTCGACCCACAGCTTGGCCTCGACCTCGTCGGCGATCCGGCGGAACTCGGCGAAGTCCAGCTGGCGCGGGTAGGCGGACCAGCCCGCGATGATCACCTTGGGGCGGTGCTCCTTGGCGAGGCGCTCGACCTCGGCCATGTCGACCAGACCGGCCTCGTCCACGTGGTACGCGACCACGTTGAACTGCTTGCCGGAGAAGTTCAGGCGCATGCCGTGGGTGAGGTGACCGCCGTGAGCCAGGTCGAGACCCAGGATCGTGTCGCCGGGCTGGGCGATGGCGAAGAGGGCGGCCTGGTTCGCGGAGGCACCGGAGTGCGGCTGGACGTTGGCGTACTCGGCGCCGAACAGGTCCTTGATCCGGTCGATCGCGATCTGCTCGGCCACGTCGACGTGCTCGCAGCCACCGTAGTAGCGGCGGCCCGGGTAGCCCTCGGCGTACTTGTTGGTGAGGACGGAGCCCTGCGCCTCCATGACGGCGACCGGAGCGAAGTTCTCCGAGGCGATCATCTCGAGGGTGGACTGCTGGCGGCGGAGCTCGGCGTCGACGGCGGCGGCGACGTCCGGGTCCAGCTCGTGGAGGGGAGTGTTCAGAAGCGACATGAATCGATCCCTAAGGGTCTCGTTTAGCCGGCGGTGAAGGCGGTGTACTCGTCGGCGGTGAGCAGGTCCTCCGGCTCACCGGCGAGGCGCACCTTGAACAGCCAGCCACCCGCGAACGGAGCCGTGTTCACCAGGGAGGGGTCGTCCACGACGTCCTGGTTGGCCTCGACGACCTCACCGGTCACCGGCGCGTACAGATCGCTGACGGACTTGGTGGACTCCAGCTCGCCACAGGACTCGCCCGCGGTCACCGTTTCACCGACCTCCGGGAGCTGCACGTAGACGACGTCGCCGAGGGCGTTCGCCGCGTGCTCCGTGATGCCGATCGTGGCGACACCGTCCTCGACGGCCGACAGCCACTCGTGCTCCTTGCTGTACCGCAGCTGCTGGGGGTTGCTCATGACCTGATTCTCCTGGATCGGGGGAGTGCTGATGAACGGGGGTCTCGCGGGATGAGACCGGGGATGAGACGACTGCGTCACTTCTGGCGCTTGTAGAACGGCAGCGCCACGACCTCGTACGGCTCGTGGGTGCCGCGGATGTCCACACCTACACCCTGGGTGCCGGGCTCGGCGTGCGCCGCGTCCACGTACGCCATCGCGATCGGCTTTCCGAGCGTCGGCGACGGCGCGCCGGACGTGACCTCGCCGATGACCACGCCGTCCTTGACGACGGGGAAGCCCGCGCGGGGGACCCGGCGGCCCTCGGCGACCAGACCGACGAGCTTGCGCGGCGGGGCGGTCTCGGCGCGTTCGGCGGCCTTCTCCAGCGCCTCACGGCTGACGAAGCGACCGTCGTTGGTCGTCTTCTCGAACTTCACGACCCTGCCGAGACCGGCGTCGAAGGGGGTGAGCGCGGTGGTCAGCTCGTGGCCGTACAGCGGCATGCCCGCCTCCAGGCGGAGCGTGTCGCGGCAGGAGAGACCGCAGGGGATCAGACCGACCGGCGCGCCCGCCTCGGTCAGCGCCTTCCAGACGCCCTCGGCGTGCTCGGGCTTCAGGAACAGCTCGAAGCCGTCCTCGCCGGTGTAGCCGGTACGGGCGATCAGGGCGGGCACACCGGCGACCGTGCCGGGCAGGCCCGCGTAGTACTTCAGGCCGTCCAGGTCGGCGTCGGTGATCGACTTCAGGATGCCGGGGGACTCCGGGCCCTGGACGGCGATCAGGGCGTACGCGTCACGGTCGTCGCGGACCTCGGCGTCGAAGCCGCCCGAGCGGGCCACCAGGGCGTCCAGGACGATCTGCGCGTTGGAGGCGTTGGCGACGACCATGTACTCCGTCTCGCCGAGGCGGTAGACGATCAGGTCGTCGAGGATGCCGCCGTCCTCCTGGCAGATCATCGTGTAGCGGGCACGGCCGTTGCCCACGGTGGAGATGTTGCCGACGAGGGCGTGGTCGAGGAGCTCGACCGCCTGCGGGCCCGTGACGGTGATCTCGCCCATGTGGGAGAGGTCGAAGAGGCCCGCCTTCGTGCGGACGGCGTTGTGCTCGTCGCGCTCGCTGCCGTACCGCAGCGGCATGTCCCAGCCGGCGAAGTCGGTCATGGTCGCGCCCAGGGAACGATGCAGGGCATCGAGGGCGGTGAGGCGGGGGGCAGTGCTCATGGGGTGGCTCCCGGGTCCCAAGGGCGTGATCGGTGACGAAACACATGACGGGCGAGGACGTCCTCCCCATCTGTCATGGAACCTGAGAGGTTCACCGAGAGCATCTCGTCACCGAGAGATCGGCTTGCACCTTGGGTGGGGACACAGCAGGGTGTCCCGCTTTTCAGATCTGCCTCATCCGCGCGGTACGGGGCCTGAGAGATTCAAGGGAGGGTCTTGCTCCTTCGGCGTCCGGACACGCGGTGCGGTCCGGAACTCTCCCGCGCGGATTCGAGCGGCCGGTATGCGATTGTGTGGCGACTGTGCGCGCCTGGCGGGCACATCATTGCACGCGAGCTCGGCGGGGCATATCGCTTGTGTCCCATTACCGTTTCTTTACACTTTGTGGGCAAGGGTCTCCCAAGGCCCGGCAGGGGGAGAAGCGATGAGGATCCAGCACAGCGGCGCGTGCGCGCCGAGTACCGGCATACCGTCACAGCGCGCCCGCGCCAGGACCCGCGGCCGCGGCCGGCTCCTCCGCGACCTGCGCGAGCGCGGCGGCCGCGCCCCCCGCGCCCTCACCTTCGCGGCCGGCGACCTCGTGGTCGTCTCCGGGCTCCCCGGCAGCGGCAAGTCGACCCTGATGAAGCGCGCCGCCGAGGGCACCGGCATCGACTCCCAGGACGCCCGCGAGCGCTGGGAGGCCCGGATGCCCGGCCTCCTGCCGTACGCCGTCTACCGCCCCCTGGTCCGGCTCGCGCACTACGCGGGGCTGCGCCGCGCCCTGCGTACCGGCGCCGGAGTGGTCGTGCACGACTGCGGTACCCAGTCCTGGGTGCGCGGCTGGCTGGCCCGCGAGGCCCGCCGCCGCGGCCGGTCCCTGCACCTGCTCCTCCTCGACGTCTCCCCCGACACCGCCCGCGAGGGGCAGCGCGCCCGTGGCCGGGGCGTCTCCGCCTACGCCTTCGCCCGGCACCGGCGGGCCGTCGGCAGGCTCGTCGAGGCCGCCGAGTCCGGCCGCCTCCCGCACGGCTGCGCCTCGGCCACCCTGCTCGACCGGGACGCGGCGGACGCGCTTCGGAAGATCGGATTCCGGGAGACCTGCTGACGGACCCCCCGACCCCGGCCCGCCTTCGTTCCGTACCCTTTTGGCCACGACGGCGCCGAGGCGGCGTTAGGGTGCTGCCGGGCGGCCGGTGCGGCAGGCCGTGCGAGAAGGGGAAACGGGACCGTGGACGTGACGTGGCCGGGCAACGAACTGGAAGAGGTCCTTGCCGCATCCCTCGGCAACCCCGCGGCCGGCGCCCGCCTGGTCGAGACGCTCGGCCGCAGCCCGATCTGGGTGCCCCTGCCCAACGGCGGCGGACCCGAAAGCCCCGACCTCGACCTCCCCACCATGGAGATCGACGGCGCGGCCTACGTCCCCGTCTTCAGCTCCGAGCAGCAGTTCCTCGCCTGTGTCGGCAGTCACATGTCGTTCACCGTCGCGCCCGCCCGCGACTTCGCCCGCGGCCTGCCCCCGCAGCTCGGCATCGCCGTGAACCCCGGCGGCACCGTCGGCGTCCCGCTGCCCCCGCCCGCCGTCGCCGAACTCTGCCGCGTCGGCCGCACCCCGCTCGACGGCCCCGCGAGCGGCGGCCGCGTCCGCCTCTTCGAGCCCGACTGGCAGGACGACCCCGTCGACTTCCTCGCCGCCGCCTCCGCCGAGTTCGACGCCACCGGCGTCGTGACCACCGCCCGCCGCGCCCTCGCCAGCGTCGAGGGCACCGAACCCGCCCTCTTCATCGGCGTCCAGCTGGCCGCCTGGGACGGCGTCGACCGCAACGCGCCCCTGGACGCCCTGGGCCGCGCCCTCGGCCGGGTCGAGGTCGCCTGGCCGGTCAACCTCATCCTGCTCGACATGGCCCAGGACCCGGTCGGCGACTGGATGCTGGAGCGGGTGCGACCCTTCTACCAGCGCGCCGCCGTGTGACCGGCCCCCTGCTTAAGCTGAACTGAATCGGTAGCTGGACGAACGTGGTGAACGGAAGAGGGGCGGGACCCAGGGTGAGTGCGTCAGGCACCGCTGCGCCAGGACAGGTCGAGCACATGCTGCGCCAGGTGGCACCCGGACGCTACGACGCGTACGAGCAGCTCCTGCACGCCCTCGCCGACGGCGAGCTCTGGATGCTGCTCTGGGACGGCGCTCCCGGCTCGTCCGACGCCCAGTACGGGAACATGGAGGTCGACGGCTTCGGCTACGCGCCCTGCGTCACCTCCGCCCAGGAACTCGCCGCGTCCGGCTGGAACCGCGCCCACGAGCTCGTCACCGGCCGGGAGATCGCCCGGGCCCTCTACCCCGACCGCTGGGGCGTCTGGCTGAATCCGCACGCCCCCGGCGGCGGCGTCGGCATCCCCTGGGCCGATCTGCGCCGGATCGCCACCGGCCTCGACCGGATGCCCGCCGGGCCGCTGCGGGTCACCGAGCCCAGCCTGGAGATCCCGCAGTTCTACGCCCTGCTCACGCAGAACGCGCACCGCACGGCCGCGGTCCGGGCGCTGCGCCGCGGCTGGGTGCAGCCCGCGCTCGGCACCCCGTACCTCGTCATCGGTCTCGATCTGTACGACACCTCCGCGGCGGCCGTCGACACGGTCCGCGCGATGATGCGCCAGTCGATCGGCGCCGTACCCGACGGGCTGCCCGTCTCGACGGTCGCCCTCTCCGACGCGTACGACCCGGTGGCGCTCTGGCTGCGGGCGAACGGACGGCCCTTCTACGACCGCGAGGCGCACGCCGGGCGCGGTTCCGCGCCCGTCCCCGGATACGGCTACCCGCCCCCGGCTCCGTCCGGATACTGAGACGCCTCTCTTCTCACATCGCATCCCACCGGCCTCCGGAGTCCGCTCCGGAGGCCGTCGTTCGCCCTGATTAACCACCTCGAGCGCCCAGTTGAGCGACATGTCCGATTGAGGGGAAGAGGCCCCGAGATGGTCCGCTCACGTGATCGCGACGTCCGGATAACGGAAGTCACAGCACCGCATCACGTTTGAGCAAACATTCCCCGTCAGGGCTGGCGGGTGATCACAAACGCATTGAAGACTCCCCGGAACACCGGGCGTTCGGCTCCTTTCGAGCAGGTGCCCAGCAGGTTGTTCCACCGAGCCGCTACCCGCGGCGGGCAAGGGCCGGCTACCGGCGGCCGAGAGGGGTCCTCACCACGATGACGGCACCACTGCGCGAGACGAGTGCGGGCGAGTCGACCGCCACCGTCGACGCTACGCCCGACGCACCCGGCACTCCGGACAACTCCGGCAAGGCGATCGAGGGCCGCTCGCCCTGGAAGATCGCCTGGACCCGCCTCAAGCGCGACAAACTGGCCCTCGCGGGCGCCTTCGTCGTCCTCTTCCTCGTTCTGGTCGCGCTCTTCGCGCCGGTCATCGTCGGCCTCCTCGGCCACCCGCCGAACGAGTTCCACGAGGACCAGATCGACCCGCTCTTCGGCACCCCGATCGGCTCCTGGGGCGGCATCAGCTCCGAGTTTCTCCTCGGCGTCGAGCCCGTCAACGGCCGCGACGTCTTCAGCCGGATCGTCTACGGCGCCCAGATCTCGCTGCTCGTCGCCTTCCTCGCGGCGGTCTTCGCCGTCGTCCTCGGCACGGTCCTCGGCATCATCGCGGGCTACTTCGGCGGCTGGATCGACGCGGTCCTCAGCCGGGTCATGGACGTGATGCTCGCCTTCCCGCAGCTGCTCTTCACGATCGCCCTGGTCTCCGTCCTGCCGAACGAACTCCTCGGCCTCGACGGCTCGGGCGTCCGCATCGCCGCCCTCGTCCTCGTCATCGGCTTCTTCGGCTGGCCGTACGTGGGCCGCATCGTCCGCGGCCAGACCCTCTCGCTGCGCAACCGCGAGTACGTCGAGGCCGCCCAGAGCCTGGGCGCCGGCCGGCTCTACATCCTGCGCCGCGAGCTGCTGCCCAACCTGATCGCCCCGATCACGGTCTACGCGACCCTCATGATCCCCACCAACATCCTCACCGAAGCGGCCCTCAGCTTCCTCGGCGCGGGCGTGAAGCCTCCCACCGCTTCCTGGGGGCAGATGCTGTCGACGGCCATCACCACGTACGAGGCGGACCCGCTCTTCATGGTGATCCCCGGCCTCGCGATCTTCATCACCGTTCTGGCGTTCAACCTCTTCGGCGACGGCGTGCGTGACGCGCTCGACCCGAAGGGCTCCCGCTGACCGTTCGCCGACGACACGCAAGACCCGCCCCTGCCGCTGGCGACAGGAGGCTCACCCCAATCGGCGGACCGCCGTATCGGCCGCCACTACCCGGAGGTTGCGAGACCCATGAGTCTGATGAGCTCTCAGAGGCGCAGAATCGCCGCAGGCGCGCTGCTCGCGGCGGCCACGATGGTCGTCACCACCGCCTGCGGCGGCGACACCGGCAACGGCGGTGAGAAGGGCAAGGGCGCCGCGGCCGGCTTCAACGCCGCGGTGAACAAGGTCGCCAACCCCTCCGACAAGAAGGGTGGCGAGCTGAAGTTCATCGGCTCGCAGGAGGCCGACTCGTGGGACCCGCAGCGCGGCTACTACGGCTTCGTGTGGGACTTCGCCCGCTACTACACCCGCCAGCTGGTCACCTTCAAGGCCGAGCCGGGCGCCGCCTCCACCGAGCTCGTCCCGGACCTCGCCACCGACGCCGGCAAGGTCTCGGCCGACGGCCTCACGTACACCTTCACGCTGAAGGACGGGGTGACCTGGGAGGACGGCAAGCCGATCACCTCCAAGGACATCAAGTACGGCATCGAGCGCATCTGGGCCCAGGACGTCATCTCCGGCGGCCCGATCTACCTCCAGCAGGTCCTCGACCCCAAGGGCGAGTACAAGGGTCCGTACAAGGACACCTCCGCGGACAAGCTCGGCCTGAAGGCGATCGAGACCCCGGACGACAAGACCATCATCTTCAAGCTGCCGGTCGCCAACGGTGACTTCCTGCAGATGCTGGCCATGCCCGCCGCCTCCCCGGTCCGCCAGGACAAGGACACCAAGGCCAAGTACGGCCTGAAGCCCTTCTCCTCCGGCCCGTACAAGTGGGACTCGTACACGCCGAACAAGTCCATCAAGCTCGTCCGCAACGACAAGTGGGACGCGAAGACGGACACCATCCGCAAGGCGCTCCCGGACAAGATCAGCGTCACGTTCACCACGAACGCCGACGACATGGACAACCGTCTGATCGAGGGCGAGTACGACCTCGACATCAACGCCACGGGCATCGGCTCCGCCGCCCGCCAGAAGGCGCTCCAGCAGCACAAGGGGAACGTCGACAACCCGCAGACGGGCTTCATCCGTTACGCGGTCTTCCCGCAGACGGTCATCCCCAACATCGAGTGCCGCAAGGCCATCATCTACGCGGCCGACTCCAAGTCCCTCCAGACCGCCCGTGGCGGCCCGCAGGCCGGTGGCGACATCGCCTCCAACATGCTGCCGCCGGCGATCAAGGGCGCCGACCCGAAGGCCGACCCGTACGGCAAGCTGGGCGGCGCGCCGGACCTCGCCAAGGCGAAGGAGGCCCTGAAGAAGTGCGGTAAGCCGAACGGCTTCAAGACCACCATCGCGGTCCGCAACAACAAGAAGATCGAGATCGCGACCGCCGAGTCCCTCCAGCAGTCGCTGAAGGCCGCCGGCATCGACGCCCAGATCGACCTGTTCGACGGCGCCCAGACCTCCGGCATCATCGGTTCGCCGAAGGTGGTCAAGGACAAGGGCTACGGCATCATCATCATGGGCTGGGGCGCCGACTTCCCGTCCGGCCAGGGCTTCCTGCAGCCGCTGGTCGACGGCCGCTTCATCCTCGAGAGCGGCAACAACAACTTCTCCGAGCTGAACGACAAGGCCATCAACGGCCTCTTCGACCAGGCGCTGAAGGAGACCGACCCCGACAAGGCCGGCGAGCTCTACAAGCAGATCAACACGAAGGTCTCGGAGGCCGCGGTCTACCTGCCCTTCACCCACGAGAAGAACATCATCTGGCGCAGCTCCCGGCTGACCAACGTCTACACGGCCGACGCGTACAACGGCCGTTACGACTACGCGTCGCTCGGCGTCGTCAAGTAATCCGACCCGCTCCACCGGCGCACCACCCGCCGCCAGGTCCGAAGGGCAGGTGATGGCCGAGGGCGGCGGGCGGGGGGCCCCCAGGGGGGCCCCCCCCCCCCCCCCGCCGCCCCCCCGGGTGGGTTAAAATTGACGCCGGGGGTTGGAAGA
>NZ_JBHVZO010000007.1:0-67834 GCF_042879855.1 Streptomyces sp. NPDC058326 | reverse complement strand
CGGCGGCGGGGGGACCCGATCGGGTCCCCCGGCCGCCGACCGGCCGACCGCATGCTTGCATACATAGTCCGACGGCTCTTCTCAGTCGTCGCGATGCTGCTCGTCGTCACCCTGGTGACGCTCAGCATCTTCTTCCTCATCCCCAAGATGACCGGCAGCGACCCTGCCGCGATGTTCGTCGGCAAGCAGGCGGATCCGGCTTCCATCGAGGCCGTCCGGCAGAAGCTGGGTCTGGACGAGCCGATCCTGGTGCAGTTCTGGCACTTCGTCTCCGGCATCTTCGTCGGCCGCGACTACACGGGCGGTGGCGACACCATCCACTGTGCCGCGCCGTGCTTCGGCTACTCGTTCCGCACCGAGCAGGACGTCTGGTCGATGCTGGTCGACGCCTTCCCGGTGACCCTGTCCATGGTCATCGGCGCGGCCGTCCTCTGGCTGGTCCTCGGCGTGTCCACGGGTGTCGTCTCCGCGCTCAAGCGGGGCACGATCATCGACCGCGCGGCCATGATCACCGCGCTCGCCGGCGTCTCGCTGCCCATCTTCTTCACCGCCATGCTGGCGATGCTGGTCTTCCGTACGCAGCTCGGCTGGGTCAACGCCTCGTACGTGCCGATCACCGAGTCCTTCGGTGGCTGGTTCGGCGGCCTGCTGCTGCCCTGGGTGACCCTCGCCTTCCTGTACGCGGCGATGTACGCGCGGCTCACCCGCGCCACCATGCTGGAGGTCCTCGGCGAGGACTACATCCGCACCGCACGGGCCAAGGGCCTCCCGGAGCCCGTCGTGCTCGGCAAGCACGCCATGCGCTCCACCATGACCCCCATCCTGACCATCTTCGGCATGGACCTCGGCGCCCTCGTCGGCGGCGCGATCCTGACCGAGACCGCGTTCAGCCTCCACGGCCTCGGCGGCCTCGCCATCAAGGGCGTGAGCGAGCGTGACCTGCCGCTGATCCTGGCCGTCACCCTCATCACCGCCGCCTGCGTCGTCATCGCGAACCTCGTGGTGGACCTTCTGTACGCGGTGATCGACCCCCGAGTGAGGCTCGCATGACGGACAAGCTGACGAAGACCGGCGCGGCGGTGGGAGAACCCGTCGCCACCGGGAAGTCGGCGGGGACGTCCGCCCCCTCCGACGCCTTCCTCGACGTGCGCGACCTGAAGATCCACTTCCCGACCGACGACGGTCTGGTCAAGTCGGTCGACGGTCTCAGCTTCCAGCTGGAGAAGGGCAAGACCCTCGGCATCGTGGGCGAGTCCGGCTCCGGCAAGTCGGTCACCTCGCTCGGCATCATGGGCCTGCACACGGTCGGCCAGTACGGCCGGCAGAAGGCGAGGATCTCCGGCGAGATCTGGCTGAACGGCCGCGAGCTGCTCTCGGCCGACCCGGACGAGGTCCGCCGGATGCGCGGCCGCGAGATGGCGATGATCTTCCAGGACCCGCTGTCCGCGATGCACCCGTACTACACGGTCGGCCACCAGATCGTGGAGGCGTACCGCGTCCACAACGACGTCGACAAGAAGACCGCCCGCAAGCGGGCCGTCGAACTCCTCGACCGGGTCGGCATCCCCGAGCCCGCCAAGCGGTTCGACAACTACCCGCACGAGTTCTCCGGCGGCATGCGCCAGCGCGCGATGATCGCCATGTCGCTCGTCAACAACCCCGCGCTGCTCATCGCCGACGAGCCGACCACCGCGCTCGACGTCACCGTCCAGGCCCAGATCCTCGACCTGATGCGGGACCTCCAGAAGGAGTTCGGCTCCGCGGTCGTCATCATCACCCACGACCTCGGCGTCGTCGCCGAGCTCGCCGACGACATCCTCGTCATGTACGGCGGACGCTGCGTGGAACGCGGACCGGCCGAGTCCGTCTTCTACGAGCCGCAGCACCCCTACACCTGGGGCCTGCTCGGCTCGATGCCGAGGATCGACCGCGAGCAGACCGAGCGGCTCATCCCGGTCAAGGGCAACCCGCCCAGCCTCATCAACATCCCGAGCGGCTGCGCCTTCAACCCCCGCTGCCCGTACGCGGACGTCCCCAAGGGCGGCATCACGCGCACCCAGCGGCCGGAGCTCGCGCCGGCCGGGGACCGCCACTTCTCGGCGTGCCACATGTCGCAGGAGGAGCGGACCCGCATCTGGACCGAAGAGATTGCGCCGAAACTGTGAGCGACAACATGGAACCTCTGCTCAAGGTCACCGGCCTGAAGAAGCACTTCCCCATCAAGAAGGGGCTGCTCCAGCGCCAGACCGGCGCCGTCAAGGCGGTCGACGGGATCGACTTCG
Organism: Streptomyces sp. NPDC058326; assembly: GCF_042879855.1. Taxonomy (NCBI): domain Bacteria; kingdom Bacillati; phylum Actinomycetota; class Actinomycetes; order Kitasatosporales; family Streptomycetaceae; genus Streptomyces; species Streptomyces sp. NPDC058326. Next base: position 65,552 of record NZ_JBHVZO010000007.1, on the reverse strand, counting down.
AGGTCCTGCCCGGTGAGACCCTCGGTGTCGTCGGCGAGTCCGGCTGCGGCAAGTCCACGATGGGCCGGCTCATCACCCGTCTCCTCGAACCGACCGACGGCACGGTCGAGTTCCAGGGCAAGGACATCTCGCACCTCGGGGTGTCGGGCATGCGTCCGTTCCGCCGCGACATCCAGATGATCTTCCAGGACCCGTACGGCTCGCTGAACCCGCGCCACACGGTCGGCACGATCGTCTCGGCGCCCTTCAAGCTCCAGGGCGTCGAGCCCGAGGGCGGCGTCAAGAAGGAGGTCCAGCGGCTCCTCGGCCTGGTGGGCCTCAACCCCGAGCACTACAACCGCTACCCGCACGAGTTCTCGGGCGGTCAGCGCCAGCGCATCGGCATCGCCCGCGCGCTGGCCCTGAAGCCGAAGCTGGTCGTCGCGGACGAGCCCGTCTCCGCCCTGGACGTCTCCATCCAGGCGCAGGTGGTCAACCTCCTGGACGACCTCCAGCAGGAGCTCGGCCTGACGTACGTGATCATCGCGCACGACCTGTCGGTCATCCGGCACGTCTCGGACCGCATCGCGGTCATGTACCTGGGCAAGATCGTCGAACTCGCGGACCGCAAGTCGCTCTACGAGAACCCGATGCACCCGTACACCCGGGCCCTGATGTCCGCGGTCCCGATCCCGGACCCGCGCCGCCGGGGCGCCAAGAGCGACCGCATCCTCCTGACCGGTGACGTCCCGTCCCCGATCGCCCCGCCGCCGGGCTGCCGCTTCCACACCCGCTGTTGGAAGGCCACGGACCTCTGCAAGACCCAGGAGCCCCCGCTCCTGGAACTCCGCCCGGGCCAGCGGGTGGCCTGCCACCACCCGGAGAACGCGGAGTCCCTGGCGGTGCCGGGGGCGAGGGAATCGGTGGAGCTCGCGAAGACGGAGGTTACGGGGGAGTCGGAGGCGCCGGCTCCGGCGGAGGCTCCGGCTCTGGCGGAGGCCGAGGCGAAGGCGGAGGCGGAGGTCGAGACCCCGGCTGGGGCGGAGACCGAGGCCGCCCCGGCTCCGGCGGAGACCGAGGCTCCGGCGCCGGCTCCGGCGGAGACGTCGGCCGGGGACGGCGACGCGCCGAAGAGGTAGGCGCCGCGACACCCGGAGGCCCCCGCCGCCACACGGCGACGGGGGCCTCCGACGCGCCGCGGGTTCCACCGCGGGTCCCGCGAGGACGGCGCCTCACCCCCGACGGGTGCGTACCGCGGGCCGCGCACCGCGTGCGGCGGGTGTACGGCCGCGCGGGGGCGCCGCCCAGCGAGCGCGTGCCGCACAGGCGATGCCCCCCGCCCCGCTTCCACCCCCACCCGCCACAATGACCCCGTGCTCCACGATCTGTTCAGCCCCGATGTCCAGCACGCCCTGGACCTCGTCGGCATCTTCGTCTTCGCCATCTCCGGCGCCCTCCTCGCCGTCCGGAAGAACTTCGACGTCTTCGGCATCGCCGTCCTCGCCGAGGTGACCGCCCTCGGCGGCGGTCTCTTCCGTGATCTGATCATCGGCGCGGTACCCCCCGCCGCCTTCACCGATCTCGGCTACTTCCTCATGCCCCTGATCGCGACGGTCCTCGTCTTCTTCCTCCACCCGCAGGTCGAGCGCACCCAGCGCGCGGTGAACGTCTTCGACGCCGCCGGCCTGGGCCTCTTCTGTGTGACCGGGACGACGAAGGCGTACGACTACGGCCTCGGCCTCACCTCCTCCGCCGTGCTCGGTCTCGCGACGGCCGTCGGTGGCGGTGTCCTGCGCGACGTGCTCGCCAACGAGGTGCCGTCGCTGCTGCGCTGGGACCGGGACCTGTACGCCGTCCCGGCGATCGTCGGGTCCGCGATGGTCGTGCTCTGCATCCGATTCGACATGCTCAACGCGTTCACCAGCGGAGCGGCCGTCGTCACCGCCTTCGTGCTCCGTCTGCTCGCGATGCGCTATCACTGGCGCGCGCCCCGTGCCTGGAACCGGCGCTCCTCGGCTCGTGAGGAGCCCGAAAAAGCTACCGCTCAGTAGGTAGCTGCGGTACCGTCGGACGCATGAGCACGAGTACCGAGACGAGCCCCCTCGCGTCGCCGCCCGCGACGAGCGAGTTCGACCGCGACACCGCCCTCTCCCTCCGCGAGCCCGGCGTCTACGACGCCGAACTCTCCGCCGGCTGGACGATCATCCACGCGGTCAACGGCGGCTACCTCCTCGCTCTGCTCGGCCGCGCCCTCGGCGACCACCTGCCGCACCCCGACCCCTTCACGATCTCGGCGCACTACCTCACGCCGTCCGTTCCGGGCCCCGCGGTGATCAGGACGGAGACGGTCCGTACGGGCAGGACGCTGTCCACGGGCCAGGCGTCCCTGTTCCAGTTCGCCGAGGACGGCACCGAGGTCGAGCGCATCCGCGTCCTCGCCTCGTACGGCGACCTCGACGCCCTCCCCGACGACGTCCGCACCACCGCCACGCCCCCGGCGATGGCGCCGATCGAGAACTGCTTCAGCGCCGCCGACAACCCGGCCCCGAGGATCCCCGGTTCCTCGGCCATCGCCGACCGGCTGGACCTCCGCCTCGACCCGGCCTGCGTGGGCTGGGCGCTGGGCGCCCCTTCGGGCAAGGGCGAGATGCGGGCCTGGTTCGGGCTCGCCGACGGCCGCGAGCCCGACGCCCTCTCCCTCCTCCTCGCGGTCGACGCCCTGCCGCCGACCTCCTTCGAGCTGGGCCTGAAGGGCTGGACACCGACCGTGGAGCTCACCACCCACGTCCGCTGCCGCCCGGCCCCCGGCCCGCTGCGGATCTCGATCACGACCCGCAACCTCGCCGGCGGCTTCCTGGAGGAGGACGCGGAGGTCTGGGACAGCGCAGGCCGTCTGGTGGCCCAGTCCCGCCAACTGGCCCGCGCACCGCGCGACTGAAACCGGCGGCGGGGCTCGTAGGCGAGCCGCCCGGCTCCGTCGGTCCCGGCCGCCCGGCCGCTACCGCCGGTCGGGCCGGGCCGTCGGCTTCGCAGGGCGCGCCGGGCAGGCGCTTCCGCCGGTCGGGCCGGGCAGCCGCTTCCGCCAGTGGGGCCGGGCCGTCGCTTTCGCCTGCCGGGCCGGGCCGTCGGCTTCGCAGGGCGCGCCGGGCGGCGTAAACCGGCCACCCGCCGGGGCCGCCGTCGTGGGCTCGTAGAATCGATCCACCATGGCATACCTCGACCACGCCGCGACCACGCCCATGCTGCCCGAGGCGATCGAGGCGATGACCGCCCAGCTCGCCGTCACGGGCAACGCCTCCTCTCTGCACGCCCCCGGACGGCGGGCCCGGCGGACCGTCGAGGAGGGGCGCGAGACGCTCGCCGCCGCGCTCGGCGCGCGGCCGAGCGAGGTCGTCTTCACCTCCGGTGGCACCGAGGCCGACAACCTCGCCGTGAAGGGCCTCTACTGGGCCCGGCGCGATGCCGACCCCCGCCGTACCCGCGTCCTGGCCAGCCCGGTGGAGCACCACGCCGTGCTCGACGCCGTCGACTGGCTCGCCACTCACGAGGGCGCGGACGTCGAGTACCTGCCGGTGGACCGGTACGGCCGGGTGCACCCCGAGGCGCTGCGGGAGGCGATCGTCCGGGACCCCGGTTCCGTGGCCCTCGCCACCGTCATGTGGGCCAACAACGAGATCGGCACGGTCATGCCGGTCCGCGAACTCGCGGCCGCCGCCGCCGAGTTCGGCGTACCGCTGCACGCCGACGCCGTCCAGGCGATCGGTCAGGTCCCGGTCGACTTCGCCGCGTCCGGGCTCGCCGCCATGACCGTCTCCGGCCACAAGATCGGCGGACCCTACGGCATCGGCGCCCTGCTCCTGGGCCGCGAGCACACCCCCGTAGCCGTGCTGCACGGCGGAGGCCAGGAGCGGCACGTCCGCTCCGGCACCCTCGACGTGCCGGCCGTCGCGGCCTTCGCCGTCGCGGCGCGGCTCGCCACCGAGCGGCGCGAGGAGTTCGCCCGCGAGGTCGGCGCCCTGCGCGACGAGCTCGTGAGCGCCGTCCGTACGGTCGTCCCGGACGCGATCCTCGGCGGCGACCCTGTGGAACGGCTCCCGGCCAACGCCCACTTCACCTTCCCCGGCTGCGAGGGCGACTCCCTGCTCCTGCTGCTCGACGCGGCGGGGATCGCCTGCTCCACCGGATCCGCCTGCACCGCGGGCATCGCCCAGCCGAGCCACGTCCTGCTCGCCACCGGTACCGACCCGGACCTGGCCCGGGGGACCCTGCGCTTCTCCCTGGGGCACACCTCGACGAAGGAGGACGTCGCGGCGGTGGCGGACGCGATCGGCCCGGCCGTGGAACGGGCGAGGACGGCCGGTCTCACGTGAGTGCCCCGGACGCGGCACTCACGTGAGCTTCCCGGACGCCTCCCGCACCAGCTTCAGATAGCGGTCCCAGTCCCAGTGCGGGCCGGGGTCGGTGTGGTCGGTGCCCTCGACCTCGACGTGCCCGATGATGTGCTCCCGGTCCACGGGCATCCCGTACCGGGCGCATATGTCGGCAGCCAGCCGCGCCGACCCCGCGTACATCGCCGCCGTGAAGTCCTGAGGCCGGTCGACGAAGCCCTCGTGCTCGATGCCGATGCTCCGCTCGTTCATGTCGCGGTTCCCGGCGTGGAAACCCACGTCGAGCTCCCGGATCATCTGGGCCACGTGCCCGTCCTTGCGGACGACGTAGTGCGCGGCGGCCCCGTGCCCCGGGTTCTTGAAGACCTTCAGAGCGGTCGCGTAGCTGCCCTGGACGACATGGATCACGATCCGGTCGATCCGGTAGTCGTCCGGCCGGTCGGCCCGCCGCCAGTTCGCCCGCGACGCCGAGGTCCACTCGGCGGCGCGGTGGTCGAGCTCGCCCTCGACCCGCTTCCGCTCCATTCCCGGCAGCCGCCACCAGGCGCGCGCCAGCTCGTCCCTGGCCAGCGCGGCCGTGCCCAGCACGGCCGCGCCGCCACCGAGCAGCACCGCGCGCCGCCCCACCCGCCTGTCCGAACCCTTCGCCCTGCTCCCCATGCCACCGAGAACGCTTACTACCGCGACTCTGGTTCCCGGCGCCCCGTACCCTGGTAGGGCTATGACTCAGACTCCGCCCCCGCGCCCCCTTCGCGTCCTCGCCGCCATGTCGGGCGGAGTGGACTCCGCCGTCGCCGCCGCCCGTGCCGCCGAAGCCGGCCACGACGTCACCGGCGTGCACCTCGCCCTCTCCGCGAACCCGCAGTCCTTCCGTACGGGCGCGCGTGGCTGCTGCACGATCGAGGACTCCCGTGACGCGCGCCGGGCGGCCGACGTCATCGGCATCCCGTTCTACGTGTGGGACCTCGCCGAGCGGTTCCGCGAGGACGTCGTGGACGATTTCGTCGCCGAGTACGAGGCCGGCCGCACCCCCAACCCGTGCCTCCGCTGCAACGAGAAGATCAAGTTCGCGGCGCTGCTCGACAAGGCGCTCGCCCTCGGCTTCGACGCGGTCTGCACCGGGCACTACGCGACGGTCGTCCTGAACGAGGACGGCACCCGCGAGCTGCACCGCGCCTCCGACATGGCGAAGGACCAGTCGTACGTCCTCGGGGTGCTCGACGAGAAGCAGCTCGCGCACGCCATGTTCCCGCTGGGCGACACCCTCACCACCAAGGACGAGATCCGGGCGGAGGCGGAGCGGCGCGGGCTCGCGGTCGCGAAGAAGCCCGACAGCCACGACATCTGCTTCATCGCCGACGGCGACACGCAGGGCTTCCTCGCCTCCCGCCTGGGCAGGGCGGAGGGCGACATCGTCGACGAGGCCGGTACGAAGGTCGGCACCCACGAGGGCGCGTACGGCTTCACCATCGGCCAGCGCAAGGGCCTGCGGATCGGCCACCCGGCCGCGGACGGCAAGCCGCGCTACGTCCTCGACATCTCGCCCGTGAACAACACGGTCACCGTCGGCCCCGTCGAGGCCCTCGACGTGACCGGGCTGACGGCGATCAAGCCCCGCTGGTGCGGCACCGCCCCGGAGGGCGAGGGCCGCTACACCGCCCAGCTCCGCGCCCACGGCGGCGAGACCGAGGTGACAGCCTCCCTGGCGGACGGCGAACTCACGGTCGCCTTCGCCGAGCCGGTCCGCGGGGTGGCCCCGGGCCAGGCGATCGTGCTGTACGACGGCACGCGCGTGGTGGGCTCGGCCACGATCGCGACGACGACCCGCCGTACGACGGCGGAGGAGCCGGCGACGGCGTAGTCCGCACGCGCCGGCCCCCACGCTCTGCAGGCGCCCTGAGCCGCCCCAGGGCATGGGCGGCGCCGCCGCCCCCTCAGACCGCCCCCACGGTCTCCCGGTCCTCCGCCAGGAACTGCTCCAGGACCGGAGCGATCACATGCGGGGCCACCTCGTGCGTCTGGCCCGTCAGGGTGCGGTGCCGGGCCAGGGGGAGGGCCGCGGTCAGGGCGCGGGCCGCCTGCCGGGTTCCCGCGGGGCTCGCGCCACCATCGACCACCAGTACGCGCGCGTGGACCCGGGCGAGTTCCCGCTCCGGCACCGTCCCGTCGCCGAGGACGGCGAGGTCGTACGCGAGGGTGTGCGCCAGTTCGGCCACTCCGGGCCGCAGCTCCGCCGGTACCCCCGAGTCCGCGAGGAACAGCGTGAGCGCCGCGCCCCGCCGCCCCTGGCCGAGCAGCGTGGCCACCCGCCGCCGGCGCTGGGCGGCCTCCGCCGAGTACGGCGGCTCGTACACCGAGACCTGACCCGCCGGAAGCCCGGCGGCCACCGCGGCGAGCGCCAGCGCGCCCCCGGTTCCCATCCCGTGCAGGGCGGCCCCGGCGCCGGCCTCCGCGACCACCGCCGCCAGGTCCTCGATCTCCCGCTCCACCGCGTACGGGGAGGTGTCGCCGCTGCCGCCGCGCCCCCTCCGGTCGTACGCCACCACCGAGAAGCGCCGGGCGAGAAGCAGACCGAGCGGCCGCTCGGCCGCGGCCGTCCCCAGTGCGCCGCTCACCAGGACGAGCGGCGGCCCGTCCCCGTACCGCTCGTACGCGATCGGCGTCCCGTCCCGTGACCTGACCCGTCCCCGGAGCCTGCCCGGCGCGGTGTTCACCTCATCCATGGCAGGACAGACCCGGGCCGTCACCGGAACTCATCGCCGCACGGCGGGATTTCCCGAAGAATCTTGGAAGCCGCTGGTCACGGCCTACGGTGAGGCCATGAACATCTGTGTCTTCCTCTCCGCGGCCGACCTCGACGAGCGCTACACGGCCCCCGCCCGCGACTTCGCCCGCCTCCTCGGCAAGGCGGGCCACACCCTGGTGTGGGGCGGCTCCGACACCGGCCTGATGAAGGTGGTCGCGGACGGTGTGCAGGAGGCCGGCGGCCGGCTCGTCGGCGTCTCGGTCGACTTCCTCGCGCACAAGGCACGCCGGAATGCCGACGAGATGGTCGTCACCGGGGACCTGGCGGCGCGCAAGGCGCTCCTCCTCGCCAAGTCCGACGCGATCGTGATCATGGTCGGCGGCACCGGAACCCTCGACGAGGCCACCGAGATCCTGGAGCTGAAGAAGCACGGCAAGCACACCAAGCCGGTGGTCCTCCTCAACACGGCGGGCTTCTACGACGGTCTGAAGACCCAGTTCCGCCGCATGAACGAGGAGGGCTTCCTCCCGCTCCCCCTCACCGACCTCGTCTTCTTCGCCGACGACGCCCCGACGGCCCTCGCTCACCTGGAGGAGAACATCGCCTCCCGCTGATGGGAGCATGGCTCCCATGGCTACTCATGTGATCACCGGAGCCGGTTCCGGCATCGGCGCGGCTGTCGCGCGTCGCCTCCACGCGCGCGGGGACGAGCTCGTGCTGCACGCGCGCGACGCGGGGCGTGCCAAGGAGCTCGCCGCGCAGTTCCCGGGTGCCCGGACGCTCGTCGGGGACCTCGCCGACCCGGACCGGCTCTCCTGGGCGTTCTCGCACCAGAGCATGCCCGAGCGGGTCGACAGCCTGCTGCACATCGCCGGGGTCGTCGACCTCGGTCCGATCGGCGACCTCACCCCGAAGACCTGGCACCACCAGCTCAACGTCAACTTGGTCGCCCCGGCCGAGCTGACCCGGCACATGCTGCCGCAGCTCCGGGTCTCCCAGGGCCACGTCGTCTTCGTGAACTCGGGCGCCGGGCTCAACGCGCACGCCGAGTGGGGGGCGTACGCCGCCTCCAAGCACGGCCTGAAGGCCCTCGCCGACGCCCTGCGCCACGAGGAGCACGCCCACGGGGTGCGGGTGACCTCGGTCTACCCGGGCCGTACCGCGAGCCCCATGCAGGCGAAGGTCCACGCCCAGGAGGGCAAGGAGTACGACGCCTCCCGGTGGATCGATCCGGAGTCGGTCGCGACGGCGATCCTCACCGCGATCGACCTGCCGCGCGACGCCGAGATCAACGACCTCACCGTCAGGCCGGGACGCTGACCATGAACGACACGGACGGCACGAAGCTCTGGGGCCCCGCGACCGGCGTCGGTTCCCTGCCCGGCGGAGACGCCCGTGAGGCCGCGAGGGCCGCCACCGGGTCCTTCGAGGACTTCCCGTTCCTGGCCGAGCTCCCCGCCCGCGGCCCCGGGGCCGACATGACCGGCCGGACGATCGGGATGCTCGTCGACCTGTACGCGCACGTGGAGCCGAGCGGCTGGCGGATCAGCGACCGGCCCGGCCGGGACACCAAGCGGGCCCGTTCCTGGATGGGCGAGGACTTGGACGCCCTGGAGGAGTTCACCCAGGGGTACGAGGGCCCGCTCAAGGTGCAGGCCGTGGGCCCGTGGACGCTCGCCGCGGCCCTGGAGCTGCGCGGCGGCGAGGCGGCGCTCGGGGACGCGGGCGCCTGCCGCGACCTGGTGGGCTCCCTCGCCGAGGGGCTCCACGGGCACCTCGCGGAGGTCCGCAAGCGGATCCCGGGGGCCCGGGTCGTCCTCCAGCTCGACGAGCCCTCGCTCACCGCGGTCCTGCGTGGCCATGTCCGCACCGCCAGCGGCTACCGCACCTACCGGGCCGTCGACCGGCAGGTCGTGGAGAGCGCCCTGAGGGAGGTGATCGCCGTCCACGACGGGCCGGTGGTCGTCCACTCCTGCGCCCCGGACGTGCCGTTCGCGCTGCTGCGGAGGGCAGGGGTCGGCGGCCTCTCGTTCGACTTCGGGCTGCTCACCGAACGTGACGAGGAGATGATCGGCGAGGCCGTGGAGGGCGGTACGAAGCTGTTCGCCGGTGTGGTGCCGTCCGCCGACGGCCCGTTGTCGGACCCGGGCGGTAGCGTCATGGGTGTCAGGACGCTGTGGCGCAGGCTGGGGCTGAATCCGGGGACTCTCGCGGAGTCCGTGGTCATCACTCCGACGTGCGGGCTCGCGGGCGCTTCGCCCGCCTACGCCCGTGCGGCGCTCGCCCACTGCGCCCGGGCGGCGAGATCGCTCGCGGACAACCCAGAGTGACCGGGTTTCTAGGCACGGGAGGACGGACGAAGGTGGCAGTCGAACAGGGGGCCCTGCCCGCCGAGGCACGGGAGAAGCACGCCGACCTCGCCGAACAGGTCGAGGAGCACCGCTTCCGGTACTACGTGAAGGACCAGCCGGTCATCAGCGACGGCGAGTTCGACAGGCTCCTGCGCGCCCTGGAGGCGCTGGAGGAGGAGTACCCGGAGCTGCGGACGCCCGATTCCCCGACCCAGAAGGTCGCGGGACAGTACGAGACCGACTTCACCTCCGTCGAGCACCGCGAGCGGATGCTCTCCCTCGACAACGCCTTCGACGACGAGGAGCTGGCCACCTGGGCCGAGCGGGTCGCGCGGGACGTCGGCACCCCCGACTTCCACTTCCTGTGCGAGCTGAAGGTCGACGGCCTCGCGGTCACCCTGACGTACGAGCACGGGCGGCTGACCCGGGCGGCGACCCGGGGCGACGGCCGTACGGGCGAGGACATCACGCCCAACGTCCGGACGATCACCGACATCCCGGAGCGGCTGCGCGGCGACCGGATCCCGGACCTGGTGGAGATCCGCGGCGAGGTCTACTTCCCGATGGAGGCCTTCGAGGGGCTCAACGCCCGCCTGGTCGAGGCGGGCGACAAGCCCTTCGCCAACCCGCGGAACGCGGCGGCGGGTTCGCTCCGTCAGAAGGACCCCAAGGTCACCGCCTCCCGCCCGCTCCACATGGTGGTCCACGGCATCGGCGCCCGCGAGGGCTTCGACATCTCCCGGCTCTCCGAGACGTACGACCTGCTGCGTGAGTGGGGCCTGCCCACCGCCCGGCACAACAAGGTGGTGGGCTCGCTCGGCGAGGTGCGGGAGTTCATCGCGTACTTCGGGGAGAACCGCCACTCCGTGGAGCACGAGATCGACGGCGTCGTCGTCAAGCTCGACGAGATCCCGCTCCAGGGCCGGCTCGGCTCCACCGCGCGCGCCCCCCGCTGGGCCATCGCCTGGAAGTACGCGCCGGAGGAGGTCAACACCAAGCTGCTCGACATCAAGGTCGGCGTCGGCAGGACCGGGCGCGTCACCCCGTACGCCCAGGTGGAGCCGGTCACGGTCGCGGGCTCCGAGGTCGAGTTCGCCACCCTCCACAACCAGGAGGTGGTGAAGGCCAAGGGCGTCCTCATCGGCGACACGGTCGTGCTGCGCAAGGCCGGTGACGTCATCCCGGAGATCCTCGGGCCGGTCGCCGACCTGCGGGACGGCAGCGAGCGGGAGTTCGTCATGCCGGCGGAGTGCCCCGAGTGCGGGACTCCGCTGAAGCCGATGAAGGAGGGTGACATCGACCTCCGCTGCCCGAACGCCCGGACGTGCCCGGCTCAGCTGCGTGAGCGCCTCTTCTTCCTCGCCGGGCGCCAGTGCCTGGACATCGAGAACTTCGGCGCGGTCGCGGCGGCCGCCCTGACCCGCCCCCTGGAGCCGTCGGAGCCCCCGCTGGTCGACGAGGGCGATCTCTTCGACCTGACCATCGAGCAGCTCCTGCCGATCAAGGCGTACGTCCTCGACCCGGACAGCGGACTGCCCAGGCGGGACCCGAAGACCGGTGAGGAGAAGATCGTCACGGTCTTCGCCAACCAGAAGGGCGAGCCGAAGAAGAACGCCCTGGCGATGCTGGAGAACATCGCGGCGGCGAAGACCCGCCCGCTCGCCCGCTTCATCAACGGTCTCTCGATCCGGCACGTGGGGCCGGTCGCGGCCGAGGCGCTGGCCCGCGAGTTCCGTTCCCTGGAGCGGATCGAGCAGGCGAGCGAGGAGGAGCTCGCCGCCGTCGACGGGGTCGGCGGGATCATCGCGGCCGCGGTGAAGCAGTGGTTCTCCGAGGAGTGGCACCGGGAGATCGTGCGCAAGTGGCGTGCGGCCGGGGTGAGTCTGGAGGACGAGGGCGCCGGGGAGGACGAGGGGCCGCGTCCGCTGGAAGGTCTCACGGTCGTGGTGACCGGCACCCTGGAGAAGTTCACCAGGGATGGCGCAAAAGAGTCCCTGCAGAGGCTTGGAGCGAAGGTGGCCGGTTCCGTTTCGAAGAAGACCTCCTTTGTGGTGGTCGGTGAAAACCCTGGTTCGAAGTACGACAAGGCGATGCAGCTGAAGGTTCCGGTTCTGAACGAGGAGGGCTTCGCGGTCCTGCTCGAACAGGGGCCCGACGCCGCCAGAGAGGCCGCGGTCCCGGTCGTGGAGTAGCGCCCCGGACTCCCGCAAGGGCCCCGCGGAGCTCACCCGTTCGGCGCATACCAGATCGTTACGGGTGGCCAGGTCGCATTCGGGCAAGAGAGGGAGAGCGCTGCCCGTCGAAGCCCTCGGCGGCCTAGTGTGGTGACCGTGCGTCTCGTCCTGCACGGCCGCGCGAGGGCTCTGCCGGTCGTGGCGTCAGGACGACGGCCCCGTCGAACACGAGACACGACCGCCCGACGGCGGCCGTGCGGACGACGGACGGCCGCGTGACCGCGGCCGTCGCACACCGAGGGCACCGCCGCCTGTGAGAGGGACGGGAATGGAACCGACCGAGAGCGCCGCCCCGGTCCCACGGCCGCACGGCCGTGTGGTCCCCCTGGGCTTCACCTCCCGGCTGCCCGCAGCCGTGGTGGGCATCGCCGCCGTCGTGCTGGCCGCCGGGCTCCAGCGAGCCGTGAGCACCGGCCACGGGCTCTTCCCCGGAGGCGTCGTCGGCTGGTCCCTCGCCGTCCTCACCGGCCTCATCGTCGGCCACCTGGTCGCCCTCGGCCGCGACCGCTGGTGGGGCGGTACCGGCTCCGGTGCCGCCCTCACCCTCGCCGTCCTCCTCCTGTACGGCTGGGTGCCCGCCGGACTCGTCTCGCTGACCGTCGTCGCCCTCGTCGGCGCCGCCCGCCGGCACCGCTGGCGGCAGGGCCTGCTGCACGGTGCCGCCGACGTCATCGGAGTCGCCGCCGCCGCCCTCGTCCTCGCCCTCTTCGGAGACGTACCCAGCGTCGAACGGCCCTGGCGGCCCCTCGACTGGACGATCGGGGACCTCCCGGAAGTCGTGCTCGCCGCGGCCGCCTACCTCGTGGTGACCCGCATCCTCCTGTGGTACACGCTCGCCCCCCAGGGCGGCGGACTGCCCACGGTCGCCCGCACCGCCCTCCTGCGGCAGGGCCTCGTCGCCGTCGCCCTGCTCGGCATCACCCCGCTGATCTGCGTCGTCGCCGTCAGCAGGCCGGTCTTGCTGCCCCTCTTCGCCGTCCCCCTCATCGCCCTCGACTCCACCCTCTGGATCGCCCGCGCCCGCGCCGAGGAACAGCTGCGCGACCCGCTGACCGGGCTCCCCAACCGCCAGTGGCTCCTGGAGCGCGCCTGGACCGCCCTGGAGGAGGCCGAGGGCGAGGGAGCCCGAGCCGCCCTCGTCCTGATCGACCTCGACCGCTTCCGATCGGTCAACGACACGCTGGGGCACCTCGCGGGCGACCGGCTGCTCCTCCAGATCGCCGGCAGGCTCCGCCTCGCGCTTCCCCGCGGCGCCGAGGCCGCCCGGCTCGGCGGCGACGAGTTCGCCGTCCTGCTGCCCACCGCCGACTCCACCACCAGCGCCCAGCGCGTCGCCCGCCACCTCGTCGCCGAGCTGTCCTCGCCGCTCGACCTCGACGGACTCACCCTCGTCCTGGAGGCCAGCGCCGGCGTCGCCGTCTTCCCCGACCACGCGCTCGACGCGGAGGGCCTGCTGCGCCGCGCCGACGTGGCGATGTACCAGGCGAAGCGGGACCGCACCGGCGTCGAGGTCTACGAGTCCAAGCGCGACTCCAACACGCCCGACCGGCTCGGCCTCCTCGGCGACCTGCGCCGCGCCCTCGACGCCGCCGAGGTCGAACTCCACTACCAGCCCAAGGTCCGCTTCGACGGCCAGGTCGCCGGCCTCGAAGCGCTCGTCCGCTGGGTCCACCCCGAGCGAGGCAAGGTCCCGCCGGACGAGTTCATCGCCATCGCCGAGTCCTCCGGCCTCATGCCCCACCTCACCGAGTACGTCCTGGAGACCGCCCTCGCCCAGGTCGCCCGCTGGCGCGCCCAGGGCCTCAACGTCCCGGTCGCCGTCAACGTCTCGCCGCGCGACGTGCACACCCCCGGCTTCGCGGGCGCCGTCGCCGCCCGGCTGGCCCGCCACGGTGTCCCGGCCGGAGCGCTCCAGCTGGAGATAACGGAACACGTGCTCCTCGAGGACCCCCAGCGGGCCGCCGACACGCTGAACGGCCTCACCGGCCACGGCGTGAAGATGTCCCTCGACGACTTCGGCACCGGGTACTCCTCCCTCGTCCATCTGCGCCGGCTCCCCGTCAGCGAGCTGAAGATCGACCGCTCCTTCGTCGCCCGGCTCGCCGTCGACACCGAGGACGCCGAGATCGTCCGCTGCACCGTCGACCTCGCCCACTCCCTCGGCCTCCTCGTCGTCGCCGAGGGCGTGGAGGACGACGAGACCTGGGAACGCCTCCGCGACCTGGGCTGCGACGCCGTCCAGGGCTGGCTGGTCGCCGCGGCGATGCCGCCGGGCGAGGCGACCGCCTGGCTCCTGGCCCGCGGCGAGCACGGCTGGCGCCGCCCCGCGGACATCGCCGCCCAGGCCGAGCTCGACCACCCCTCGGGCCAGGTCGTACAGTGACGTTTTTCCCCTTGCGGGGGGCTGCCCCGGGCGAGGAACCCGACCACTTCGCCCGGCAACTCCGGTCCCCGTTCCGACCGGGATGAATGGGCGTGTTCGTGACGGTGGCCCGCGCCCCATAGGATTGCGGTACATCCCACAAGACTCACCCCTGAGGATCGCTGCATGCCTGGCATCACGCGCGAGGAGGTCGCCCACCTCGCCCGGCTGACGCGTCTGGAGCTGTCCGGTGAAGAGCAAGACCACTTCGCCGAACAGCTCGACGTGATCATCGGCGCGGTCGCCCGCGTCTCCGAGGTCGCCGACCAAGACGTACCGCCGACCTCCCACCCGCTGCCGCTGACCAATGTCATGCGCGCGGACGAGGTCCGTCCGTCGCTCACCCCCGAGCAGGCGCTCTCCGGCGCCCCGGCCCAGGAGCAGCAGCGTTTCAAGGTGCCGCAGATCCTGGGGGAGGACTAACAGTCATGACGGACAACATCATCAAGCTCACCGCGGCCGAGATCGCGCGGAAGATCGCCGCCGGCGAGCTGACCGCCGTCGAGGTCACCGAGGCGCACCTCGCCCGCATCGAGGCCGTCGACGAGAAGGTCCACGCCTTCCTGCACGTCGACCGTGAGGGCGCGCTCGCCCAGGCCCGCGCCGTCGACGAGAAGCGCGCCCGCGGCGAGAAGCTCGGCCCGCTCGCCGGTGTGCCGCTCGCGCTCAAGGACATCTTCACCACCGTCGGCATGCCGACGACCGTGGGCTCGAAGATCCTGGAGGGCTGGATCCCGCCGTACGACGCGACCCTGGTCAAGAACCTGAAGGCCGCCGACGTCGTCATCCTCGGCAAGACCAACATGGACGAGTTCGCCATGGGCTCCTCCACGGAGAACAGCGCGTACGGTCCGACCGGCAACCCCTGGGACCTGACCCGTATCCCCGGCGGCTCCGGCGGTGGTTCCTCCGCCGCCCTCGCCGCGTACGAGGCCCCGCTCGCCATCGGCACGGACACCGGCGGCTCCATCCGCCAGCCCGCCGCCGTCACCGGCACCGTCGGCGTCAAGCCCACCTACGGCGGGGTCTCCCGCTACGGCATGGTGGCCTTCTCGTCCTCCCTCGACCAGGGCGGCCCCTGCGCCCGTACGGTCCTGGACGCGGCCCTCCTCCACGAGGCCATCGCCGGGCACGACCCGCTCGACTCGACCTCCATCGACGCCCCGGTCCCGCCGGTCGTCGAGGCGGCCCTGAGCGGCTCCGTCGGCGGCATGCGCGTCGGTGTCGTCAAGCAGTTCCGCGGCGAGGGCTACCAGGCCGGTGTCGTGCAGCGCTTCGACGAGTCCGTCGAGCTCCTGAAGTCGCTGGGCGCCGAGATCGTCGAGCTGGACTGCCCGACCTTCGACCTCGCCCTCTCGGCGTACTACCTGATCGCGCCGTCCGAGTGCTCCTCGAACCTGGCCCGCTTCGACGCCATGCGGTACGGCCTGCGTGTCGGCGACGACGGCACCCGGTCCGCCGAGGACGTCACCGCCCTCACCCGTGAGGCCGGCTTCGGCGACGAGGTCAAGCGCCGCATCATCCTCGGTACGTACGCGCTGAGCTCCGGCTACTACGACGCGTACTACGGCTCGGCCCAGAAGGTCCGGACGCTCATCACCCGCGAGTTCGAGAAGGCCTTCGAGGAGGTGGACGTGATCGTCTCCCCGACGACCCCCACCACCGCCTTCCCGATCGGCGAGCGCGCCGACGACCCGATGGCCATGTACCTCGCGGACCTCTGCACCATCCCGACCAACCTCGCCGGCAACGCCGCGATGTCGCTGCCCTGCGGCCTCGCCCCCGAGGACGGCCTCCCCGTCGGGCTGCAGATCATCGCCCCCGCCATGAAGGACGACCGGCTCTACAAGGTCGGAGCCGCCGTCGAGGCCGCCTTCGTGGAAAAGTGGGGGCACCCGCTGCTTGAGGAGGCTCCGTCGCTGTGAGTGCCATGGCAAAGAAGGCCAAGAACTTCAAGAAGTCGAAGACCGGCGTCTACGTGTCGCTGGCCACCACCGCGTTCGGCGCCGTGAGCGTCGCCAAGCAGGCCAAGCTGGCCCGCAACGACGGCGACATGCTGCGGCTGGTCGACGCCGCGGTCTCCGCCGCCGCCATCGTTACCGGCCTGGCGATCCTCTACCGGGAGCTGAAGCGCCTGGGCGACGACGACGTCCTGCTGGGCTGAGAGGGAAAGTCTCACCGTGACTGTCACTGAACTGCTGTCGTACGAAGCGGCGCTCGCCGAGTACGACCCCGTCATGGGCCTGGAGGTCCATGTCGAGCTCGGCACCCGGACGAAGATGTTCTGCGGCTGCTCGACCGAGCTGGGCGCGGACGCCAACTCGCAGACCTGCCCCACCTGCCTCGGCCTGCCCGGCTCGCTGCCGGTCGTCAACGAGATCGGCGTCGAGTCGGCCATCAAGATCGGCCTCGCGCTGCACTGCGAGATCGCCGAGTGGTGCCGTTTCGCCCGGAAGAACTACTTCTATCCGGACATGCCGAAGAACTTCCAGACCTCCCAGTACGACGAGCCGATCGCCTTCAACGGCTACCTGGACGTCCAGCTGGAGGACGGCGAGGTCTTCCGCGTGGAGATCGAGCGCGCCCACATGGAGGAGGACACCGGCAAGTCCACCCACATCGGTGGCGCGACCGGCCGCATCCACGGCGCCTCGCACTCGCTGCTCGACTACAACCGGGCCGGCATCCCGCTCATCGAGATCGTCACCAAGCCGATCGAGGGCGCGGGCGAGCGGGCCCCCGAGGTCGCCAAGGCGTACGTCGCCGAGCTGCGCGAGCTGATCCGCGCCCTCGGCGTCTCCGACGCGCGCATGGACAAGGGCCAGATGCGCTGCGACGTGAACCTGTCGCTGCGCCGCCACGGCGCCAAGACCTTCGGCACCCGCTCGGAGACGAAGAACGTCAACTCGCTCCGCTCCGTGGAGCGCGCGGCGCGCTTCGAGATCCAGCGCCACGCGGCCGTGCTCACCTCCGGTGGCACGATCGTGCAGGAGACCCGTCACTTCCACGAGGACGACGGCTCCACCACCTCCGGCCGCATCAAGGACAACGCCGAGGACTACCGGTACTTCCCGGAGCCCGACCTGGTGCCGGTGGCCCCTTCCCGCGAGTGGGTCGAGGAGCTCCGCAAGGGCCTTCCCGAGCTGCCGCGGGTGCGCCGCAACCGGCTGCGCGAGGAGTGGGGCGTGTCCGAGCTGGACATGCAGTCCATCCTCAACGCGGGCGCGGTCGAGGCGATCGTCGCCACGATCGAGGCGGGCGCGGACGCGGCCTCGGCCCGCAAGTGGTGGATGGGCGAGCTCGCCCGCAACGCCAACGAGCAGGGCGTCTCCCTGGAGGAGCTGGCCATCACCCCGGCCGACGTGGCCCGGGTCTCGGCCCTGGTCGCCACCGGTGACCTCAACGACAAGCTGGCCCGTCAGGTCATCGAGGGCGTTCTCGCCGGCGAGGGCACCCCGGACGCGGTCGTCGAGAAGCGCGGTCTGAAGGTCGTCTCCGACGACGGCGCGCTCGGCGCGGCGGTCGAGGAGGCCATCGCGGGCAACGCGGCCATCGCCGACAAGATCCGCGGCGGCAAGGTCGCGGCGGTCGGCGCGCTGGTCGGCGCGGTCATGAAGGCCACCCGCGGCCAGGCGGACGCGGCGAAGGTCAAGGACCTGATCCTGGAGAAGCTGGGCGTCAGCGAGGGCTGAGCCCTATCTCGTACGGCCGCGAGGGCGGCGTCCCGGGTGCATGTGTCACCGGGGCGCCGCCTTCGTCGTTTCCCGGTTCCGGCGCGCTCCGTCCGGGCATCATGGGGCCATGGAGGGGAGAGCGACTCACACCTGTGCCGACTGCGCGCACCAGCGGGGCGTCCATGTGCCGTCCCTGGGGCGCTGTCTGGGGGAAATGCCGGGCGCGGGGTGTTCCTGCACCCTGTTCCGGCGCGCGGGCGAGACGGAGGCCTCGGGGCGGGCCGAGCCGTCGTCCCCGTCCCGGGAGTCGTGGTGGGCGAAGGAGGAGGACCACAGGTCCTCGTGCGGCGGCTGCGGCGGGGGCGGGGGAGGCGGCTGCGGGGGCTGCGGCGAGTAGTGCCCTCGGGACGGTCCTCAACGGCTTGCTCGGCGGACGCCTTGGCGGCCTGCTCGGCGGACGCCTTGGCGGATCCCTCGACGGCCTGCTCGGCGGCCTACTCGGCGGACCCCTCCGCGGCCTGCTCGCCGTACGCCTCCGCGGCCTGCTCGATGGCCTGAAGTCGCTTGGACTCCTGTCTCGTTCTCTTGGACGTTCACAGGGACGTCCCCGTCGGGTCTTCTCGTCGTCACCCCGTCTCACTACCGTCCTCGGCGTACCACCCAATGGCTCGAAGACGAACCATTGGCCGTCGACTGGAGGTCGGTCTTGTCCCCCGAGAAGTCATCCGAGATGTCCCGCAGAAGGCTCCTCGCGCTGGGCGGAGGCGCCCTCGGCGTCGCGGCCGCCGGCTCGCTGCTGCCGCCGTCGCTGCAGGCCGCGATGGCCGCGGAGCCCCCGGCCGGGGGGATGTCGGCGGTTCGGCACGTGGTGATCCTGATGCAGGAGAACCGTTCCTTCGACCACTACTTCGGCACCCTCCGCGGCGTCCGCGGCTTCGGCGACCGCAACGCCATCGAACTCCCCTCCGGCAAGCCGGTCTTCGAGCAGCCCGCCGCGCTCGGCCGGACCGTGCTGCCCTTCCCGATCCGCGGCGCCGCCGAGACCCAGAAGAAGGACCTCCAGTACATCGGGGACCTCGACCACTCCTGGAGCGGCGGCGGCAAGGCCTGGCGCGGCGGCTGGATGGACGGGTGGGTCTCGGCCAAGACCGCCGCCACCATGGCGTACTACGACCGGCAGGACCTCCCCCTGCACTACGAGCTCGCCGACACCTTCACCGTCTGCGACGCCTACCACTCGTCCATCCACACCTCGACGAGCCCCAACCGCAACCACCTCTGGTCCGGCTGGACCGGCTTCGAGGCCGACGGCAGCCGGGCCGTCACCAACGCCGCGTACGCCGAGGGCACCCACCCCGGCTACGGCTGGCCCACCTACGCCGAGCGCCTCGAGGCCGCCGGGCGGAGCTGGAAGACGTACACCGAGTGGGAGAACTTCACCGACAACAACATCGAGTTCTTCACCAGCTTCAAGAAGATCGCCCGCAAGGCCCTCGCCAGGACCGGCGGGCACACCTTCATGGAGTCCTTCTACGCCGCCGTCCGCGACACCGACGACGCCACCGGGCGCACCCGTCTGCTCGGACTCCTCGAAGAGGGCGTCGCCGAGCTCACCGAGGCCGAGCGCTCCCTCTTCGAGCGCGGACTGCGCCGGGTCGAGAGCGGCACCCTCGCCGACGCCTTCCGCGCCGACGTCGCCGCCGGCACCCTCCCCGAGGTCTCGTACCTCGTGCCCTCCGCGATCGACTCCGAGCACCCCGGCTCCTCCTCGCCGATCGCCTCCGCCACGCTCGTCTACAAGGTGCTCGACGCCCTCGGCGCGCACCCGGACGTCTGGCGCCACACCGTCGTCCTGATCAACTACGACGAGAACGACGGCTTCTTCGACCACGTGCCGCCGCCCGTTCCGCCCGCCGGTGACACGGACGAACGCTGGAAGGGCCAGCCCACCGGCCTCGGCATCCGCGTCCCGCTGCTCGTCGTCTCCCCCTGGTCGGTCGGCGGCTACGTCTGCTCCGAGACCTTCGACCACACCTCGGTGATCCGCTTCCTGGAGAGGCTCACGGGCATCGAGGAGCCCAACATCACCCCCTGGCGCCGGGCCGTCACCGGAGACCTCACCTCCGCCTTCGACTTCAAGCGGGGCCGCCGGCAGCCCGACGTCGAGCAGCCCGGACCGATCCCGCCGTTCAGCGGCCGCTGGCGGCCCCAGCCCCCGGCCGTGCAGCGGATGCCGGTGCAGGAGCCCGGCGTCCGCCGCGCCCGCCCCCTGCCGTACCAGCCGGACGCCGCCGCGACCACCGGCGCCGGCGCGGTGACCGTCGCGCTCAGCAACCGGGGGAAGGCGAGCGCGCACTTCGCGCTCTATCCGTACGCCGGTGAGTTCGCCGTCCCGCAGCACCAGGACGTCAGGGGTACGGGGGAGTGGACCGTCCCCGTTCCGGGTGATCGTTACCGCTTCACGATCACCGGCCCCAACGGCTTCCGCCGGGAGTTCGAGGGCCCCGCGTCGGGCGGCGCCGAGGTCGCCTCGCGGATCGACCACCACGACCGTGACCTGCACCTCACCGTACGGAACACCGGACCGGCACCGCTCGCCTTCACGGTGAGGCCGCTCGGGTACGTGGACGAGGACGACCTCGCCGACTGGACCCGTACGGTCACGGTGAAGCCGGGGAAGACCCGTACCGTCGTGCACTCGGCCTCCGACGCGCACGGCTGGTACGACGTCGAGGTGACCACGGCCGACGGCTTCCGCCGCCGGCTCATGGGCCACATCGAGAACGGCCGCGCCAGCGTCTCCGGCTGAGCACCACGGTGAGCGGTTGTGCCCGGGGGTTCGGGGTCTCGGTCCCGAACCCCCGGCACGTCTGTGAGTATCGACACGAAACGGGCAAACGATCACGTTTGGCTGCCACAGTGGGCCCACGTAGGTGATGCGTTCTTCTCGGGCTGCTCCCGTGCAAGATCCACGAACCACCCAGGGAGCACGTCCTTTGGCAGCCATCGCACGGTGGTGCATCAAGCACCGCCTCGTCGCCGTTCTCCTCTGGCTCCTCGCCCTCGGCGGGGTCGGCACCGCGGCGGCCGTCGCCGGCGGCGCCTACTCCAACGACTACGAGGTCCCCGGCACCGAGTCCGGCCGGGCCACCGCCCTCCTCGACCGGGGCTTCCACGGCCTCGGCGGCGACAGCGACACCATCGTCTGGCACACCGACCGGGGCAGCGTCCGCGCCGACGCCGTCGAACGGCGCATGACCGCGATGCTCGACGAGGTCGCCGAACTGCCCGGCATCGCGGCCGTGACCTCGCCCTACGGCGACACCCGGGGCCAGGTCAGCGAGGACGGCCACACCGCCTACGCCACCGTCACCTTCCACGAGCAGGCCGACGACATCCCCGAGGGGCAGGCCCGCGCCCTCGTCGACACGGCGAAGGCCGCAGCCGCCGACGGTCTCGCGGTCGAGCTCGGCGGCAGCGCCGTCGCCCTCACCGAGGCACCCGGCGGGCACATCGCCGAAGTCGTCGGCGTCGCCGTCGCCGGCGTCGTCCTCTTCCTCGCCTTCGGCTCCCTGGCCGCCTCCACGCTCCCCCTCGCGACCGCGCTCGTCAGCGTCGGCATCGCTTACTCCGGGATCGTCCTCCTCGGCCATGTGATGACCGTCGCCGACTTCGCCCCCATGCTCGGCATGCTCGTCGGCCTCGGCGTCGGTATCGACTACGCCCTCTTCATCGTCACCCGGCACCGCAGAGGCCTGAAACGCGGGCTGTCCGTCGCGGAGGCCGCCGAGACCGCCGTCGCCACCACCGGGCGCGCCGTCGTCTTCGCCGGAGCCACCGTCTGTATCGCGCTGCTCGGCATGCTCATCCTGCGGCTCGGCTTCCTCAACGGCGTGGCCATCGCCGCCTCCCTCACCGTCGTCCTCACGGTCGCCGCCTCCGTCACCTTCCTTCCGGCGCTGCTCTCCTTCATCGGCATGCGCGCCCTCTCCCGGCGCGAACGCCGCGCGCTCGCCGAGCACGGGCCGAAGCCCGAGCTGCCCACCGGCTTCGCCGCCCGCTGGTCCGTCTTCGTCGAGCGGCACCCCAAGCTCCTCGGGCTTGTCGCCGCCGTCGTCATGGGCGTCCTCGCCCTGCCCACGCTCTCGCTCCACCTCGGCACCTCCGACCAGGGCAACGGTCCGGCCACCGCGACCACGCGGAAGGCGTACGACCTGATCGCCGAGGGCTTCGGGCCCGGTGTCAACGGCCCGCTCACCCTCGTCGCGGGGCTCGACGGCGCCGACGACCGGGTCGCCCTCGACCAGCTGCCGGCCGCGCTCGCCGCCACCCGCGGAGTCGCCTCCGTCTCCCCGGTGACCTACAACAGCTCCGGCGACACCGCCGTCCTCACCGTCGTGCCCGAGTCCTCGCCCCAGTCCAGGGCCACCAGCGAGCTCGTCGACCGGCTCCGCACGGACGTCCTCCCCCGGACCGAGACGGGCACCTCCCTCGACGTCCACGTCGGCGGGGTCACCGCCTCGTACGACGACTTCGCCGAGATCATCGTCGGCAAGCTGCCGCTCTTCGTCGGTGTCGTCATCGCCCTCGGCTGTCTGCTGCTCCTGCTCGCCTTCCGTTCGATCGGCATCCCGCTGAAGGCCGCCGTCATGAACGTCGCGGCCGTCGCCGCCGCCTTCGGCGTCGTCGTGGCGATCTTCCAGTGGGGCTGGGGGAGTGAGCTCCTCGGCCTCGGCAGCGCGGGCCCGATCGAACCCTTCCTGCCTGTGATCATGGTCTCCGTCCTCTTCGGGCTCTCCATGGACTACCAGGTCTTCCTGGTCAGCCGGATGTACGAGGAGTGGCTGGAGACCGGCGACAACCGGCGGGCGGTCCGGGTCGGTCTCGCCGAGACCAGCCGTGTGATCAACTCCGCCGCTGTCATCATGATCTCCGTCTTCCTCGCCTTCGTCCTCTCCGGCGACCGCGTCATCGCGATGTTCGGCATCGCGCTCGCGGCGGCCGTCGCCCTCGACGCCTTCGTGCTCCGCACCCTCCTCGTCCCGGCCCTCATGCACATGCTCGGCGGGGCGAACTGGTGGCTGCCCCGCCGGCTCGACCGCCTGCTGCCCCGCATCAGCATCGAACCGCCCGAGTGCCGTGAGGCCGCCGACGGGCGTGCGAAGATCCCCACGATGCGGGTGACGATCCCGGCCGTGGAGGAGAGGAACGAGGATGTTCGCGATATCGCTGGGTGACGACGGCGCCGAGCTGAGGCCCCTGGAACCCTGGCAGGCCGAGGAGTTCCTGGCCCACATGGACCGCGGGCGGGAGTTCGTCGGAGAGCACATCGCCCTGCCGGACTTCGTCGCCGATCTGGACTCCGCCCGCTCCTTCCTCCGCTCGTACGCCGAGAAGGCCGCGACCGACACCGGACGCATCTACGGCATCTGGACCGGGGGCACGCTCGTCGGCGGCGTCCTCTTCCGGACCATGGACGTACGGCACGGGACCGCCGAGGCGGGCTGCTGGCTCGAACCCTCCGCCGCCGGCAAGGGCCTGATCACCCGGGCCTGCCGGGTCATCATCGACTGGGCGATCGAGGAGCGGGGCATCCACCGCGTCGAATGGCACGCCTCCGTGAAGAACCGGCCGAGCATCGCCGTCGCCCGGCGTCTCGGCATGACGCAGGAGGGGGTCCTGCGGGAGAACTATCCGCACCGCGGCACCCGCACCGACACCGAGGTCTGGGCCGTACTCGCCCCCGAGTGGCGTGCCGCGAAGGCCGAGGCGTCTTAAGACGGCTCTCATGTGCGCCGCCTAGCGTGCGCCGCATGGACACCAAGACGACGACAGAGAAGCCCGACGAGAGCGCGGAGGCGGCCGGGAAGGCCGACGGTACGGAGAGCGCCTCGGCCGCCGAGACCGCGCCGGCCCGGGACACGGCGGCGGACCCGCTCGACGGGAAGGCCGGCGGACAGGTCGGCGGCAAGACCGAAGGCAAGACCGACGGGCCGGTCGTCGCGGACGGAGGCGCCGAGGGCGACGGCGTCGATGACGAGGACGAGGACGAGGACGACGACGAGGCGCTGTTCGCCGAGGCGGCCCCCGACCCCGCCGCCGCGGGCATCGGCGGCGCCGCTGCCGCCGTGGTCTCCGCCGCCCTCGGAGCCGTCGCGCTCACCGGCACCTGGACCGGGAAGGTCGTCGCCGAGCGCGAGACGCTCATCGGACAGATCAAGACCTCCGGAGCCGGCACCCCGGCCCAGCAGATCTCCGAGATCTACGGCGACGCCTGGCACAGCACGGCCCTGGTGAACGGCGTCTTCGCGCTCGTCGCCCTGCTCGTCGCCGTCCTCGTGCTGATCCTCCCCGGGCGCCCCGCATGGGTCCGCGCGGTGGCCGTCGCCGGCGCCGTCCTGGGCGGCCTCGGACTGCTCCTGTCGGCCGGTACCTACTTCGACCTGTTCCTGAGCCTGCCCACCGCCGGATCCTGAGACCGCCTAAGGCCCCCCTAGGACCCGCCTAAGGCCCCCCGTACGCCGAACATGCGGCACTCGCCCGATGTGGCCGCACCCCCTGGGAGACGAAAGTCGAGGCATCGCAAGGAGCGATACCGAGACCGAGAAACCAGGAGCACCCGATGTTCGAGTACGAACTCCACCGCATGAACCACGCCCAGCTCGTCCGTGAGGCCGCCGCCCAGCGTCTGTCCCACGCGGCCGCCGAGTCGGTCGCCTCCCCCCGGGGCCTGCGCCGCCTCGGCCGCCGGAGCGGCGGCCAGGACGCGGAGGGGCGGGTGAGCGACGGCGGGCGCGGCCGCTTCGTCCGGGCCGCGTGACCCCCGTATGAGCGACGGCACGGACCTCTGTGCGATGCTCGGCGCCGTGGAGACCAGGTCAGTCAGCCCCGTCTTCGTCGGCCGCGCCGGCGAACTCACCGCCCTCACCGAGGCGCTCTCCCGCGCGGCCGCGGGAGAGCCCCAGGCCCTGCTCATCGGCGGCGAGGCGGGCGTCGGCAAGACCCGGCTCATCGAGGAGTTCCTCGACACGGCCTGCGGCAGGGGCGCCGTCGTCGCGCTGGGCGGCTGCGTCGAACTCGGCGCCGACGGACTGCCCTTCGCCCCCTTCGCCACCGCACTGCGCTCGCTGCGCCGCCGGCTCCCCGACGAACTCGCCGCCGCCGCCGACGGCCAGCAGAGCGAACTCGCCCGTCTGCTGCCCGAACTGGGCGACCCCGGCGGCCACGACTCCTCCGACGAGGACTCCACCGCCCGCCTCTTCGAGCTGACCGTACGGCTCCTGGAACGGCTCGCCGCCGACCGTACGATCGTGCTCGTCCTGGAGGACCTGCACTGGGCCGACGCCTCCACCCGGCACCTCCTCACCTACCTCCTGCGCACCCTCCGCCGCGGCCGGATCGTGGTCGTCGCCAGCTACCGGGCCGACGACATCCACCGCCGCCACCCGCTGCGCCCCCTCCTCGCCGAACTCGACCGGCTGCGCACCATCCGCCGCATCGAACTCGCCCGCTTCACCCGCACCGAGGTGCACCGCCAGCTCACCGGCATCCTCGCCGCCGAACCCGACCCCGGACTCGTCGAAGAGGTCTTCGAACGCTCCGACGGCAACGCCTTCTTCGTGGAGGAACTCGTCGTCTCCCACGAGGCCGGCTGCGCCGCGGGACAGCTCAGCGACTCCCTGCGCGACCTTCTGCTCGTCCGGGTCGAGACGCTCCCCGAGGACGCCCAGCGGGTCGCCAGGATCGTCGCCGAGGGCGGCTCCACCGTCGAGTACGGACTGCTCGCCGCCGTCGCCCGCCTCACCGAGGACGAACTCATCGAGGCGCTACGGGCCTCCGTCGGCGCCAACCTCCTGCTCGCCGTCCCCGACGGCGACGGCTACCGCTTCCGTCACTCCCTCGTCCGCGAGGCCGTCAGCGACGACCTGCTGCCCGGCGAACGCTCCCGCCTCAACCGCCGCTACGCCGAAGCCCTGGAGGCCGACCCGGGGCTCGTCCGGGCCGACGAGCGCGCCACCCGGCTCGCCACCTACTGGTACCACGCGCACGACCCGGCCAAGGCCCTGCCCGCCGTCCTCCGCGCCTCCGTCGAGACCCGCAAGCGCCATGCCTACGCCGAGCAGCTCCGTCTGCTCGAACGGGCCATGGAACTCTGGGACGAGGCCCCCGCCGAGGTCCGCCGCTCGCTCCGGCCCATGGACTACGCCGAGGCCTACCCACCCTGCGGCTGCGACCCCGAGACCACCCCGCTCAGCTATCTCGACCTCCTCGCCGAGGCCGCCGTCGCCGCCCGGCTCAGCGGCGACCGCGAACGCGCCCTCAAGATCGGCAAGATGGCGCTGCGCCTCCTCGACGGCGCCGAGGAGAACGATCCCCTCCGCGCCGCCTGGTTCTGGACCGAGAAGGCCCGTCTCCAGTCCAACCTCGGCCGAGGCGACGGCTGGGCGGAGATCGCCCGCGCCCAGGAACTCGTCAAGGGCCTGCCGCCCTCCGCCGTCCACGCCGTGGTCCTCGTCGGCGCCGCCGGCTGGGGCATGCTCCGCAACCCGGGCCACGAGGCCATCACCGCCGCCGAACGCGCCGTCGAGTACGCCCGGCACGTCAAGGCCGAGTCGATCGAACTCAACGCCCGGCTCACCCTCGGCACCCTGATGGTCTCGGCGGGAGACGTCGAGCGCGGCCTCGCCGAGATGCACGAGGTACGGGAAAGGACCGCGTCCCTCGGCCAGTTCACCGAGACCGCCCGCGCCCACATCAACCTCTCCTCCTCCCTCGAATCCCTCGGCCGCTCCCGCGAGGCCGTCGAACTCGCCGAGGCCGGCATCCGCCTCGCCCGCGCGTACGGACTCGTCGACAGCGTCGGCTGGGTCGAGGCCAACCGCGCCGAGTCCCTCTTCTCCCTCGGCCGCTGGGACGAGGCCCAGGAGGCCGCCGAACGGCTGCTCCGCTCCACGACCAGCAGCAAGCCCCGCGGCTCGGCCTCCCTCCGCCTCGCCCAGCTCGCCGCCGCCCGGGGCGAACTCGACGCCGCCGCCCGGCACCTCGCCGACGCGCGCGTCGTCTACGGCACCCGCGACCCGATCCCGCAGTACACCCTGCTCATGGGCCAGGTCGAGATCGCCGTGGCCGCCGCGGAGGGCCGCGTCGCGGACGTAAGGACCCGGCTCGCCGCCGCCGAACAGGCCGGCTTCCCGCCCGGTACCCACCGCTACGGCTGGCCGCTCGTCCTCACCGCGGCGACCGCCGAGGCCGACAGCCGTGGACTGCCCGCCGCCGACGAGGGCCGCACGGAGGCACTCGAAGCGATCCGCCGCTGCGTCCGCCTCCTCGCCACTCCGGCCCCCGTCTGGGCCGCCTACGCCCGGCAGGTCTCCGACGAGCTCGCCCTGGCCGAGGGCCGTGAGACCGCCGCCCGCAGGGCCGAGACCGTCGCCGCCTACGAGCCGCTGGAACGCCCCGCCGAGCTGGCCCGCGCCCGTCACCGCCTCGCCGACGCACTGCTCGTCGAGGGCGGCCACCGTGAGGAGGCCACGGCCCTGCTCCGCGAGGCCCACGCCACCGCCGTCCGCCTCGGCGCCCGACCGCTCCGCGAGGACGTGGAGCTCCTCGCCGCCCGCGCCCGTCTCTCCCTGACCCCGGAGAAGCAGCCGCAGACGCCGGCGGAGCCCGGAGACGACACCTTCGGCCTGACCCCCCGCGAGCAGGACGTCCTGGGTCTCGTCGCCGCCGGCCGCACCAACCGTCAGATCGCCGAGGAGCTGTTCATCTCACCCAAGACGGCCAGCGTCCACGTCTCCAACATCCTCGCCAAGCTCGGCGTCGCCGGCCGCGGCGAGGCCGCCGCCCTGGCCCACCGCCTTCACCTCCTCGACACGCCCCTCTGACCGTTCCGGCCGGCCTCCGGCCGCCCCGTCCCCCGCCACCTGGCGGGGGGCCCGTATCGTCACGCGGCCCGAGGTGAGGTCTATCGGACCGCGCGACGGATCGGCGTCGCCCGGGTCCTCCCTGGTCAGGGCCTGCCTGCGCAGCTCCTCCTCGGTGTGCCTGCGGCCGGGCGCGAACAGCTCCGCGATCGGGTCGAACACGGTCACCGCCTCCTTCAGCTCACCTCCAGCCGGAGGATCCTGTCGTCCCCTGGTCCGGGAGTGCCCCGGGTGTCGGTTTCGCTGGTCACCAGCCAGAGCCGCCCGCCGCCCCCCGCGAGGACCGTGCGCAGGCGTCCGTACTCCTCCGTGAGGAACGCCTCGGGGTCCCCCGAGCGTTCCGCGCCGGAGAGCGGGACCCGCCACAGCCGCTCGCCTCTGAGCCCGGCCATCCAGATCGCGCCCCGCGCGTACGCGATGCCGCTGGGGGAGGCCTCCGAGGTCGGCCACTGGGCCACCGGGTCCACGAACCCGGTCCGCCCGGTCCGCCCCTCGGCCTCCGGCCAGCCGTAGTTCTTCCCTGCCTCCACGAGGTTCAGCTCGTCCCAGGTGTTCTGCCCGAACTCGGCCGCCCACAGGCGCCCCGCCGTGTCCCAGGCGATTCCCTGCACATTGCGGTGCCCGTACGAATAGACCACCGATCCGGCGAAGGGATTGCCCGGCGCCGGCCGGCCCTCCGGTGTCATCCGCAGGATCTTCCCGCCGAGCGACTCCCGGTCCTGGGCCAGACCCGTCCGGCCCGTCTCGCCCGTCCCCGCGTACAGCATGCCGTCCGGTCCGAACGCGATCCGCCCGCCGTTGTGCACGACCCCCTTGGGGATGCCGGTCAGCACCGGCTCCGGCGCGCCGATCCGGTCCCCGCCCCCGTACCGCATGCGCACGATGCGGTTGTCCGACTCCGCGGTCAGATACGCGTACACCCAGCCGTCCCGCACGGCGAGGCCCATGAGCCCGCCCTCGCCGCCCGGAACCACCCCCGGTACCTCGCCGAGCGAGGTCTTCGCCCCGGTCCGCCCGTCGACCCGGGTGACCGTCCGCTCGTCCCGTGAGGAGACCAGGAGATCCCCGCCGGGCAGCTCCGTGAGTCCCCAGGGCGACTTCAGCCCCTCGGTGAGCGTGCCCGCCACCGCCACCCGGCCCCCGGCGGACGAGGGCGGGGGAGAGGAGCCGGACGGGGACGCGGGCCCGGAGACGGACGTCGGCGGAGCCGTGCCCGGGCGGTCCTCCGTACCTCCCGAGGAGCAGCCCGCGACCAGAACCAGCACGGCGGCGCCCCACAGGGCCTTCACAACAGCAGGACGGCTCATGGCACGGTCCCCTTCACGAGTCGAGCGGCATCCCTTCACCCTTGATACACCGCCCGACGCGATCAGGTTCCCGACCGCCGCCGCGGATCCCGCGAGCCGCTCAGTCCCAGGACCCCCGGGGCGCCGGAAGCGCCGCGATCTCCGCCAGGTCCTCCGCCGTCAGCCGCAGCCCGGCCGCCCTGGCGTTCTCCACCGCCCACCGCTCCCGCTTCGCCCCCGGCACCGGCACGACGTGCGGCCCCCGGCCGAGCACCCAGGCGAGGGCCACCTGTGCCGGGGTGACGTCCGCCCCGTGCCGCGCGGCCACCCGCCGCAGACCCACCACGAGCGGCTGGTTCGCCGCCATCATCTCGGCCGTGAACCGGGGATGCCTGGCCCGGGGATCGTCCGGCTCGAAGCCGCCGCCCGGGGTGAGCGTCCCGGTCAGGAAACCGTTCCCCAGCGGCATCGCCGCCAGGAAGCCGACGCCCCGCGCCGCACACCACGGCAACAGCCGCACCAGCGCCTCCTGCGACCAGACCGACAGCTCGGCCTCCACCGCGGCCACCGGGAAGACCTGCTGGATCCGCTCCAGTTGGCGGATCGTTCCCTCATAGCCGTCACGGCGCGCCCCCGTGGCACCCCGGCGGGCGGACCGGGCACCGACCGCGCACAGGCCGAGCGCCCGCACCTTGCCCGCGGAGACCAGCTCGGCCATCGCGCCCCAGGTCTCCTCGACCGGCACCTCGGGGTCCGCGCGGTGCAGCTGGTAGAGGTCGATCACATCGGTCTGGAGCCTCCGGAGGGACGCGTCGCAGGCCCGGCGCACGTACCCGGGCCTGCCGTTGGCGACCACGTGCTGGTCGCCGACGAGCAGTCCGCACTTCGTCGAGACGAAGGCCTCCGCCCGCCGCACCTTCAACACCCGCCCCAGCAGAAGCTCGTTGGTGAACGGCCCGTACATGTCGGCGGTGTCGAGCAGGCTCACTCCGGCGTCAAGTGCCGCGTGCACGGTCCGCAGTGAGCGGTCCCCGCGCTGTTCCGAACGGCTGTACGCCCAGTTCATCGGCATGCACCCCAGGCCGATCGCCCCCACGTCGAGCGCCGTCGCCCCGATACTCCTGCGCTCCACCTGCCGGTACCCCTCCCTGTGCCGTCCCCCAAACTAACCAATGGCGCACGCGATTCTTCGCATAGCCTCCCGCTCATGAGATGCGAAGACACGACCGCTGACGTGTGGCTTCCGATTCCCGCGGACGAGATCGAAGGACTCCCCGAACCGGGCGCGTCGGGGCTGAACTACCGTTTCTGGGACGGCGGACCGGAGTTCCCGGCCGATCCGGCGCACTGCGCCTTCTACGTCGTCCCGTACATGAAGGGCACCGAGATCGCCGTCCGGCCACTGGCCGCGATGACCTCGGTCCGGGCCGTCCAGACGCTGTCCGCGGGCATCGACCACGTCACCCCCGGCATCCCCTCGCTGCCGCCGGGCGTGGCCCTCTGCAACGCGAAGGGCGTCCACGAGGCCAGCACCGCCGAACTCACGCTCGCCCTGATCCTGGCCTCGCTCCGCGGCATCCCCGGCTTCGTACGGGGCCAGGATGCCGAGGAGTGGCGGGCCGGCTTCTACCCGGCGCTCGCCGACAAGTCCGTCCTGATCGTCGGCTACGGGTCGATCGGCGCCGCCATCGAGGACCGGCTCGCGCCCTTCGAGTGCGCGCGGGTGGCGCGCGTCGCACGCTCCGCGCGCACCACAGCGCGCGGCCAGGTCCACGCACTGACCGAGCTGCCTTCGCTGCTTCCGGAGGCGGACGTGGTCGTGCTCTCCACGCCGCTCACACCCGCGACCAGGCATCTCGCCGACGCCGGGTTCCTGGCCCGGATGAGGGACGGGGCGCTCCTCGTGAACGTCGCCCGTGGGCCCGTCGTGGACACGGCCGCGCTGCTCAAGGAGGTCGCGAGCGGACGGATCACGGCGGCGCTCGATGTCACCGACCCGGAACCGCTTCCGGCGGGACATCCGTTGTGGCACGCTCCCGGTGTCCTGATCAGTCCCCATGTGGGCGGTTCCACCTCCGCCTTCATGCCGCGCGCGAAGCGGCTGATCGCGGGACAAGTGCGGAGGTTCGCGGCGGGCGAGGAGCTGGTCAACGTCCTCCTGACCACGGACTGAGCCACGGGCTGAGGCGCGGACTGCCGCGGACTGAGTCACGAGCTGAGCCACGGACTCAGTCACGCACTGAACCACGGCCGGTCGCCCGGCCTTGAGCGGGTCCGCGCTGGGCCGGTCGGGTGATCGGCCGCCCGGCCGGGAGGGGCCGCACTGGGCCGGTCGGGTGGTGCGCGCCCCCGACACGCGCTGCGTACGAGCCCTTGGCCGTCACGGAGAGTACTGCGCCCCTGTCCCTGAGTGACCGTCCTGGTGTATCGTCCCCGAGCGGGGGACTGCGTCGAGTACGGGCTGACGCTGGGGAGCGAAGTGACGGGACATCAGATTCCGAGGGGGGCGACGGGTGGAGCACGGCCGGAGGACCGACGATCCGACGTGGCGACGCCGCCGCCGGCGGGCCTTCCGCGCCTCGCCACCGGCCTCGCGCATTCCGTGCCGGACCAGGCCGCGCCACACCGCGCGCCCCGCACCACCGAGCCACCGGACACCGGCCGGCACACCGCACAGCCCGCCCGGCCGGACGGCGCAGGGCCCGGTGACGCCGGGTCCGGCGGCGCGCGGCCGGACGGCGCCGGGCCGGACGGTGGGTCGAGCGCCGGGCCGCTCGCTCCGCGGGGTCCCCGGGCCCACGGCCGGCGAGCCGACGGCCACGATGCCGAACCGCCGGTCCCCGGTGACGTCACCGCCCCGGTCTCCCGCACCCCCGCGCCCCACGATGCCTGTGGGGCCTGTGGTGTCGCGGTACCGGAGTCGGTCGCCCCTGTCGTGGGAGACCCCGCCGGCCCCCACGACTGCGACGGGCACGCCCCCGGGCGCGCCGACGAGCCGACGGCGCGCCCGCACGACGCGGCCGGGTGCGGCGGTGCGGTACCGGAGGACGCGGTGAACGCCCCCGGGGCGGTCCTCGTGCGCCGCCCCGCCACCGGTGGCGGCAGCGACTCCGGCCGTCCCGACCCCGGGCGCCCCGGCACCGGAGGGGTCGCCGCCCAGATCACCCTCGGACTCATCTGCGCGGGCTACACGACCGGCGCCTCGCTCGGCTGGGGATCACCGGAACTGGCCCTCTTCATGGGCGACTTCGGACTCAGCGCCGCCGCCCTCACCGCCGCGGTGTCCTGCTTCCTCTACGGCCGTTCCCACCGGGGCAGCGCCCGCCCGGCCTGGCTGCTCTTCGCCTTCTCCTCGTTCATGGCCGCCGCGGGCAACGCCGTCTGGGGGTGGTACGAGGTGGTGCTCCGCACGGAGGTCCCGGACTCCTCCGTCGCCGACCTCTTCTTCTTACTCTTCGCTCCGCCGGCCATCGTCGGCCTCCTCGTCCTGGCCAAGAAGCCCGTCACCCGGGCCGGCTGGGTCTGCCTGGGGCTCGACGCCTGGCTCATCGGGGGCTCCCTGCTCACGCTCTCCTGGAGCCTCGCCCTCGCCCGCACCGCCCACTTCCAGGAGGAGTCCGTCGCCCAGGCGGCGCTGTCGCTGGCGTACCCGCTGCTCGACATCGTCCTCGTGAGCATGGTCCTGGTCCTGCACTTCCGGCGTTCACAGGCGAACCGCTCGGCGACCAACACCGCCATCGCCGCCCTCGCCCTGACCGTGCTGTGCGACGCCCTGTTCACCTCGCCGCTGCTCCGCGAGAACTACGCCTCGGGCCAGCTGCTCGACGCGGGCTGGTTCGCCGGCTCCCTGCTGCTCGCCTACGCGCCCTGGGGCGCGCGCAGACTGCCGGACAGCGCCGCCACCGCGGCGCGCGGGCCCTGGCTGCACAGCCGCCCGGTCGCCGGCTCGCTCGCCGCCCTCACCCCGTACCTCGCCGCGGCGGTCTGCACCCTCGGCATCCTGTACAACGTCGTCGAGGGCCGCAGGGTCGACCGCGTCGTCGTCCTCACCGGTTGCACGGTGGTCCTCGCCCTCGTCGTACGGCAGGGCATCATGCTCCTCGACAACATCGCCCTCACCCACGAACTGGCCCAGAAGGAGAACCACTTCAGGTCGCTCGTGCAGGGTTCGAGCGATGTCATCATGATCGCCGCGCCGAACGGGATCCTCCGTTACGTCAGCCCGGCCGCCTCCGGTGTCTACGGACGCGACGCCGAGGAGCTGATCGGCTCCGAGCTGGCCTCGCTGATCCACCCCGAGGACCTGGGTGCCGTCGTCCACGAGCTACGGCGCTTTCTGGCCGCCTCGCCCGCCGAGGAGCCCACCACCCGGATCGAGTGCCGCTTCCGTTCGGGCCATGGGGGTGCCTTCCGCTCCGGGGGCACCTTCCGGCCGGAGGGTGGGGGAGAAGCCGGGAGTGGGGGAGACTGGCTCAACGTCGAGTCGACCGTCAACCGTCACCAGGGCGGCCTGATCTTCAACAGCCGGGACGTCACCGAACGCGTCCGGCTCCAGGCCCAGCTGCAGCACAACGCCGAGCACGACCCGCTCACCGACCTGCCCAACCGGGCGCTCTTCACCCGGCGGGTCCGGCAGGCGCTCGGCGGCCGCCGGGCCGGCGACCCCGGCACCGCCGTGCTCTTCATCGACCTCGACGGCTTCAAGGGCGTCAACGACCGGCTCGGACACCAGGCGGGGGACGACCTCCTCGTCCAGGCCGCGCGCCGGCTCCACGACTCCGTACGGGCCGGGGACACGGCCGCCCGGCTCGGCGGAGACGAGTTCGCCGCCCTCATCCTCGGCGACGGCGGCCACGACCAGGGGGCCCGCCGGCTCCAGGTCCAGGAGATCGCCGACCGGCTCCGGCTCACCCTCTCCCGGCCGTACCGCGTCGACGGCGGCACCGAGGTGCGGGTCGCCGCCTCCATCGGCGTGGCCTTCGCCGAGCCCGGCATCGAGGCCGGCGACCTCCTGCGCAACGCCGACCTGGCCATGTACCGGGCCAAGGCGGCCGGCAAGGACCGCGTCGAGCTCTACGCGCCCCAGATGCAGGCCGAGGTGGTGCGCAGGACCGAACTGGCCGCCCGGCTGCGCACCGCCCTCCACGACGGCGAGTTCGCCCTCCTCCACCAGCCGGTCGTCGACCTCACCACCGGACGGATCTCCGCCGTCAGCGCCCAGGCGCGCTGGCGCTCCGCCCAGGGCATCCTCTTCACCCCCGCCGAGTACCTCCGGGTCACCGACGACGGCGAGCGCACCGCCGAGCTCGGCCGCTGGCTGCTCGAGGAGGCCGTGGAGCAGGCCGCCGAGCGGGCGGGAATCGGCCACCGCGCACCCGTGTCCATCCGGCTCTCCGCCCGCCGTCTCCTGGACCGCTCACTGCCGCTCGGCTCGATCGAGTCCCTGCTCACCCGGCACGGGCTGCCGTCCGGCTCGCTGATCGTCGAGCTCGCCGACAGCGACCCCCGGATCTCGCTCGACGAGCTGGAGCAGCGCCTGATCACCCTGCGCCGCCTCGGGGTGCGGATCGCGCTCGACGGATTCGGCAGCGGACATGTGGCGATCAACGCCCTGCGACGGCTTCCCGTCGACATACTGAAGCTGGACAGGGGCCTCGTCGAGGGCGTGGTCGAGTCGGCACGGCTCCGCAAGATCACCCGCGGGGTGCTCCGTATCGCGGGCGAGCTCGGGATGCAGACCGTCGCCGAGGGCGTCGACGTTCCGGAGCAGGTGATCGCCCTGCGGGCCATGGGCTGCAGCCACGCCCAGGGGATGGCCTTCTCGGGCCCGCTCGACGAATACCGGCTGCGCAGAGCCCTGGTGCGGGACGAGTATCCGCTGCCCGGCGCGGTCCCGCTCCGTGTCGGAAACCGTCCCCCGTTCCGCTCAAATACTGAGACGCCTGTCCCACCTACTTGACAGTGATGAGGGCGGAGAGGGAGGGTCATTGCCATGCGCACCCGAATTCTCGTACTTGGAAAGCGCGTCGGCTGAAGCGGGGCCATCGAAGGCCCGGCTGAGAAAGCACCCGACGCGCTCCCCTCGCTTGCCTCACGGCACGAGGGGTTTTTTGTTGCACCGGCTCACCCCGAAGTCGATGCAAACCCTCACAAAACACCTCGCACAAACCCTCTGCTTCGAGAAGAGATGCTGATGACCGACCAGGCCACCGGGCACCATCCGCAGCCGCGGCCCCGCGGCGGCGCGCAGCCCGCCACCACCGTCGAGCACGTCACGGGCGCGCAGTCCCTCATCCGTTCTCTCGAGGAAGTGGGCGCCGACACCGTCTTCGGCATCCCCGGCGGCGCGATCCTTCCCGCGTACGACCCGATGATGGACTCGCAGCGGGTGCGCCACATCCTGGTCCGCCACGAGCAGGGCGCTGGGCACGCGGCCACCGGCTACGCCCAGGCGACCGGCAGGGTCGGCGTCTGCATGGCGACCTCGGGTCCCGGCGCGACCAACCTCGTCACCCCGATCGCCGACGCGCACATGGACTCCGTGCCGCTCGTCGCGATCACCGGCCAGGTCGCCTCGAAGGCGATCGGCACGGACGCCTTCCAGGAGGCGGACATCTGCGGCATCACGATGCCGATCACCAAGCACAACTTCCTCGTCACCAAGGCCGAGGACATCCCGCGGACGATCGCCGAGGCCTTCCACATCGCCTCCACCGGCCGCCCGGGTCCGGTCCTGGTCGACATCGCCAAGGACGCCCTCCAGGCGAAGACCACCTTCAGCTGGCCTCCGCAGACCGACCTGCCCGGCTACCGCCCGGTGACCAAGCCGCACGCCAAGCAGATCCGCGAGGCCGCGAAGCTGATCAGCGCCGCCAAGCGCCCCGTCCTGTACGTCGGCGGCGGCGTCATCAAGGCCGGCGCCACCGCCGAGCTGAAGATCCTCGCCGAGCTGACCGGCGCCCCGGTCACCACCACCCTGATGGCCCTCGGCTCCTTCCCCGACAGCCACCCGCTGCACGTGGGCATGCCCGGCATGCACGGTGCGGTCACCGCCGTCACCGCGCTGCAGAAGGCCGACCTGATCGTCGCGCTCGGCGCCCGCTTCGACGACCGCGTCACCGGCAAGCTCGACAGCTTCGCCCCGTACGCCAAGATCGTCCACGCGGACATCGACCCGGCCGAGATCGGCAAGAACCGCGCCGCCGACGTCCCGATCGTCGGTGACGCCCGCGAGGTCATCGCCGACCTGATCCAGGCCGTCCAGGCCGAGCACAGCGAGGGCAACAAGGGCGACTACACCGCCTGGTGGAGCGACCTGAACCGCTGGCGCGAGACCTACCCGCTCGGCTACGACCTGCCGGAGGACGGCAGCCTCTCGCCGCAGCAGGTCATCCAGCGCATCGGGCAGCTCGCCCCCGAGGGCACGATCTTCGCCGCGGGTGTCGGCCAGCACCAGATGTGGGCCGCCCACTTCATCGACTACGAGCAGCCGGCCACCTGGCTGAACTCCGGCGGCGCCGGGACGATGGGGTACGCGGTCCCCGCCGCGATGGGCGCCAAGGCCGGTCTGCCCGACCGTCCGGTCTGGGCGATCGACGGCGACGGCTGCTTCCAGATGACCAATCAGGAGCTCACCACCTGCGCCCTGAACAACATCCCGATCAAGGTCGCCATCATCAACAACGGCGCCCTCGGGATGGTCCGCCAGTGGCAGACCCTGTTCTACAACCAGCGCTACTCCAACACCGTCCTGCACTCGGGCCCTGACGACGTCCAGGCGAACAAGGGCACCCGCGTCCCCGACTTCGTCAAGCTCTCCGAGGCCATGGGCTGTGTCGCCCTGCGGTGTGAGGACCCGGCCGACCTGGACAAGGTCATCGCCGAGGCCAACGCCATCAACGACCGTCCGGTCGTCGTCGACTTCATCGTCCACGAGGACGCCCAGGTCTGGCCGATGGTCGCCGCCGGCACCTCCAACGACGAGGTCATGGCCGCCCGGGGCGTCCGCCCCGACTTCGGCGACGGCGAAGACGACTGAACCGCGGAACGCAGCAGAGCGAACAGGAAGAGACCCAGAACATGTCCACCAAGCACACGCTCTCCGTTCTCGTCGAGAACACGCCCGGCATCCTCGCCCGGATCGCCGCGCTGTTCTCCCGCCGCGGCTTCAACATCGACTCCCTCGCCGTCGGCGTCACCGAGCACCCCGACATCTCCCGCATCACCATCGTGGTCGGTGTCGAGGACCTGCCCCTCGAGCAGGTGACCAAGCAGCTCAACAAGCTGGTCAACGTCCTGAAGATCGTCGAACTCGAGCCCAGCGCCGCGATCCAGCGCGAGCTCGTCCTGGTGAAGGTCCGCGCCGACAACGAGACCCGCTCCCAGATCGTCGAGATCGTCCAGCTGTTCCGCGCCAAGACCGTGGACGTCTCGCCCGAGGCGGTCACCATCGAGGCCACCGGTTCGAGTGACAAGCTCGAGGCGATGCTCAAGATGCTGGAGCAGTTCGGCGTCAAGGAGCTCGTGCAGTCGGGCACGATCGCCATAGGGCGTGGTTCCCGGTCCATCACGGACCGGTCCCTGCGGGCCCTCGACCGCAGCGCCTGAGAGTCAACCGCACCCCGAGAGTCATCGGAGGTCAACGGCCGGTCCATCCGGCGGTCCGACTGACGAGACCCGAAAACTTTCCTCCCGCTCCCCGCCGTACGGTGGGACGCAACACCAGCACCTCAAGGAGATACCCAGTGGCCGAGCTGTTCTACGACGACGACGCCGACCTGTCCATCATCCAGGGCCGCAAGGTCGCGGTGATCGGATACGGCAGCCAGGGCCACGCCCACGCGCTGTCGCTCCGTGACTCCGGTGTCGACGTCCGCGTCGGTCTGCAGGAGGGCTCGAAGTCCAAGGCCAAGGCCGAGGAGCAGGGCCTGCGCGTCGTCTCCGTGGCCGAGGCCGCGGCCGAGGCCGACCTCATCATGATCCTGACGCCGGACCCGATCCAGGCCCAGGTCTACGAGGAGTCCATCAAGGACCACCTGAAGGAGGGCGACGCGCTCTTCTTCGGCCACGGCCTCAACGTCCGCTACGGCTTCATCAAGGTGCCCGAGGGCATCGACGTCGCCCTGGTCGCCCCGAAGGGCCCGGGCCACCTGGTCCGCCGTCAGTACGAGGAGGGCCGCGGCGTTCCGTGCATCGCCGCCGTCGAGCAGGACGCGACGGGCAACGCCTTCGCGCTGGCGCTCTCGTACGCCAAGGGCATCGGCGGCACCCGCGCCGGCGTCATCAAGACGACCTTCACCGAGGAGACCGAGACCGACCTCTTCGGTGAGCAGGCCGTCCTCTGCGGTGGCACCGCGGCGCTGGTCAAGGCGGGCTTCGAGGTTCTGACCGAGGCCGGCTACCAGCCGGAGATCGCGTACTTCGAGTGCCTCCACGAGCTGAAGCTCATCGTCGACCTCATGTACGAGGGCGGCCTGGAGAAGATGCGCTGGTCGGTCTCCGAGACCGCCGAGTGGGGCGACTACGTCACCGGCCCGCGGATCATCACGGACGCCACCAAGGCCGAGATGAAGAAGGTCCTCGCGGAGATCCAGGACGGCACCTTCGCCAAGGAGTGGATGGCCGAGTACCACGGCGGTCTGAAGAAGTACAACGAGTACAAGACCCAGGACGAGAACCACCTCCTGGAGACCACCGGCAAGGAGCTGCGCAAGCTCATGAGCTGGGTGAACGACGAGGAGGCGTAAGCCTTCGGGGGAGGGCCGGACGGTGTGTCCGGCCCTTTCCCCCATCGTTGGACAGGCCGTCCAACCACGGACGGGTGATCCTTCCAACGAGGCGCATGAACCGCGCCGGTGCACCACTACACTTCTCAACAACATTCGCGTTCAGGCCCACAGCGTCGTGCGCTTTCACGCGGCAAGCCCCCTCCACCGCCTGCGGCCGTCGGGACGGCCGTCCGCACTGGATCTGTGAGGACTCACGTGAGCTCGAAACCTGTCGTACTCATCGCTGAAGAGCTGTCGCCCGCCACCGTCGACGCGCTGGGCCCGGACTTCGAGATCCGGCACTGCAACGGCGCGGACCGCGCCGAGCTGATCCCCGCCATCGCCGACGTGGACGCGATCCTGGTCCGTTCCGCGACCAAGGTCGACGCCGAGGCCCTCGCCGCCGCGAACAAGCTGCGGGTCGTCGCCCGTGCCGGTGTCGGTCTGGACAACGTCGACGTCTCCGCCGCCACCAAGGCCGGCGTGATGG
Organism: Streptomyces sp. NPDC058326; assembly: GCF_042879855.1. Classification (NCBI taxonomy): domain Bacteria; kingdom Bacillati; phylum Actinomycetota; class Actinomycetes; order Kitasatosporales; family Streptomycetaceae; genus Streptomyces; species Streptomyces sp. NPDC058326. The sequence continues at coordinate 26,292 of NZ_JBHVZO010000007.1, read as the reverse complement.
TCGTCAACGCGCCGACCTCGAACATCGTCACCGCCGCCGAACTCGCGTGCGGTCTACTCGTCGCCACCGCGCGCAACATCCCGCAGGCCAACACCGCCCTGAAGAACGGCGAGTGGAAGCGCAACAAGTACACGGGCGTCGAGCTGAGCGAGAAGACCCTCGGCGTCGTCGGCCTCGGCCGCATCGGCGTCCTGGTCGCCCAGCGCATGTCCGCGTTCGGCATGAAGATCGTCGCGTACGACCCCTATGTGCAGCCCGCCCGCGCCGCCCAGATGGGGGTGAAGCTGCTGGCCCTGGACGAGCTCCTCGAGGTCGCCGACTTCATCACCGTCCACCTGCCGAAGACCCCGGAGACCCTGGGTCTCATCGGCGACGAGGCGCTGCACAAGGTCAAGCCGTCGGTCCGCATCGTCAACGCCGCGCGCGGCGGGATCGTCGACGAGGCGGCGCTGTACACCGCCCTCAAGGAGGGCCGGGTCGCCGGCGCCGGCCTCGACGTGTACGCGAAGGAGCCCTGCACGGACTCCCCGCTCTTCGAGCTCGACCAGGTCGTCTGCACCCCGCACCTCGGCGCGTCCACGGACGAGGCCCAGGAGAAGGCCGGTATCGCCGTCGCCCGCTCGGTGCGCCTGGCGCTCGCCGGTGAGCTCGTCCCGGACGCGGTCAACGTCCAGGGCGGTGTCATCGCGGAGGACGTCAAGCCGGGTCTGCCGCTCGCCGAGAAGCTCGGCCGGATCTTCACCGCCCTCGCGGGCGAGGTCGCGGCCCGTCTCGACGTCGAGGTGTACGGCGAGATCACCCAGCACGACGTGAAGGTGCTCGAACTCTCCGCGCTCAAGGGTGTGTTCGAGGACGTGGTCGACGAGACCGTGTCGTACGTCAACGCCCCGCTGTTCGCGCAGGAGCGCGGCGTGGAGGTCCGGCTGACGACGAGCTCCGAGTCGCCCGACCACCGCAATGTCGTCACCGTGCGCGGCACGCTCGCGAGCGGCGAGGAGGTCGCGGTCTCCGGCACGCTGGCCGGCCCGAAGCACCTGCAGAAGATCGTCGCGGTCGGTGACTACGACGTGGACCTGGCCCTGGCCGACCACATGGTCGTGCTGCGGTACGAGGACCGCCCGGGTGTCGTCGGCACCGTCGGCCGGATCCTCGGCGAGGCCGGTCTCAACATCGCCGGTATGCAGGTCTCCCGCGCGGAGGAGGGCGGCGAGGCGCTCGTCGTGCTCACCGTGGACGACACGCTCCCGGTGCCGGTGCTCGCGGAGATCGCCGAGGAGATCGGCGCCACCTCGGCCCGCTCCGTCAACCTGATCTGACGCACGGCTCCACAGCCTCGTACCCGGTCACTGGACGCTCGTCTTATACAAGCGTCTAGTCGCCGGGTACAGTGCTGTCATGGGACACAAGGAAGACCTCCTCGAAGGCGCCAAGCGCTGCCTCCTGGAGAAGGGGTACGGGCGCACCACCGCCCGCGACATCGTCGCCGCCTCGGGCACCAACCTCGCCTCCATCGGCTACCACTACGGCTCCAAGGACGCCCTGCTCCAGCAGGCCTTCCTGGCCCTCACGGAGGAGTGGGGCGAGCGGGTCACCGGCCCGGACGGGAGCGAGGGCGCCGTACGCCTCCAGTCCGATCCGTACGAGCGCTTCCGCGCGATGTGGGCGCAGCTCATCGGGGCCGCCGAGGCCAGCCGCCCGGTCTGGAAGCTCCAGACCGAGGTCGTCACCCGGCTCGACGACGACGAGAAGCTGCGCGAGGCCATCAAGGAACCGCAGCGGGAGGGCCGGCTCGGCATCGCCGAGGGCATGCTCGGCATCGATCCGGAGGCGGACCCCGAGAAGGCCCGGGTGGCCGGACTGCTCTGCCAGGCCCTGGCGACCGGCGTGATGATCCAGTGGATGGTCGACCCGGACACGGCACCGAGCGCCGACGATCTCACGGAAGGCCTCAAGGTCCTGATGGGGGAGTAGGGCGTGCGGCTCAGCGCCACGGGACATGCCGCCAGGGGCTGCCCTCGTGCTCTGTCAGGACGCGGTGCGCGGCCACGTTCTCCTCGTGGTACGGGCCGTACTCCTCCCCGTCGAAACGCAGCGCCCGCCCCAGCGCGTATCCCACCGAACAGTCCTGCCAGGACCCGTAGGCCGACCGGGCGAGGGCCCCGGCGTGGACGATCGCCTGCTCGGCCTCCGGGGGCGCGCAGAAGCGGGCCGTCAGGCCCCAGCGGGCCACGTTCACCGCGCGTCCGTAGTCGTACGCGATCGTCTTGAGCACCCGGCCCTGCGGCGGCAGCAGCCCGTCGGCCCGGAACCGGGACTCGTAGCGCAGGATGCGGCGCGCCAGCTCCTCGATGTGCCGCACCGACGAAGGGCTCGCGCCCAGGTCCTGGGCGTGCCCGGCGGCCGTCTCGCGCCATTCGTCGGGCGACGGTACCGTGCCCCGCGCCCTGCGCAGCTCCTCGCGGACCTTGAGGGCGAAGTCCGGCTCCGGCGGGCTGTTGCGCCCGTCGAGCAGCGCGTCCAGCTGCTTGCGCCAGCCCGGCCGGTCGTCGCGCGCCCCTGCCTCGTACAGCAGCCGCTCGGTGTACGTCGGCGGCGCCCAGTTCCCCGTGGTCATGGGGGAGATCCTATAAACCGGTCCGGAACGAAACCGGCCCGGAGGGGCGGGCGTTCAGAGCCGGGGCGGTCCTTAGAGCGGGGCGGTCCTCAGCGCCGGGCGGTCCTCAGAGCCGGGCCGACTTCAGGGACATGTGGAGCAGCAGGCGGTCCTCGCCGTCGTCCAGGTCCAGGCCCGTGAGCTGTTCGACCCGGGACAGCCGGTAGTACAGCGTCTGGCGGTGGATGCCCAGGGCCGCCGCCGTGCGACCCGCCTGCCCCGCGTTGTCGAGGAACACCTCGGCGGTGCGGGCCAGTTCGGCGTGGGCCGGGGCGAGCAGCGGGGCGACGACCGGGTCGATCTCGGGGTGGTAGAGCGCCGCGAGCAGCCGGTACGGGCCGATCCCGGCCCACTCCGCGACGGGGCCGAGCTTCGGCTGCGCGGTGGCGGCACGGGCCGCCGTGCTGGCCTCGCGCCAGGCCGAAGCGAGCTCCGTGAGGCCCCGGCGGGGGGACGCGATGCCGGCCGGGGCGGCGGCGCGCAGCCGGTCGGCCGCCGTGTGGGCGGGGGAGAGGTCCTCGGCCGTGCGCAGCCGTACGAGGACGGCGAGGGACTCGCCCTCGGGGACCGTGGCGACCGCGGCCGCGCCGGGGACCGCGCGGATCGACGGGGCCTCGCCCTGCCAGGGCGTCACGCAGACGACGGTGTGCAGGCCGTCCGCACTGGGGCCGAGGGCCGCCCGGAGCGCCGCGACGGCCATGTCGCTCTGCCAGCCGCGCCCGGCGGTCAGGACCGAGGCGAGCGCGCGTGAGAGGTCGGCGTCCGCGCGCTCCTCGTCGGCGAGGAGGTCGCCGATCCGGGTGGCGACCTCCATGGCGGCCGCGAGCTGGGCGGGCGCGGGTCCGGGTTCGGCGTCGAGCAGCCAGACGTACCCGAGGACGACGCCCCGATGGCGTACAGGCAGGCAGAGGCGGTCCCGGAAGACGCCGGCGTCGGGGGCGGCCGGGATGCGGACCGGGCCGGTCGCGCGGGTGATGCCGAAGCCCTCGAACCAGGCGCGGACGGCGGGCGTGGACTTCCGGGTCAGGATCGACCGGGTCCTGACCGGGTCCATCGCGCTGTCGTCGTCGCTGTCATGGGCGCCGAAGGCGATCAGACCGAAATCGCGGTTCTCCAGCGTCGCCGGGGCGCCGAGCAGCGCCGAGATCTCGTCCACCAGTTCTTGGTAATCGCCCTTCACGGCGCCATTCTCGCACCCTCTCAGACATATGTATGAGCCGCCGTGCACGGATGCGTGACAGCTGTAGATGGCGGACGATCGGAGCGATCCATAGGTTTCACGGTGGTTATCCGTGCTGTTCCCTGTTCGTTCCTTTGATCCGGGTACGCCCCCCGTTCTACCTTTGCCTTCTGGAGGTGCCCCGTGCTGGGTCCCGTGATCCTCGCCGCGTCGCGCAGCGACAAGATGCGCCGCTTCGTGTCGGCCGCCCCCGGGACCAAGCAGGTCGTCGCCCGCTTCATCGCCGGCGAGACGGTCGACGACGTCGTCCCGATCGTCCGGGAGCTGAGCGACCGCGGCCTGGAGGTCACCCTCGACGTCGTCGGCGAGGACATCACACGCGTCGAGCAGTCGTACGCCGCCCGGGACGCCTACCTGGAGCTCGTCGGCCGCCTCAAGGAGCTGGGCCTCGGAGAGCGCGCCGAGATGTCCGTGAAGCTCTCGATGTTCGGCCAGTCGCTGGAGAACGGCCACGAGCTGGCCCTCGCGAACGTGCGGCCCGTCGTCGCGGCCGCCGCCGAGATCGGCACCACGGTCACCCTGGACGCCGAGGACCACACCACCCTCGACTCGATGTTCGCCATCCACGAGGAGCTGCGGAAGGACTTCCCGCAGACCGGCTGCGTCATCCAGGCGTACCTCTTCCGCACCGAGGACGACGCCCGCCGCCTCGCCGAGAACGGCTCCCGCGTCCGGATCGTGAAGGGCGCCTACAAGGAGCCCGCCTCCGTCGCCATCCAGGACAAGGCCGAGATCGACAAGGCGTACGTCCGGATCATGAAGATCCTGATGGACGGCGAGGGCTACCCGATGATCGGCTCCCACGACCCGCGCCTGATCGCCGTCGGCCAGGAGCTCGCCCGCCGCGCCGGGCGCAAGCTGGACGAGTACGAGTTTCAGATGCTGTACGGCATCCGCAGCGAGGAGCAGCACCGCCTCGCCGCCGAGGGACACCGCATGCGCGTGTACACCGCCTACGGCACCGACTGGTACGGCTACTTCATGCGCCGCCTCGCGGAGAAGCCGGCCAACCTTCTCTTCTTCGTCCGCTCCATCCTCACCAAGGGCTGAGCCCCCCACCTCTCACAAGGAGTATCGAGACCCATGGACGCTGTCACCCAGGTCCCCGCTCCGGTCAACGAGCCGGTGCACAGCTACGCCCCCGGCTCCCCCGAGCGGGCCCGCCTCGAGGTCAAGCTCAAGGAGCTGGCCGAGAACCCGCGCGAGCTGCCGATGACCATCGGCGGCGTGAAGCGCCTCGGCGGCGGCGAGGAGTTCAAGGTCGTCCAGCCGCACAACCACGCGGCCGTCATCGGCACCTTCCGCGGCGCCACCGAGCAGGACGCCCAGGACGCGATCGACGCGGCCCTGGCCGCGGCCCCTGCCTGGCGCGCCATGTCCTTCGACGACCGCGCGGCGATCATCCTGCGCGCCGCCGAGCTGCTGGCGGGACCGTGGCGCGAGACGCTGGCCGCGTCCACCATGCTCGGCCAGTCGAAGACCGCTCAGCAGGCCGAGATCGACACCCCGTGCGAGCTCGTCGACTTCTGGCGCTTCAACGTGGCGTACGCCCGCCAGATCCTGGCCGAGCAGCCGCCGGCGAACTCGCCGGGTGTGTGGAACCGTCTGGACCACCGCCCGCTCGAGGGCTTCGTCTACGCGATCACGCCGTTCAACTTCACGGCCATCGCGGGCAACCTGCCCACCGCCCCCGCCCTCATGGGCAACGTGGTGGTCTGGAAGCCGTCCCCGACGCAGACCCACTCCGCCGTGCTCCTCATGGAGCTCCTGGAGGAGGCCGGCCTGCCGAAGGGCGTCATCAACCTGGTGACCGGCGACGGCATCGCCGTCTCCGAGGTGGCCCTGAACCACCGCGACCTGGCCGGCATCCACTTCACCGGCTCGACCAGGACCTTCCAGCACCTGTGGAAGACGGTCGGCAACAACATCGAGAAGTACCGCGCGTACCCGCGGATCGTCGGCGAGACCGGCGGCAAGGACTTCGTCGTCGCCCACCCGAGCGCCGACCGCGCCATCCTGAAGACCGCCCTGACCCGTGGCTCCTTCGAGTTCCAGGGCCAGAAGTGCTCCGCGTCCTCCCGCGCGTACATCCCGGCGTCCATCTGGAACGACGGCTTCAAGGAGGAGTTCGCGGCCGAGGTCGACGGCATCACCATGGGTGACGTCACCGACCTGTCGAACTTCATCGGCGCCGTCATCGACGAGCGCTCGTTCGCGAAGAACAAGGCCGCGATCGACCGTGCCGCGGCCGACCCGAGCTGCACGATCATCGCCGGCGGCACGTACGACGACTCGGTGGGCTACTTCGTCCGCCCGACGGTCATCGCCTGCACCGACCCGGAGAACGAGGTCTTCAAGGCCGAGTACTTCGGCCCGATCCTGGCGATCCACGTGTACGAGGACGAGAAGTTCGACGAGATGCTGACCCAGATGGAGTCGGTCTCGGACTACGCCCTCACCGGCTCCGTCATCTCCGGTGACCGCGCCGCCGCCGCGTACACGATGGAGAAGCTCCGCTTCGCCGCGGGCAACTTCTACATTAATGACAAGTCGACCGGCGCCGTCGTGGGCCAGCAGCCCTTCGGCGGCGGCCGCGCCTCGGGTACGAACGACAAGGCCGGTGCCCCGCAGAACCTGATGCGCTGGACGCTGACCCGCGCCATCAAGGAGACGCTGGTCCCGCCGACCGAGTACGACTACCCGCACATGGGCTGACACGCCCGTAGCTCCCCCTGATCACCGCCCCCCTCCTCGGTCCCCCAACCGAGGACGGGGGCGGTTCTCATTCCCCCTTCACGACGCGCCGGGCCAGGAAGTCGTCGATCAGTGACGCGATCGCCGGCGCGTGGGTCTCCAGGGCGAAGTGGCCCGTGGGGAGCAGGTGGATCTCGGCGTCCGGGAGGTCGCGGCGGAAGGCTTCGGCGCCTGCCGGGACGAAGATCTGGTCGCCTTCGCCCCAGACCGCGAGCAGGGGGACGCGGCTCGTGCGGAAGTACTCCTGGAAGGCGGGGTAGAGCGCGAGGTTGGAGCCGTAGTCGGCGATGAGGGTCAGCTGGATGTCGTCCTGGCCCTCGCGGGCCATCAGGGTGGCGTCGTGGTGCCAGGCGTCGGGGCTGAGGAGCTCGCGGTACTCGGCGGGGACGCCCGTCTCGTACTGCCATCGGATGCCGTCGAGGGAGCGGATGGCGCGGACCGGGGCCTCGGTCGCGGGGGTGCGGTCGGCGATCAGGGCGAGGACCGGGGCCCAGGCCTCGGCGCCGAGCCCTTCCTCGTAGGCGTTGCCGTTCTGGGTGATGATCGCGGTGATGCGCTCGGGGTGGGCGAGGGCGTGGCGGAGGCCGATGGGGGCGCCGTAGTCCTGGACGTAGAGGGCGTACCGGTCCAGGCCGATGGTCTCGGTGAACTCGGCCGTGAGTGAGGCCAGTTCGGCGAAGGTGTAGTCGGCGTCGGCGGCCGAGGGGGCGGCGCTCCGGCCGAAGCCGAGGTGGTCGGGGGCGATCAGCCGGTAGCTGCCCGCGAGCAGCGGGATGAGGTCGCGGAACATGTGGGAGCTGGTCGGGAAGCCGTGCAGCAGCAGGAGTGCGGGGGCGTCGGCGGGGCCCGCTTCGCGGTAGGCGATCTCGTGTCCGCGGACGGTGACGGTGCGGTGGCGGGTGGGCAGCACGGACATGTTCTAACCCCTTAGGTGTGTGTCACTGGTTATGGATCGACCGAACCAGCTTTTCGCTAACCTGTCAACATCTATTGAGGGGTTAGATGGGTGTGCGAGTCTGGGCCCATGACCGTGAGGATCGCGTCCACCCATGAACTCGGGGCCGCCCGGCTCCGCTCCGTACGGGAGCTGCTCGACGCCGCCTTCGACGGCGACTTCTCCGACGACGACTGGGACCACACCCTCGGCGGCGTGCACGCCTGGACCGAGGACGAGCGGGGCGTCAGCGCGCACGGCGCCGTCGTGATGCGCCGTGCCCTCCATCGTGGCCGCTCGTACCGCGTCGGCTACGTCGAAGGGGTCGCCGTCCGCGCCGACCGCAGGCGCCAGGGGCTCGGCGGGGCCGTGATGGCCGGGCTGGAGCGGGTCGTCGACGGCGCGTTCGCCTTCGGGGCCCTGAGCGCCTCGGACGACGGCGCCGCGCTCTACCGGGCGCGCGGCTGGCAGGTCTGGGAGGGGCGCCTGGAGGCCATGGGGCCCGAGGGGGTCGTCCGGCTCGCGGAGGAGGAGGGGTCCGTGTACCTGCGCCCGGCGGCCGGCCGGGAACTGCCCGATCCCGCCGCCGCCCTCGCCTTCGACTGGCGTGACGGCGACGTGATGTGAGGGAGCGTCAGGGAGCGGGAGGGCTCTGCGCCTCGCGCCCCTTGGCCGTCTCCAGGTGGGAGGTGTACACGGCGGAGAACATGGAGGCGAGGGCGATGGAGATCGCGAGGCCGCCCATGCCGAGCGTCCCCATGAAGCACGCCGTCATCGCGCCGCCGACCACGACGAGCCACACCGCGAGCGCCGCCTTGCCGCGGCGGCTCAGGAACAGCCACCGGTGCGGGGTGGCCGGCCGGGTCTCCAGGCCGCCCGCCGGGCCCGCCGTCGCCGCGCGCGGCCGCTTGAAGTAGCCGTACACCAGCCACTCGCCGCACAGTTCCCAGCCCTCCGGCTCCAGCTCGGCCAGGACCTTCGCGCGGCGCCGGGCGCCGATGACCTCGCGGCGGTACTCCCACCGCAGGGCGGCCGTCGCGGAGCGGCGGCAGACGAACCGGCCGAGCGTATCGAGCGATTCGACCTCCCAGCCCTGGTCGCCGTGGACGGCGAGCATCCGGCGGTCGTTGAAGAGGTCGGCGGTCCAGGTCCAGGACTCCGCGCGCTCGTCCGGCTCGCCGGGCGCCGGGGCGAGCCCGCCGAGCCGCGCCGCGAACCCCTCGGCCGGTCCGAACTCGTCCTCCGGGTCCGTCCCGGTCTCCGCGAGGTGGGCCCGCAGGTCCTCCACGGTGGCGGCGATCTGCGCGTCCGGGATCCCGGCGGCCCGCAGGGCATCGGAGAGTCCGGTGAAGTAGGCGTCGGTGTTCATGGTGTCGTTCCCCCTGGGCTGAGCATGCTCCGTACGGTGTGGTGGAAGTCCGTCCAGGCGCCGCTCTCGGCTGCGAGCAGCTCGCGACCGGCCTCGGTGAGCCGGTAGTAGCGGCGTCCCGGGCCGCGCTCGGCGGCGCGGAACTCGGCCACCACCAGGCCGCCCTCCTCCAGGCGGTTCAGTACGGGATAGAGCGTCCCGCCCTTGATCTCGCCCAGGCCCGCGTCGGCGAGCGCCTTGGCGATCTCGTACCCGTAGCTCTCCCCGCCGGTCAGACGGGAGAGGACGAGCAGGTCGAGGACTCCTTTGAGCCAGCTGGATCTGCGGTCTGCGGCCATGACTGCATTGGATCACCAGCTAGGTAGGAATGCAAACTAGTAACCGGCCCGCCCCGCGCGCGTCCGATGCCGTCGTGGGGTGACGCTCGGTGGCGCCCCGTCTCAGATAGTAGGAAGTCCGAGTAATTGTGGAGACAGATGCGGTGACCTGCCCTAGCTTTGTAGAAGCCGAACGTCTCGCTTCATCAGCGAATGGCGGTCGAGAGCGCGACGCCCCCTGTGCAGGCAACCCCTGCGGCGGCGCTCCCCGCCCATCCGGCGCCTTCGATCATCACTGATCTCCGCACATGCGGATCACCGCTGATCCCGTGGATCACCACTGATCTCAAGGAGTCGATCCCCCATGGCCGCTCAGACCGCCCGCCGCGTCCGCCACTCCGCCGGCCGCACCAGCGACGAAGCCCGCCAGAACGCCGCTGCCGCCCTCCAGCGCGCCCTCGACCGCCGTGACAACGGCGGCTCCACCGGGCACTGAGGCCCGCCCACGCCGCCTGGCGGTTCGTCCACATGGTGGACGTTACGTGTCAGACGATGGGACGAAGAGTAGGGTGCCGACATGTCTCACAGCATCAATCTCGCAGTCATTCCCGGCGACGGCATCGGCCAGGAGGTCGTGGCCCAGGGCCTCAAGATCCTCTCGGCCGCCCTTCCCCAGGACGTGAAGCTGGAGACCGAGGAGTACGACTTCGGCGCCAAGCGCTACCACGCGACCGGTGAGACCCTCACCGACGCCGACCTCGACTCCCTCAAGAAGCACGACGCCATCCTGCTCGGCGCCATCGGCGACCCGTCGGTGCCCTCGGGCGTCCTGGAGCGCGGCTTCCTCCTGAAGCTCCGCTTCGCCTTCGACCACCACGTGAACCTGCGTCCCTCGAAGCTGCTCCCCGGCGTCGCCACCCCGCTCGCAGGACAGCCCGAGATCGACTTCGTCGTGGTCCGCGAGGGCACCGAGGGCCCGTACACCGGCAACGGCGGCACCATCCGCAAGGGCACCCCGCACGAGGTCGCCACCGAGGTCTCGGTCAACACCGCCTTCGGTGTCGAGCGCGTGGTCCGGGACGCCTTCGCCCGCGCCCAGGCCCGCCCGCGCAAGAAGCTGACGCTGGTCCACAAGAACAACGTGCTGACCTTCGCCGGCCACCTCTGGACGAACATCTTCGAGAAGGTCGCCCAGGAGTTCCCCGAGGTCACCACCGACTACCTGCACGTCGACGCCGCGACGATCTTCCTCGTCACCGACCCGGCCCGCTTCGACGTGATCGTCACCGACAACCTCTTCGGCGACATCATCACCGACCTCGCCGCGGCCGTCTCCGGCGGCATCGGCGTCGCCGCCTCGGGCAACATCAACCCGAGTGGCGAGTTCCCGTCCATGTTCGAGCCGGTCCACGGCTCCGCGCCGGACATCGCGGGCCAGGGCAAGGCCGACCCCACGGCCACCGTCCTCTCCGTCGCCCTCCTGCTGCGCCACCTCGGCTACGAGACCGAGGCCGCCCGGGTCGAGGCGGCCGTCGCCGCCGACCTCACCGAGCGGGGCGCCACCGTCCGCACGACGGACGAGATCGGCGACGCGCTCGCCGCGCGAGTAGCGAGCTGACCCGCGTCTCCTGTCCTACGACAGCAGCCGCCGGGTCACACTGTGCCCGGCGGCTGTACCTGTGCGGTCGCGGGGTGCCACCATCGAACCCTGGACCGCGTTCACCCGTTTCGTGCACCGGTCCCCGCGAGCGATAATCGGACGTGGGGCCGCGGCATGCGGGCATGCTGGGACGTCCACACGGTCATGGACTTCTTGTCGATGACCGAGGCTGAGCGCGGTCCTCCCCACACAACCGGTGAAGGACACGCACTCATGACGACGCCCACGATCGAGCTCAAGCCCTCCTCCAGCCCGCTGTCCGACGCGGAGCGCGAAGCGATCCTGGCCAACCCGGGATTCGGCCGCCACTTCACCGACCACATGGTCACCATCCGGTGGACCGAGGGCCGGGGCTGGCACGACGGTCAGCTCGTGCCCTACGGCCCGCTGCACCTGGACCCGGCGACGAACGTCCTGCACTACGCGCAGGAGATCTTCGAAGGCCTGAAGGCCTACCGCCGCCCCGACGGCTCGGTCGCGAGCTTCCGCCCGGACGCCAACGCGCGCCGCTTCCAGGCCTCCGCCCACCGCCTGGCCATGCCCGAGCTGCCCGTCGAGACCTTCATCGAGGCGTGTGACGCCCTCGTCCAGCAGGACAAGGCGTGGGTCCCGGCGCACGGCGGCGAGGCCTCGCTCTACCTGCGCCCGTTCATGATCGCGACCGAGGTCGGCCTGGGCGTCCGCCCGGCCAACGAGTACCTGTTCGTGGTCATCGCCTCCCCGGCGGGCCCGTACTTCCCCGGCGGCGTGAAGCCCGTCTCCATCTGGCTCTCGGAGAACCGCGTCCGCGCCGTCCCCGGCGGCATGGGCGACGCCAAGACCGGCGGCAACTACGCGGCCTCCCTCCTCGCGCAGGCCGAGGCCATCGAGAAGGGCTGCGACCAGGTCGCCTACCTCGACGCCGTGGAGCACAAGTGGGTCGAGGAACTCGGCGGCATGAACCTGTACTTCGTGTACGGGAACAAGCTCATCACCCCCACCCTCACCGGTTCGCTGCTCGCCGGCATCACCCGTGACTCGCTGCTCAAGCTGGCGGCGGACCTCGGTCTCGAGCCGGAGGAGGGCCGCGTCTCCATCGACCAGTGGCAGGCCGACTCCGCGGACGGCACCCTGACCGAGGTCTTCGCCTGCGGCACCGCCGCCGTGATCACCCCGGTCGGCACCGTCAAGTGCGAGCGGGGTGAGTGGCAGCAGTCGGGCGGCGAGCCCGGCGAGGTCACGATGAAGCTGCGCGACGCGCTGCTCGCCATCCAGACCGGCAAGTCCGAGGACGTGCACGGCTGGATGCACGAGCTGGGCTAGGTCAGTCCGTCGTCGCCAGGGCTTCCGGGGCCGTCACGGTCCCGGGAGCCCTGTTCGGCGTCAGTACGGCGTACAGGACGCCGCCCACGATCCCCGACACCACGAAGCTGCAGTCGATCCCGCCCGTGAGGGCGAGCAGCGGCCCCTCGTACAGGGGTGTCGACACCGAGGCCAGGCCGGCCGCCGCGCCGATCGCCCAGGACGCGGTCGCGCGCGGGTGCCAGCCCGCCGAGAACCAGTAGATCCCGCCGCGCGAACGGCGGTTGTAGACCTGGAGGGCCTCCGGGTCGTACGTCCCCCCGCACCGCGCGTGGCCGATGAGGGTGATGACCGCCCACGGTGTGCCGATGGCGGTGAGCAGCAGGACGAACGAGGTCATCGCCGTCTGGGCGTCCGAGGCGAAGTGGCCGAGGAAGACGAAGGCGGTGGCCACCACCGCGACCACGAGGGTGGCGCGTGCCCGGGTGGCCTTCGGCAGGATCGCGTCCAGGTCGAGCCCCATCGAGTACAGCATCAGACCGGCGTTGCCGACGGAGCCCGCCGTGGCCGCGACAAGCAGCGGCACCAGGTACCAGGCGGGGGAGGCCGCGACGAGCGGGCCCGCGTAGTCGAGCGCCCCGCGGGCCGCGAGCGCCGTGTACGTACCGAACAGCTGGGGGATCAGCAGGCCGACCACCAGGCCGAGACAGGTGGCCCGCCAGACCTTCCCGGTGCCGTACCGCCGGGGGGAGACGTACCGGGTGTAGTCGCCGAGCAGGGTGATGAAGGCGACCGGTCCGCTGAGGCCCGCGGCCACCGCGGAGAGCAGCCACGTCGGCCAGAACGAGCCGAGGAGGTACGGGGTGTCCGGCACCGCCGCCGTCGTGAAGTCCCCGGCGTAGGCGACGACTCCGAGCGCGAGGAGCACGGTCATGCCGACGGCGAGGGCCTTGCTCAGCTTGAGCAGCAGCCGGTAGCCGTACACGGCCGCGACCACCGTGCAGGCGGCGAGCAGCGCGTAGACCGTGGCGTGTGCCGCGCCGCCGGTCGGCAGGCCGGTCAGCCGGGCGAGTGTCCCCACCATGACGTCGCCGCCGATCCAGAGGGTCAGCGCGGTGTAGCCGAGCGAGAGCAGCAGGCCGACCACCGAGCCGACGAGCCGGCCTCGGACGCCGAAGAAGGCGCCGGAGGAGGTGGAGAGGTTGGTGGCGGTACGGAGCGAGACCAGGGCGAGCGGCGCGGTGACGGCGACACCCACGAGGGTGCCGGCGACGACGGAGGTCACCGAGCCCCAGAGGCCGAGGCCGAAGGAGACGGGGAGCCAGCCGAAGACGATCACGCCCAGGCAGAGGTTGGATCCGAGCAGGATCGCGACGAGGTCGCGGGGGCCGCTGGTGCGTTCGGCTTCGGGGATGGTGTCGACGCCGTGCTGTTCTATCGGCATGGGGACTCCTGGGGGACGGGAGCGGCGGACAGTTTAGAGTGGCGCTCAATGTGACCTGTGTCAGTACCTCGCGTCAATGCTTGGAAGCCAGCGTCTCAACATTTAGAGTGTCGCTCAAACAGGAGGTGTTTCGGACGTGCGACTGACCCCCACGGAACGCGACCGGCTGCTGCTCTTCGGCGCCGCCGAGCTCGCCCGCGCCCGCCGGGCCCGGGGCCTGCGGCTCAATGTCCCCGAGGCGACCGCGCTCATCGCGGACACGGTCTGCGAGGCGGCTCGCGACGGCAAGCGACTCGCCGAGGCGATCGAGGCCGCCCGCTCGGTCCTCGGCCCCGAGGACGTGCTTCCCGGCGTCGCCGACGTGGTCACCGAGATCCATGTCGAGGCCGTCTTCGACGACGGCTCGCGGCTCGCGGTCGTCTCCGACCCGATCGGCGGAGGCTCGCTCGGCGCGGACGCGCCCGGCGCGCTGCGGCCCGGGCCCGGCCACCCCGAGCAGGAGCCCCTGCTCACCCTGACCGTACGGAACACGGCGACCGTTCCCGTGAGCGTCACCTCGCACTTCCACTTCTTCGAGGTCAACCCGCGCCTGGACTTCGACCGGGCCGCCGCCTACGGCATGCGGCTCGCCATCCCGGCCGGCGCCTCCTTCCGCTTCGACCCGGGCGGCGAGGCCGAGGTCGGGCTCGTGCCCATCGGCGGCGCGCGCGTGGCGATCGGCTTCGCGGGCCTGGTCGACGGGCCCCTGGACGCCCCCGGTGCGAGGGAAGAGGCGCTGCGGCGTGCGGCGGCCTGCGGCTACCTGGGAATCGAGGGCAACTGATGGACCCGTACGAGTACGCATCCGTGCACGGCCCCCGGGCCGGCGACCGTGTCGTCCTGGGCGACTCCGGGCTGGTCGTCCGGGTCGAGGCCGACTCGCAGAAGCCGGGCGAGGAGTTCCTGGCGGGCTTCGGCAAGACGGCCCGCGACGGCCTGCACCTGAAGGCCGCCGCCGTCCGGGAGACCTGTGACGTCGTCATCAGCAACGTCCTGGTGATCGACGCCGTGCAGGGCATCCGCAAGGTGTCCATCGGCATCCGCGAGGGCCGCATCCACGCCATCGGCCGGGCCGGGAACCCCGACACCCTCGACGGCGTCGACGTCGTCGTCGGCACCGGCACCTCGATCGTCTCCGGCGAGGGCCTCATCGCCACCGCCGGAGCCGTCGACACCCATGTCCACCTGCTCTCGCCCCGGATCATGGAGGCCTCGCTCGCCTCCGGCGTCACCACGATCATCGGGCAGGAGTTCGGCCCCGTCTGGGGCGTCGGCGTCAACTCGCCCTGGGCGCTGAAGCATGCCTTCAACTCCTTCGACGCCTGGCCCGTCAACATCGGCTTCCTGGCCCGTGGTTCGTCCTCCGACCCGGCCCCGCTGGTCGAGGCCCTCGCCGAGGGCGGGGCCTCCGGCTTCAAGGTCCACGAGGACATGGGCGCCCACACCCGCGCCCTCGACACCGCGCTGCGGGTGGCCGAGGAGCACGACGTGCAGGTCGCCCTGCACAGCGACGGCCTCAACGAGTGCCTGTCCGTCGAGGACACCCTCCGCGTCCTCGACGGCCGTACGATCCACGCCTTCCACATCGAGGGCTGCGGCGGCGGGCACGTACCCAACGTCCTGAAGATGGCGGGCGTGCCGAACGTCATCGGATCCTCCACCAACCCCACCCTGCCCTTCGGCCGCGACGCGGTCGCCGAGCACTACGGGATGATCGTCTCCGTCCACGACCTGAAGACCGACCTGCCCGGCGACGCCGCCATGGCGCGCGACCGGATCCGGGCCGGGACGATGGGCGCGGAGGACGTCCTGCACGACCTCGGCGCGATCGGGATCACCTCGTCCGACGCGCAGGGGATGGGAAGGGCCGGCGAGACCGTACGCCGGACCTTCGCCATGGCCGGGAAGATGAAGGCCGAGCTCGGACCCATGGAGGGCGACGGCGCGCACGACGACAACGCGCGCGTGCTCCGCTACCTGGCCAAGCTCACTATCAACCCGGCGATCGCCCACGGCCTCGCCCACGAGATCGGCTCGATCGAGACCGGGAAGCTCGCCGACATCGTGCTGTGGCGGCCCGAGTACTTCGGTGCCAAGCCGCAGCTGGTGCTGAAGTCCGGCTTCCCCGCGTGGGGGGTCGTGGGCGATCCCAACGCCGCCACCGACACCTGTGAACCGCTGGTCCTCGGGCCGCTGTTCGGCGCCCACGGCGCCACCGCCGCCGACCTCTCGGTCGCGTTCGTCGCCCAGGCCGCCGTCGACCTCGGCGCCGACCGGATGCCGACCCGGCGCCGCCGCGTCCCCGTGCGCGGCACCCGCGGCATCGGCCCCGCCGACCTGCTCCTCAACTCCCGCGTCGGAGACGTCCAGGTCGACGACCGCACCGGTCTCGTCTCCCTCGACGGATCCCCGATCCGCTCCGAGGCGGTCGACTCCGTCTCCCTCAACCGCCTCTACTTCCTCTGACCTTCCTTAGGACTCCCCGATGACGTACCGCATGCCCGCCGAGTGGATGCCGCACGAGCGCACCTGGATGGCCTGGCCCAGCCCCAACCCCACCTTCACGAACGAGGACGAACTCGCCGAGGCCCGCGCCGCCTGGGCGTCGGTGGCCCGAGCCGTCCGCCGCTTCGAGCCGGTCACGCTGGTCGTCGCCCCCGGCGACGCCGAGTCGGCCCGCGCCCTCGTCGGGCCCGACGTCGACCTGGTCGAGCGGGACCTCGACGACGCCTGGATGCGGGACATCGGTCCCACCTTCGTCACGAACGGCACCGAAATCGCCGCCGTGGACTGGGTGTTCAACGGCTGGGGGGCCCAGGACTGGGCCCGCTGGGAGCACGACTCCAAGATCGCCCGCCATGTCGCGGACCTCGCGCAGGTCCCCGTCCTCGCGTCCCCGCTCGTCAACGAGGGCGGCGCGATCCACGTCGACGGCGAGGGCACGGTCCTGCTGACCGACACCGTCCAGCTCGGCTCCGGCCGCAACCCCGAGTGGACCCGCGAGCAGGTCGAGGCCGAGATCCACGCCAAGCTCGGCACCACCAAGGCCATCTGGCTCCCCAACGGCCTCACCGGCGACTACGGCCTCTACGGCACACAGGGACACGTCGACATCGTCGCCGCCTTCGCCCGCCCCGGCACGGTCCTCGTCCACAGCCAGCAGAACCCGGCCCACCCCGACTACGAGCGGTCCCGGATGTACGTGAACATCCTGCGTGGCCAGACCGACGCCCAGGGCCGCCCCCTCGAGGTCCTCGAGATCCCGGCCCCCACCGTCCTGAAGGACGAGGAGGGCGACTGGGTCGACTACTCGTACATCAACCACTACCTGTGCAACGACGGCGTGATCCTCTGCGCCTTCGACGACCCCCACGACGAGCTCGCCGCCGAGATCTTCCGCCGCCTCTTCCCCGAGCGCGAGGTCGTCCTCGTCGACGCGCGGCCGATCTTCGCAGGTGGGGGCGGCATCCACTGCATCACCCAGCAGCAGCCGAAGGTCTGAGCCGGGCGGGCATGCGGTAGAACGTACGAGTGAGTCAGAGCAGCAGCCCGCCGTCCCACCCCCGCCGGCGCAACCAGGCCGCCCCGCCCCGCGAGGAGCTTCTCGCCGCCGCCATGGGCACGATCGCCGAGCGGGGGCTCGACGGGCTCACCATGGCCGGGCTCGGGCGGCAGGTCGGGATGAGCAGCGGGCACCTGCTCTACTACTTCCGCACCAAGGACGAACTGCTGCTCCAGACCCTGGAGTGGAGCGAGGGACGGCTCGGTGCCCAGCGGAGCGCGCTGCTCTCCCGGCCCGGCAGCGCGCGCGAGCGGCTCGACGGGTACGTCGACGTGTACGTGCCCGAAGGGCCGCGCGACCCGCACTGGACGCTGTGGCTGGAGGTCTGGAACCGGTCGCAGAACGCCGACGACGACGCCCGCGCACGCCAGGCCGCCATCGAGGGGGCCTGGCACCGGGACCTCGTCGCGATCCTCGCCGAGGGTGTCTCGCGCGGCGAGTTCCGGGCGGTCGACCCCGACCGCTTCGCCACCCGGATGCGCGCCCTGCTCGACGGCTTCAGCGTGCACGTCGCCGTCGGCATCCCGGGCACCGGGCGGGATCAAGTCCTTGCCCATGTGGGGGAGTTCATCGCCGAAACCCTGATTTCGCGACCGTAAGGCACGCAAGTACTCCCGATCGTTGCCCGCCGTGACCTTGATCCCCGCACCGTCCCTCCGGCACGGTTCCGGACCATGGGACGAGAGCACTGGAAGAAGATCTGGGTCGGGTCCGCGGGCAACATGGTCGAGTGGTTCGACTGGTTCGTGTACGCGAGCTTCGCCACCTATTTCGCGGGAGCGTTCTTCCCCGAGGGCAACGACACCGCCAAACTCATGAACACCGCCGGCATCTTCGCCGTCGGCTTCTTCATGCGGCCCGTCGGCGGCTGGCTCCTCGGCCGGGTCGGCGACCGCAAGGGGCGCAAGGCCGCCCTCACCCTCACCGTCACCCTGATGTCCGCCTCCGCGCTCCTCATCGCGGTCGCGCCCACCTACGCCGTCGCCGGATACGGCGGCGCCGCCGTGCTCCTGGTCGCCCGCCTCCTCCAGGGGCTCTCCGTCGGCGGCGAGTACGCCGCCAGCGCGACCTACCTCACCGAGGCCTCCGCGCCGCAGCACCGCGGCTTCGCCTCCAGCTTCCAGTACGTCTCGATGACCGCCGGCCAGATCCTCGGGCTCGGCCTGCTGCTCATCCTCCAGCACACCCTGTCCAGCGAGGCCCTGCACAGCTGGGGCTGGCGCGTCCCCTTCGTCATCGGGGCCCTCGGCGCGGCTGTCGTCTTCTACCTGCGCCGCACCATGCTGGAGACCGAGGTGTACGAGGAGAGCGCCGACGCCGGCGTCGCGAGCGACCAGAAGGGCACCCTCAAGGCCCTCTGGGCGCACAAGCGCGAGGCCTTCCTCGTCATCGCGCTCACCATGGGCGGGACCGTGGCGTACTACACGTACACCACCTACCTCACGAAGTACCTCTCCAACTCCGCGGGGCTCCCCAAGCAGACCGCGACCCTGGTCTCCTTCTGCGCCCTGATCGTCTTCGCCTGCCTCCAGCCGCTGGCCGGGCGCCTCTCCGACCGGATCGGCCGCCGGCCGCTCCTCATCACCTTCGCGGTGGGCTCCACGCTCCTCACCGTGCCGATCATGACGATGCTGAAGCACGCGGGCTCCTTCTGGCCGGCCCTCGGCCTCTCCCTCCTCGCGCTCGTCGTCATCACCGGATACACCTCGATCAACGCCTGTGTGAAGGCCGAGCTCTTCCCCACCGGCATCCGCGCCCTCGGTGTCGCCCTGCCGTACGCCATCGCCAACGCCCTCTTCGGCGGCACCGCCGAGTACGTCGCCCTCTGGTTCAAGGACGCCGGCATCGAGTCGGGCTTCTTCTGGTACGTGGCGGGCTGCGCGGCCGTCTCGCTTGTCGTCTACCTCACGATGCGGGAGACCCGCGACATCGACCTGGGCCGGGTCGGTGCGGCCGGCTCCGCCGTGCCGGGGCAGAAGCGGGATCAGCTGCCCGTATCGTGAGACCGCCGTCCCGCTGACGTTCGACCTGTGTCAGACTTCCGGCGTGCTTGCTACCACGATGATTATCGGCAGCAGCGCGCCGGTCCGCAGTGGCCACTGAACCGCGGCACACACCCCGCGGCAGTGGACACCGTGCCTCAGACCCGCGCGCAGACCTCTCGCACCCGCGAGGGGTTTTTTCGTTTTCCGGCCCCACCCATGCCGGAAGCGGACGACGCGTGAGAATGGGGGCAAGTGGAGCCAGACCTTCCGGAGCCACATCCGACAGGAGCCATCACAGCCATGACCACGGAGAACGCCGAGAGCTCGCGCCTCGACGACAGCTTCCATGTCTTCGACACGACGCTGCGCGACGGGGCGCAGCGTGAAGGCATCAACCTCACCGTCGCGGACAAGCTGACCATTGCCCGGCACCTCGACGAGTTCGGTGTGGGTTTCATCGAGGGCGGGTGGCCGGGTGCCAACCCGCGCGACACGGAGTTCTTCGCTCGCGCCGGCCAGGAGATCGTGTTCAGGAACGCGCAGCTCGTGGCGTTCGGCGCCACCCGCAGGGCGGGTGGTGACGCCGCCGAGGACCCGCAGGTCAAGGCTCTCCTGGACTCCGGCGCCCCGGTGATCTGCCTGGTGGCCAAGTCGCACGACCGGCATGTCGAGCTCGCCCTGCGCACCACTCTCGACGAGAACCTGGAGATGGTCCGCGACACCGTCGCCCATCTGCGCTCCCAGGGCCGCCGCGTCTTCGTCGACTGCGAGCACTTCTTCGACGGCTACAAGGCCAACCCCGACTACGCCAAGGCCGTCGTCCGCGCCGCGCACGAGGCGGGCGCCGACGTCGTCATCCTCTGCGACACCAACGGCGGCATGCTGCCCGCGCAGGTCCAGGCCGTCGTCGCCACCGTCATCGCCGACACCGGGGCCCGCCTGGGCATCCACGCCCAGGACGACACCGGCTGCGCCGTCGCCAACACCCTCGCCGCCGTCGACGCGGGCGCCACCCACGTCCAGTGCACCGCCAACGGCTACGGCGAGCGGGTCGGCAACGCCAACCTCTTCCCCGTCGTCGCGGCCCTGGAACTGAAGTACGGCAAGAAGGTGCTGCCCGACGGCGCCCTGGCCGAGATGACCCGGATCTCGCACGCCATCGCCGAGGTCGTCAACCTCACCCCCTCCACCCACCAGCCCTACGTCGGCGTCTCCGCCTTCGCCCACAAGGCCGGACTCCACGCCTCCGCCATCAAGGTCGACCCCGACCTCTACCAGCACATCGACCCCGAGCTGGTCGGCAACACCATGCGGATGCTCGTCTCCGACATGGCCGGCCGCGCCTCCATCGAGCTCAAGGGCAAGGAGCTCGGCGTCGACCTCGGCGGCGACCGCGCGCTCGTCGCCCGGGTCGTCGAGCGGGTCAAGGAACGCGAACTCCAGGGCTACACCTACGAGGCCGCCGACGCCTCCTTCGAGCTGCTCCTGCGCGAAGAGGTCGAGGGCCGCGCCCGCCGCTACTTCCGCACGGAGTCCTGGCGCGCGATCGTCGAGGACCGCCCCGACGGCACCCACGCCAACGAGGCCACCGTCAAGCTCTGGGCCAAGGGCGAACGGCTCGTCGCCACCGCGGAGGGAAACGGCCCCGTCAACGCGCTCGACCGCGCGATGCGGACCGCCCTGGAACGGATCTACCCCCAGCTCGCCAAGTTCGAGCTCGTCGACTACAAGGTCCGCATCCTGGAAGGCCGCCACGGCACCGAGTCCACCACCCGCGTCCTGATCACCACCAGCGACGGCAACGGCGAGTGGTCGACCGTCGGCGTCGGCGAGAACGTCATCGCCGCCTCCTGGCAGGCACTGGAGGACGCCTTCACCTACGGGGTGCTCCGGGCCGGGGTCGATCCGTCCGAGTAGTCCTCCTGGGCGGCTCGGCCGAAGAATTTCCCCATAATTCTCGACCGATTAGTCCCTCAATGTTCCGTTTGGCGTAGTTCGGGTAGCGTCGAACCATGAGGACCAGGCCGCTCTCCCTCCTGTCGGCCCTCGCCGGGCTGATACTGCTCCTGCTCCTGGCCCTGGCCCCCTCATCGGGTGCCAGGGCCACGGGGGTCCCCGACGCGGCCGCCGCCCTGAAACAGGGCCCGGTGTACGTCGACCCGGGCGCCGCCGACCAGCTCTCGAAGGCCGACGCGGACGCCCTCGCCCAGAAGATCAAGGACGCGGACAAGCCGCTCTTCGTGGCCGTACTGCCGGCGAACGCCCAGTTCCCGCCGAACGGCCTCATCGACAACCTGCGCGCCCAGACGGGCGCCGCGGGTCTGTACGCGGTGCGCCTCGGTGACCGATTCGACGCGGGTGTCGACCCCTCCCTGATGTCCCCGGCCGCCGTACAGAACCTCGTCACCTCCGTACGCCAGCCGAACGCCGAGGCCGTCACCGAACTGAACGACTTCGTCGACCAGGCCCTGCCCGCCCTGCGCGGCTCCGCCCCCGCCGGCTGGGGCTCCGTCGGAACCGACTCCGGTGTCCCCGTCGCCGGACTCGTCACCCTCGGCGCCGTCGTCGCCGCCGGAGGCGCGAGCGCCTACGCGGTCGTCCGCCGCAACCGGCTCCGCAAGGAGGCGGGGGAGCGCGCCGCCCTCGACAAACTGCGGGTCGTCGTCGACGAGGACATCACCGCCTTCGGCGAGGAGCTGGAGCGCCTCGACTTCCACCCCGCCGAGCCCGGCGCGGACGACGCCATGCGCGGCGACTACGAACGCGCCCTCGACTCGTACGACAAGGCCAAGTCCCTCATGGCCTCCGCCGGCCACCCCCATGACGTCCGCGCCGTCACCCAGGCCCTGGAGGACGGCCGCTACTCCCTCGCCGTCCTCGCCGCCCGCCGCGAGTCCCGGCCGCTCCCCGAGCGCCGCGCCCCCTGCTTCTTCGACCCGCGCCACGGACCCTCCGCCGAGGACCGCACCTGGACCCCGGCCGGTGGCACCGCCCGGCAGGTCCCGGTCTGCGCCGCCGACGCGGCCCGCCTCGACGACGGCCTCGATCCGATGGCCCGCACCGTCGACGCGGACGGTGTCCGCCGCCCGTACTGGGAGGCCGGCCCCGCCTACGGTCCCTGGGCCGGCGGCTACTTCGGCGGCGGCATCCTTCCCGGCCTCCTGATGGGCACGCTGCTCGGCTCGATGCTCGCCACCCCGGCCTACGCGGCGGAGTACGGCGGCGGCGAATTCGGCGGCGACTTCTCGGGCGGTGACTTCAGCGCCGGCGACTTCGGATCGGGCGGCTTCGGCGGCGACTCGGGCGGCTTCGGCGGCGGCGACTTCGGTGGCGGCGGCGGGTTCGACGGCGGAGGCGGCTTCTGAGCCGCGGCGGGAACTCTCAGACCAGCGGCTTCACCGACATCAGGAGGTGACGGTGGGCCGCGACCGGGCCGTCGGTGAGGAGAGCGCGCTGGCCCGGTCCCAGGAGGTGGAAGTGGACCTCGGGGGAGTCCAGTGAGCCGAGGGCGTCCAGGAGGTATCCCGGGTTGAAGGCGACCGTCAGGGCGTCCGCGCCGGTGAGGACGGACGGGAGGCGCTGGGAGGCCACGTCGTCCTCGTACCCCGCCTGGAGGTGGATCCCGGTGGGGGTGAAGGTGAGCTGGACCGGGCTGTCGCCCTCGGCGACGACCGCGACCCGCTTGACGGCCTCGGTCAGCGGGGCCCGCTCGGTGACCGCGAGGGCGTGGTCGCCGAGGGCGAAGAGCTTGTCGTGGCGGGGGAGCTTCCCGTCGAGCAGCCGGGTGGTACTGCGCAGGCCGGCGCTCTCGAAGCCGATCGAGCCGCCGTCCAGGGCGAGCCGCGCCGGGCCGGCGCCCGCGAGGGAACGGGCGATCTCGGTGAGGCGGCGGGCCGGGACGACCACGTCCGCGTCCGTCGCGGCGGCCTCGGCCCCCGGATCCCACTCCAGGGTGCGGACGGCATAGCGGTAGCGGTCGGTGGCCGCAAGCGTCATGGTCGTCCCGTCCAGCGCGAGCCGTATCCCGGTCAGGACGGGCAGCGAGTCGTCTCGGCCCGCCGCCACCGCCACCTGGCCGACCGCCGCCGCGAAGGCGTCCCCGTCCACCAGGCCACGGACCTCGGGCAGCGCGGGCGGGGCGGGGTAGTCGTCGAGCGGCAGCAGGGAGAGGCCGAAACGGGCGTCGCCGGAGGTCACGGAGAGGCGGGCGCCCTCCACGGCGATCTCCGTGCGGCCCCGGGGGAGCACCTTGCAGATGTCGAGCAGCCGCCGTCCGAGGACCAGGGCCCGGCCCTCGACGTCCGTGTCGGCCTCGACCTCGACGCGGGCGGAGGCCTCGTGGTCGAGGCCGGACACCCGCAGCCGGCCGTCCGCGGCCTCCAGGAGCAGGCCGCCGAGGACGGGCATGGGGGAGCGGGCCGGCAGGACGCGCGCGGCCCAGGCCACGGCATCGGTCAACACGCCGCTGTCGATACGGAATTCCATGGCACCGACGCTAGCGGCCCCCTCTGACAACGCCGTTGACCAGCGGGTTCGGGCGCCCGCAGGCGCCGCCGCGCCGGAGCCGGTCGGACGCCCCGGGCGAGGGAGCAGGGGGACGGGAAGGAAACGGCGCCCTTGATCGTTCCACTGTCCGAACAGGCCGGCGCGTCTCAGGGGGAGCAGAGCGATGACTGACGTCCATGTCCACGGCACGGTGGAGCCCGGATTCGAGTCGGTGCGCGAGGAGTTCGCCACCGTCGTGGCGAACGAGGCGCGCGACGGCGGGGCCCAGCTCGCCGTCCACCACCACGGCCGGCTCGTCGTGGACCTCTGGGGCGGCGACGGCGTCGACGGGGACTCGCTCCTCGGTCTCTACTCCTCGTCCAAGGGCGCCATGGCCCTGGTCGCCGCCCTCCTCGTCCAGGACGGCGTCCTCGACCTGGACCGCGCCGTCGCCTCCTGGTGGCCCGAGTTCGCCGCCGAGGGGAAGGGCGGCATCACCCTCCGCCAGCTGCTCGCCCACCGTTCCGGCGTGATCGGAGCGGACGGCGGCCTCAGCCTCGACGAGCTCGCCGACGACCGGAAGACCGCCGCGCGGCTCGCCGGGCAGCGTCCGTTCTGGGAGCCGGGCACCGGCCACGGCTACCACGCCCTCGTGATCGGCGCCCTGGTCGGCGAGGTCGTCCTGCGGGCCACCGGCCGGACGGCGCAGGACCTGTACGAGGAGCGGGTCCGGGTCCCGTACGCGCTCGACTACTACCTGGGACTGCCCGAGGAGCTGGAGCCCCGCTTCCGTCCGGCCCTGCCGATGCTGCCCTCGCCGGCCGAGCAGGCGCTCCTCGCGGCGAACCCGATCGCGCCGGACAGCCTCCTGGCCATCGCGTTCGACTTCCACGCGGACCCGCCCTTCGACCTCGCCGGATTCGCCAATTCCCGTACGGTCAGGGAGCGGGGGCCGCTCTCCGCCGGCGGCATCGGCTCCGCGCGCGGCCTCTCCCGGATGTACGCGGCGATCGCCGGGGAGCTCGACGGGCGCGCCCCGCTCCTGAAGCCGGACATCCTTGCCGAGGCCGCCCGGATCCACTCCTCGGGGAAGGACCTGGTGACGGGCGAGGAGAACGCCTTCGGCCTCGGTTTCGTCCCGCTGGCCACCCGCTATCCGGCGCTCTCCCCGCTCGCCGTCGGCCACAGCGGCGCCCCGGGATCGCAGGCCTTCGCCGACGCGGCGACCGGTCTCGCGTACAGCTACACCCGTCGTCGCTTCGGCTTCATGGCGGGCCCGGGCGCCGCCGAGAACGACCGCCTGGTCCCGGTGGCGGTGAAGGCGGCCACCGGAGCTGCGGGCCTGGCCTGATCCGCAGGAGCGGCCCCGGACGCCTCATGGGCAACGCCGAGCGCCCGCCTTCCGCTGTCGCGGAGGGCGGGCGCGCTCGTGTGTCGTCCCGGGGGAGGACCGGGGTCAGGCGGCGTTCTTGATCGCGGAGATGTCGAAGTTCAGCTTGACCTTGTCGCTGACCATCACGCCGCCGGTCTCCAGGGCCGCGTTCCAGGTCAGGCCCCACGCGGAGCGCAGGATCTCGGCGGAGCCCTCGAAGCCGACGCGCTCGTTGCCGTAGACGTCCGTCGCCGTGCCGTTGAACTCCAGGTCGATGGAGAGCGGCTTGGTGACGTCCTTGATGGTCAGGTCACCGGTGATCCGGTACAGGTCGCCGCCCAGCTGCTCGGCCGCCGTGGAACGGAAGCTCATCAGCGGGAACTGCTCGGCGTCGAAGAAGTCGGCGCTGCGGAGGTGGCCGTCACGGTCGGCGATGCCCGTGTCGATGGAGGCGATCCTGACGTCGATCGAGGCGGCGGAGCCGGCCGGGTCGGCGCCGTCCAGCTTCAGGACGCCCTCGTGCTCGGCGAAGCTGCCCCGCACGTTGGTGACCATGGCGTGGCGGACGGTGAAGCCGATGCTGCTGTGCGCCGGGTCGATGGTGTAGTCGCCGGTCAGGGCGGCCAGGGCCGGGTCGACGGGGAGGGTGGCGGTGGTGACGGCGGACTCGCTGCTCTTGCGGTTGAAGAGACCCATGACATGCTCCTTGTCGGTGTTGTTGAAGGTTCAACGAGAACGACTCTAACTCCATTCCGTTCAACATTCAACATCTCTGGGGGGTGTCCACGGGATGTTCACCCACCCGGCGCCACCCGGCCCCCGACGCCCTCTGGCGGACGCGCGTAGAACTGCGGCATCATCCCCGTGCGAGACGAGCACAAGAACCACCTGCATCCCAAGGCCACCCCCCGTCACGGTCACCAGCAGGAGGCATCCCCATGAAGCTCCGCTCCGTCCTCACGTCCCTGGCCCTCGTCCTCGGCGCGCTCTTCGCACCGGGCGTCGGCGTCCTCACCGCCGCCGGCGAGGCCCACGCGGTCACCAAGATCAGCCACTCCACCGCGACCTCGATGTTCCGGAACTCCGGCATCACGTGGTCCTCGGGGGTGTCCGGAAAGTCATGGGAGCCAGAGTCGGAGGCAGGCGAGGGTGACCATGGCTTGGTAATGGGTGGCTCGTTTGTCGTAGCGGGTGGCC